>NZ_CP029186.1:985000-1585000 GCF_003096035.1 Flavobacterium album | reverse complement strand
AGTACTATTTATGTAATACAATTGAGAGGTCATTACTAACACTAACCACAACAACACAATGCAAAAGAAAATATTACTATTAGGCTCGGGGGAACTGGGCAAAGAATTTGTTATAGCCGCACAACGCATCGGCCAGAAGGTTATAGCGGTTGACAGCTATGAAAATGCACCCGCCATGCAGGTAGCCCACGGTTTTGAAGTCATTAATATGTTAGACGGAGCTGCCCTTGATGCGATAGTTGCCAAGCATAAGCCTGACTTTATTGTCCCCGAAATCGAAGCCATACGCACCGAACGCTTTTACGATTACGAAAAACAGGGCATTACGGTAGTACCATCGGCTAAAGCGGCCAACTTCACCATGAACCGCAAGGCCATCCGCGACCTGGCTACGAAAGACCTTAGCCTGCGTACAGCCAACTACCGATACGCCACATCAGCGGAAGAGTTGCAAAAAGCTGTTGCCGAAGTGGGCATCCCGTGTGTGGTGAAGCCGCTAATGTCATCTTCCGGCAAGGGACAAAGCACTATAAAAACGGAAGCCGACATTGAAAAAGCATGGAAGTATGCCGTGGAAGGCTCGCGCGGCGATGTGGTGGAAGTGATCGTGGAAGCTTTTGTGAATTTCAATTCGGAGATAACGCTGCTCACTGTGACCCAAAATAACGGCCCTACCCTCTTTTGCCCTCCTATAGGGCACAGGCAGGAACGCGGCGACTACCAGGAAAGCTGGCAGCCCGCCAATGTAACAGATGCCGCTATGGCCGAAGCACAGGATATGGCGCGAAAAGTAACCGAAGCATTGGGTGGTGCAGGGCTTTTCGGCGTGGAATTCTTCCTGGCCGATGAGGGTGTGTATTTCTCGGAACTTTCGCCCCGGCCACACGATACCGGTATGGTGACACTTGCAGGGACGCAGAATTTCAATGAGTTCGAACTGCACCTTCGTGCCATACTCAGCCTCTCTATTGCCGAAGTAACGCTTGAAAAAGCCGGTGCAAGCGCCGTGATACTGGCATCCGGAAATAGCGACAACCCTACCTTTTCAGGAATAGAAAAAATAGCGGCACTTCCTAAAACCGACTTCAGGCTGTTCGGAAAACCTACCTCCCGCCCTTACCGCCGGATGGGTGTGGCATTGGTAAGCGATGTTATCGGTACGCCTGTAGAAGAAATCGTACAAAAGTCGAAAATTGCGGCTGCATTAATAAATGTTAATAAATAATATGTTTTTGGTTATTTTTTTTACCTGAAAAGTATATTTTTACAAAAATTTAACAACCTATATTATGAGAAAATTATTTGCAATGCTGGCGATCATGTCGATCACACTATTTGTATCATGCGGAAAAGAAAGCGGACCTGAAGGTGTAGCGAAGAGTTTTATTGAGAGCACAACAAAAGGAGACTTTGACGAAGCTAAGAAATACTGTGATGAGACTACAGGCCAGATGATTGGCATGGCAGGCGGCATGATGACTCCTGAGCAAAAGGCAGAAGCCAAGAAAAAAGACGTAAAAGTGGAAATCATTTCATCTGACGTAAAAGAAGACAAAGCTGTAGTAAAGTACAAAGTTATTGCTGAAGGAGAAGATTCTGCTGAAAAAACAATGGACCTTAAAAAAGTTGATGGCGACTGGAAAGTTACCATGAACAAAGAAGGCAAAAAATAAATAATACGCCATCGCAATGATGGCTGCTGTTATCATGAAAAAGCGCTACCGCATTAAAAGAATATTTTTAAGCCTGGTAGTGCTTTTTTGTTTTATGCTGATGAGCTATAAAGCCTTTTTTTATTTTGACCACCGGTCGGAACAAAAAGAGATCATCAAAAACCAGGATGTTACACGGCTAAGCAAAGCCGAAATGGCACAGCTGGAAGAAGGGGACTTCATTCTCCGGAGGGGCTTTGGGTTTTTTAGCGACTATATTTCAAAAAACCTGAATGACACGATCAACCACAATACTATTGATGTGACCCATGCCGGCATTATCGTCCGCCGCAATGGGGCACTGCATGTCATTCACTCCTTATCTTCTGATGTTACCAATATCGACGGCCTGCAAATACAGCCATTGGCAGAATTCTTAAACTACTCCGCGCCCGGAAAAATTATTGTTACGCATGTAAAAACCACTGATGCGGCAATGGGCCACAAGGTAGCGCAGCTTGCGGAAGGCTACCTTGCAAAGCACATCCCTTTCGACCATAAAGGTACCATTGACGATGACAGTGAGCTTTTTTGTACCGAACTGATATGGAAAATACTGGAGAAAGACCTTCACTGCGTTACACTACCCTCCGACCCTAAAGTCCGCAAAGATTTTTTCTATTCGATGATGCCAATGTATGATACGGCTTATTTTGATATTAAGATAAATCAGTATATAAGTAAATAAAAAATCCTCCCGAATTACGGAAGGATTTATCATATTGAGACATTGCAATACACCACCTCTGCAACGTTGTTTCATCATGTGTTACTTCTTCCCTATCATCAAATTATCAAAAGTCGTAACATCGATTACGTCTTCATTATCCACATCAAAAGAAATATTGATGCTGTCGCCCACCACCGTTACCGGGAACTCGTTGGACAATTGTGACGAGCCAATGAATATTTTTGGGTAATTGCTTACCGTAAAGTAATAGAAGCTATTGCCGTTCTTGATGTCGCTCTGGATGCGGCCCACCACTGCTTTCAGGGTTTTTCTCGTGTCTTTATCGTCAGGGTTTATGCGGTTACCAGCCATGTTGTACACATTTTTGTAGGACATCAGCGTTTCGCGCATAGTGTTGCCAACACCCACAATGGTATAATCGCCGATGGCCACCATGGCATACATTTTTACCAGTCCGCCGCCATCTTTCAGCGTCATTACATACGTTGGAATGCCATTGATATTATACGGGATAGGCAATGAAGCTTTATATCCCTTTTCCTGTACTTTACCTTCGGCAGAACGCTGTGCAGCATATTCGGTAGCGCCACTTTGGTTGTACATAGTTGCCACCTTGGTTCGGGTATCTACCAGCACAAAACCAACCGCCGATTCTTCCTTACCTACTGATGAAACCCCAGTGTACCAGTACGACCTGCCATCTTCGCCATAAACCAGCGTGAGGTCTTCGGTGATCATCAGCTTATTTTCATTCGAGAAGTTCCAGTAGCCGTGAACGTATTCGCCCCAATCGGAAAGCTGGTCGATGATGAATGATATCGGCTGTATCCTGTCTACCCACTTAGGCGCATCGGCTATGGAATATTCCTCAATAGCGCCAGTCTGTGCATCTACGAGTACGATACCGGTAGCATCGTTACCGCTAAAGCCGATTTCTTTTTTATATCGTGTTGCCACCCAATACGGCTTGCCCTGGTCGTTGATCTCAAAATTGAAATCGGCAAGCCCAACTGTGGCATATCCATTAAAATAAAGGTGCCTTTCTACATAACTGCCAAAATAAGCGCCCGGCTGGTATTTTATCTTAAGGTCTTTGCCACCAAGGTTCTGTACCAGCTTTACGTCGCGCTCGTTGGTAGCCGAAACAATTACATAGCCTTCGGTACCTTCTGAATTATTCAGCCATTTAAAAAAGCCCGAGTGCAACAACGGCGCTACCCAATACAGTTCGTCACCTACTTTCTGTATAAAGAATTCACCCAGTTCCGACTTACTGCCCAGCGCGGGATCGGAGCCTAATATTTTTTCGCCAAGAAGGTGCGCCAACTCCTCATCTACGACCCTTACCTTATTGATGGATATGGGCGCAATGTGGTTTGACATCTCTTTGCCGGAATGCACTTTGCCAATGAGGTTGCGGTACGACTCGCTACGAAACATAGGCAGGGTGGTAAATAAAGGAAATATTACTATGTATACGATCAATATTGCTGCTGCCGCGAAAAGCACCTTATGGAAAGCAGAGAATTTCGGCACCACTTTTTTTGCCGACACCTCGAAACCAGTGAAAAGGATTGCAAGCGAAATAAGGAAAAGCAGGATCACGGCAAAGCCGATGAAGCCATAGCTAATGACCGGCAGGCCGAAATAAAATAGCAGGAAACCGAATAATGCAATAATGAATGCCGCAATGTATTTGTTCATGATGTTTTTTGTGTTTGAAGTATTAGTATGCAAAGAGAGGATAAAGTTACAAATGAAACCATACAGATCACAGATCAAGCCAAAAGCCTACAACTTCCCTTGGGTCATCGTTATCATCTTCAACCTGTTGCAGGTTATCTACAAAATCTTTAAAAGAATTAAAAATAAGGGTCATCTCTTCACCATAATTAGCCTCATGATACCAATAATACATTTTCCCATAATTTGATCTACCAATACCAACGACTATGTGATCGCCAGCACTGCCCTCCATTACCGGAAACACATCATCCGGCAGATATCCTATTATTTGAATGATATCTTTTATATCATTGGCATTTACTATTGACCCCAAACCGATCTTGCCCGAAGATGCTGTCGGAACCAGCTCAACATTTGTAATTTCTATATCATTCTTAAAATATTCCCCACTATGATCTGCCAAAAGATCGAAAATATCCTTCGGCAGGTCAATAGAATGTCGTTTCAAATAGTCTTTGAAGCTATCAACATCAATTTTTGCATCGGGGATACCGCCTAACTTTTCAAAAGACCTTTCATAAGATATATCCATCTTTTTTAGGTTTATTTAGTTTCAACATGATAACTATCCAATCAAATATAAATAATTCCCGTTTTCAGTTAGCATGCTTTTATTCTTATTTTTGTCAAAACAAAACTAACCGAAACAAATATGAAAGCATATGTATTTCCGGGCCAGGGCGCCCAGTTTACCGGGATGGGCAAAGACCTGTATGAAAGCTCGGCAGAAGCAAAGGAACTTTTTGAGAAAGCCAACGAAATACTGGGCTTCCGCATCACGGATATTATGTTTGAAGGCACGGCCGACCAACTGAAAGAGACCAAGGTAACGCAACCTGCGGTATTCCTCCATTCGGTAATAAAGGCCAAAACGCTTGGCGCGGATTTCCAGCCGGAGATGGTAGCCGGGCACTCGCTTGGCGAATTTTCTGCACTTGTGGCTGCCGGTGCGCTGACCTTTGAAGACGGCCTGAAGCTGGTTTCGCAAAGGGCGCTTGCCATGCAGAAAGCGTGTGAGATCACCCCATCTACTATGGCAGCGGTACTAGGCCTTGAAGATAAAGTTGTGGAAGACGTTTGCGCCTCTATTGACGGCGTAGTAGTGCCTGCCAATTATAACTGTCCGGGACAGCTTGTTATCTCGGGTGAGACCTCAGCAGTAGAAAAGGCATGTGAGGCCATGAAGGCTGCGGGTGCCAAAAGGGCATTGATCCTGCCGGTAGGCGGCGCGTTTCACTCACCGATGATGGAGCCTGCGCGCGAAGAGCTTGCTGCAGCCATTGAGAAAACTACATTCTCTAAACCGGTTTGCCCTGTGTACCAAAACGTGACGGCAACCGCAGTGACCGATCCTGAAGACATAAAAGCCAACCTCATCATACAGCTTACTGCACCGGTACGTTGGACACAGAGCGTACAGAACATGATCGCTGACGGCGCTACTTTATTTACCGAAGTGGGCCCGGGCAATGTGCTGCAGGGATTGGTGAAAAAGATAGATAAGGAAGCTGAAACCGCAGGAGCGTAAAAACTGTTACCTACGAAAAGTTAAAGAGCCGTTGCAATGCAACGGCTCTACTATTTATTTTGAAGTCAGTCTTAACTGTAAACTGCGACCTGCCTATGCCGGCAGGCTGTGACTGAAAACTGCGACTGCGACTATTCTTTCCCCCTCACTTTCTGTTCCCATTTCCAGGCAGAAGCCAGGGCATCTTCTAATGAAAGCTCTGCTTTCCAGCCTAGTACATTGTTGGCTTTAGTAGTGTCTGCGTACGCTTCGGTAACATCGCCCGGCCTTTTGGGCACTATCTTATAATTGAGTTTTTGGCCTGTGGCTTTTTCAAAGGCATGTATCACTTCGAGCACACTGCTGCCTTTTCCGGTACCCAAATTAAACACCTCCACCTTCTCGGCATTGGCCTTATTGATAAGGCGCTGTAGGGCAGTAACGTGGGCTTTTGCTAAGTCTACCACATGGATGTAATCGCGGATGCAGGTACCGTCTGGCGTGTTGTAGTCATCCCCGAACACGGATAGCTGCTCCCTCATCCCGATCGCGGTCTGTGTAATGAATGGCACCAGGTTTTGTGGAACCCCAAGTGGCAGCTCCCCTATGTTCGCCGATTCATGCGCGCCGACCGGGTTGAAATACCGCAATAAAATGGCATTGATACTAGTCGCTTTGGCTACGTCCTGTATAATCTCCTCACCTACCTGCTTGGTATTGCCATACGGCGACATTGCAGGCTGTACCGGTGTATCTTCTGAGATGGGCATCTTTTCGGCCTGGCCGTATACAGTGCACGACGAACTGAAGATAAATTGCGCTTCGGGCTTTTTATTTAGTTCCTGCAGCAGGTATACCAGTGAGCCTATATTGTTCTCATAGTATAATAGCGGGTTTTCTACACTTTCGCCAACCGCCTTCGAGGCAGCAAAGTGTATAACGCCCGATACATCGGGATATTTTTTGAAAAATTGCTGTACTGCTGCTTTGTCGCGAAGGTCGATCTTTTCAAACTCCGGTTTTTTTCCTGTAATAGCAGCAATACCATCTACAACACCAGCTTCAGCGTTGGAAAGGTCGTCTATTACTACTACGTCAAAGCCTTCATTCTGCAGTTCTACTACCGTATGCGATCCTATAAACCCAAGGCCGCCGGTTACCAGTATTTTTTTCAAGATTATTAGATTATTAGATTGTTAGACTATCTGGGTTACTTATTTAAAAATTCCAACACGCTATCCGTGATGAACTTTATCTGCTCATCATCCAGTTCGGTATGCATTGGCAGGGAAAGCACTTCTTTAACCAACTGGTTGGTTACCGGGAAATCGGCTTCGTTATAGCGTACATCAGCATAAGCTTTTTGGTTGTGCAGGGGAATAGGGTAATAGATTGCACACGGAATGCCTTTATCTAAAAGGTGCTGCATTAGTGCATCGCGGTCGGCATCAATGATCCTAAGCGTATATTGGTGGAAAACGTGGCTGTCCCTGTCGCCTTTTACTATAGGTGTAATGATATTGTCATGGCCTGCAAAAGCAGCGCTGTACTTTTCGGCAGCTGTTTGCCTGGCATCGTTATAGCCATCAAGCAACGGAAGCTTTGCGTTAAGCACTGCTGCCTGTATGCTGTCGAGCCTTGAGTTCACGCCTACCACATCGTGGTGGTAACGCACATACATGCCGTGGTTTACAATACCGCGAAGTGCGTGGGCAAGGGCATCATCAGTGGTGAATATCGCGCCGCCATCGCCATAGCAGCCCAGATTTTTAGACGGGAAGAATGATGTTGAAGCCACGTGGCCAATCATTCCCACTTTCTTTTTAGACCCACCTGCATATTTATAATTCGCCCCTATAGCCTGCGCATTATCTTCAATTACATACAGGTTATGTTCTTTGGCAAGCGCCATAATAGCTTCCATATCGGCTGCCTGCCCGAACAAATGTACCGGCACGATTGCTTTTGTTTTTGGCGTGATCGCTTTTTTTATCGCTTCTATGGAAATATTGAACGTATCGGCATCCACATCCACCAGGACCGGGGTAAGCTGCAATAACGCAATCACTTCAACCGTGGCAGCAAAGGTAAAATCGGCTGTAATCACCTCATCGCCCGGCTGCAGGCCAAGGCCCATCATAGCTATCTGCAAGGCATCGGTACCATTAGCACAAGGTATTACGTGCTTGCCGCCAAGATAATCTTCCAGGTTTTTCTGGAAGCTTTGTACCTGCGGGCCGTTGATATAGGCAGTATTGTCGAGCACTTCCTGAATGGAAGCATTTACGGTATCTTTTATGCGGTCGTACTGGCTTTTCAGGTCGACCATCTGTATTTTTTTCATTATCTGCGAAGTATTAAAGTCACGCAAAACTACTAATTAAATGACTGCCTGCCAATGAAAATATGTAATTTAGCGCATCAATATTCAAGGCATGCTTTTTATATATAACCTGCTCACCGTAATTGCCGGATGGCACCTGAAACTTATAGCGCTTTTTATACCCAAGATCAAATTGTTCGTAGAAGGCAGGAAAGTGGTTTTCGATACGCTTTCGCAAAAAATTGCCGCTTCGGATAAGGTGATCTGGTTCCATGCCGCCTCGCTGGGCGAATATGAGCAGGGCCTGCCGGTGATGCAAAAAGTAAAAGCCATGTATCCCGGCCACAAGATAGTCGTGTCGTTTTTTTCGCCTTCGGGTTATGAGGTGCGAAAGAACACCAAAGATGCCGATGTAGTGGTTTACCTGCCACTGGATACACTGGCAAATGCCAAAAAATTCGTTGCCCTCGCCCACCCTGAGCTTGTTTTCTTCATCAAATATGAGTTTTGGCCGAATTACCTCAATGAGCTTAGGAAACACAACACGCCTACTTACCTTATTTCGGGGATGTTCAGGGAGAAGCAGGCGTTCTTTAAATGGTATGGTGGTTTTTACAGGGATGCACTGAAGGCGTTCACTCATTTTTTCGTGCAATATGAAAGCTCTAAAAAGCTGCTGCAAACCATAGGGTTTACCAATGCGACCATAAGTGGCGATACCCGCTATGACCGCGTAAGCGAGATACTGGAACGAGACAACAACCTGCCTTTTATAGAAGAGTTTATTGATGGAAAGATCACGGTTGTTTTCGGGAGCTCGTGGCCCAAAGATGAAACGATGTTTACGGATTATATCAATTCGTCCACGGGCACTAAATTTATTATCGCTCCGCATACTTTTGCGCATGTGCCGGCATTGCAGCAAAGCATTACCAAACCAGCTGTTTTATTCACTGAAAAAGAAGGCAAAAACCTTGCGGATTATGATGTACTGATCATCAATACCGTAGGGCTTTTGACCAAAATATACAGCTATGCCGATGTGGCGTATGTAGGCGGCGGGTTCGGCACCGCAGGGTTGCACAATATACTGGAACCTGCGGCTTTCGAGGTACCGGTCATCATTGGGCCCAACCACCAAAAGTTTCCGGAAGCGGTAGCATTGGTAAATATGGGCGGCTGTATTTCCGTTAAAAACAAACAGGAAATGGAAGATGCTTTATCCCTGCTTACCCACAACGATGACCAGCGTTGGGAAACAGGCCATATTGCTGGCACTTTTGTATCGATGAACCGTGGTGCTGTAGGCATCATCATAAACCATATTGCTAATGAAACCGGTGTTTAAGCCTTTCGAACAAGCCGATGCACACGCTGTAGTGGGCATGATGGAAGAATTCTATGCCATCGACAACTACCCTATTGATGCTACGGTGTCGAGGGATTTGTTTTTGGAATTTACAGAGAATGAGAGCCTGGGCCGTGGCTGGGTGATCTTACATGAAGGGAAACCTGTGGGCTATGCAATCCTTACATTCGTTTTTTCGTTTGAATATAAAGGGAGGATCGCGTTTTTGGATGAGCTTTTCATTTCGCCCGATGCACGCGGATTGGGACTGGGCAGGTTAACGTTAGACTTTATATATGAACAGGGAAAATTATTATCTATTAAAATAATTTACCTTGAGATTGAAGGGCATAATGTTGTTGCCCAAAAATTGTATTTGTCTAAAGGGTATACGGTGCATAACAGGGGATTGATGAAGGTGGTGGTGTGATTTCTAATAGCTTATTCAATTCGTCGCAATTTTCCGGCATGAGTGTAGCTCCGCTTGAGGGACAGAAGCGGCATCCCCGCAGCGCAGTGGAGGGATACAGCGTATGGCCCGGCCACTGCGCTGGGTGAAGCCGGGATGTGGCACGCCTAATATAAACTTACCCCTTCGGCATGAGTGAAGCTCAATCTGAAATCTGCCTTCTGAAATCTGAAATAGAATAGAAGTTATCCACCATTTACAAACACCCTTGCGCTTCTTTTTCGGAATTTGAGTAAATTCGCCTCTTAATCAAATCATACCCTTTACATTGGCAGCTACTAAAGAAAAGTCCGCGAAGGAAACCCCGTTAATGAAGCAGTACAACGCTATTAAGGTGAAATATCCCGATGCGTGCCTGCTGTTCCGTGTGGGCGATTTTTATGAGACCTTTGGCGAAGATGCTGTAAGGGCGGCGGAGATATTGGGTATCGTGCTCACCAAGCGCGGGGCAGGCAGCGAAACCGAAACGGCGCTGGCCGGGTTTCCGCACCATTCACTGAATACCTACCTCCCGAAACTGGTAAAGGCCGGGCTCCGAGTGGCGATATGCGACCAGCTGGAAGATCCGAAAATGACCAAGACCATCGTGAAGCGCGGCGTGACCGAACTGGTAACTCCCGGTGTATCGATGAACGATGAGGTACTGCACTCCAAATCAAATAACTTTTTGGCCTCGGTATATTTCGGGCGCAAAAATATGGGGATATCGTTCCTGGATGTGTCTACGGGCGAGTTCCTTACCGCGCAGGGCAACGAGGAATATATCGACAAGCTGTTACAAAATTTCAGCCCGAGCGAGGTGCTGGTGCCAAAGAATGAGAAAACCAATTTCCGCGATACGTTTGGCGACGACTACCATACCTTTTTCCTGGAGGACTGGGTGTATAAAGAGGATTATGCCTTTGACAGCCTGACGGGGCATTTTGGCACCAACTCGCTGAAAGGTTTTGGGATTGAGGAATTGCAGGAAGGCATCATAGCCTCCGGCGCGGTGCTGTATTACCTTTCGGAAACACAGCACAACAAAGTGCAGCACATCACGGCCATCCAGCGTATTGCAGAGGATGCCTATGTATGGATGGACCGTTTTACCATACGCAACCTGGAGCTGTACCAAAGCCCGAACGTAAATGCCGTAACATTGCTGGATGTGATCGACCGCACACTTTCTCCCATGGGGAGCCGGTTGCTGAAACGCTGGCTGGCGCTTCCGCTAAAGGATGCCAACAAAATAAGGGCGCGCCATGAAGTGGTAGCTTACCTGAAAGAAAATAAAAGTACGCTGCAAAAGATACAGCAGCAGATAAAGCAGATATCCGACCTGGAAAGGCTAATCTCGAAAATAGCCACCGGTAAAGTGTCTCCGCGCGAAGTCATTTACCTGAAAGATTCGCTCGATGCCATCGTGCCGATAAAGCAATTGGCTCTCGAAAGCAACAACGAGGCGCTGAAAGCCATTGGCGACAGCCTGCATGCCTGCGACCTGCTTCGCGAAAAGATAAAAGCCACACTACATCCAGAGGCTCCCGTTGCCATTAGTAAAGGGAATGCCATAGCCAAGGGCATCCACCCGGAACTGGACGAACTGCGCAGCATTGCTTATTCGGGCAAGGAATACCTGGAAGGGATAGAAAGGCGTGAATCGGAGTTGACGGGCATATCATCGCTTAAAATATCGTTCAATAATGTGTTTGGGTACTATATTGAGGTACGCAATACGCATAAGGACAAAGTGCCTGCTGAATGGATACGCAAGCAAACCCTTGTGAATGCCGAGCGCTACATTACCGAAGAGCTGAAAGAATACGAGACCAAGATACTTGGTGCCGAAGAAAAGATACACCATCTGGAAACCCAATTATTCGAGCAGCTTGTGGTTTGGATCGCGACCTATATAAAGCCGGTGCAGCTCAATGCGAGCCTTATTGCACAAATGGACTGCCTGGCATCGTTTACGCAGCTTGCCATCGAAAACAAATATGTGTGCCCGGAGATAGACGACAGCTTTGAGCTCGACATCAAAAATGGCCGCCACCCTGTTATCGAAAAACAGCTTCCTGTCGGTACGCCTTATATTGCCAATGATGTGTTCCTCGACCGCTCCCAACAGCAGATCATCATGATCACGGGGCCGAATATGTCGGGTAAGTCGGCTATCCTTCGCCAGACTGCCCTTATAGTACTGCTTGCGCAAATGGGTAGCTTTGTACCTGCGGAAAGTGTGCGCATGGGTACGGTTGATAAAATCTTTACCCGTGTTGGAGCATCGGATAACATCTCAATGGGCGAATCGACCTTTATGGTGGAAATGAACGAGACGGCAAGCATCCTGAACAATATTTCCGACCGCAGCCTGATACTATTAGATGAGATAGGCCGCGGTACAAGTACTTATGATGGTATCTCTATCGCATGGGCCATTGCCGAATTCCTGCACGAGCATCCTGCCCAGCCCAAGACCCTTTTTGCAACGCACTACCACGAGCTGAACGAAATGCAGGACATCTTCAGCAGGATACAGAATTATAATGTATCGGTGAAAGAGTTAAAAGACACGGTGCTGTTTATCCGTAAGCTGGTAAAAGGCGGCTCTGCACACAGCTTTGGTATCCACGTGGCCAAAATGGCGGGTATGCCGCAAACGGTGATACAGAAAGCCCAAAAGATGCTAAAGAAACTGGAAAAAGACCATTCGGGCGAAGCATTAGGTAATATGAAAGCCGTTGCCAAAGACGAACTGCAGTTAAGCTTCTTTAACCTTGACGACCCGCTACTCGAAGAAATAAAAGAGGAGATCATGAACATCGACATCAATACGCTTACGCCCGTTGAGGCATTGATGAAGCTGAATGAGATCAAGCGGATGCTGGTGAAGTAAAGTTTTCAGTCGCAGTCGCAGTTTTCAGCCTGTCTGCCGGCAAAGGCAGGTCGCAGTTTTCAGTTTTGGAGTCTGTGTCATTTCGACCGGAGCGTAGCGTAGTGGAGAAATCCCAAAGAGATTAAAAAACTTTCAATAGTAAGCCAAACGCTATCAGAACATTATATTTTTGAGTGAATTTTTTTTGAAAAAAGCCTTGCAAAATTGAATTTATGTGTTACATTTGCAACCGCAATACCAAACAAAACAACGGTAATTGACATAATGCGAAAATAGCTCAGTTGGTAGAGCGCCACCTTGCCAAGGTGGAGGTCGCGGGTTCGAATCCCGTTTTTCGCTCAACCTTTTTAAGCTCGAGTGGTGGAATCGGTAGACACGCTGGACTTAAAATCCAGTGGGCAGCAATGCCCGTGTGGGTTCAAGTCCCACCTTGAGTACACAGTACAAAGCCTCAACATTGTTGGGGCTTTTTTTATAGCTAAAACAGAATGGAATTGTCTTCCAGAATTTTCTGCAGCCTGAGGATTTCATTCACCAATTCCGGCAGCACATTTCTTGCCATAGCAATAAAATCCTGGTCTTCTTCTCTTAGATGTGGCAATTCCATATCATAACCCCTGTCATCGCCCATCCGGTCATGATAAAGCTGCTCCCGCTCTCAAAATCCCTCCCTTCACTATAAGAAGTCCATGGCGCTTTAGTAGCCTTATTTGTAATTTCAATAATTGTGTCTAAATCTGATTTGGTCATAGCCTGATCTGGTTTAATTGTCCATAAAAAAAGCCCTTCGCAATGCGAAAGGCTTCTTTATTACTATAGTCTTGCGATTCTTAGTGAGCAGCAGGAGTTGTAGTAGTTTCAGTTTTAACTGCAGTTGAATCAGTTGTTTTAACTGTAGAATCTGCTGGAGTCTCAGCCGGAGTTTCAGCTGGAGTTTCAACTGTAGTTTCAACATTAGTTTCTTCAGTTGTAGGCTCTTCTTTAGCTGCATCTTTACAAGAAACAACAGATACACTCATCATAGCTACTAGCGCAAGGCTTAATACGATTTTTTTCATCTTACTAAATTATAAAGGTTAATTATTAATTCGAGGCAAAGATATAAATTTTTTAATATCACAAAATATTTAGCGCTAAATTTTTTTTAAGGCCTTTAAATACTGACATACAGCTGTTTAAATACAACTTTTTCCCTCCCATACCCTTATTATAAAGGCCCGGGAGCCCGGTAAATACATATGCTGTTATTTTATCACCAACTACTAGTCAGTCCGCAGAAATATCATGTGCTATTTTTTCTTCGCATTTACGATTTTCATCTCGTCCACCAGGTGCTTTGCGCCCGCAAATTTATCGATGATGAACAGTACGTAACGGATGTCTACCATGATATTCCGGCAGATGGAAGGGTCGTAATGAATGTCGCTCATCGTGCCTTCCCACACACGGTCAAAATTGAGGCCGATCAGGTTACCTTTTGCATCGATAGCAGGGCTGCCCGAGTTGCCGCCGGTGGTGTGATTAGTACCAATAAAGCAAACCGGCATCCTGCCTTTCTCGCCATAACGGCCGTAGTCTTTCTTATTATACAGGTCAATCAGTTTTGATGGCACGTCAAATTCATAATCGCCCGGAACATATTTTTCAATAACGCCATCCAGGTAAGTCAGCGGTTGGTAGTAAGTCGCATCCCTTGGCTCGTAGCCGTTCACTTTGCCATAAGTAACCCTTAGCGTGCTGTTGGCATCAGGAAATATACGGGCATCTTTCGGGCTTAGCTCGAGTATGCCTTTCATATAGGTGCGCTGCAATGAAGCGATCCTCAAGTTGATTTCGTCATATTTTGGCGCGACTTTAGTGCTGTAGGCATCGGCCATGGCTTTTACCAACTGGTAGCCTTTATCAGCATTCAGTTTTTCGATAACGGTTTTGCCGTCGCCGCTCAAAAGCTCTTTTGCACCTGCATAGGAAGTAAGCTTCGAAGAACCGTAAACCGATGCGGTCAGCGCCTTGTAGTCGGCACCTATAACCTCCTGCGGCAGGAATTGCTTAGGCGATTTGGTACCGTAAAGCGCTATTAGCTGCTCGAACACCTTTTCGTCGACATTCTTGTTATAATCTTTATAAGTCTCTTCAAGCGCTGCAATGGTGTTGTTCCTGCGGTCATTAAAAGCCTGCTCGCCGCGTGCGGTATAAGCCTGCTCCAACTGGTACATCCTGTAGCCTATGGTAAGCAGCTCGGTATTGCGCAATGCAACTTCCATGAAATAATCGCGAGCCAGTGTGTAAGGCTCTATCTCTTTGTAGTTCTTCTCGAAATCGGTGAACAGGGTGCCATATTCGCCCTGTTTCCCCGCTTTTGCTACCCTTGCCATAAATGCAGCCTCTTCGGCTTTTTTCAGCGCCACAGCATTGCTTTTCTTAAGGCCCTGTGTCTCCCCTATCCATTTTTTCCAGTAGTTGGCAATGCTTGCGTACTTAGCGGCATACTGTATTTTGATGGCCTGGTCTTTACGCATAAAGCCATCGGCTACTTTCAGTGCGGCATCGCGTACTTCTATTTTCGCAGGGTTGAGCACGTTCACGATCTGCTCTACCGCTACGGCAGGCAGGTACTCTGTGGTACGCCCAGGATAGCCAAACACCAGCATGAAATCGTCTTCCTTAACGCCGCCCAATGATATTGGGAAGTAATGTTTTGGTGTATACGGTACGTTGTCTTTAGAATACTCGGCGGGCCTGTTGTCCTTATTCGCATAGATGCGGAACAGCGAAAAATCGCCTGTATGCCTTGGCCACACCCAGTTATCGGTATCCGAACCGAACTTTCCTATAGAGGAAGGCGGCGCACCCACCAGGCGGATGTCCTTAAATGTTTCGGTAACGAACAGCATGTACTGGTTGCCTTCGTAAAACGTACGGATGCTGTTTTCCTGCCACGATTCTTTCGGAAGCGTTTTAGTTAGCGATGCAATGTTGTCCTGTATCTTCTTCTGCCTGTCTTTCTCGGCAGTGATGGATTGTGTGCCGTCGAGCACTTTTGAAGTTACATCCTCAATACGCACGATAAAAGTTACCACCACATCAGGGTTCGGCAGCTCTTCCTCAAGGCTCATGGCCCAGAAGCCGTTGGTAATATAATCGTGCTCAAGCGTAGAGTGCGCCTGTATCTCGCCAAAACCGCAGTGGTGGTTGGTAAGCAGCAGCCCTTTAGACGAAATGACCTCCGAAGTGCAACCGCCGTTAAATTGCGGCACAGCATCCTTCAGGCTCGAATGGTTGACAGAATAAATGTCATCAGCCGTCATTCTCATGCCCAGGCTCTTCATCTCACTTTCATTCATCCCTTTCAGCAGGGAAGGTATCCACATGCCGCCCTGCTGCGCTAAGGCAGGAAAGGCAAGCAACAGTACCAGTAATCGTAATAGTTTCATAGTTTGTTCAGTTTGAGCCGCAAGTTAAATAATTATTGCCTAATAACGTGGGTTGGATATAACCATATGTGAGATGTTGCATTGCAACGCCTCTACGCCACATTAAACTTTATTAACGTATACAGATTAAACAACGTTGTAGAGTCGTTGCATTGCAACGACTAACTTAAGATTATAAACCCATTGTCTTAATTTTGACATTCAGGCTAATACGGTTTCCTGCCTTGTAAAAACGAATATTCAGTTAGTAAGCGCGAATATTGTTTGTTGTGATACAAATATTCATCGACGAAAAATCGCAAAGTACTTTACCATATCTTTGGCTTCGAATCGACCATTAACCAATAATTCAATCACAAATCACAACATCATGAAAAACAAGTTATTTTTATTAAGCGCGATCGCGGCACTGGCTTTTACAACATATAGCTGCAAAGGCGACAAAGCTAAAGAAGGAACGGAAACGGAAGCAGCAACAGAGGCTCCTGCTGCAGAGGACAAGCCATTGGTAGGCTCTGAATTTGTAGACCTTGACCTAAGTGGCGAAGGCATCCCAATTATCCTGAAAGCGCCAAAAGATGCTAAAATCATCAAGAGTACTACCGAAGGCGAACTGTTTGTATACGGTGGCAAAAGGTTCAAGTTGACGGTATCAAAAAACGAAGGCACCGCTGAAGAGGCTGTGGGAAATATCAAAGTACTATCTACGGATAAAGAGCTAAATCCAAGTTTCGATAAACTTGTAGATGACAAGCCTACAGCGTTCATGAAAGCTGACACCAAAGGAAAACTTTCATTCACCGTTGGCATCACTACAGGCGAAAGCAGCGTGATCATTCAGGAAGGGATGGGCTTTGACCAGTCACCGGACCAGTTTACCGATTATACTAATGACGATATCAACCTGATGTATGATGCTGCTAATACTGCTGTAGCAAAATAATTTCCAGTTACATTTTAGGGGTACAAGAGCAGCTTTCGGGCTGCTTTTGTCGTTCTAAAATCCTGTCTTAGACTTGCGGTGCAACGCCTGCCACAGGAAAACAATTCCTGAAATTTATATATATCTTTTACGAATATCATAAATCGGCACAGCCCTGTTTTAATTTAGAAGCCTTTAACATTTGAATTTCTATTTTTGTGGTTAAACCTTTTCCTACCGAATGAAGCTGCTTATAGTAGAAGACGAACCCAACCTGCTCTCCATTATCCGCAAAGGCCTTTCCGAACGCGGCCATGATGTGAGCGCTGCCCTTGATGGGACTACGGCATTGCAGCTGTTGGAAGGTAATAGCTTCGATGTGGTGTTGCTGGATGTAATGCTGCCGGACATCAACGGTATCGAGATATGCCGCCGTCTCCGCGCTGCCGGTAATTTTGTGCCGATACTCATGCTTACGGCACTGGACAGCAGTGAGAATATTGTGTCGGGCCTCAACTCCGGGGCAGATGACTATATGGCCAAGCCTTTTAAGTTCACCGAGCTCGAGGCGCGCATCAACGCACTGGCGCGCAGGGCCGGGCAGGCGCAAAAACCGGCTGAAATTATTGAAGTAGATGACCTTATAATAGACCTCAATGCCAAGTCGGTAACACGGGCTGGCGATACCATACCGCTCACCGCAAAGGAGTTCCTGCTGCTGTACTACCTGGCAAAAAACTCGGGTATGATACTTTCGCGGGAAAAGATACTGGATAATGTATGGAACATCAACTTCGATATGAACACTAATGTGGTGGACGTATATATCAATTACCTCCGCAAAAAGATTGACAAACCCTACGACAACAAGCTGATCCACACCATAAAAGGGCTTGGATATGTGATAAAGCCATAATATGCAGATAAGAAAGAAGATTACCATAACCTATGTAGCCCTCTCGGTTGTCAGTACGTTGCTGTTGTGCTTTGTGGTGTTCTTCCTTTTTCAGCAGAACAATAGCTATTATTTCCTGAAAAGGTTACAGGACAGGGCGAAAATAGTAGCTTCGATACACTACCAGCACGACCCTTTAAAGGCAGAATACTTTAGGGAATTTAAAGCCAACGGCTTGGAAGAAATGATCAATGAAAAAGACTATGTGCTGCGCGTGAACGGCTCCAACTCGTTTGAATATAACACCGACCTGCACCTCTCTCCCGATTTTTATCAAAGCGTGATGAAGAACGGCTCGGGGTCGGAGCAGGAAGGCTACCAGTATTATTATGCGCAGATATTTAATGAAGGCCGCAACCAGTACATGGTCATCGTTACTGCAAAAGACCGCCGGGGCAATACTACGAGCCTGTACCTTACGCGCATCATGATCTTTGGCGGGCTGGCCTTTGTAATACTGGCCTATTTCCTTGGGCGCTTCCTGGCCAAAAGGGTCATCAACCCGGTGGCAAGGATTACGCAGGAGGTGAACCGCATCAGCGCTTCCAACCTTCACAACCGGCTGCCTCTTACCGGTACTGAAGATTCGGATGAGATCGCTGCGCTTACACATACATTCAACGATATGCTGGACAGGCTGGAAACTTCTTTTGAGATCCAAGCCAATTTTATCAATAATGCATCGCATGAGCTGAAAACGCCCATAGCTACCATAATGGCAGAAACCGAAGTTACCCTGCTTAAGGAGCGTTCGGCAGAAGAATACAGCAGCGCCCTGGAAAGCATCGGGCGGCAGGCCACACGCCTTTCTAATCTGACCGAAAGCCTGCTGAAACTTACCCAAACCGGTTACGACGGGAAAAAGCAGGTGCAGGATGTGGCACGCATCGATGAGCTGCTGATGGATGTAAAGGGCGACCTCGACAGGCTCTACCCAAACAACCGCATCAGCATCATTTTAAGCAATATGCCGGAGGACGAATCACTCCTGATACTGCCGTGCAATAAGCCATTGCTGGAACTGGCCGTAGGGAATATTATTGCCAACGGTGTAAAGTATTCCGATAACAATGAAGTGTTTGTGGCTCTTACGGCAGACAAAAACAACATAAAAGTCGTAATTACCGATATAGGCATAGGCATACCGCCTGAGGATGTACCTTATTTATACGAACCTTTCTTCCGGGGCAAAAAAGCATCACGTTATACGGGCTATGGGCTCGGGCTGCCATTGGCAATGAAAATCATCCGGATGCATAACGGCGAGCTTGCTGTACAATCCGAGCCGGACAAAGGTACCGTAGTGACGATAACATTCGGCAGGCCCAACATTAAAAATTCTAATATGAAATCTTAGGATTTTCTAATGTTATTTTAAATCTATTCTAATTTACGGGTTGTTGCTTTGTAGTATAAACTTAAAAAGAGCATACTATGAAAAGCATCCTCATACCTACTGTTTTTGAAAGTGATACGCTTCATGCTATAGATACTGCTATAAAGCATGCGAGGGGAAAAAGCTGCACCATAGTATTGCTAACACTCACTGAGGCGCCCGACGCCGGTTCAGCGGCAGAATTTTTAAGGAAAACAAGAAGGGCACTTACACAGGCACAGTCTGAATTGCTTAATGAATGCTACAACGCCGTAGCGTTATCCGCTAACTGTTCGCTTGATGTGCATCACCAATACGGGCTTTCGGCGGCATTGTTGCGCAACCTGCTCCAATATCTTGGTACTGATATGGTGATCCTCTCACCTTCCTATAAAGCCGAGAAGAAAAGAATACACACTTACTTCTGTAAGCTGGTCAGCACCTGCAAAAAGCCTATCCTCCATCTTGGCAGCAGGTGCGGCCGGCCGGCTTTCAACAAAGCGCTTTATCTCGAGAGCAATAATGCCCGGATAGGTATAAAGGAGTTGCAACAGCTTGTGAACCGGCAATTCGATTTCAAGATAGTGAGCCAGGCCAGCGTTGCCGAAGACGGCTACAAAGATTTTGCCCCTTTTGTAAACGAAGCGATAGAGAGGAACGGCATCGACCTGCTGATTGAGACACGAAAGTCGAAAAAGGCAGTAGCAGAAAAGGCTGTTGATAATGATGCTTTCGGGCTGCCGATGCTTTCGATACACGAAGAGGCGGCAAGGATTTAATTTAAAACACAACGAATATGTTGCTAAAAAAAAGAATACCGATGAAATATGTGCTGGGTAAGATCAGGGTCGAACTGGCGCTGGTTATTGCCTACACGGTGGTTTTTGAGGTCATACACCACTTTTACCACGCCTTTTCGATAGATATCCCGATTGCGATACCTACGATAATAGGAACCATAATATCGCTGCTGCTGGCTTTCAAGTCGAACCAGGCATACGACCGTTGGTGGGAGGCCCGTATTGTATGGGGCGGC
Organism: Flavobacterium album; assembly: GCF_003096035.1. NCBI lineage: Bacteria > Pseudomonadati > Bacteroidota > Flavobacteriia > Flavobacteriales > Flavobacteriaceae > Flavobacterium > Flavobacterium album. Next base: position 1,564,604 of record NZ_CP029186.1, on the reverse strand, counting down.
ATCGTGAACGACTCCCGCTCGCTGTTGCGCCAGGTGATCTCTTTTTACAAAGACCCCGATTTTTCGACGGAGGCACATGACTTTAAGGAACGCTTTGCCAAAAGGCAGTCGGCGTGGTGTTATGCCCTGGCGCAGTCCCTTCGCGGGAAAGACCCCTACAAACCACTTAACCAACTGCTTAATGAAAATGAAATGCGCTTTGTGAAAAACCACAAGCACGTACCCAATGCCATACTGATGCTTCACGCCAAAGAACTCAGGAGAGCGAAAGACGGAGGCAAGCTGAATACCTACCAACAGGTGGAGATAGACAACACGCTGACCAGGCTGTGCGATTCGATGGGCAAATGCGAGCGCATCAAGAATACCATATTCCCGACAACTTACAGTCTTTATATAAGATTTACGCTGTGCCTTTTCATACTGCTGCTGCCGTTTAGCCTGACCGATTTCCTTGGCTGGATGCAGATTCCGGTAGTAGCCACAATAGCCGCCGCATGTTTCCTTATCGAAAAAATGGCTATACACCTTCAGGACCCTTTCGACAACAGGCCAACGGATACTCCAATGATAACCATATCGTGCAATATCGAAAAGAACCTGATGCAAATGGTATATGAATACCGCGATGAGTTTGATGAAACGGCGCTGCCGCAGGTAACACGCCACATCGAACCCGTGAAGAACGCATATTTTGTTTTGTAAGCCTGTTTTTAGTTAACTCCGGGGCTGTCTCAAAAAGGCAGCCCCCTTTTTTATTGGCCTTAAAAGTTATATATTCACATACTGAAAACTAACTAAAATTTAACCACATAGCAACATAGATTTCATAGTGATCGGGTTGTCCATAAAGCCCGCAATAGTATTGAAGCTATGCTTCAATACCTATGTTGAACTATAATTGAGGACGATTTTTCTAACTTTCGAAACAACTTAGAGCTATGTGCCTATGTGGTTAAATATTCTTTTTAAATTTAGACTTTACTAATACAATCTTTCGATGTTTACAGAGATCCTTACCCATATCAAAAAGTTCATCACCCTGACAGCAGCTGAGGAAGAACTACTCACCTCATACCTTACTATAAAGGAGGTGAAGAAGAAAGAGCACCTGCTGCGGGAAGGCGAAGTGTGCCATGAGAATTATTTTGTGGTAAAAGGCCTGGTGCGGATGTACCTCATCACGCCAAAGGGTGTGGAACAGGTAATACAATTTGGCATTGAGAACTGGTGGATAACAGAATACAACAGTTACAAGAGCGGCCAGCCCTCGGGGTTTTACCTGCAGGCTATCGAGAACGCAACTGTGGCAGCCATCAACCGTAACGTGCAGGAAGAGCTGTTCGAAAAGATACCGCAATTGGAAAAATATTTCAGGCAGGTGCTGGAAAGGGCGTATTCGGCACAGCTTACGCGCATCCATTATATTTTTAACTTAACGAGCGAGGAGAGTTATAAGCAGATGCTGCAAAAATATCCTGCATTTGTACAGCGCGTACCGCAGTATATGTTGGCATCTTTTTTGGGAATGACACCCGAATTTTTAAGTATGCTGCGTGCAAAGAAGTGATTAACAAATATTATCAAAATATCTTTCGTGCCACGGCAGAGTCGTTGCATTGCAACGACTCTACTTCGAAAAAACAACAAATTAACGTACAGTATTAGTTTATAATTAGCAAAATGCCCTTTCTTAAACTACCTTAAGTTTTTTGTCGGCTCTGTGAAGGAACTTTGTCCTGTAATACTAAATCAACATAATCATGGACAAAAGAATGAACCTATTTGAAACCGAACCGGAAGGCTATAAAATGATGCTGCAATTTGAAAAATATATTGCCGGCACAGGGCTTGCGAAAAATCATTACGAACTTATCAAGATCAGGGCGTCACAGATAAATGGCTGTGCGTTTTGCCTGGATATGCATAACCGGGATGCCAAAAAGCTGGGCGAGACAGAGCAACGCCTTTTTACACTGATCGCATGGAGGGACACACCATTCTTTACCAAAGAAGAGCAGGCCATTCTTGCCCTGACAGAAGAAGTTACCCTGATCTCAAACCATGTTTCCGACAAAACCTACAATGAAGCTGTAGCTGTTTTAGGCGAAAAATATACTGCTGAGGTAATCATGGCCGTTATCGTTATCAATGGCTGGAACAGGATCGCAATTACTACCGGCATGCAGCCGAAGTAATTTACAACTAATTATCTAAGACGTGATACTATTAGCCCCGGGCATTGCCCGGGGTTGTTGCGTTTTACAAGGTGGCAAATCTTGAAAGGGTGTAACTTTTAATCCCACACATAAAATACTTGTTATGGGTTACGCCCCTTCAGGGCTTTTTTCAATCTGCATTTCGTAACCCCGGGCGATGCCAGGGCTAATAGGTTAAACCCTTTCAGGGTTATTAGGAAATTATAATACGCTTACTTGTTTGCTTGATTTGTGTAAACCTTTTTCAGGACTACAGAATAATAATCAAGAGATGCATTTCACTCCTACCCGGGTGATTCAAATCAGGTATGCTTTTTTTGTAAACCTATTTCAGGACAATTATAATAATAAAATGAGAGGATACTTTCCAAACCCCAACGGGGTGACACTTTTTAGCCCTGGGCATCGCCCGGGGTGCAATAACGGCAATGCGGGTTCAAGCCCTGAAAGGGCGTAACAATCAGGCATGAGTGTAGCTCTGCGTGAGGGACAGAAGCGGCATCCCCGTAGCCTGCCTGCCGGCAAAGGCAGGCTTGCGGAGGGATACAGCGGATGGCCCAACGCTGCAGCCTGCGGAAGCGGCACGCCCAAATTAATACCGCCCGAAAACGTTAAAGTTTACCTAAATCTTTTATTTATGTTACTTTTGTCTTTCATCTATTCTAAAAAAATTACATGAGAAAACTGGTCAACGATGAGTTGGGGCGGATGAGTATCGGCGACTTTAAAAATGCCGAAAAAACACCCCTCATACTCGTGCTGGACGATATACGCAGCCTTCATAACATAGGGTCCGTATTTCGTACAGCCGATGCTTTCCTTATCGAAAAGATTTACCTGTGCGGCATTACCGCCGTACCCCCCAATAAAGAAATACACAAAACCGCCCTCGGCGCGACGGAAACTGTTGCCTGGGAATACCAAAAAAACGTACTGGATGTTATTGCTTCGTTACAGGCAGAAAATATCGAAGTATGGGCAGTTGAGCAGGTGGAAGGCGCCGTGTACCTGAATGATTTTGAACCACAACAAAACACAAAATATGCCCTGATTTTTGGCAATGAAGTAAAGGGAGTGTCGCAGGAAGCCATACAACAATGCACCGGGGCAATAGAAATTCCGCAGTTAGGAACTAAACATTCCCTCAACATTTCGGTAAGTGCGGGTGTTGTAGTGTGGCATATCTTTCAAAAAAACTATACAGCCCGTACGCGGTAGTCTAACTTCTCTACTTTTACGAAATGAATAATTTTACGATAAATTTTTACAGGATGAATAACTTTACGCAATCGTTTTTTGCAATCCTTTTATTTTGCATCCTGCCGGCAGCTTCATTAAATGCCCAGAACACTCCTCCCCTTGTTACTGCCGACGGAAACCAGGTGTATTGCACCGGTACCCCGATGCATATTGCAACTGCATTTAATATCACTGATCCGGATGATACAACGACCGATAATATTTACATCCAGATCTCTGCAGGTTATGTAAACGGACAGGACGTTTTATCGCTGCTTCCGGGCCACCCGACAATTTCTGCCACTTGGAATGCTGCAGCGGGTAAGCTCACATTGCATGGTGTAGGCGGAAGCGCCTCTTATGCGGACTTTATTTCTGCCGTATTAGACGTTATATATACTAACAACAATGCTAACCCAACGGGTACCCGCAGCTTCTCTATAACAGTGGGTGCGGCAAACTATCTTCCGTCCACAGGCCATTATTATATGTTTGTACCCCAACTCTATATTACCTGGACCAATGCGCAGGCAGCTGCTGCGGCCAGCACCTACTATGGATTGCAGGGCTACCTTGCTACGATAACCTCGGCTGAAGAAGCACAGCTTTGCGGCCTTCAGGCATCGGGCAACGGATGGATAGGCGGAAGCGACGCGGCAGTGGAAGGCGTATGGCGCTGGATGACCGGCCCCGAAGCAGGAACCATTTTTTGGAATGGCGGCCCTGCAGGCTCTTCCCCTACGTATGCATTTTGGAATACCGGCGAACCCAATAACCAGAATAACGAAGATTACGCACATATTACCGCACCCGGTATAGGTGTACCCGGCTCATGGAATGACCTTTCGGTTACCGGCGATGCAACGGGCGCTTATGCCGCACAGGGTTATGTAGTGGAGTATGGAGGCATGCCGGGCGACCCTCCAATCACTATCTCGGCAAGCACAACGATTACTTTTGCAAAAATAACATCGAGCACCCCGGGTACACGATGCGGAAGCGGTACCGTAAACCTTTCGGCAGTAGCCACTAACAATGTTACCATACATTGGTACACCAGCGCTACAGGCGCTACAGAAGTAGCTACAGGTCCTACATTCACCACTCCTGTAATAAGCTCGACAACCACCTATTATGCATCGCCTTTCGGAAGCGACTGTAGTACGGTAGCCCGTACACCGGTTACCGCGACCGTAAGCGCATTACCTACAGTAACCACCTCCAACCCTGCGGTAAGCGTTTGCCAGGGCAATACTGCTACTGTACAGGCAACACCATCGGCAGGGACAGTACATTGGTACACTACCCCAACCGGCGGAACATCTATAGGGACAGGAACGAGCTTTACAACTCCGGCCATAACTGCAACGACCTCTTACTATGCCGAAGCGGTAAGCTCATCTACAGGATGTGCGTCGGCCACCCGTGTTGAGGTCGTGGTCACCCCCTCGCCACAGCCTACCGTTACCGTAACACCGCCTGCCGCACTTTGCGGCCAGGGCAGCGCTACAATACAAGCTACACCTTCGGCAGGTGTAGTGAACTGGTATGCCGCAGCTACCGGGGGCACAATACTTGCCACAGGGACAAGCTATACTACGCCTGTAATCACTACAACAACAACCTATTATGTCGAAGCTGCCAACGGAACCTGTATTTCTGCCGCAAGGCAGCCTGCCACCGTTACTGTAAACGCATTACCAACTATAAACCCTGCCAACCCGGCAACGGCCTGCGCCGGACAAACTGCTACAATTTCTGTCAGCACACCAACGCCTGCTACGATCAACTGGTACAACGCAGCAACGGGCGGTACACTTTTAAGCACAGGCAACAGCTTTACCACTCCCGTACTGAATGCCACAACGACTTATTATGCCGAGGCGGTAAATGCCGAGGGATGTGTTTCTGCTACACGTACATCCGTTCAGGTAACCGTAACGCCAACATCTACACTTACGGTAACTACTCCGGTAACCACCTGTAACGGAAGCACTGCAACCCTTCAGGCAACACCATCGGCAGGGGCTACAGTTAATTGGTACACCACAGCAACCGGCGGAACAGCAGTAGGCACGGGCAATAATTTTACCACGCCCGCCATAAATGCCACCACTACCTATTATGCTGAAGCGGTAAACGGCACCTGTATCTCATCATCAAGAAGCGCTGTTATCGTTAATGTAAGCGCATCGCCTACCGTAACCGTTACCACCCCCTCGCCATTATGCGGCCAGGGCAGCGCCACCCTCCAGGCAACAGCTTCGTCCGGTATGGTAAACTGGTACGCCACAGCTACCGGCGGCACAGTGCTTGCGACAGGAACGAGCTATACCACACCTGTAATTACTGCTACAACAACCTATTATGCCGAAGCTGCCAACGGAACCTGCGTTTCTGCAAGGCAGCCCGTTACTGTTACGGTAAACGCGCTCCCTACCATAAATTCTGCTAACCCTGCGGTGGTTTGTGCCGGGCAGGCTGCCACTATTTCTGTTGGTACCCCAACACCTGCTACGATCAACTGGTACAGCACAGCAACTGGCGGTACCATTTTGGGCACAGGCAACAGCTTTACTACCCCGGTGCTGAATGCCTCCACGACTTATTATGCAGAGGCTGTTAATGCAGAGGGGTGTACATCGGCTGCACGTACCTCCATACTGGTAACGGTGACGCCGCTGCCAACCGCTACAGTAACTACACCGGTTGCTACCTGTTCGGGAAGCACTGCAACCCTGCAGGCAACACCATCGGCAGGGGCTACAATTACGTGGTATACCTCGGCAACCGGGGGCACCGCAGTGGGTACTGGAAACAGCTTTACCACACCTGCTATAACTGCCGGCACAACCTATTACGCAGAACCTGCTAACGGAACCTGTATTTCGACAACACGAAAAGCTGTTAGTATTACCATAAGCGCGTCCCCTACCTTGACGGTTACAACGCCTCCAACATTATGCGGCCCGGGAACAGCAACGCTACAGGCCACACCATCGGCTGGAACGGTAAACTGGTATACTACAGCAACGGGAGGTACGCTTATCGGTACGGGAAACAGCATTACCAGCCCGGTTGTAAACACAACAACTACTTTTTATGCCGAGGCAGTAAGCGTATGTACTTCAGCGACCAGGCAGCCGGTAACGGTGACGGTAAATGGGCTGCCAACCATAACTTCCACCAGTAATGGCGTTATATGCGAAACCGGAAGTACAACTATCGGTGCGGTACCTTCCTCAGGGACCATCAACTGGTATGCGGCAGCAACCGGAGGCACTGTATTAGCTACAGGACAAAGCTTTACAACACCTGTACTTACTGCAACTACCACTTATTATGCCGAAGTGGTGAGCCCGGGAGGCTGTATATCGGCAACCCGAACCGCAGTAGAAGCAAGAGTAGTGCCACTGCCAACACTTACAGTTACCGCGACCGTGGACGTGTGCGGACAGGTGAGGGCAACACTTGAAGGTATACCATCAGACGGAACCATAAACTGGTATGATGCCCCAACAGGAGGCCACCTCGTAGGCACAGGGAACACCATACAAAGCCCTGTGATTACAGGCGACAGGACATTCTATGCTGAAGCGGTGAACAACGGCTGCACCTCTGCAACGCGTGAGGCTGTAAATGTTATCTATCATTTCCTTCCCACACTGGGCCCTGATGAAGATGTCCTTTTCTGTGAGGGCGGGAATGTTGACCTGGATGCCGGTGTCACAGGCGTAACGTATTTATGGTCGACAACCGAAACCACCAAAACTATAACAATAAGCGCAGCCGGTACTTACTCGGTGGTTGTAACCACACCGGATGGGTGTACCGCCTCAAAGGAATTTACAGCAAGTATGCGCACAGCACCGGATATCAGTACAGTGATCGTAAGATCAGCTGATGCCCTCGTGGTTATGGTCGGCAATGACCCTGAAAATTATGAATATTCATTAGACAACGGGCCGTACCAGAATTCGCCGAATTTTTATGATCTCCGAAACGGTTATCATACGGTGTCTGTCGTTTCAAACAGTGGATGCGGCGAGGACACCTATACATTCCTGGTATTCGTGATCCCTAAATTCTTTACCCCGAACGGAGACAGCATCAACGAAGAGTTTACCCTGCAGGGAATGAACCAGTTCCCGGAAATAACAGTAGATATCTTTGACCGTTATGGCAAGCTGATAACAGTGCTGAACAGGAGGAACCGGGGTTGGGATGGTACCTTTAACGGCCACCGACTGCCTGCTACCGACTACTGGTATGTGATAAAATTAAACGATATTACCCCGGAAATAAAGGGACATTTCAGCCTCCTGAGATAAAAGATCAAGCCATCGCTAACGGTGGCTTTTTTATGGCTTAGAATCCGATTTCATGTCATTTCACGAAGGAGAAATCTTAAATTATTTATAGATGTCTGGAGATTTCTCACTCCGCAAGCTGCGTTCGAAATGACAGAACGTGTCTGTATTTGTTATATTAAGGTTTTACAGGATCAATAATTTCCAGCAATTCCGACGGATAATTGATAATATGATCCGGTTCGAGGCCGGTTATAGCGGCATGGGAATCGTAACCCCAGCTTACCCAGGCTACTTTTACACGGGCTTTTTTACAGGCAATGATATCGCGGGCTTCATCACCTACGTAAAGAATTTCTGAGGCATCAAGGCTTTTATCTTTCAGGAATTTTTGGAGCATCTTGTCTTTGCCGAAAATTTTGGACGAGGTGTAAACCGCATCGACAGCCATTTCCCGCAGCGTAAAAAATTCCTTTATGTTGCTTTTGGAGTTGGATGAAAGTATCGCAAAAGGCATCCCTTGTGCCGATAGCGATCGCAGCATTTCCTGCATGCCCTCATTGAACTGAAGTGAAGGAATAGCGGCTTTGTAACCTTTTATTACCGCCGAAGCGAGGAACGGGAGCCTGTACATGGGCACCTTTAGAACCTTACAACGTTCACCGATGCTGAGGCCTCGCAGGTATTCGAGGTTATCGGCTGTCATTGGGGCATAGCCATATTTTGCAGCCAGCGCGTTGTAAAGCGAAAGGAATATACCCCTCGAATCAACAAGCGTACCGTCAAAATCGAATACTATGTATTTGTACATTTAAGTAGCTTTCCAAATTAACTTATGTTCGATGAACGGTTGTCACTTCGAGCGCAGTCGAGAAGCACGAAGAACGAAAATGCCGCATTTCGACTGCGTTCAATGTGACATTTCGTCGTTTTTTAAACTATAAATATTTAAAATAACCCGAATTTCTTTTTGCAGGTATCCCGCCTTGTGATATCAATTATATCTCCCACATTGTACTTATCGAACAGCGGCAGAAGAGCATTTGCACCTTTTTTCAGCTTGAAGTCCATTTCGTTTGCATAAAGCGGTATCATGGTAAGTACGTTTATTTCTTTGTCGCCTGCTTCGATGGTGTTGAATTCCTCAGGAAGCACAAATCCCGGAAGTAGGATCACCCCTTCAAAAGCGCAGTTGGGCGACATCCGCTGCGGTGGATTACCATTGGCTATGGTATGGCCCTGCCCTACCCATGTGCCATACAGGTGCGGGAATCGCGCGAGGGTTTTGAGCTGGCGGATGGGCCAATAGTTGTCTTCATTATCGAAAGCCTCCTGGGTCAGCGGCCAGTCTTTCGGCAATAACGCCACTACCTCGGCATAGGCCAGGTCTTCCCTGCCTTCCGGCACATTCATGGGCAGGCTGCTCATGCCCGATGTCATCAGGATGTTGTAGTCGCGCTGGTCCCCTCCCCTGATCATGTAAATGTCGATATGTACCTTATCGGATATAAGCTCATGGAAAACCGTTACATCTTCATCGTTGAAAAATTTTTCGAGGTGCGCATCGATATACGAAGTCGTTTCAGGATCGCCGATTACAGGCTGAATACCTTCGTTTAGCGGTTCGTATTTGTAGATGGGGTTTCCTGCTTCGGAATAGTCGTCGGGTTTTCTTTCTTCCATGGTTTCTTATAATTGGTTTGTGGTAAATATATTAAAGAAATTGAATGCAATTACTGTTTAAAAAATGTTTCACCCTTTCAGGGCTAATACAAAACCCTTTTTCTATCCCGCGTGATACCCGGGCTAATTTATTTAACCCTTTCAGGGTTAACAGCCTGACGGTAACTAAACACAATTACAAAATCCTCGAATAATTTTGACCCTTTCTATAGCAACCCAACGGGGTTATACTGTTTAGCCCCGGGCATCGCCCGGGGAGACCGGCGCAGGATACGGAAGCCCTGAAGGGCCGTAACTACCCGGCAAGAATGTAGCTTCGCGTGAGGTATAGAGCCGATATCCTGCGGAGCCTGCCTGCCGGCAAAGGCAGGGAACGAAGCAGATAAAGGCGAAAGCCCGGGGCTGCAGCCTGCGGAAGCGGCACGCCCAAAAAAATCCTTAAATTACTTTCGAATTGATCTGTTCCAGAAGCCAGATGTAGTCTTCCTGGCGGTGTACAAAATCGCGGTCGGTTACATCGATAATCAGCACATTGAGCCCGGCCTGCGATTTGATATAGTCGAGGTACCCCTGATTGATGCTCTCGAGGTATTCGGCCTTCATATCCTGCTCATAGCTGCGCCCACGCTGCTTTATGTGGTGTAAAAGCCTTTCGGTAGTCTGGTACAGGTACACATACAGCCCCGGCCTGTGCATTTCTTTGTACATGATATCGAACAGCTTGCGGTACAGGCGGTATTCGTCTTCGCTTAAGGTTACTTTAGAGAAGATAAGCGATTTAAATATATGATAATCGGCTACAACAAAATCCCTGAACAGGTCGAATTGCGCGAGGTCATCAGTTAATTGCTGGTAGCGGTCGGCCAGGAAAGACATTTCCAGTGAAAAGGCATAACGGGCCTGGTCCTTATAGAATTTTGGAAGGAACGGGTTATCGGCAAAACGCTCAAGGATAAGCTTGGCATTGAAATCTTCGGATATCTTACCGGCAAGGGTGGTCTTTCCTGCGCCTATATTCCCTTCTATGGCAATGTAATTGAAGGTATGCGGCCGTAAACCGGCCAGTGGTGCCGGTAGCTGTAATACGAATTCGCACCTTCCGGTATCGCCGCTTTGTGCTATCAGGGCATTCACATCCAGCTTCAATATGGGATGGATCCAGTCGTGGGCCACGTCGCGCAACGGGTAGAGCACGAAATTGCGCAGGTGCATGCGCGGGTGCGGTATGTGCAGGTGCTCTTCGTTAATAACCTCATTATTAAAGGCAATAATATCAATATCGATAGTTCGCGACGTATGTCTTTCGGTGGCGCTACGTGTGCGTCCGCCTTCCAGTTCTGCGGCAAGCAACTCACTTAGCAGTTGTGATGCGGTTTTGGCAGTATTCACGACGATGGCACAATTGTAAAAATCATCGCCTTCGAACCCAAATGCAGGGTTTTCATAAATACCCGAAACAGCCGTTACCGTGGCAATTTTGGTATGGATGGTGTCGATGGCCCATTGCAGGTTTTCGAGCCTGTTGCCCATGTTGCTGCCCAGCGATAAGATGGCGGTGTTTTGGAATCTCATAGGCTGCAAAGTAAGCAAACATTCAAATGCGATTGCCGGTTGTTGATAAATTTGGCTATTGCAACAAAATTAAAAATGGAACGCGAATCGGGCGTATGAACGCGGATTTCTGTCGGCATAAAATTCCTGTAATTCATACCTTAACTTTCATGAAACTTTTATCTCCTGTTGCTTTGTAACATAATGCTTACTTTTGCTACTTATATAAAAAGTAAATATTATAATTTTTATGAATACTACCCCAAATCAGCCTTATCCTTATAAACCGGCGAAAACCGGCCCTTCATTTTTCAAAATGCTGCTGGCTACCCTAACAGGGCTTTTCCTTTTTTGCTTCCTGTTCTTTATCCTTTTCCTCATCATAGTAGGCGTTGCCGCTGCAGGTGGTGAAAAACAAACCGCGCAGGTAAAAGACAATTCGGTGATAGAGCTTGACCTGAGCAAAGTTACCGAAGACTATTCCGGCACATTTTACAACGACGAATACAGCTTCCTGAACTCTGAACCGCACGAAGGCCTGTCGGATGTATTGAGGGCGATAGAATCGGCTAAGAAAGACGACCGCATCAAGGGCATTTCGATAACCAACGGCATGACGATGCTGGGTATCGCACAGATAAAATCGTTGCGTGACCAACTGGAGGATTTTAAAAAAGCAAAGAAATTTGTGGTAGCCTACTCCGACAATTATACCCAAAGCGATTATTACCTTAACTCGGTAGCCGATACGCTGTACCTGAACCCGGTGGGCGAGGTAGATTTCAAAGGGTTATCATCAGAAGTGATGTTCTTTAAGGACCTGCAGGAAAAAACAGGCGTGAAGATGGAAGTGATACGCCATGGGAAATACAAAAGCGCGGTGGAACCGTTCCTGGCCAACGAGATGAGCCCTGCCAACAGGGAGCAGATCACTGCCATGCTTACCTCGATATGGGCATCGGTTGCAGATGACATTTCGAAAAGCCGCAACATTCCGCTGGACAGCATCAACAGCATTGCCGAGAACCTGAAAGGCCGTACGCCTGAAATGGCAAAAGCAAACAAGCTGATCGACAAGATAGGCTATGAAGACGAATACCACAACGGCATCAAAAAGGCGCTGAAAGTAAAGAAAGACGAAGATTACAACTCGGTTGACATACTGGATTATGTAGATGCTACGGCGCTTGACGGATACACATCCGGCGCTAAGGACGATATCGCTATCATTTACGCGCAGGGCGAAATTACCGGCGGCGAAGGCGGTCTTACGGCTATTGGCGAAGACCCAATGAGGGAATCCTTCAAGGCGGCGCTTGAGGACGACAATGTAAAAGCCATTGTGCTCCGCGTGAACTCCCCGGGCGGAAGCGCACTTACATCGGAACTTATATGGAGGGAAATTGAGCTTGCCAAAAAGAAAAAGCCGGTAGTGGTATCGATGGGCAACTATGCGGCATCGGGAGGCTATTATATTTCGTGTAACGCCAACAGGATATTTGCCGAGCCGGGCACCATCACAGGTTCAATAGGCGTATTTGGCGTACTGCCGAACATGTCTGAACTATCCAACAGGATAGGGATACATACCGAGCAGGTGAGCACACACAGCAATGCATCGGGCTACAGCCTGTTTACGCCGTTGCAGGACAATACCCGCGAGGTGATCCAACAAAGCATTGAACGCGTGTATACCACTTTTGTGAACCGCGTGGCAGCAGGCCGCAAAATGAGCTTTGAACAGGTTGATGCTATAGCACAGGGCCGTGTATGGACCGGAAGCGAGGCGCTGAAAAATGGCCTTGTAGACGAATTGGGCGGAATGGACGATGCCATAAAATATGCTGCCAAACTTGCCAAGATAAAAACGTACAACACTGTGAACTTTCCTGAATATGAAATGACTTTTGAAAAGCTGTTTGCAGGCCTTAGTGGAATGCCATTTGCCAAAACGAAAGAAGAGTTCATTAAGGAAGAAGTGGGCGAGCAAAACTACCAGATGATCGAGCGCCTGAGACGGGTTAGCCAGCTAAGGGGCACACAGGCTATCATGCCGTATGAAATAAACATCCGATAACTGCGTTATACAAATACGACTGCTTAAAATTTAACCACATAGCTATCCTGACATAACTATGTGGTTATTTTATTTTTTGAATATTGGGGCAGTTGCAATATCTTTAAGGCAAATATTACAAAATAAAAAACATGGCTAAGAAAATCCTGAAATGGACCGGGATAACCCTGCTGGTTATCATTATAGCGCTGGCGGCAGCGCCTTTCCTTTTTAAGAACAAGATAAAAGAGATGATCGTTAAGGCCATCAACGAGAAGGTGGATGCTACCGTGGCTTTCGAGGACGTAAGCCTGAGCCTTTTCAGCAGCTTCCCGAAAGCGAATGTGACTGTTGATAAGCTTAGTATTATCAATAAAGCGCCTTTTGCAGGCGATACGCTGGTATATATGGGCGAGCTGAACCTTGACATGTCTGTAAAAGAACTTTTTAAAGGCGATGGCGAGCCGATGAATATCGAATCGTTAAGCACGAAAGATGGAGTCATCAATATCCTATTTAATAAAGACGGCGTGGGCAACTTTGATATCGCCTTAAAAGATAAGGACGAAAAACCGTCAGATGCCAAAGAAAGCAAGCCGTTCGCGCTGAACGTGCAGGATTATAAGATAGAGAATCTTCGCTTTAAATATTACGACGAGCGCTCGAAAATAAAAATGGTGATCGACAGCCTGAACCACGAAGGTAAAGGGAATTTTGCCGCAAGCAAGCTGGACCTGGACACCAAAACCACCGCAAGGCTTACGCTGGATATGGATAAGACCAACTACATGCGCAATGTAACGCTTAGCCTAGATGCCGTGCTTGGACTCGACCTTGAAAAGAGCATTTATACTTTTAAAAATAACAAAGCGCTCATCAACCAATTGCCGCTTGAATTTGACGGAAGCCTTGCCATGGTGGAAGCCGGGCAGCAATTCGACCTGACTTTTAAAACACCGACCTCATCGTTCAAGAACTTTTTGGGACTGATACCGGAAGCGTATTCGGGCAACCTGGCAGCTGTAAAGACAGAAGGCGATTTTACCATCAACGGTAAAGTGAACGGGCTGAACAGCGACAACAGCGTGCCGAAATTCAATATCGCAATCGCATCGAACAATGCTTCATTCAAATATCCTGACCTTCCGAAATCGGTGCAGAATATCGTGATCGATACCAAGATCATCAACGTGACAGGCGTACTGAACGATACCTATGTAAACCTTGACAAGCTGTCGTTCCGTATTGACCAGGATGTCTTCGATGCCAGCGCCAGCATAAAGAATATCGTGGAAAACCCATTGGTGGATGCCAAACTGAAAGGCACCATTAACCTGACCAATTTCGGGAAAGCTTATCCTGTAAAGCTGGACATGCCGTTATCGGGTATGCTGAAGGCGGATGTGGAAACGAAATTCGACATGCAGGCCGTAGAAAAGAGCCAGTATGAAAAGATACAGAATAATGGTACCTTAAGCCTGAGCGGTTTCAACTATTCCGGTGAGGGCATGGCGAAGCCTATTGTGATCAAACAGGCAGATGTAGCCTTCAACCCAAGCCGCATTACACTAAGCAAATTTGATGCTAAAACAGGCGGTTCGGACATATCGGTTACCGGTACAATTGATAATTTTTACGGATTTATATTCAAAGATCAGACACTTAAGGGGAATTTCAATATGAATTCCGATAAGCTATTAGTTGCCGATTTCATGGCTCCGGATACCAAAACGACTACTACGAAAAAAGACGGCAAGGAAGTAAAGAAAACCACTACTGCAAGCGATGCCGTAAAAATTCCGGCATTTCTGGACTGTACCATTACAGCCAAAGCCAATACGGTAGTGTATGACAACCTGAACCTGAAAGACGTTTCGGGTAAGATGATCATAAAAGACGAGGCAGTTTCCATACAAAACCTGAAGACATCCGTCTTCGGGGGACTTATAGGGGCAAACGGCAGCGTATCGACTAAAGGCGCGGCACCGGCCTTTGACATGGATCTTTCGCTAAACAGCGTAGATATTACACAATCATTCACGCAATTGGAGATGCTGAAATCCATTGCGCCTATCGCTGATGTGATTACCGGTAAGATCAATACAACTATAAAACTTTCGGGAAAACTTGATGCCAAGGAAATGACACCCGACCTCAAGTCCCTAAGCGGCGACCTGATGGGGCAACTGCTTTCTACTTCGGTTAACCCGGAGAAATCAAAAGTGCTGACGGCGCTTACCAGCAACCTGAAGTTCCTTGATCTGAAAAAACTGAACCTGAACCAGAAAATAGGGTTGACTTTCGAGAATGGCAAGGTAAATATCAAGCCTTTCAACCTGAAATACCAGGATATCGACGTAAAGATCAGCGGGCAGCACGGCTTCGACCAGACGATGAGTTATAATGTTGCTTTCGATGTGCCTGCCAAATACTTGGGCAACGAAGTAACCAAGCTGCTAAGTTCACTGAAAACCGATGCCAGCAAAATAAGCGTTCCGGTGAATGCCGTTATTACAGGGAACTTCAAGAACCCGAAAGTAAGTACCGACCTTTCCAAATCGGTTACAAGCCTCACTACGCAGTTGGTACAGCAGCAGAAAGACAAGTACCTGAACCAGGGTATTGATAAAGGCAAGGACCTTTTGGGCGGCCTGCTGGGCGGCAACAAGAACACTTCGACAACAAAAGATACAACTACTACCACAAAACCGAAAACCAGCGAGCAGGTAAAACAGCAGGTTGAGGAAAAAGCCAAGCAAGGCGCCGGCAAGCTAATGGAAGGGTTGTTTAAGAAGAAGGAGAAGAAAGACGAGAAATAGTTATTGGTTGATGGTTGTCAGTTGATGGCCTCACTCAATACTAAATTAAGCACCCGTCAGGTTTTAGGACTTGACGGGTGTTTTTTTGGTCTCATCCCCAGCCTCTTTCCAAGGAGAGGGGAGCAAGCTACACTCAAACGAAAAACAACTGTCAATGTAAGCTTGACAGGTGTTTTTTATGTTCTACAAGAATTATAATTATTGATTTAAACAATATGGTTATCTATTCTTTTTGAAACTGCCTGAATTTTGACCCTCAGGACCTTCATTTAAATATTCTCCATCGATATAAAAGAGGAAGCTTCCATAAATTTTTTCTTTTCTATCGGGCTCATTATAATTGTGCCAATTTTCTAAATCAATGGTGCAGTATCCATCTTCTGACAACGTCCATTTTCCTTTGTTAGAAAATTTTAACGTATCCTTTTTATAATATTGAAAATAAGTTCCATCGGTATTTATGATCACATGTTAACTGCCGATTCATCGTTTGTATTATAATATTTACCTTCACAATCACATGTACATGATTGAAATATGACCGACAAAATCACTATGACGATAAGTATACTTTTTTTCATACTCCTTTAATTATTGATAATCCTTTCGACTGTCAACTGTCAACCATCAACTGGCAACCAAATCACACATTTATCTGCACCACAAATCCCTCATACGCCCGCACATTAAACACGGTGCCGTCTTCAAAAATGAGGTATTGGCCTTTGATGCCCATTAGCTTACCGCTAAAAACAGGCGTAGTAGCAATATTGAGGCTGCTTATTTTTTTAGGGTATTCCAAAACAGGATATTGGAGCTCGTACAGCTTTTCCGGGGTGGTGGCAAAGTAATCGCGCACTTCGTCGGGCAGGAGCTCCTGAACCTCGTTGCGGCGCGCTATAAGGTCGATTAGTGTAATGTCGTTGAGCAACATCTTCTTCCAGTTGATCTTGTCGGAAAAGTGGCTTTTGAGGGCGACCTCGGTGATACCAGCCAGGTAGCGGTTGGGCACTTCTACCAACGGTGTTGCAAAGGATGCCCCCTGGTCGATCCAACGGGTAGGCACCTGCGTTTTGCGCGTTACCCCTACTTTCATGCCGGAAGCTGATGCAAGGTAAACCACATGGGGCTGCAGCTGCACTTTCTTTTCGAATTCCAGGTCGCGGTCGGCAACGTCAAGGTGTGCCGTGCTGAGCTCGGGACGCATGATCCAGTCGCCCGCCGAAGGGATGCTGTAAAAACAGTCGTAGCAAAAGCCCATGCGGTAGATCTTCTTTTTTTTAGTACAGTTAAGGCAGCTGAAACCCATAAAATTGATCTCAAAATCTTCACCCAATAACTGGTTCACATTCAAAAAA
Source organism: Flavobacterium album (assembly GCF_003096035.1). NCBI lineage: Bacteria > Pseudomonadati > Bacteroidota > Flavobacteriia > Flavobacteriales > Flavobacteriaceae > Flavobacterium > Flavobacterium album. Next base: position 1,547,369 of record NZ_CP029186.1, on the reverse strand, counting down.
CTATTTTCGAACACCATGTAGTATTGTATGGGATTGCCGGGCTCGGTTTGCATTTTTGTGAGAACGCCTTCGTATTGCATGGAAAATTTAGTATTTTTATGGGCATAAAGATACTAAAATATGGCATTGCCGATAATCAATTCAATTGCTTCTTGGATACTGAAGAAACGCATCCACCAGATGGAATTGTTTATGAAATACCCCAATGAGGTTCAGGAAGAGCTGCTTATGAACCTGGTACGCAACGCGGAAAGCACTGTGACCGGGGTGAAATATGAGTTTGCTTCCGTGAAGAATTACCGGGCTTTTGCCGAAAGGGTGCCGGTATCCTCGTATGAAGACCTGGAACCAATGATCGAGCAGACCCGCCGTGGCGAGCAGAACGTTTTTTGGCCTACGCCGATAAAATGGTTCGCTAAATCGAGCGGGACGACCAATGCCAAATCCAAATTCATTCCGGTAAGCACAGAGGCGCTCGAAGACTGCCATTACAAAGCGGGAAAGGACCTGCTGTGCCTCTATCTCAACAATAATGAAGACTCGCAGCTGTTTACCGGGAAAAGCCTCCGCCTGGGCGGAAGCAAGCAGCTTTACGAAGACAATAACACCTTTTTTGGCGACCTTTCGGCTATATTGATAGACAACATGCCTATGTGGGCCGAGTTCAGCAGTACACCGAGTAACAAAACATCGCTGATGAGCGAATGGGAGACTAAGCTGGCCGCCATTGTAAAGGAGACCATGGTGGAGAACGTGACCAGTTTTGCAGGTGTCCCGTCATGGATGCTGGTGCTTATGAACCGCCTGCTCGAAGAGACCGGAAAGAGCAACCTGCTGGAGATATGGCCTAACCTTGAAGTGTACTTTCACGGCGGCGTGAGCTTTGAGCCCTACCGCGAGCAATACAAAAAGATCCTGCCGAAAAGCGACTTTAGGTACTATGAGATTTACAATGCTTCCGAAGGCTTTTTTGCCATACAGGATTCTAACGACAGCAACGAACTGCTGCTTATGCTTGACTATGGCATTTTTTACGAATTCATCCCGATGGATACTTTTGGCACACCCAATCAAAGGGTTATCCGCCTGGCTGATGTGGAACTGAACAAGAACTATGCTATCGTGATTACCACCAATGCCGGGCTGTGGCGCTACATGATCGGCGACACCATTCGCTTTACCTCCCTGGATCCCTACCGTATAAAGGTGACCGGGCGCACGAAGCACCACATCAATGTTTTTGGCGAAGAGCTAATGGTAGAAAATACCGATACCGCTATCGCAAAAGCGTGTGCCATTACCGGGGCTGAGGTGATCGACTATACAGTGGCTCCCGTATTTATGGACGGCCGGGAAAAGGGCGCGCACGAATGGATCATTGAATTTAAGAATGTTCCCGATGATGTGGAGCACTACCGCAAGACCCTTGATGAAGCGCTACAGTCACTAAATTCGGATTACGAAGCAAAGCGCTATAATAATATGACCCTGAACCCCCTCGTACTGAACGTTGCGCGGCCAAAGCTTTTTTATGACTGGCTGAAGGAGCAGGACAAGCTGGGCGGGCAGCACAAGATACCAAGGCTTTCGAATGAGCGCCATTATCTGGAACAGCTGAAAGCGATGCAGGTTGAGGATGGATCAATGGCTTAATTATTCCTATATGATAACCAAACGTAACGCCACACTGTTTTTAGTACTTATAAATATTTCTGTATGTCTTGCACAGGGAAAGCTGTCGCCGACAAAACTCAATGCAAAGCAATTGCCGGAAGGAATTGAGTATGAAGGAAAGGTAAAGTCGGCTTTGCAGTGGAAAGATGCCAATGGCGACAATATTTTAATTACTACCGAAACAGGGATTTATACAAGCAAGAAATTCAAGCATGAAGATGATGGGCGAGATGCTGAATTGTTTGCGTACCATTACATCATGAAAGGTGGTAAACCGTTACAAACGTGGAAGGTCTATGATTACATCTCGGACTGCCCCTTAGATATCGAGGCCAACTTCGTATCAGACCCACCAAACATTACCGATCTGGACAATGATGGCTTTGCGGAAGTATGGATGGTTTATAAGACAGCCTGTCGTGGCGACGTGAGCCCCGCAGATATGAAACTCATCATGTACGAAAACGGAAAAAAACATGCCATGCGGGGAACCGAAAAAATGCTACAGGGAGTTGACGAAAAAGGAAATAAAAGCTATGACGGTGGTACATATAAATTTGATCCCGCTTTTACCAATGCGCCGGAAAGCTTCCGGGTATTCGCAAAAAAATTATGGAAGGAAAACCTTTACTTTGTTCCATCCACGGGAGAGCCTAAAAAACTTTAACACAAAGATTTACAGCGATTTAAAGTTTGGCATTACCTTTGCATTTATATGCTAAACTGAAATGATATAATGAAAAGGAAAACACTCTTAACACTTGCTGCTGCCGGATTATTATTATTAACCTCATGTGGCCCGCAGGTGCATCGCTACGGCTGCTCAAGGCGCCGATGCATCGTGGAAAACGACAAAACAGATAAGACACCGATGCCTGCTGAAGGCGTTACCAAAAAGACAAAAGCCATCGTGTAAACGATGGCTTTTTTGTTATGTGCTATTTATTACTTCATCTCGACTGCGCTCGATGTGACAACGGAAATAATATAAACGTAAATATGATAATCACGTTGTCAGTTCGAGCGCAGTCGAGAACAGTATTGCTTACGATGCTGCTTTCAAACGCTTCAACAACGTCCTGTTCAGATGGTGCTCCACATAGTCTTTGTCAATGTGCAGTTCTTTCTCATCCGATCCCGGAAGTTCGTACATCGCTTCGGTAAGGATGGCTTCGCATAGCGAACGCAGTCCCCTGGCACCGAGTTTGTACTCCAATGCTTTTTCCACGATATAATCGAGTGCATCGTCTTCAACGGTTAGCGCTACATCATCCATTGCAAAAAGCTTTTGGTACTGCTTTACAAGGGCATTTTTAGGCTCTGTAAGGATCGCACGTAGCGTTTCCCTGTCGAGGGGGTCCATGTGTGTGAGTACCGGCATACGCCCGATGATTTCGGGTATCAGGCCGAAGTCCTTAATGTCTTTCGGGATGATGTACTGCAGCAGGTTGTCTTTATCGATATTATCGGTATTGCGCGATGTGCTGTAGCCCACTGCCTGGCGGTTAAGCCTTTTGGATATGATGCGTTCGATACCATCGAACGCCCCGCCTGCTATGAACAGGATGTTCTGCGTGTTCACCTCTATGAATTTCTGGTCCGGGTGCTTCCTTCCCCCTTTCGGAGGAACGTTTACAACCGTACCTTCAAGCAGCTTCAATAACGCCTGCTGCACGCCCTCACCGGATACATCGCGTGTAATGGACGGGTTATCGCTTTTACGCGCAATCTTGTCGATCTCGTCGATAAACACGATACCACGCTCGGCTTTCTTTACATCATAATCGGCTACCTGCAAAAGGCGCGTCAGTATGCTCTCCACGTCCTCACCCACATAGCCAGCCTCAGTAAGCACCGTGGCATCTACAATGGTAAGCGGTACGTTGAGCATACGGGCAATGGTTTTGGCCACAAGCGTTTTGCCTGTACCCGTTTGCCCCGCCATGAGGATGTTGCTTTTTTCAATCTCCACATCATCATCGCCCTGTTGCTGCATCAGCCTTTTATAGTGATTGTACACCGCAACTGACAGTACTTTTTTGGTCTGGTCCTGGCCAATAACATATTGGTCAAGGAACGCCCTTATTTCTTTTGGTTTTTTAAGTTCCAGTTCGGCGGCCATGGCAGTCGACCCGCTTTGGCGCAGCTCTTCCAGCACGATGCCGTGGGCCTGCTCAATGCATCGGTCGCAAATGTGTGCGCTTATGCCCGCAATTAGCAGGTTGGTTTCCGGCTTCTTCCTGCCGCAAAAGGAACATTCTAATACTTCTTTCGCCATCTTTTTATTTGCTTATATAACCTAAGACGCGTTTTTTGCGCCTTAGGTTGCTATAAACGGAAAATTTTATTTTTTATTCTCTTACCAATACTTCATCTATCATTCCATACTCCTTAGCTTCAGGGGCTTTCATCCAGTAATCCCTTTCGCTGTCCTTGTGTACTTTCTCATAGCTCTGGCCAGAATGCTTCGCGATGATCTCATACAATTCTTCTTTCAGCTTCAGCATTTCGCGAAGGTTGATCTCCATATCGGTAGCAACACCCTGTGCACCGCCCGATGGCTGGTGGATCATTACCCTTGAATGCGGCAATGCCGAACGTTTTCCGGCAGCGCCCGCACAAAGCAATACAGCACCCATAGAAGCCGCCATACCTGTACAGATCGTAGCTACATCCGGTTTGATATACTGCATGGTGTCATACATGCCAAGGCCTGCATAAACGCTTCCGCCCGGCGAGTTGATGTAGATTTGGATGTCTTTAGAAGCATCGGTGCTTTCTAAGAACAGCAATTGCGCCTGAACGATGTTAGCCACCTGGTCGTCGATGCCTGTACCAAGGAAAATAATCCTGTCCATCATAAGGCGCGAGAACACGTCGATCTGTGCAACGTTCATCTGGCGCTCCTCCATGATGTAAGGCGTAAGGTTCATTGGGTTCATCGGCGTAACGCGGCCAACGATCTTATCATAATATAAATTGTTCACACCGTGGTGCTTGGTAGCATATTTTTTGAATTCTTTACCGTAGTCCATAGTTTTTGTAAAATTTTTTTAAGTTTATTAAAAGAAACGAAAAAACGTCAGCCCCATTATGGCCTGACGTTCAAAGATACTCATTTTTTGCGAGAATTATTCTCCGTACATTTCTTTGATAAAGTCCTGATAAGTAACTTCTTTGGTTGTATAGCTTACTTTTTCTTTGAAAAGGTTCATCATTTTTTCGCTCATCACCTGTTCAGAAAGGCGCTTCACCTCATCTTTGTTAGAAAGCACCCTTGCCACGATCCCATCTACATCAGCATCGGTCGGGTTCAGCTGGCCGAACTGTGCCATCTGTTTTTTGATTACCTCAGCTGTATACGCCTTCAGGTCTTCAAAAGTAAGCTGCAGGTTGTTCTCGCTCATTACCTTGCCTTCAATAAGCTGGTAGCGAAGACCGTTCTCAGAACGCTTGAACTCCTCCTCAGCCTGCTCCGGCGTAAGGGTCTGCTCGCCTGCCGTCTGAAGCCATTTTACCAGGAATTCAGCCGGAAGGTCGAATTTTGTATTAGCGATAAGCGACTCCGTAACATCGTTCAGGAATTTCTGGTCGGCCTGCTGGGCAAATTGCTGCTCGGCATCTTCCTTAATCTTTTCTTTAAGCTGCTCTACAGAAGTCACGTTGCCTTCGCCGAAAAGCTTGTCGAAAAGTTCCTGGTTAAGCTCTGTTTTCTCGTGCGTGTTTATTTCTTCAATGGTGAAGTTCACCTCAATGTCAAGTCCGTGCACGTCATCGTGGCCTACAGCAAGGTAATCCATAAGCTTGTGGTCGTCGTCAAAAAGGCCTTTAGTACCGATAGTAACCACATCGCCTACTTTTTTGCCGATGAATTTCTTCGCTGCTTTTTTATCTTTAAATACCTCTGTAGTGATGGTCGTCCTGTTGTTGATGCCTTTTTCCTCATTAGTAAAAGTACCAACGATATCATCTCCTTCTTCAACTTTATCTTTAGATACCAGCTTGCCGTACTGCTTCTGGATGCGCTCTACCTGCTCGTCCAGCATTTTATCGTCAGCAATAATGTTATATTTTACCACATTGTTTTTAGCGCCAAGGTCCACGCTGAATGCCGGTGCAAGGCCAAGCTCGAATTCGAAGGCGTAATCATCCGCATCCCAGTTGAAATCTTCCGTTACTTTCGGAAGCGGGTTGCCAAGGATGTCAAGTTTTTCCTCAACAAGATAATCGTTAAGGGAAGTTTGCAGCAATTTGTTCACTTCGTCAAGCAAAACCGCCTTGCCGTATTGTTTCTGGATAAGGCTCATAGGCACCGCACCTTTCCTGAATCCCGGAATAGAAGCGTTTTTTCTGTAATCCTGTAAAACTTTATCTACTTTTTGCTTGTAATCGTCTTTCGTAACATTCACTGTTACCACTGCATTCAATGCGTCTTTATTCTCTCTTGTAATATTCATTCTACTATGTGTTTATACCATCAAATTTGGGATGCAAAATTACTGTTTTTTTACAACCCGTACAAAGTTTTTAAAATATTGTATTACAAGATGGTGAAAAAATAAATAGTCTGTTGTTGCGTCCCCGGGCGATGCCCGGGGCTATTATGTTTAACCCTTTCAGGGTTGCATAGCGAAATAGGCAGAAACGCAATAAAGCCGAAAGATGCCAGTGAATAAAAACAACAGGTATTACGACTTCTTTTCCTCCTTCGTAAGCCCCGACACCAATGACTGGCAGAACGACAACACCAAACTGAAAAGCAGCGCATACCAGAAGCCGTCTACGCGAAACCCGTCCACAAGCTCATCGCAAAGCATGATAATGATGGCGTTGATGACAAGGAGGAACAGCCCCAGTGTAAAGATGGTGGCCGGCAGCGTGAACAATACCAGCAGCGGTTTTACGAAAATATTCAGCAGTCCCAGCACAAGGGCTACCAATAATGCCGTCATGTAATTATGCACATGAACGCCCGGAAGCAGGTGGGCCAGCAGCATTACAAAAACAGTAGTAAAGAATATGTTGATAAGGGTTTTCATTTGTAAATAATTACTGTAAAAATACAAAAAGCGCCCCGAAACCGGGACGCTTTTTAGGGAAATTTTAATCATTTGTACACTTGTAATTCTGTTATTGTTATTGTAAATCCCGCTTTTGTTCCCACCAATAATTAGCAATTTCCATGATCAGTAACCTATTATCGAAGATCTCCTTATTCATAAAGCCGGGAGGGATACAGGAATCGATAAACTTTGAGAAACCTATTTGATAGCAATTGAAGTTAAGGCCTTTATATTGAAAATGCCAGGGAAGATTCCAAGGCAATGAACGTTCGTAAAAGGAACGCCCAATATGGATCGTGTCATTCTGTTGGTTAATAATGCTTACTCCGGTCCAATTAACAGTAGTACTCCATATGTTTTCCCTTTGCCTGAATATATTCTCAATTGTCTGATTGTTTATCGTATCAAGCATTTTTGGAACAGCATAATAAAACTCTTTACGTGCTAATCTTTCTTTTTTAGTTAAGCCTTGCATTTCTTTGATCTGTTCATTAACCATTGCCTTATAATCCCTAATATCTTTTCCGGTAATTCCAAAATCTTTTAACGAAGGCATAGACGAAGGATGTGCATTTATACTATGAAGAGAATTTTCTAATCCGGCTATATTTATTTTTTTAGTGAAGTCAAGAGGTTTTTTATCCATGTACTTACTTACGAAAACACCTGTTGTATAAACCGAATCATTACTAATTTCATAATTCACCACATCTTCCTGACTATGGAAACAACCCTGGCTTCCCGCAGTAATACTGAATGATCTTATTGGCGATGCCAAAAATGCGTTTAATGGAGAATTAGGGACAATTTTTTCGGGAGTATGGTCCTTTAACGAATAACTGTAATTGTCCTCGCCGTCCCAAAAGATCGCATTGCTATCATTAAGCAACATGAGATCTGTCACAACAATATCAAGAGCATTTTCCCTGTACCATACCCTGTCTTCACCGGCAAGATAGACCTGTTTACCATTTATCCCCCAAATTATGTTTTTTCCATGTTTTACAATACGGGGCTCCTCAATAGGTTTGTCCGTGGTATATGGTATTCTGTGTGTCAAACCTGCATTGTTCACTTTATAAATTTCCTGGTCTGAGAGGACATACAAAGAGTGATTAACAACCTTGCAACATGTAGGATACCCAAAAATGGAACTATCTCTAAATTTCCGAAATTGTGTTGGCAGGAAAAACTCCACAACCTCCAGTTTATCGGTAACGGCAAAAAGGGTTTTCGAATCCGTATCAAGTTCGAAATCAATAATTGCGACCGGGAAAAGCTGCCAATTGATCTTATCTGCCTTAGTATAATAAACATGTCCGTTCTGGTTAACAACAATGTGATCATTCCAAAGCAACACTTTTTTTATCCTGTCATCATTATAGTCTTCGCCGTTAAATTTATATTGTTCAAAGGGGGTTATAATTTTCCTGCTTGATTTCCAATTATCCACTGTACAATAAATACTGCCGTGTAACGCCCCCGATACACCTACTGTAGGGCTTTGCATAAAGATAGCCGCCATCCTGGTTTCTGAATTGTAAGGGGAATTTAGTTTTTTCCAGTGCTGCCCAAAGTCTGAAGAAAAAAGGATTGAGCCAGATGACCCACCCATCCAAGCGTTTCCTCCAGCATCAACAAAAACATCGTATATCCAGGAATTATCACCAAAATCAAGCATCTTCCAGTTTTTCCCTCCGTCTGACGTAAGGAAATAACCGCTTTTTTCTTCTGCATCCGGGCCGGGAATATATCCTGTCATTATAGCGACATCTTTATTGAAAAAAGATATACGTTCTAAATGTGTAGAACCGATCAGGTCACCATTCCCAAAAGACCTCCCATAATGCCAGTCAGAGTTGATATTATCAGTATAATATGTATTGCCCATTGCGCTGACAAGCCATATTTTCTCATCAGGGGAAACTGATATTTCATCAGCCCTTCCATAAATATCCATTTCCGCCCGGGTATCCCTGGTTTGTCCAAAAGCAACTGCAGCGACAAATAATGTGAAAAGGTATCTTGTTTGTTTCATAGTCATGATAGGTTGATGAATAATCGTGTTTTAACTTAACGTTCATACTAGATAAGATCGTATAAAAGCAAGCCGTACAAATACTGAAGAATGATGCTCTAAAAAAAAGCGCCCTTATTCAGGACGCTTTTATAGAAATTTTATTACTTCTTAGTTTGTCGGAAGCACTGTGGCACCCGGATAGTTACCGGCGCTTACCAGTGGCAGCTTCGCATGGTAATGCTCGTTGATCACCTTGAGTATCTCGTTAGCAACTAATGCATAACCCCTTGCGTTGGGGTGCACGCCGTCCAGTGAGAACACTACCGTGCTCAATGTGGCCGTACTAAAATAATTTGCGGTATAGATCGAGCCATCCTCAACCCTAAGGCCGGATATAAGCTGGTTCATAACAGCGTTCATATCAACAACAGCAAGGTCTTTTGACGCAGCAATAGATTTGATCGTGTTATTAAATGCAGTCGTAGCATTGTTTACAATGGTAACTTCGCTTGATGTCAGCACGTGTTGGTCATCAAGCGGGAAGGTTACGCCATACTTGTTAAGTGGGGCTATTGCCATTGGGCTTGACGGCGCTGTGCCAATAACAGTCCTTGTAGTAAGCAGCACCAGGTCTGAAGCCGTTGCATGCCTTGCCTGACCGAAAATAGCGCCTATAAGCGCCGCCTGCTGTGCCGGTACACCGGCCCCTGTAAGCGCGCCTGTAATTTGTGGCCCGTAGTTTACCAGCGTCTCATCCTTTATAAGAAGCGGGTTCGCTTCTGTTGTAGAGAGAAGCTGTATCCTGTTGCCCTGCCCTAATGCCGTAAGCACTTGCTTAACCGGACCTAAAAGCGACGTATTCAATTGGTTTATCGTAGCAACGCCCACAGCTTCGTCACCGCCGCCTATAGCAGCTGCAGTCAATGGGTTGTATGGTACCGTTGTAAAATACGGGATGGCAGTTACATTCGGTATTGTAGCCACAACGCCTTTTGCGCCATTTGATGTAAGCGTATTTATAATTTGCGAATATACGCCTGCAAATACATTGCGGTCGGTAATGTCACTGCTGCCGTAGGTTGCAGGGTTCATGTTACCGTCCTGGTCTACGCCTGTACCGCCCGAGGTTGCGTAAGCAAGTACATCGTTAGAGCCTATCCAGTTGGTAAAGAATGTCGGGTTTTTGGTCATTGCATCGCCAAGCACTGTAGCGGAAGGCGAAGTAGCCATACGCACGTAGTACGGGTTAGCCATAGGTGGGTTGGTAGCCAGGCCAGCAGGGTTACCGTAGCCCGGTGCAAGAAGGTGGAACGATTTGGCACCCGGCACGCCCATGTTATTGAAAGCCATTGCCTGCGGTGTTAAGCTCACCGTAGATGTACCGGCTATTGGCTCAGGGCCGCCTGCCGACGCATCGATTATAAGTCTGGTAGGAAACTGGGAAAGCCCTGCGATACCGCCAAGGTTATTTACGTCCTCTGCATAAGACGGCTGCGTGAACTCACCGCCACCCACAAGGGCAAACTGTCTGGCAAGTATGCTAGGGTAGGAATACGACTGGCTCACCCTAGAAACGGTGTTGTCCATATATCCGGCCGTAAGCGAGTTGCCTATCGCCACATAGCTGCTGAAATCGGCATCCCCGGCACTGTAGCTGGCATTCGTTACCTCATTATCAAATTCCGGCTCGCACGATGCAAATCCGGCGGCCAGTATTGCTAAGTATATTACTTTATTTTTCATAGTATTTTAATTAGAAGCTATAAGTTAAACCAACACCCGGAGAGAACACCACGTTTTTGTAAGTACCGCCAAAAGACACGTTCGGGTTGCCATCTTCGGTGTAGTGGTCGTATGATGCTTTGGTCTCTGCAAAGCGTAGGTAAAGGAAGGATACATCCACTCCAAACTTAGGAGCGAACTGGTAAGTGAAGCCTCCTGTAAAGCCCATAGAATCGTTCCTTGGGGTTTCAGGGGCAAAATAGCCTTTCTGAACCGGACTTTCGTCATAGTACCATCCGGCACGAAGGGCGATCTTATCGTTCGGCTTAAATTGTGTACCTACCCTGAAGGTGCTCGCATCATGGTAGTTACGCGGGTTTACCGATGATGGTATGCCGCTTGCAAAATCTACATTAAGGGATTTGTAAACATTCCAGAATGCCCTGTTGTAATCGAATGCCACAAGCCACTTGTCGGTAAGCTGTACCGAGAAACCGGCAGTAAGCTCTGCAGGAAGCGGAAGGTTGGCATTAAATGTAGTATTGGTATAAATTCCCTGTGCAAAAGCAGGAAGGTCGTGGAAAGTAGCGTCGCCGCCGCGCGCCTTCATCGTAATTTCTGAACGGTAGTTAACACCAAGCCTTATTTTTTCGGTTGGGTTGAACATAAAGCCGGCGCTCCATCCCCATGCGGTAACATTTTGTGCTTTTATGGTAATGTCCGACCTGTTGCCCTGCTCGTCGGTAAGGCTGCGGGTAAGGTTCCTGTTCAGCTCAACACCACCCGTTACATATATAGGGCCACCACCAACGCTGAATTTGTCATTCACTTTGATGGAAGCTATAGGCTGGATGTAGATAGCCTCGAGGTCGATATTGTTTACAAGATGCGATCCTACCCAGTCTTTATCCCACGATACGGCACTGCCGTAAGGGGTATATACTGCGACACCGAGCGCGACACAGTCCAGTACCTTATAGGAAGCATACAGGCTGAAAGGCGTACCTGTATTTGAGGTAGAAGCTTTCCAGTTGTACTCTTCGTTTTGGAATTTTGTCCTGGCAAAAAGTGCATTGGCGCCTACTGAAACATTGAAACGGTCTTTAAGGAATACCGCACCGGCCGGGTTAAAGAACAATACTTCCGCACTGTTCACCACAGCTACGCCTGTATGCCCCATGCCCAGCTGCTTCTGTCCCTGAAGGCTAACGCGGTACCCACCCGCAAACGCAGACGTAGCCGCACAGGCCATCATAGCTAAGGATAATAATTTTCTCATAGTTAAATTAAGTGTTAGTTTCTCGTCATTATTAATCTTATATCAAATTTAGGATAATTTATGTATTGCGCAAGATTTTAGGTAAAATTATTATGCATTCATAATAATTTATTTAACAATAAACAGATACTGTTTTTAAAAATATGACATTAAAATAATAAAAAAATTTATATATCCGCTCATTAATCGGCAATCAGCCTAAAAACCCAGTAGATCGCACCGGAAATTTGCAACAACCAAGTTATGTAGTATATCATCCATCCGGACAAAAATAGACGTATAACTGTAACGCAAATATGAGATTGGTCATTTTTAGAAAATAAGCATCCTTTTGCAGGCGAGGTTAATTAAAACATAAATCGCTTCGGCCTGCACCATAATTGTAGTACATTACATCATAATCAATGAATAATGAAGGCATTAAAAAAAATAGCGGTTGGCATTCTCATACTTTTGCTGCTCCTTATCGTGGCTAACTTCGGCCTTAGCTACTGGGTGAGCAAAAAACTGCCCTCCATCATACGCAATGAAAAAGACTTCCCTTATAATGTGAGCTACGAAGACCTGGATATCGATGTGCTGAGCGGCAGCTTTACAATGAAAAACGCCTACATAGCGCCGAAAGACAGTCTTGAGGTAAAATTACAGGAAGGTGCTTTTGGGAAAATAAAGTCGATATCAGTAGAGCATTTCGATATACTGGCCCTGCTGAAGGACAACCGTATCAAGGTAAAGAAAGTAATTATAGACACACCGGAAGTAACGCTTTATCCCCGAAAAAAGAAATACGACACCAACGAAGACCTGAAGCCTTTTAAAAATGCCATAACTACGGGCAGCCTCGAGATACGGCACGGCAACTTTAAAATGCTGGACACCCTGAAGGGCTTTATATTAAAAGCTTCCAACATCGACTTTAACCTCATTAACATAAAGATTGACAGCGTTACGCTCGACCAGAATATCCCCGTGCGGTACCGGGATTACAACTTTAGCTGCGACAGCCTTTTTTACCGGGTAGATGGTTTTTACAACATCACGGCCGGCAAACTGGCCTCTACCGACAGCACTATTGCTATAAATAATTTTAAGCTGGTGCCCAAACAGGACCGTGTGCAATTCACGAAAATGATGCCGAAGGAGAAAGACCAGTTTGCCATTGTGGCCGAAAAGATAAATGTACCTAATGCCGACTGGGGTTTCTTCAGGGATACGCTATACGTGCATTCGCCTGAAATAGCGCTCGAAAAAGTGAATGCCAATATTTACCGGAACAAACTGCCTAAAGACGATCTTTCCCGTAAGAAGCTATACAGCGAAATGCTGCGCAGCCTGAAATTCGACCTGAAGGTGGATAAGCTGCTGCTGAAAAATTCGTTGATCACCTACGAGGAGCAGATCGACTTTAAAAGGCCGCCGGCAAAAGTCTCGTTCTCGAAATTCTATGCCACGGTATCGAATATTTACAGCCCGGTACGCAAGAAAAAACTACCGGTAACCACTATAGATGCGCAATGCCTGTTCATGAAGTCGACACCGCTGAAAGTGAACTGGTCGTTCAATACACTCGATGTAAGCGATTCGTTTACCATAAAAGGCCACCTGCAGGACATCCGGAGCGAGGAGGTGAATCCTGTGTCGAAGCCATTAATGAACGTCACCACTTCGGGCGACCTTAACGAGGTTTACTTTACCTTCAACGGCAACCGGGACAGGGGTACCGGTGATTTTGCGATAAGATATGACGACCTGAAAGTAGACATCTACGATAAAGATGACCTTAAAAAGAAAAAAAAGCTGGTTACTGCCATTGGCAACCTGCTGGTAAAAGACGACACCAAAGGCAAGCTGAAGGAAGTTCACATTGGTGTAGACCGCGGCAAGGATAAATCTGTTTTCAATTTCCTGTGGCGGTTTGTGCAGGAAGGGCTCACACAGACGGTATTGCCCAAGCCCGTAGCAAAAATTGCAAGTAAGAAGATGGAGAAGAAGAATGAAAAGAAGAAGAAATGATTTTTGCTGTGAACCTGTCCTCCGGCAGGCAGGATTACAGATTATTCTGAACGTGAATGGTGAGGATTTATATACGCACTGTCATCCTATATCTTGACTAACTTAAAACGCCAAAGGTTTTGAAAACCTTTGGCGTTTAATAATATCATGAAATCGCTCACTTCGATCTATTAGCGGGATATGAGCTTAAGTAGTTAAAAAACTAAGCGTCTCCTCCATAAATTGCTTAGGATTTTCGGCATGGAGCCAGTGTCCCGAATTGGTGATGGTTTTTATATCGGCATTAGGGAAATGCTTTTTTATCAGTGCAAAATCCTGATCCCTGATATAGGCTGATTTGTCTCCCCTGAGAAAAAGCGTTGGCCCATCATAATGGCTGCCTTCGGGCAATGCCTGCCCGATGTTGTCTATCTTTTCATTGAACACAGGAAGATTAAAACGGTAAGCGAGCTGCCCCGGCTCTTTCCAGTACAGGTTTTTCATAAGGAACTGGCGCGTACCGGCATCATCGATATATTTGCTTAATATCGCCTCCACATCGCTGCGTTCTGGCTTTACAGTAAAATCAACTGCATTAAGCCCTGCCAATATATCCTGGTGGTGGGGGCGGTAGTATTTTGGCCCTATATCGGCAATAACGATCCTGTCAACCCTTTCCGGATACTGCACCGCAAAGAACATGGCTGCCTTCCCTCCCATCGAATGCCCTATGATATCCACTTTAGCCAATTGATGCCCATTGCAATAGTCCACTACATCCTGCACCATATCGGCATACGTAAAATCGTTTGAATGGAAACTTTTGCCGTGGTTGCGCATATCCAGCGCATGCACCTGGAAACCGTTAGCCGCATATTGCCCGCTGAGGGTTTTCCAGTTATCCGACGTGCCTAAAAACCCGTGTATGATGAGCAAAGGCTTCCCTTCGCCCTCTATTCTTGAGTGCAGCATGTTATTTTAGTTTTTGCAAATACATATTGATGACGTTCTCCAATCCCAGATACAAGGATTCCGCTATGAGCGCATGCCCTATGGAAACTTCAAGCAAGCCCGGCACATTCTCTTTAAAGAACTTTATATTATCAAGGCTTAGGTCGTGTCCGGCATTAACACCGAGACCAAGATCATTGGCCATCGAAGCGGCATCGGTATACGGTTTTATGCCCTGCATATTACCAAGGCCGTATTCGTGGGCAAATGCTTCGGTGTACAGTTCGATCCTGTCGGCACCGGTTTCCTTTGCGCCTTCCACCATTTTAAGTACCGGATCTACAAATATAGAAGTACGGATGCCGTTGCGTTGGAACTCGGCTATCACTTCCTGCAAAAAGCTTTTGTGCTTAAGGGTGTCCCATCCCGCATTAGAGGTTATCGCATCGTCGGCATCGGGCACCAGGGTAACCTGAGTTGGTTTTGTTTCCAAAACGAGATCGATAAATTTCTTTACCGGGTTGCCTTCAATGTTATATTCGGTATATACCACAGGCACGAGGTCGCGGGCATCCTGGTAGCGGATGTGCCTTTCGTCCGGCCTCGGGTGTATGGTTACGCCCTGTGCGCCGAATTTTTGTACGTCGGCAGCAACCTTGAGCAGGTCGGGCACATTGCCACCCCTTGAATTGCGCAGGGTCGCTATTTTATTTATGTTTACGCTTAATTTTGCCATATCTTTGTTAAGTATGCTTTTTCATACAAAAATACAAAGTTAAAAAGGCAGAATGTCCTTATTTTTGATTATTTTGCATAATATTTAGTATTAGCCCATGACCGATATCACCGATTTCATTAGCAACACAGTAAAGCCCCTGCGTATTTCTGACAGTGTTGCCGTTGCACAGGACCTGTTTGCCGAATACCCGTTCTCTTTTTTCCCCGTTTTGGAAGAAGGCGTATATGTTGGGTGTGCCGGATCTGAAGATACGGAACTTATGGACATTGAAAAAACAATGGCAGACCTTCGCTATAACTTTGAGCGGTTTTTTGTGCGCGATACCACGATATGGCTGGATGTGCTTGAGGTTTTTGCGAAGAACGAGACCAACCTCCTGCCGGTGCTTGACAACGACAACAAATACCTTGGTTATTACGAGATTACCGATATCATCACCATGTTCCACCAGACCCCGTTCCTTAAAGAAGAGGGCGGCATACTTGTAGTAGAAAAAGGCACGCTGGACTACAGCATGAGCGAGGTGGCACAGATCGTGGAAAGCAACAACGGCAGGCTGCTGGGATTCTTTATCTCTGAAGCCAACACCGAAAAAGTACAGATCACCCTGAAGATAAGCCTTGGAGGCCTTAGCGAGATTATCCAGACATTCAGGCGCTACAATTACGAAATCATTTCGGAGCACCAGGAAGACGCTTACCTTAACACCCTGAAAGACCGGTCGGACTACCTGGACAAGTACCTGAATATTTAAGCTTTATCATGAAAATAGCAGTTTACGGGCAATATTATAAAGACAATACCGAAGAGATCATCGACAAGGTGCTGGCGGTTTTCGACAATTATAATCCGGAAGTTGCCATTGAATCCAACTTCTATAATGTACTGACCGAAAAGGAACTGCTTGACGGCAGGTCCTATCCTGTATTTACAGATCATGACGAGCTGAACGGATTCGATATGCTGATCTGCATAGGGGGCGACGGCACGATGCTGCGCGCCGCTACCTATGTGCGCGACAAAAACATTCCGCTGGTGGGCATCAATGCGGGGCGGCTTGGCTTCCTGGCTACAGTACAGCAGGAAAATATTGAGCACCTCCTGCCGCTTATTTTTGAAAACAAATACACGCTATCCTCACGCACACTGCTTTCGCTCGACTATGACAGCAAAACCGACTCACTGTCGGATGGGCTTAATTTTGCGCTTAACGAGGTGACCGTCAGCCGTAAGGACACGACCTCGATGATTACCATAGAGACCAAGCTGAACGGTGAATACCTGAACTCTTACTGGGCAGACGGCCTTATCATCTCTACCCCTACCGGCTCTACCGGTTACTCCCTGAGCTGTGGCGGCCCGGTGCTAATGCCTGAGGTAGGCGGTTTTGTAATAACACCAATAGCGCCCCACAACCTGAATGCGCGCCCGCTGGTAATACCTGACAACACAGAGATAGAGCTTAAAGTAAGCAGCCGCGAGGAACAACACCTGGTATCGCTCGATTCGCGCATTATCTCTATGGATGTGGAAACCCCGCTCCGCATCAAAAAGACCGGCTTTAAGATCAACCTTGTTGAATTTCCTGAAGAAAAATTCACCGACACCCTGCGGAAAAAATTATTGTGGGGTGAAGACAAGCGAAATTAAAACCCATAATTTTATCCTGCACGCATACTACACGGGCACTTCTTCCGTTTTCAAGTCTGTGCGTTGCTAATTTAATGCAATTTTAAGAGTGTAAATTATCTAATGTAAGGCTGATTAGAAATCTATATTGCTATATTTGCACCCAATTTTATAGAATGAAGAGGACTGTATTTTTTATAATAATAATCATTATATCTTTCCGCAGTGAAGCCCAGATCAATGAGCTGGGTATTTTTGCAGGAGGCGCTAATTATATAGGCGATGTAGGCCCTACAAAGTATATTGCGCCCCAGGACCTTGCACTCGGGATAGTATATAAATGGAACCGCAGCCCAAGGCATTCCTGGAGGGCTTCGTTCACCTACGGAAAGCTGACTTCGGATGATAAGGATTCTGATGTGAGCGGCAGGAAGGAACGTGGGTATAAGTTTGAAAATAGCGTAAAAGAATTATCTTTAGGGCTTGAATTTAATTTTTTCGACTTTAACCTGCATGAATCCGGCTTCAAGATGACTCCTTATGTATATGGGGGGCTAAGCTATTTTTGGTATGACGATATTTACATCAATACCCTGAATGGCAAAACACATGACGGAGATACAAAGGGAGGCCTGGCCATACCTATGACCGTGGGCATTAAAGCGAATATAACAGAGACCTTAATATTAGGATTTGAAGTGGGCGCACGATATACCTTTACCGATAACCTGGACGGGAGCAATAACAGCGACCACCAGGAATACCGCTTTGGAAACCTGCAAAGCAACGACTGGTATGTTTTTACCGGCTTCACACTAACCTATACTTTTGGCGAGAAGCCTT
The DNA here is from genome assembly GCF_003096035.1 of Flavobacterium album. Classification (NCBI taxonomy): domain Bacteria; kingdom Pseudomonadati; phylum Bacteroidota; class Flavobacteriia; order Flavobacteriales; family Flavobacteriaceae; genus Flavobacterium; species Flavobacterium album. Next base: position 1,529,457 of record NZ_CP029186.1, on the reverse strand, counting down.
GCTATTGCTCAAATTAACTATGGATAAAGCTACTACCTTAAATACCGAGAACCTCCCAAAGCACCTTGCCATTATCATGGACGGCAATGGCCGCTGGGCAAAGAAAAAAGGGATGCTCCGGATGTTTGGCCACGAGAACGGCACCAAGGCAGTACGCGAAACAGTAGAGTGCTGCGCAAAGCTGGGCATAGGTTACCTTACGCTGTATGCTTTTTCGACAGAGAACTGGAACAGGCCCAAACTGGAAGTAGACATGCTGATGAACCTGTTGGTGAGCTCCCTGAAAAAAGAGCTTCCTACACTCCAAAAGAACAACATAAAGCTCAATACCATAGGCAACACGGATATGCTTCCGGATGGAGCCCGCAGGGAATTGCTTGATGTAACTGAGCAGACAAAAAACAATACCCGCATGACGCTTACACTTGCCCTTAGCTACGGCTCAAGGGAAGAAATTGTTTCGGCAGTTAAGAAAATAAGCGAAAAAGCACTAAATAACCAATTAAACATAGCTGATATCAGTGAAGCTGTTATTAGCCAACACCTCTATACGCATGACCTCCCGGATGTAGACCTTGTAATAAGGACCAGCGGGGAGCAGCGCATAAGCAACTTCCTGCTTTGGCAGGTTGCCTATGCGGAGTTTTATTTTACAGAGGTGCTATGGCCCGATTTCAGGGAAAAAAACCTTCATGAAGCAATTATCAGTTACCAAAAAAGAGAACGTAGATTTGGAAAAACAAGCGAACAAGTTAAGTAGGGCAAATATGCTCCGAACGGGCATTACATTACTTTTCGGCATTTTATTATTGGCAGGCAATATGGCTAATGCCCAGGAGAGCAACCTGGAATCGGCAAAGGAATATATACTTGCCGACATTACTGTATCGGGAAAGATAAGCTATAATGAACAGACTGTTGTAACGTTTACCGGGCTTGAAAAAGGCCAGACAATACACGTTCCCGGCGAGGAAATAAGCGCCGCCATCAAAAAGCTGTGGAGGCTCGGGCTTTTCAGCGATGTTAACTTTTACCAGAATAAAGTTGTAGGGGACAGCATTTACCTTGAGCTTTACCTGAATGAGCTGCCAAAACTGAGCGATGTAAAAATCAAAGGGGTTAAGAAGGGCAAGATAGAAGGGCTTATAAAGGATACCGACCTTAATAAGGGCAAAATCGTGAACGAAAACCTTCTTACCAACACCAAAAACTACATTGAGAACAAATACAGGAAAGACGGGTATTACAATACCAAAGTCGCCATTAATGTAATACCGGACAGCACCAACACCGTAAAAATGGTGGTGAATATAGACCGTGGCAGTAAAGTGAGGGTGAGTGCCATTGACTTTGAAGGCAACACAAAACTTACTGACGGACAGCTGCGCGGCGCCATGAAAAATACCAAGCGCAAAAGCCCGCTCAACCCGCTGCGTATTTTTAAGCCTTCAAAATTCATTGCCGACAAGTACAAGCAAGACCTTGGCAGCATTGTTGACAAATACAAAGAAAAAGGCTATCGCGATGCCCGTGTAACCTCGGATACCGTAATATACAACCCGAAAAAGAACACGGTTTCTATTGCGATAAATATAGAAGAGGGAAGAAAATACTATTTTGGGGAGATCAAGTACCTGGGCAATACTGTTTACAACAACGGACAGCTTAACCAGATATTAGGTATCAAGAAAGGTGAGGTATATAATGGCGTAATGCTGCAAAAAAGGATTGCCGACCCTACCAAACCGGACGGAGACGACCTTACCAACCTGTACCAGAACAACGGCTATCTTTTCTCGAACATCAACGCAGTAGAGGTTAAGACCGCAAATGATACTATCGACTTCGAAATACGCATTGTAGAGGGACCTATAGCCTACTTCAACAAAGTAAGCGTGGTAGGGAATGATAAGACCAATGATAAAGTAATTTACCGCGAGCTTCGCACAAGGCCGGGGCAAAAATGGAATAAGGAAGACGTTATCGGCACCATCCGCGAACTTGGTGCGCTTGGGTTCTTTGACCCGGAAACCATTAAGCCTGACGTTCAAAACCCTGACCCTGCAACGGGAACCGTAGACATAGAATGGAACGTTACAGAGAAAGGATCGAGCCAGATAGAACTTCAGGGAGGTTATGGCGGTGGCGGCTTCATCGGTACGCTGGGGTTATCGTTCAATAACTTCTCCATACGAAATATATTCAACAAAGATGCATATAACCCACTTCCTATGGGTGACGGGCAAAAACTATCGCTAAGGGCACAGGGAAGCACCTATTTCCAAACCTACAGCCTTTCGTTTACAGAGCCCTGGTTCGGAGGAAAAAAACCGATACAGGTATTCGGGTCGCTATCACACAGTAAGCAATTCCTATACAATTACACTTCCCGCGACGTAGACAGGTCGAAGAGCTTTACAATTAAATCGATATCTTTGGGTATGTCGAAAAGGCTAAGCCAGCCGGATTATTACATGAGGTTGTCGCACTCGCTTACGTTCCAGTTGTACGAACTAAGTAATTATAACACAGGATTGTTTACCTTTGGAAACGGATCATCCAAAAACCTTGCGTACACAATTGAGCTTACAAGGGATAACAGGGGCCGCAACCCTATCTATCCAAGCTATGGTTCGTTGTTCAGCGCAAGCTTCAGGACTACGTTCCCGTATTCGTTGGTGAACGGCATTGATTATGCAGGATTGAAGAACCAGGAAGCCTATAAGCTGAAAAACGAAACAGGACAACAGATCCCGGGCACCGATGTAGGCGCAAATGAGTATTACAAGATAGATCCTGTGACAGGCCTCGCTACAGCGGTTGGTACTTATCAGGAAGCCGATGTTAATGCATCAAAATATGACCAGAAAAGGTTCAACTGGCTGGAGTACTGGAAATTTAAATTCAAGGCAGATGCCTATACGAAGCTGGCAGGTGCGCCATCGCATGAATTGGTGCTGCGTGCTTTGGGAGAGTTCGGTTATATGGGCTCGTATAACTCGGCCAGAGGCTTAGTGCCGTTTGAAAGGTTTTACCTGGGTGGTGACGGTATGGCCAACTATGCGCTCGATGGCCGTGAGGTGATCCAGCTTAGGGGATACCCGAACCAGTCGTTATCGCCGATAGACCCTAAAACGGGAATACAGATAGGCGCCACGATATATAATAAGTTTACACTGGAGCTGCGCTATCCAATCACATTGAAATCGCAGGCTTCGATATACGCGCTTACCTTCCTTGAAGCAGGTGCATCGTATGCGGACTTTAAAGGCTATAATCCATTCGCGCTTAAACGCTCGGCAGGTTTCGGTTTAAGGGTCTTTATGCCGGCATTTGGCTTACTCGGAATAGATTTCGGCCACGGATTCGACCCGCTTCCCGGACAGACACAAAAGAACGGATGGGAAACGCATTTCATCATTGGCCAGCAGTTTTAAAAAATTGGCATGATATTTTCTAATACGTAAAATAGCTATGAAGAAATACTTATTAACACTGGTTACTGTCCTTAGCTGCCTTATAGCAGGCGCACAGGGTGCAAAGGGTGTAAAGATCGCTTATATCGATATGAACTACATCCTTGACAAGGCGCCTGATTATGCCGAGGCAAAGAATCAACTGGAGCAGAAAGCCCAAAAGTGGAAACAGGAAATTGACGTAAAAAGAGGCGAGATAAACAAGCTTATTGATGGGCTGAAAGCAGAAAGGGCGCTTTTGACCAAAGAGCTTATAGAGGAAAGGGAAGAAGAAATAGCCTATCTTGAAAAAGAGCTGCTGGATTTCCAGGAAAAGAAATTTGGCCCTACCGGCGACCTTATCACCCAAAAATCGGTGCTGGTAAAGCCGATACAGGACCAGATATTCACCATTGTGCAGGACCTTGCCGAGATAAGGAAATATGATTTTGTTTTTGACAAGTCGTCTGACCTTACCATGCTGTTCGCAGCAAACAAACACGATATAAGCGACCTTGTATTGAGAAGGATGGAGCGCGCCTCGAAACAGGAAACCATGAGTAAAGGACAGCTTAAAAAACTGCAGCAGGAGGAAAATGAAGAAGAGCGCAACAGCAACTCTGATGTAATTGAAAGGCAGGCCAAGCTGGATGAGAAGAAAGCGGCACGCCAAAAGCTGATCGATGATAAAAAAGCAGCACAGGAAGCCAAAAAAGCCGAATATGAAGCAAAGCGCGAGCAGCTGAAACAGGAAAGGGAAGCAAAGAAGAACGGTACTACGCCTCCTGCACCGGTAGCAAAAAAAGAACCGGCAGGGAAGGCCACTACGCCTAAAACCGATACTCCGGCAACATCTTCCAAGCCTGCTGAGGGCGATGACGATGCGGCACCGGAAAGCAACAAAAGGGAAGCGAAGACTACTGCCAATGAAACGCCGGAAGAAGGCACGGCTGCTACCGATAAGCAAAGTGCTGCCGCCGCTGCAAAAGCAGAGCGTGAGCAAAAGATCGCTGATAAGAAAAAAGCAATAGAAGAGAGAAAAGCTCAAATAAAAGCAGAGAGGGAGGCCGCAAAACAGGCAAGGGAAGATAAAAAGAACAAGCCTGCGGAAACGAAACCGGCAACAACTACGCCGGCAGCTCCATCAGAAACGAATGACCCGGAATAAAAAAGAAACATCAAAAAACAAAAATTAATTAAATACCTTAGACGATGAAACAAATGAAATCTTTATTAATCGCTGCAATACTTTTTGTTGGAATGAGCCAGGCAGTTTCTGCACAGGCAAAAGTAGCGCATATCAATGTAAACGACCTTATGGCGGCTATGCCGGATATGAAAGCAGCGAATGCACAGCTTGAGAAACTTACAAAAACGTATGATACCGATTATAATGCGATGGTTACTGAATTCAGGACGAAAGTAGCGCAGTATGAAAAAGAGGCTGCAACTGTGACTGAGGCAGTGAACGAGACCCGCAGCAAAGAAGTTCAGGACATGCAGAAAAGGATACAGGAGTATCAACAGAGCGCTTCTAAAGAGCTTCAGCAAAAACAGGAGGATACCTACAAGCCAATAATCGATAAAGCGAAAGCGGCTATCCAGAAAGTTGCTAAAGCAAAAGGCTACCAGTATGTACTTGATTCATCAAACGGCGGCGGCGTTCTTGTAGCTGACGGCCCGGACCTTACTGCTGACGTTAAGAAAGAACTTGGATTCTAATACCCATTAGAAACCTTATATTACCGGAACGGCTCTTTTTGGGCCGTTTTTTTTATCTTTGTACTATGGATAAAAGCACAGACCCTATCGGATTGTTTGACTCGGGAATTGGCGGCACTTCCATCTGGAAAGAGATCCACAGCCTGCTTCCGGGAGAAGACACCATTTACCTTGCCGACAGCAAAAATGCCCCATACGGCCAAAAAACAAAGGAAGAGATCATTGCCCTGAGCTGCAAGAATACCGAATACCTGCTGGAGAAAAACTGCAAACTGATCGTGGTGGCCTGCAACACCGCAACCACAAATGCAATAAGAGAGCTGAGGGAAAAATATGATGTGCCATTTATAGGCATTGAGCCTGCCATAAAGCCGGCAGCCATACATACCAAAACCAATGCAATAGGCATACTGGCAACAAAAGGCACGCTGTCGAGCGAGCTGTTCAACAAAACTGTTTCGGGCTTTACAGGCGTTAATGTCGTGGAGCAGGTGGGGTACAACCTTGTCGCTTTAATAGAGAATGGGAAGCTGGGATCGGATGAGATAAAAGAATTACTGAAAGAGTACCTCGCCCCAATGATTGAAGCCAATATCGACTACCTGGTGCTTGGCTGCAGCCATTACCCGTACCTTGTACCGCAGATAAAGGAGCTACTTCCCCCGCACGTAAAGATCATCGACTCCGGCGAAGCTGTGGCAAGGCATACCAGAAAAATACTCGAAGCCAATAATATGCTTAATACTTCCGGGCACAAGGGCACACCCTTATTTTACACTAACGCCGACCCGGCCGTACTGAAGGAGATCCTTGGCACTAAATATAACGTTGAGCAAAAAGACTTTTAGCGCTATTCTTCTTTAAACCACGACGAATACATCACGTAGTTATTCGAAATACGCCCTATCTCGCCTGCAAACTCGGAAGCATTGATGTCCTTCACTTTTTTGGCAGGTATGCCCGCATATATCGTCCCTGATTCTACTACGGTGTTTTGGGTAACAACCGCGCCTGCAGCAATAATGGTGTTGCTTTCTATAACGCAGTTATCCATCACGATTACCCCCATACCTATAAGCACATTATCTTTTACCGTACACCCGTGCACAATAGCATTATGCCCTATGGAAACATTATTGCCAATCTCAGTCGGGTGCTTTTGGTAGGTGCAATGGATAACTGCCCCGTCCTGAATATTGACCTTATTGCCTATTTTAATATAATTCACGTCGCCCCTTATCACCGCATTGAACCAAACGCTGCATTGTGAGCCAAGAGACACATCCCCTACTATTGTAGCATTCTCTGCTACAAAGCAGTCTTCGGGTATCTGGGGATATTTCCCATTCACTTCTTTTATAACCATATCTGTAAAAAAAATCGTCCCGATAAGTGACTATCGGGACGGAATTAATAATATCTACTTTATAATTAGTTAACTGCAGGACAGTTACAATGATATCTTTCCCTTTTACAAGCCAGGTTGATCCCCAGTGTTATCTGGTGGAATCCGCTGTTGTCAAACTTAACGTTTCCTGTGAGGTAAGAATAGGTATAAGCAAACATAAAGTTTTTATAGTTTATACCTAAAATCGGTGTAAAATATTGAAGGTTTTGGTCTTTGGTACCGTTACCGCTAACATACTGTGCGCCGTCAAGGCTCCTCCTGTATGAAAGTCCGCCCCAGAGCCTTCCGAAATCCATTTCTTTATACACCTTAAGGTTAAGGTCGATGGTTTTCTCTTTTGTCTCGTCAACTGCCTGGAACATGATTGATGGCTCCCACTGAAGGCTTTCTTCCTGGCCGAACACATAACCAACGCTCAACAAGTATTTTTTAAGGTTGTCACTCTCAATGTCGGTATAGATATCCCTTTTGCTGGCCAATACGTTCTTAACGGTAAAGTGTGCAAAGAAATCAAGGTAGTTATACGAAGCACCGATATCAATGTTGAAATACGAATCTTTTTGTTTCATACCACCGTCAACGATAGGATCGAATTCAGGATCGAACTCACTTTCGTCAAGGCGGCTCTGGATAAGGCCTGCGCTCATACCGAATGACAGCTGGTTCAAATCGTCATCGCTCCTTGAAAACTGGATATGGTGGGCATAAGTAAGTTTTGCACCGGTTTGCGAATGGTAGCCGTTCTTGTCGTTGAAGGCAATGATACCAATACCCGATCTGTCGCCTATCCTACCATTATAACTAAGCGTCTGCAATTGTGGTGCATCGCTTTGGCCAAACCATTGCTGGCGGGCAGTAAGCCTGATCTTGGCACAGTTTGCAGCTCCTGCCATTGAAGGGTGCAGCAGGTACAAGTTGTCTGACAGATAATCGGAATAAACAGCAATACCTTCCTGTGAAAAAGATACCTGCGCTAGTAGCAATCCAAAAATTAGATAAATCTTTTTAAAATTCATGTTAACCTTATCGTTTAATTGAGATGACATTTCAAACCATTTCCGGAACGTTACTGTCAGGTGATTGTTGCAACACAGCTAAATTCCTGTCATTGCATATCTTTCCCTTTTCTGCATTTTTCCTTCGCGGTCAAATATATAAATTTTTGTCTTAGTTTGGTAATTTAATCAAAATAATATTGTAAAAATGCTGTCATTGCTGACAGCACCTCTACAATTACAAATTTTCCTTATCGCTTGAGCGCAAAGTGGGCCTTAAATTCCCGCTTTTCGCCTCCTATCGTAAACTCTACAGTGAACCAGTAATCGGTTGCCGGAACGTTTTGCCCATTGAAGGTTCCGTCCCATCCATCGCCTGCCGCGCTTATCTGTTTCATCAGCTTGCCAAAGCGGTCGAAGATATAAATCTTCGCATCCCTGTTCTCATCGGTATCAAGGCCGAAGATGTTCCAGGTATCATGGTAGCCGTCCCCATTCGGCGTGAAGAAGTTCGGATAATCGATCACGGCCACATCCTCAAGGTCGAGCACCAGCTCCAAGTCGTCACAAGGATCGGCAGTCGCTATATCCCTCACATATACATTATGCTTCACGTAAGCCGATACGTTCTCGAACACATTCGAATTCTGCCATGGGCCGTTGTCCAGCTTGTACTGGTATTCGCCGTAACCCTGAACCAGCACCGTGATCACCTGGTCATCGCCAAACGGGTTGCCGGTAACATAGCCATCAGCATTTATTGAGCTTGCAGGACCGCTCTTCTCTATCACCATCGCGTCTATAGGATCAGATACACAGCCTGTAGGGCTGGTAGCAACCACAGTATAGCTTCCCGGCTGCCCTACAGTAATGGTTGGGCCGGCCTCATCTGCCATTATAGCGCCATCGTGGTACCATACAAAAGTATGAGTAGCATCAAGGCCTGAATCTATGGTAGCAAGGCGTACCGGTTCGTTAGTCACAAAATCAATACAAACCGTCGTGTGGTCGGTAGTTAGCTCCGGCTCCGGTATGCGCTCTACAAACAATTCGAGCGAAGTTACCTCGTGGCAGCCACTTACAGTAGATTCGTTGGTCACCCTTACCCAGATCATCTGGTAATCCGGCGAGCCAACGTTTTGGTAAGCCGTTGGGTTGGCTATAGCATTAGTACCTGCTTCGGCATCTTCCTGCGTAGTATAGTATGTTACGCTATAACTGGCAGGGTTTTGTGTACCAAGCGCATCGTCATCGGCACGGGTAAGGTCGAACGTGAACACGCCATCGTTAGTTCCGTCATAATCACATTCAAAGAACGTTTCAGTTACCGGATTGGCTGTCGCAGCTTCTTCTACCAATAGGGTAAGCGGCGCCCAGGTCTCACATTCGGTATCGTTACGCACCACCTGTACAAATATGTTTTGCTGGTTAGGTGAGCTTGTATTGGTATAAACGTAAGGCATAGCTATGTTATTGCCCATGTTTGCCATACTGCTAAAGAAGGTAACCGTATAATCATCAGGGTTAGCATCCGCTCCAAGTATCTCATCCATATGGGTATTGAAATCGAAGGTCGCTATACCGTCTGTATTCTGCTCGCATATCGCATACGGCGGTATCACGCCTGCCACGCCAAGCGCAGGAAGCGGGTTAACGATCAACTCAAATGATACTACCTGGTAACATACAGGGTCGGAAGCATTGCCGGTATTGGCCTCTGCCCTCACCCATATCGTAGCATTGCCGCTGTTATAGGCCGTAATGTTCGTTATCTGGTTCTGCCTGTTATTAGCATCTTCTTCTGTAGTATAATAGGTCAGCACCATCGTAGCATCGTTATTCCTTATGTCTGCAGCAGCTTCGGTAAGGTCAAATATCTCCTGTCCGTCCGGTGAACCGTTTACATCGCATAGTATTAGCGGATCCGGATTTTCGTCCGGCACCGGAAGCGGAAGCACTTTAATGGTAAGCGTGGTATAGCTCTTACAGCCTTCCGGTGTGGTAACCATTACATACAATGTTTTAGGATTACCTGCCGGTGGCACGGGGTTGGTATACGCTTCAGGGTTGTCAATAGGCAGTGCTGTTGGGTCAACACGAGGGTCGATCTCAAAATACGTTACCGTCATCCCCTGGCCTATTCCAAATTGGCCAAGAATTTCATCATCTTTAGTTGTAAGGTCAAACTGCGCTATGCCGTCATTTCCTATATAAGTACCATCAGGAGCAGTCAGGCTCTCGTTACAAACTGCCAGGATTGTTGGGGTGGTAAGCAGCAATGGCTTGTTCAGTTCCAGTTGGAAGCTGGTCACGCTAAAGCATTCGGTATCCGGTGTTTCTACCCTTACCCATATCGTTTGTCCATCGGTACCGTAATAATGCGACGGATTGGTTATCCTTGGTACGCCATTATTTGCGTTAGCCTCGCTAACAAAATAATGTATTGTAAGCGTGTCCGGCGTAGTATTAAGGGCTGCATGGATAATCGCATCCTGAACCGTTAGGTCGAAATACGCTTTGCCATCCTGCCCGTTGTTATCCTGGTCATCACACTGCACAAGGTCTTCCAGGTCTTCCGGCGCCTGTGGTGCAGGTTCCACAACCAGGGTTATCATATACGGTTCCTGCCTTACACATCCTGTTACGGTATTTTGTACCCTCACATATAAATACTGCATACCGGCATTTACATTATGGTAATTCGCAAGGTCCTCCGTTATCGGGTTGTTGCCGTCTACCGCATCCTGGAAGGTAGTATGGAATGTCACCACTAGGTTCGGGCCGTTGCTTACCATGTCTTCTACAAGGGCTTCAAGGTCGAATTCGCCAAAGCCAAGGCCGGTAGTGTCGCAAACCGTAAGTTCATCATCTGTCGGCATTACCAGTACCGGTACAGGCTCTACCCTTACATCCAGCAGCACGATCCTGTAGCAGCCGGTTTCTTCCAGCTCCACCCTTACAAATATTGTCTCAACTGCTGCTGCATTGGTGTATGTTTCCGGGTTAAGAATCTGGCTTGCCCCTGTTCCTGCCACCGCATCATCATAGTTTTTAAAGAATGTTACATTGATCCCGTCCTGCAAATCTATAATCTCAGGTATTTTCGTAGTAAGGTCGAACACCTCGATCTCATCGCCCGGCGCATTCAGGTCGCAAAGCGTATAAGGAGCAGGGTTATTAGCTACAGGAAGCGGGTTCACTATAAGCTCTACATCCACTTCTTTAAAGCAGCCGGTAGCATTGTTGGTCACTCTTCCATGAATCGTATCAGTTGCGCTGTTATAGCTTGCAGGTGTAGGGATATCCCCTACTGTTTCTTTATAGAATGTCACGGTAAACTGTGCCGGATCCTGCCCGCTCAATAGCGTCTCTTCCAACGTTGTCAGGTCAAAGATTGCCTTACCATCAGTATCATTCTCACCATTATCGCAAAGCGCATAAGGCTCCGGCTCGGTAACTGCAGGTACCGGACGAACGATCAGCTGCACCTCTGCTATGTCGAAACATGAGGTCTGCGATGATTCTACCCTTATATATAATGTCTGAACGCCATTTGTAGTATAGGCCTCAACATTCGTATAAGCTCCCGTATTTACTATAATATTATTCAATGCATCGTAAAATGCATCATTATAGGTCTCAAATGGTATAGCCGTAACGGTTCCTCCAAGCTGTGCCTCGATCTGCTCCAGCACAGGGTTAAGGTTGAAAACGGTTACATTGTCATTGTTCGGGTCGCACTCTTCAATTGGCGCAATAGCTGGGGCTATCGGTGCAGGAAGCACTTCCAGCTGTACCGTACCTATTACCTTACATCCTGTGATAACGTCCACTATCCTGGCATAAATTGTCGTTGTGCCCGAAAGCAATGGCGAAGACAGGTATTCATCGCCTCCCTGCTGTGCCCCTTCAAGGCTTGCATAGTAGGCAACTGTTACGCCCGATGCGCCCATGGTGATAAGCTCATCTATTTCGGAAAGGTCAAATAACCCCTGGCCCGGCTCTTCTTCGCAGGCATAACGTGGCTCCAGGTTGGTAGCTACCAGCGGAAGCGGGTTTACCACCAGTTCAAAAGATGACACACTGTAGCAGCCAAAGTCGCTTTCTACCCTTACCCAAATTTGCGCATTACCACTTTGGTAGTTGGTATCATCAGCAATCGGTTCCACGCCATCCTCTGCATTTGCCTGCGATGTATAGTAAGATACAGTAGCTTGAGGATCGTTCGTGGCTTCGGTATTTTTTGTAGTCAGGTCAAAGAATTCAACACCGTCCGGTGAATTGTTATCATCACAAACCACGTAGTTGCTCACCTCAGGTACTGCAGGCCTTGGGTGGATGATAAGCTGTACTTCTTCCACAGCATAACAATTGGTGGTAGTGCCCGTTTCTACAGCTCTTATAAATGCACTTCCCGGCGCACTGTTATATGCAGACGGCGTGTCGATAATACCGGTATTATTTTGCGCATCTTCCAACGTAAAGTGGTAGGTTATCGTAAGGTTATTTGCTCCATTCACTACTTCAGCACCTGCCGGGAGCAGGTTGAATACCGCCATACCGTCAAAATCATCATTACAAACTTCGAGCGGAGTGGCTGCAGCCAGTACCGGTGCATTGTTTATTTTTACTGTAAATGTGTGCGAATCCGAGCATATAACATTGGTACCCGTCTGGGCGCTGATGGTTATATCCTGTGTTGATGTGATCTCTGTACCTGCCGGGATAACGTTGTTCGCCGCATCGTGATACTCGCCTGTAGTAAGTGCCGGAAGCACATAACTGCTACAAACCTCAACATTTGCAGGGGTATCTACAACCGGTGTCTGATTTATGATTACATCAAAGCTGTTCTCATAAGTACACGTGTACGGGTCTGTACCATTATTTTGGTACCTGTATATGGTTTGCGATGTGGTTATCACTGTGCCATCGGCAAGTATCGTGCCCTGTCCGTCGGCTTCTGTATAGTAATCACCTTCTTCGAAAACAGGCAATACATAGCTATCGCAGATCTCCACATCTTCAAGGTCTTCAAAGAAAGGCTGTGGCGTAACGATAAGGTCGAAATACGTTGTACCGTAAGCCAATGCGTTATCGGTTTGCTGCACCCTTACGTAGATTGTCTCGGTAGTTCCCGGATAGGCCTGTGGGTCCGAAATATCATTTTCCCCTGTTGTCGCATCCGCCTGGCTGTGATGGTAGGTTACCGTATAAATTGAAGGGTCATCCAACTGTGCCATCATCTGGTCATTTTGGCTGGTAAGGTCGAATATCTCAAGATTATCATAAGGCGCGTCCTCACATATATGAACTGTCTGCGGCGCATTAAGCGGCACGTTACAGTCTAAAATATGCAGGTTGAAAGTCCTGAAAAATTTGCAATCGTTATCATAACGCTGTATCATAGCATATATCTGTTCGCCATCGGTACCTTCATAATTGGCAGGAAACAGGATATTCGGATCGTCATTTTCGATCTCCTCCATGCTATGGTAATAATAAACCTCGTAAAAAATAGGGTCGGCAAAGCCAGACAGCATCACATCTGTATTATCTTCAAGGTTAAAGATAGCCGTATTGTCGCCGTCTCCACATACGCTAAGGTCGTTAGGGTCGTTCGCATCATCAGAGGCATAAAACTCTATCAGGATGTTTTCCCTGATATTACAGTCGGGCGATGCAGGAGTACTGGCAAGCAGGGTATATACGCCCGGCTCTGTAACCGTATATGTTGAAGTGGTTACCGGGTTGCCGCTACCATCCAGGATAAGCTCCCCGTCCTTTTCCCATTTATAGCTGTATGGCACACTACCCGTTACTACAGGCGAAAGTACAAAGCTTTCACCATCGCAAAGCGCAGTGCTTGTCGCAACGGTAAGGTCGTCCGGAAGCTCCGGCTGCCCTATATCAAAACTACCTGCCGCAAGGAATACAGCCGAGTCCCAGGCATTATCGTTCCTGTCGCCAATTACAAGCTTAATGTGATAGTTCTGGCCAGATACCACAGTAGAGGATGCCGTCATAAGTACCGTCCGCCCGTCAAAATTTATAGGTGCATTTACAGCTGCCGGCGCCGTAGCGGTCTCACCATAGAAAGCCCCAAAGTAGGCCTGGTTCTGGGAGTTACATCCGCTATTGTAAGCAGCATTCCGGATTGTCGTAACCGCAATAGGCGTGGTTGTAGACGGCACCAGGGCAAGGTTTGTCGTAACACCTGTGCTCGTATTGGTCAGGAAGAATGCAAAAGCATCTGAATAACTACATTGAAAATCACCATATTCTTCTGATGCGAAAACAAAGTCGAAACTCATTGTTGTCGACAGCGGCACGAAATCAAATTCTATTTTTGAAACATCGTTATAACTACTGATTCCGGGGTCAAACCCTATACTTTGTATGTAGCTGAGAAGCTGCGCATCGCCGCCCCAGTTACCTGTGCTCAGCGGTGCATTGGTATTTGGCCCCCCTGCCTGCATACAGTTTCCTGTTTGCAGGATGATACCGCTTTTTACGGGGAACGTAGAGTTGTTCCTTTCGAAGTAGCCGATACCCGCATTGTTGGGGCCGGTGCTCGATGTAATATTTGAAATTTCAACACACTGAATATCGATGAGTACGTCCCTCACCAGCTCCTCTACAGAATACTGGTCCTGCGATACTGTTACAAAATTACCGCGGGGCGTATCGCTGTCGGTACAGCCAAAGCATGCGGGCACAGGGTCGGGAGTGTCAGACGTTACTGTTACGGTATTTGTCAGTAAGTACGTCGTAGCTACATAATTGTCCGGTATGGTTATCGTAACGGTGTAGGTTACGCTCTCCCCTGCCGGCAGGACATTAATATAATTTTCCATCAGCCCTGTACCGCCGGCATTATTTCCGGACCATGACATGACTGCTATGTTAATAGGTTTCGGGTCGGTAACATGTACATTATAAGCATCACTTGGCCCCGGGTTGGATACAGTTATTGTATAAGTATTTTGTTCACCGGCAATATATTTATCCTTCCCGTCTGTTTTCAGTGTTACCAGGTTGGCTTTTGGAGCAGGGGTTGCCGTAACCGTACAGGCTGTACATCCCGGAACAGGATCCGGAGTTGGGCTGGTTACGCTCACCGTGTTCACAATATTGGTTGTGGTGCTGAAATTGCTCGGTACCGGTATCGTAAAGTTGTAGGTTACCGTTTGGTTTACCGCAAGCAGCGCTATAACATCGGTAAGGTTACCGGTACCGCTTGTTCCGTTGCTGCCGGTCCATGATGCATTAGCCGCTGTAAGGCCTGCAGGCACCATATCCTGCACCGACACATTGAGCGCCGGCGAAGGGCCGTTGTTGTGTACCGTTATGGTATAAACAGCATCGGTACCCGCAGTGTAGGTTGTACCGCCTGCCAGTGTTTTTGTCGTTACTATATCTGCCGATGCCGCCTGAAGGTCGGTATCGGTACATGCGGTACATCCCGGAGTTGGGTCCGGTGTGTCTGATGTTACCGCTGTTTGGCTCACAAGGTTGCCCGTATAAGCAGCAGGCACCGTAAGCGTAATAGTATACGTTACTGTTTCGCCTGACGCAAGCGATGCAATGGTATCATCCAGCGCGGTATTCGTACCTGAAGAACCATTGGTGCCGGTCCACGAAAATGCGGTTATCCCTGCCGGTACAGCATTGGATACATGAACATTTTCTGCCGCAGCAGGGCCGTTATTGGTTACGGTAACGGTATATGTTGATGTGCCGCCCTGAAGGTAATAATCCCGGTTATTGGTATTGGTTACTGTAAAATCCGCATATTCGGCAACATCGGTATCCGAACAGCGGATGCAATGTACCGTAGCAGGCACAGTGCCTACATTGATGCTTACCCCGGCAGTTATAGGATCGGTATAAGCATCCGGCCATGGGCCTGCGGTGATAGTATAGGTTATGCTTTGCCCTTCGGCTAAAAGCGGTATGGTCTCAATCGGAAGCTGGCCTGTGCCGGTTTCCGACCCGGAGCCACCCTGTGTAGAGGTCCAGCTTATCGGGGCACCTGTAGAGGCTGGGTCAAAACCAAAATCGACCTCTATATTTGTTGCGTCCCCCGGGCCGTCATTCGCAACTACCAGAGTATATACTAAAGAGTTGCCCGGGCCAGGCGTATAAAATTCCTGCCCATCATTAAGGTTTATCGTAACATTTGGACCATTCGGTGCTGTATCCGTATCAATACAGGCGGTACACGCAAAATCAGAATCCGAAGAGCTGCTTACAACTGCTTCGCTGATGATGGAAGGCGCTGTATAATTTGCCGGGACAGACAATGTTATAGTATAAGTAACTGTTTCACCCATAGCAAGGGAGGCTATGGTATCCTGCAAATTAGTATTCGTGCCGGATGAGCCGTTGCTGCCGCTCCATGAAAACTGCGTTATACCTGCAGGGATAGCATTGGCTACGTTGACATTGTATGCCGCATAAGGGCCGGTGTTGGTTACTGTAAGCGTGTAAACCGAGTCGTGGCCCGGAAGGTAATTATTTTGATTGTTTGTATTCTGCACTACAAGGTTGGCTGAATTCGGCGCATCCGTATCGGTACACTGCGTACAGCCCGGCGTAGGGTCGGTAACCGAAACGTTAAGGCTTGCCTGTGTGGTTAAATTCCCTGTAAACGTGGGAGGAACCTGTAACGTAACTGTATAGGTAACCGTCTCGCCGGCAGGCAGGGTGTTGATCAGGTTATTCAAAGGCGCGTTAGTTCCCGAAGAGCCATTGCTCCCTGTCCATGAAAAATTGGTTATACCGGCAGGGATAGACTCTAACACCCTTACAAGTGTAGCATCTTCCGGGCCGTGGTTGGTAACCGTAACTGTGTATACCGACGTTGATCCCGGCACGTAATTATCCTGGTTGTTGGTGTTTATAACCTCCAAGTCAGAACGTGTGGCATAGGTAACCCTCACATCCTGCAACTCCTGCTCATAATCGCTCGGTATCCTTATATTTATAGTATAAGTAACCGTTTGGTTCACCGCTAAAGTCGGGATCGTATGGCTCAGGTTCACATTGCTATGCACAATCGTCGGACTCTCAAGGCTGGTAGTCCACCAGAATTTCATGATCCCGGGAGGCATAGGGATATCCGGTGGGATAGCCATAAAGACAAGGACATTCAGGGCCGGCTGTGGGCCTGTATTGGTCACCATAACCGTGTAGGTAAGCACATCTCCCTGAACATAGGCATTGGTTGGATTGGTGCTGAACACGCTTATGTTGGACTGCGCGGTTGCAGTAAGCGTTCCTAAAGCCAAAAATAAAATTAGTAGTAGTTTTCTCATATAGCAGTTTATTTGTCAGTGCAGCGCTACAGGCTTTAAATTATCCTGAATAAATAATTAAATCTATAACGAACCAAATATAAATATTCAATAATAGTTTCGCTTTAAAATATAAAATAATCACAAATTTCTTTGAATTTATTACAAAAAAAAGCGCCGTAAAGGGCAAATGTTAGGAATAACATTTTAAGCGAAATTTACCCTACCTGCTTTATGAAGTTTTTTTACACTAATTTTGCCTAAAATTTAAATCATGGAAACGATAACTATAAAACCCACCCAAAATCCTGCCATAGTGAAGTTTGAATTCAGCGACTTCATTGCCAAAAACGGGAATTTTGAATATAAGAATATTGACGATACAGCCAATTCGCCCCTTGCGAAGCAGCTTTTCTACCTTCCGTTCGTAAAAACAGTGTACATCTCCGGCAATTTTATCGGAATTGAGAAATATTCGATTGTAGAATGGGAAGACGTGCAGGAGGATGTAGCAGAGCAGATAGCCAATTTTGTAAATGGCGGCGGGCAGATCGTTATTGAAGAAGAAGCTAAGAAAAAACAGCCTTCTACAGTATATGTAGAAACGACCCCAAACCCGGCGGTAATGAAATTCGTATCGAATAAACTGCTGACAAAGACGACGGCAGAATTCAAGAGCATTGACGATACGGCTGCTTCACCGCTTGCCCGCGAGCTATTTAAATTCCCTTTTGTAAAAGAGGTATTTATCGACGAGAACTATATCTCCATTACTAAATATGCCGTTGCCGAATGGGATGAGTTTACCGGCGAAGTGCGCAGCTTTATCCGTGAATTTATTGAAGATGGCAAAACTGTTATCGATGAATCACTCGTACAGGCATTGCCGCAGGCAGAAAAGCATAAGGAAGAATATTTCGACAACCTTGACAGCACCTCGCAGCGCATCATCAATATACTGGAAGAATATGTGAAGCCGGCGGTACAAGGCGATGGCGGCAACATTGCGTTCGATTCCTACGACGAAAAGGAAAAGCGTGTGAAAGTGATATTGCAGGGCGCGTGCAGCGGATGCCCTTCCTCTACGTTTACACTGAAAAGCGGTATTGAGAACATGCTGAAAGACATGCTCAACGATGAAGACATTAAGGTGGAAGCCCTTAACGCCTAAAAAACATCTTATAATTCTATATGTCCAGACCCCAAAGGTTTTAAAAACCTTTGGGGTCTTTTCGTATGACAACTAAGGCTTTTTATCTTTCTTCACTTTTTCTTTCCTTATTAAGGTATTCGTTTTTTCGTTATAAATAGCTTCATCTATCTTTTTACCGGTCTTACTGAAAACTTTTATCTTCGGGTCTTCATGTGTCCCCGTGATAACAATAGGGATGCCAATAAGCCCGGCAGGCGGCAGGCCAAGGCGCATGCGCAGGTCCAGGAGGCCGTCAAGGCTGGTTGTGCCGGTTATGGTAGGACGGAACACCGCTACCTTAAAGGTAAAGTCATCTATATGGATCAGGTTGTTGTTTATAGTTGTCTTTACCGTGATGTCTTTCATGTTGGGGTTATCCATCTCTTTGGAACCGGTTTTCTCACTGATACCGCCAAACAATTTCAGCCCGGCAACTTTTACATCTCTTACTGAAATTGTGCCCCCGCCCTCGAGTGAAGGCATGATTGGGCTCATGTTCCCGTCGAGATCGCCTTTTATTTTATAGTCGACTCCAATGATACCCTCTGCTTTTGCGGCGGCGGTAACCAGGTCGTGGAAGAGTGGTATCTCATTGTAGGCACGCTTCACGCTGAAATCCTTGGCACGGAAATGTACATCAAAATTGGCAGCCATTGGCGATTCGTTTTTATAATTGGCATCAATCCCCACGGTGCAGCCGATGATATTGAAATTGGTATTTTCCAGGTATAGCCTGCCTTTGGATATGCCTACCTTACCTATGAGGTTATTAAGCACAAGCCCGGTATATTCTACCTTATCGGCATTGGCGACAAGCGACACATTCAGGTTGGTTGGCAGTACCACTACCCCACTCATTTTGGGGTGGTCTTCTTTGGCATATTCTACTTCGGCTTTGCGGTCTTTGTTCTCGCCTTCCTTTAGCGCCATGAATTCATCTACCTTTATGAGTTTCGATTTCAGGTTGAAATTGCCGCTCAATGTACCGTGCGATTCGAGGAAATAATTAATTGTATTGAGCAGGTATCCGTTTATCGAGAAATCCGACTTGCCATACTTCGCTTTAAATTTATCAAACCACATCTTTTCGTTCTGGAAGGTAAAATACCCTTCGTTGATAAAAAATGCTTTCGGGAAAAGCTCGGAAGTAGTTTTTATGTTCTTCAATACAAGGGTCCCTTTATTATTCAGCTTGTCATACTGCCCGGTGGTGGCATAGCTCTGCCTGCCTTTTAATGCAAGGTCGGCCTTCGCGTAACCGGTGACATCCAGCCCCTGCTGTTTGAAAACCTTATAGATACGTCCTACATTCAGCTCTCCTTTAATACGTGCATCGTAAAACAGGTCGGCGAAGTCGGATACCGTAGTATTAACATAAACCGGATTGCCTTCGAAAACAAAAGATGCCGGGGTAACCGCCACTTTCAGGTCTTCGAACGTACCATTACCATTTTGCAGGTTAGCTACGAACTTAATATCGGTGATCGGGTTGGGGTAATAATCGGTTTTCAGCCAGCCGTTCTGCAGGTTGATACCGCCTTTGGCTTTAGGGAACAATTTCTTCGTGGCGCTGTATTGCCCGTCGGCTTCAATATCGGTGCGCAATATCCCGCGCAGGTCCATATTCTGCAGCCCAATCGCGGCATCGAGGGTTTTCAGGTCGAGTGCGCCTTTAATGTTGGCCTTCACATCCATTTCGCTAAGGCCTTTTGTTTGCAGAAAGGCATGAAAATAATCCTTCTCACCTACCTTGAAGTCAAGCTTGCGGAGGTTGATATTCAATTTTTCGACATCGAGTGAAGGCAGCATGGCATTCAGGTCGAGGTTAAAATCTGTCAGGGGCACCGGGGCACCGCTATACTCCACCGACCCATCATTAATCTTCAGGTTAAAACCAAGGTCGGGCTGCTGTTTTGTTGCGGCATTATAGCGACCCTTAAAGGTAAACAGCAAATCGCTGCGGCCTTTTATATTCGTATCATCCAGCCAAGTGAGGTATTGAGGCGGAAGTACCGACAGCAAGTCTTTTACCGTAGTGTTTTCCGATGCTGCATCAATATTAATGTTATAGCCGTCTTTTAGTATTGTAAATATGCCTGTAAACTCTACCGGCAGCTTGTTAATCTTCAACTCGTTCTTTTGAAGGATGAACGACAACGAGTTGGTATTGATACGGGTTATCAGGTCGGCGCGCACCCTTTTCTTTTCAAGATAGGGAACACGGTCGTAGTAAAAGTCGACGGAATCGATACGGGCATCGGTGCGCAGGTCGAATACATCTTCGCTAAGGTCGCCTTTGCCTACATAATTGAAGCCGTGGGCATCTACCAGTATTTTGGCCGAACGGTCGCTATATTTGATGTGGCAATTGTCGAGGTCGATGCGGTCGAGCCGGATGGCGGTACCTTCGGAAAGCGTGTCTTTCGGCTGGTCTTTTTCGGAGACATATACATTATAGTTGGCCTCCCCTTTCTCGTTTACCTTGACATTGATAAAGGCATCCGACACATATAGCTCGTCTATCTTTACCTCATTGTCGAATATCAGCCGCTTCAGGTTAATACCAAAAGCTACCTGGTCGGCTTTCAATAACGTATCGTTTTGGTAGGGTGCCGAACCTTTTAGCGAAAGGTCGTCCAGCGATACGGTGAGTGATGGGAAATGCGTAAAAAAGGACAGCCTGGATTCGGAGAAATTGAGTTCGCCGGCAAGGCTTTTGTTGGCCAGCTTTTTTACCTGTTCCGAGACCGTGCCGGGGAACAGCAGCGGTATAAGGAACATGAGCAGTAATACCGAAGCGATAAAAATGCCAAGCCACTTCCCTATTTTGAGCGCAATTTTTTTTGCGGATGTTTTCATCGCATACTAATTTAATCTTCTAATAAAATTAGATTTTTCCTGTTAATTAAGGTTGGTATTTAACTTGATGTTAGTATAGTTGTGGGTTCAACTCCTGCAAGGTTTTGAAAACCTTGCAGGTATAATAGTAGGTAAATTTTAGGCCTACAAGGTTCTGAAACCTTGCAGGTCGGGGAACACAGCCGCCCGAGTGAAGCTGCGTGAGGGACAGAGGCGGCATCCCCGTAGCTTGCGAAGGGATATAGCTGATGGCCCGACGCTGTAGCCTGCGGAAGCGGCACGCCCAAAAAAATCATAACAATACCATTCTGCTTTGGATAATTGTGTTCTTTAGGATAACTTTACTTTTTCCATGAACGACAATGAAAAAACTATCAATAGCCCTTATCCTTACTGGCATAATATTATCTTGTAACCGAATGAATACATCTGCTACTTTAGGAGAAAATAACCCACTGCTCGCTGATTTTGAAACCCCATATGGGGCACCGCCCTTTGAACAAATAAAGAATGAGCACTACAAGCCGGCTATCACTGAAGCTATCCGCGAACACGATGCCGAAATTGAAGCAATAACCACAAGCAAGGAAGCGCCGACTTTTGAAAATACTATTGTAGCGCTTGAAAATTCGGGTACGGTGCTGAACCGTATTACCACGATATTCGGGAACCTGAATTCGGCCAATACAAACGATACACTTCAAGCTATAGCACAGGAAATGGCACCCGAACTTTCTAAGCATAACGATAATATTTACCTGAATGAAAAGCTGTTTGCCCGTGTAAAAAAGATATGGGATACGCAGACAGCGTTAAAACTTAGTGCGGAGCAGGCCAAATTACTGGAGAAGAAATACAAGGCATTCGTGCGCAGCGGCGCTAACCTCAATGCAAAACAAAAAGAAAGGCTGCGGACTATAAACAGCGAGCTATCGGTGCTATCCCTGAAATTTGGCGATAATGTGCTGGCTGAGAACAATGCCTACCAACTCGTGATTGACGATAAAAAAGACCTTGCAGGACTGCCTGAAGAAATTGTTGAGTCCGCAGCGCACGATGCCAAAGCAGCAGGGAAGGATGGCAAATGGGTTTTCACGCTACAGAACGCGAGCGTAATGCCGTTCCTGCAATATGCCAGCAACCGTGAGCTTCGCAAGAAGATCTGGACTGCTTACCAAAATAGGGGCAACAACGGCAACAGCCTTGATAACCGTACCAACGTTGTCCACCTGGCTAACCTGCGCAGTGAGAAAGCACGGTTGCTGGGCTATGCTTCGCACGCGGATTATGTGCTGGAAGAACGCATGGCGAAAAACGCTGCCAATGTGTATGCGCTTTTGGACAAGCTCTGGAAACCGGCACTGGAAAAGGCAAAAGCCGAGGAGGCCGATATCAAAAAATTGATGGCAGCCGATGGCATTACAGATGATGTACAGCCTTATGACTGGCGCTATTATACCGAAAAGATACGCAGGGAGCGCTATGATCTTGACGAGCAGGAACTCAAGCCTTATTTCGGCCTGGATAATGTGCGTAACGGGATTTTCATGGTAGCGAAGAACCTGTACGGACTGCAATTTCGTGAACTGAAGGACGTACCGAAATACCATGAAGATGTGACGGTTTGGGAAGTTACTGAACAGGATGGGAAGTTTGTGGGGCTGCTTTATATGGATTTCTTTCCGAGGGCTTCTAAAAAAGGCGGCGCGTGGATGACTTCTTACAGCAAGGAAAAAATAACCGAGGGCAAGCGCATTGCTCCCATTATATCTATTGTATGCAACTTTTCGAAACCGACAGCAGGCAATCCGGCACTGCTTACATTTGACGAAACCTCAACGTTCTTTCATGAGTTCGGGCACGCGTTGCACGGGCTGTTGAGTAACGTAACGTATGAAAGCCTTTCGGGAACCAGCGTACCGACCGACTTCGTGGAACTGCCATCTCAGATCATGGAGAACTGGGCTGCCGAGCCGGAAGTGCTGAAGATGTATGCCAAACACTATAAGACCGGCGAAGTAATCCCGGATGCGCTGATACAGAAATTACAGGAGTCGGCTACTTTTGACCAGGGATTTGCCACAGTGGAATACCTCGCGGCATCGTATCTCGACCTTAATTACCACACACTTACCGAACCGCTTACGCAAAATGTAATCCCCTTTGAAGAAGAAGCCATGAAGAAGATCGGGCTGATACCTTCTATAATACCACGCTATCGCAGCACCTATTATAACCATATTTTCAATGGCGGGTACTCAGCCGGCTATTACAGCTATATCTGGTCGGGCGTTCTGGATACCGATGCGTTTGATGCCTTTAAGCAAAAGTCGCTGTTTGATGCGGCAACTGCCAAATCGTTTCGTACCAATATTCTTGAAAGGGGTGGTACCGGCGATGCCGATGCGATGTACAGGGCATTCCGGGGAGCGGAGCCGTCAATAGAGCCGCTGTTGCGGAAAAGGGGGTTGGAGAAGAGTTCCAAAGTAGCAAAGTAGCAGGGTTGCAAAGTTTTAGTTAGCCGGAGTGCTTTTCCATTTCGACCAAAGGGAGAAATCTCTTTATAACGTTTATTGAGATTTCCCTCTCCGCAAGCTGCGTTCGAAATGGAAAAACGTTGTGGCTAAAAGCAAAGAGCCGTTGCAATGCAACGGCTCTACTATAGTAAACAGAATATTTTGATTTTTAGACGTATTCCATCAATGCGTCTCTATTACATCTTACCCATGATAAACACGGGATGCCACGATCTTGCCATCCCTTATTTCGAGGACTTCGGCGACAAGCATATCGTCTTCGCCCTGAACGGTGCGGGTGTATTCCATGAAAACACGGTGGTCATTGGCGGTAAGCGAAGTGACTTTATAATATAATGTAGGGAGCCTGTCGAAAGCATCCTGCCACCAGGCATGCATGGCTTTTCGTCCCCTTACAAACCCTCCGGTTTCCGGCTGGCGTATTTTTAGCTTTGGGCTGAAGTGTTCAGCATCTTCGGTATATAGATCCAGCAGGCGGTCGAGCTGTTTGGTATTGAAAGCCTCAAACCATTTCATGGCTATGTGTTCGATATCGCGTGGCTGCACTGCTTATACGTTTTTCAGGTTGATGACTTCCTGGTCGGTCAGGAACCTCCAGTTGCCGCGCGGCAGGTTTTTCTTGGTAAGCCCTGCAAACGATACCCGGTCTACCCTAAGCACATCGTACTTAAAGCTTTCGAATATAGCGCGTACTACCTTTACATTCTGGGTGCGCAGTTTCAGCCCGATTTCAGTTTTCGGCTCGCCTTCTATATAGCTTATCTCATCTATGAAAAGCCTGTGCCCGTCGAGCGTTACGCCTTCCGACATTTTTTCAAGGTCTTCAAATTTCAGGTTTCTGTCAAGCGAAACGTGGTAAATCTTGAACGACTTTTGGTTCGGCTGCGAAAATTTACGCACCATATCGGTATCATTGGTAAAAATAAGCAGGCCGGTAGTATTCTTATCCATGCGGCCAATAGGCTGTATCTTCGCCTTTGTAGCGGCACGCACAAGCTCCATTACATTGCGCAGGTCGCGCTCTTCGTCGCCGGACGTAGTAAAGTTCTTCGGCTTGTTCAGCAGGATGTATTCTTTCTTTTCCGGTGTAATGCGGGTGCCGTCAAAATCAACCTCATCGGTCAGTTTTACGATATGACCCATTTCGGTCACGACTTTGCCGTTCACTTTCACGTTACCCGACTGGATATAGATATCGGCATCACGGCGTGAGCACATGCCCGAGTTGGATATGTATTTGTTCAGGCGTATCTCGTCAGGGTTGGTTTTTTTGGCTGCAGGTTTCGGCGCAGCAGGCTTCCTGTCCACAGGGCCTTTGCCTTTTATAAAGCCTGCTTTTTTAGGCGCTGCCTTATCAGCATCTGCTGCTTCGGGTTTTGTTGCCGGTTTCGGCTTGCGTGCCTTGTTCATCGGTTTTGACGGGCCTGCGCTTTTTTTCCTTGCGCCGCCGCTGTTTCCCCTTCCGGAGCCGCCGCCCCTGTTACTGCCATTGTTCATTTGTAGAAATATTTTGGCAAAGATAGTTTAAATTATTTGGAACATGGATAATAGAACGAGGATGACGCGGATTGGGCGGATCATCGCAGATTTTCTTTCTGTATAAACAAAGGTTGTGACAGAATACTTTAAAGCATTGACAGCAGTTCCCGCCCATGCACGATGACCTGGGGTTTGATAAGTACAATACTGAATACCCCTGTCACGATAAGGAATTTAAGGATGTTATGAAGGTGCAGGTACTCTTTCTGGGTCTCTGCTTTCCAAAGGCGGCTAAGGAAATAAATAATGACCATCATCCCGCTGTAGAAATAAATATCCATATAGCCTACATCATACACCGCTATCAAAAGGAACACAGGGATGACAGTAAGGAACGTAAGAGCGGTAATAATAGTTTTCGCTATCTTTTCACCAAACATTACCGGTATGGTGCGGTAATCGGCTACAATGTCGCCTTTGATGTTTTCCAGGTCTTTTATCAGTTCACGGGTCAGTATCAGCAGGAAAAGGAAAGTCGCATGGGCAAAAATAACCTCGTAAAAATTCTTGAAATACATCAGTATCCCGAAGAAAGGGAGTATAGCAAGCAATGCCGCCGTGAGGTTGCCTATCAATGGGTATTTCTTCAGCTTATGCGAATAGAACCAAATCAGGAAAATGTAAGCCGAAAAAAATACGGCGGCACGCCAGGAAACCAGCAAAGCCAGCAGAAACACTGTAAAATTGAGCATGAAATAGACCCGGAGCTTTGTACCCTGGCTCACCAGCCTGTCGAGCATCGACTTTTTAGGGCGGTTGATAAGGTCTTTTTGGGCATCGTAAAAATTATTGATGATATAGCCTGAAGCAATGGTGAGCGAAGATGCCAGCACGATAAAGAAAAGGTTCAGGTCCAGGATGACATCCAATGCCCGTTCTTCGGGTGCCAGGATGAATATGGCCGAGAGGTATTGTGCCAGTGCAATAATCGGAATATTATAACCACGCACCACCGAGAACATACTGAGTATTTTCATACGGGTGAGACGTGTTTTCCTTGATGCCATTATAATAGTTTTGGTTTTACAACAACTGTGAATACTTAAAGTTATTGCGCTTTGGGTAAGGCGATTCTGTTGTAATTATTTCTCCAATACCTTCTTAAGCTTTCCGCTTCCTAATAATATAGGTATAATGATAAAGATAAAGACAACGATATTGAGGGCTATTTCAACGATAGTATCGCGCGTGCTCAGTGTCCATGCTGACGGCAGGTAATCTTTAGTTGCCAAAGAAGCAATAAATACTACTACACGCTGTGCAGGCAATATAGCAAGCAGCAGTGCAAAAGTGATAAGCGCTGCTTTTTTGATATATATCTTTTTGATCCAAAACAGCTGCGACAGCACGAACTTCATCAGTGGCGAGAACAGGTATACCGGCCAATACGGGCCAAATAATTTGTCTTTGAACGGCATGCCGCCTGTAACTACGGGGTCATTATATTGTTCCCACGAATGCACGAGCCACAGCACGAAATACAATATCCCGGCTATGCGCACCGTTTGCACGGCTGTAAGGATGAACAATTCTTTAAAGGCTATTGCCTTGAGGTTGGAAGACCTCATTGCTAATACGAAAATGGGGATAACTATACCAAAACCCATAAATATAGATTCCAGTATAATATTCAGGATGTCACTAATGCTGTGCATATTTAAAACTGGTAAACTACCTCGAGCTTGTGCCCTTGCAGCGATTCCTTGGCTTTATCAATATCTTCGGTAAAGCCGAGGATATAGCCACCACCACCGGAACCGCAAAGCTTCAGGTAATAATCGTTGGTATCGATGCCTTTTTGCCAAATCGAGTGGAATTGCTCCGGGATCATCGGCTTAAAGTGGCTCAATACTACTTTGGATAGTTTTTTGGTATTGGAAAATAATGATTTGAAGTCGCCGTGCAGGAAGTTGTCTACACAGGCATCGGTATACTGTGCGAATTCTTTCTTGAACATATCGCGGAAGCCCTGCTCTTTAAGGCTTTCCATAAAAATAGAAACCATCGGTGCCGTTTCGCCTACAATACCGGAATCCAAAAGGAATACGGCACCCTTGCCCGTAGCGCTCTGGCTTGGTATGCCTGTAGTTTCTATATTGTCCTGCGAATTGATAAGGATCGGGATGCTCAAATAACTGTTAAGCGGATCAAGCCCTGAGCTTTTGCCATGAAAGAACGATTCCATCTGCCCGAATATCTTTTTAAGCTGCAGCAGCTTTTCGCGGGTCAGGTTTTCGAGAACGGTTATTTTATTATTGGCATAACGATCATAGATAGCGGCTACCAATGCGCCACTGCTGCCTACGCCATAACCCTGCGGGATAGTAGAATCGAAATACATGCCTTCTTCCACATGGCTTCTCAGCGTATCCAGGTCGAAGGTAACCAGGTCCGGCTGTTCCTGCTGCAATGTTTCAAGAAAAGCAACAAAACGCTTCAGGTTGCCGTTAGACTTTTTTGCTTCGGGAGCATCTTTGCCTTCCAGCTTAAGTGCCCCGTTATAAAAATTATAGGGAATAGACAGCCCTTTAGAATCTTTAATGATGCCATATTCTCCGAAGAGCAATATTTTCGAGTAAAATAAAGGTCCTTTCATTTTGTAGTTATCTATTTATGAAATAAAGATACGATAAAAACGGCAGCTTTGTTAAATTAGTATTGCAAATTTACCGCACCCGTACCAATTTCGTCACAAATGTACTGGTTGTTTTGGCAATAGCCAAGCAATTCAGCCTTAATAAAATCCAAAACTTTTACTGCAACGTTTTCGGGATAAAGCACATGCACATTGGCCCCGGCATCGAGTGTAAAGCAAACCGGTATCTGCGTCTCTGCTCTCAATTTCCAAATCCTATTGATGATCTCCAGCGTGTTGGGCTTCATCAGGATAAAATACGGCATGCTGGTCATCATCATGGCATGCAGCGTGAGAGCCTCACTTTCCACGATCTTTATAAACGTGTCTACATCGCCATCAGTAAGCGCTTTTTTTGTAATCGAAAGATTTTCGTGTGCCTGCGCAAACCGCCTTTCGGCAAAAGGGTGGCCGTGCATCAGGTCGTGCCCTACCGTGCTGCTCACCTGCTTTTCCCCTTTATCTACAAGGAGTATGGTGTCTTTATAGCTTCGGAAAACATCATGAACATTCTCAAACGGCACACCAAACAAGTCGGAACTGCCTTCAATTTCGGCATGTTCGCCCCATACTACCACACTGCCTTTTACACTGCGGCACGCGCTTCCTGAACCCAATCGTGCCAGGAACGATGCTTTGCTGTAAAAGTATGCGTCGGTCATATCCGGGTTCAGCAGGCGCTCCAGACTCATGAGGTTCATGGCCAGTGCCGCCATCCCTGATGCTGATGATGCAATGCCCGAACTATGAGGGAATGTATTGCGGGTATCAATAGTAAAATGATAGTCTTTCAGAAAAGGAAGATAGCCTTGCACCCTCTCAAAGAATTTTTCAATTTTCGGGCGGAAGCTATCCTTAGGCTGCCCTTCAAAAAGGAAGTCGAATGATATCCCATCAGTATTTTCCTTATGTTCGTAAGCGAGTTTTGTAATGGTCTTGCATTCGTTCAGCGTAAAACTGATGGAAGGATTTGCAGGGATCTGGTTCGCTTTTTTGCCCCAGTATTTTACAAGTGCGATATTGCTCGGTGCGCTCCATTCGAAGCTGCCGCGGTAGGCTGTTTCAGTATATTCGGAAGGGATAAAATCCTTTTCTGTCATTGGGTTGGGAATTTTGGCATTAAAAGCTGTGCCGCAAAGATACGCAAAGAAGTCGCAAAGGCCCGCAAAGTTATTTTAGGCATAATTCCTTTCTTTGGGAATCTTTGTGAAATAAGCCTACAATAATTTTTCAAAACAAACACTGCTTTCCACACCGGCATATTGGCCGTAATTCGGAATCTGACGGTAGCCACTCTTTTGGTAAAGGCGTATCGCTTCGGGCATTTTTATACCTGTCTCGAGGATGCATTTATCAAAGCCCAGTTCACTGCTCCATTGCTCCAAATCCTGCAAAACGAGTGCTGCTATGCCCTGCCCACGGTATTCCTGCGGTACGAACATCCGCTTAACTTCCATTGTTTTATCGTCATACGGTTTGACAGCACCGCAGCCTGCAGGAACACCGTCTTTATAAGCCACGACAACCTGTTTCAGCATGTCGATCTTATTGAACTGGTGGAAGAAATCATGCTCATCGCCATCCCTGATAGCGAGATCTTTGTCCAGTTCGCGGACAAGGCCTCGAAAGTCAATATTCTCCGAAGTAGTGCGTTCTATAGTTATCATTCCTTTTTGGATTTAGCAATTTCCAATCCAAATATAAGCTTTTATATGAACTTAAACCCTCAATAAGCCCCTGAATCCCCTTGCGGCATAATAGGACTCCGCGCCGTTATGGTACCGGAAAACGGTATCATAGCGCCTGTCGCAAAATACAGCCCCGCCCAACTTCCGTATAGCGGCTGGGGTTGCCACCCAACTGGAGGTTTTCAGGTCGAATTTACCAAGCTGCTGCAATTCGCGGTATTGTGCTTCGGTCAAAATATCGATACCCATTTCGGCAGCCATACCTACAGCGCTGTGCCCCGGCTTGTGCTCCTTGCGCGACTCTAACGCATGGTGGTCATAACAAATGCTCCTGCGGCCTTTAGGGCTTTCAGTAGCACAGTCATAGAAAATATATTCACCGGTACTTTTGTCGAAGCCAACCACATCGGGTTCGCCGCCCGTTTCTTCCATGGCATCGAGCGACCATAATTTTTCCGTGTTGGTTTCCAGCCTTGTGGCTACATCTGACCATTTAATACCTTTGTGGCGGTCCATATTTTTATCAAAGCGTGCTTTTAGTACATTCAGCAGGCTTTCGCGCTGTTCGGGTGATAATTCTTTATTCATTTTCATAGCGTACTTATTTGTCTATCCAGTATTCCAAATTTACTCAAACCATTTATAATAATTTTCACACAGGAATACAAATTTCATTGTAACTTTACAATATGGAAAAGAAACCGCTATCCGTTACCTTTAAGATTATCATTATGGTCGCCACCTGTGTGGGGATCGGCTTTATTTCAGGCCAGGTGACCCGGGAGGGCGTCCAAACATGGTACCCAACATTGGTGAAACCGGTATTCAACCCACCGAATTCAGTTTTTGCGCCGGTGTGGACCGTACTGTATATCCTAATGGGCGTTGCTGCCGGTTTGGTATGGGACAGGATCGACATCCAAAAAGAAACCGTAAAAAAAGGGCTGACATTCTTTGCGGTACAATTAGGGCTCAATGCGCTGTGGTCCTATCTTTTCTTCGGCCTGCACAATCCCTTGCTCGCTTTTGCTGAGATTATAATACTTTGGCTAATGATCTATGAAACGTTCGTGCAATTCAACAAGGTAAGTAAGCCTGCTGGATTCCTGTTCATCCCCTACCTGCTTTGGGTATCGTTTGCACTGGTGCTTAACGGGTCAATATGGTGGCTGAATAAGTAATTGATTATTTTTTATTGATTATTTTCTATTGCCTTGCGAAGACCCCTAAGCGTCTATTATCTTTTATCCAGGCTCTTATTGCTTCGGATTCTCTCCCGTATGTCTTTCAATGATTGGTCAACCAGTAATTTTCCATCCCTGAAAACTTCCTTCAGCTCTCCCTGCTGCTCTTCTTCCCAAATTACCTGATCGATCAGTTTATAGGTACCGTCTTCGAGGATGATCTTCATCAGTCCTTTGGCCGACTTCTTAGTACCGTC
This sequence comes from Flavobacterium album, assembly GCF_003096035.1. Classification (NCBI taxonomy): domain Bacteria; kingdom Pseudomonadati; phylum Bacteroidota; class Flavobacteriia; order Flavobacteriales; family Flavobacteriaceae; genus Flavobacterium; species Flavobacterium album. The sequence goes on along the minus strand of NZ_CP029186.1, from coordinate 1,498,687 downwards.
ATCCGTAACAGGATCCTTGAATATTTCCCGGCCCTCGCCATTCACTTCGCCGTAGGTTGCTTTCATGGCAAAGCCAAAGGTGTCGCGCGTGTTGTACTGGTAGGTGAATGACCCGATGCCCAGCACGACATTGGTAGACGCAAACCCTTTTTGTTTCAGGCGCTCGCATATTTTCGTGGCACGTTCCAGTGTAATACTGTCGCCATAAATAGCCCCTATCTGTGGGATGAGCTCTTTGTAGCCTTTGCTATTGATCATGCCGCCAAAAACATCCCATAGCAGTTCCACAACACCTTTGCGCTCCTTTTCAGTTTTCCCATCAGGGTTGCCGCACAAAATGTCTACCGGGTTGCCGCTGTCGGGGCGAATAACCACTTTGCCATCACGGCCTGTGATCTCATCTTTAAGCGCAGGCAGGTATTCGGTAAGCACTTTCCAAAGATCCCAGGTGTCTGAAACGATGGAAACGATGCCCTTGGGATAGACCTCTGTTATCAGGCGCTTAAAAGTCTCCAATTCACCTTCCGTTGTTCCCATGCACATAACGGAATGCTCGGTTGCAGGCACCGACCCGCCCACGAGTTCTTTATCCGAATCGGCATTATAATACTGCTCCAGGAACTCTATGGCGGGAATAGTATCGGTACCTGTAAAGCTCAGCAGGTGCGCCGCCGATGAAGCGAGGGACGCATCGATGCCGCCCATACCGCGCATGGAGAAATCGTGCCCCTGCCAGTTAACGAACTCCGGCACAGACGATGTTTCGGCAGCATATTTGTCCAGTATCCTGCGGTATTCTTTAGCAATAGTAGCCGAATTGCAGGGCAGCCACACGATATTAGAGAGCAGCGTTTCGAAATAATTGGTCAGCCAAAAAAATTCCGGCAGGGTGTTATACATCGTGAACATCGGTACACGCACGGGAACTCCTGCACCTTCCGGCAGCGCCTTGAATACCATCGGGATATAGCCAAGGTCGTGCAGGGCAGCAATATGATCGGCGCCCACCTGGTTCTCGCCAAGGTAATTGTTGATGCGGCGGGAGTATTCTTTCAGCACCTCGTATTTTGGGCGCGCAAAAAAGTAGCGCTCAAAATCCTCAATAATATATTTCTTGATGAAGTACTGCAACCCGAAGAACACTACTTCCTCTACGCCTTCAATCCTCGATTTCCTTGGTGTCCAGTTAGAATATACCAGGGTAGTACCTTGAGGGTATTGCCTGCGGTGGTCTACTTTATAGCCGTCTGTTAATAATAATGGGTTCATGGTTTTATAGTGTTTCGTTGTTGGTTATATGTTCTCTTGCTTCCATAATGGCAAAGCCCAACAGGTTCAGCCCACGCCAGTTTTCCGGTTGAAAGGCATCGGCGCTGTTCTCCTCAAGTCCAATTCCCCATATCGGGTCGACCGGACTGGCTTCCACCAAAATGTGGTCGCCAGTGCTGAGCAAAAAATTCTTCAATGCCTCATTTTGGCTGAACTTATGGTAATTGCCCTGCATCACGATGTTGTAGCGGTTTGCTGTCCAAAGAGCATCGTCATAACCGCGCACTTCACGGCCCAATTTTTTGGCTTCGACAGGTGTAATGCATTCCAATATCCTTGCTTCCATTTCGCTATCGCCAAACAAGGCTGCTTTCTTTGCCATCATCCAGTGTTCGGCTGACTTGTATTCAGTACCATCAACTGTAAATGCACTTTCCCACCACTGGCTGAAGCAGGATTTGGTGATGCTGCCGTCTTTCGAAGGCTGGTGTCCCCAAAAGAACAGGTATTCTTTAGGGCCTTTATCGGCTATCAATTTTTCTTTTGAATATCTCATAGCTGTATTTTTATCTGTTCGATCTTATTGTTGTTAAAATCGGTGAATGAATTTGTGGTGTACAGCCTTTCGAAGCCTTCAAACATATCAAACCCTTTATTGAATATCCCGTGGCTCACCGTAAGGTACAGCTTACCGGCATGCTTCTTTTTCAGCTCTTCGGCAAGGCCAACAAATGTCCCGCCACCATCGCATATATCATCTACGATAAGGCAGTCGGCACCGGCCAGGTCATCCTCATATACTTTAAAGCCTGAAAGCTTCCCGGTTTTTACATCCCTGCTTTTGCTGCATTCCACGACATCTGCACCGCCAAGATATTCGGACAGTTTGTATATCTTTTTTAAGGCACCGCCATCAGGGGAAATCAGCTTTACATTGCTTCCTATCCTTTTTAATACTTCGTCTATAAAAACATAATTGGGAACGATCTCACAATTGTTTAGCAATGCAGGAGCGACTTCAGAGTGCGGGTCAAATACCGTTACTTTCGCAAAGCCCATTGCATTGATAATATTGGCGTACACTTTTACCGTCAATGGCTCACCGGGAATCATAATCCTGTCCTGGCGCGCTCCCGGAAAATACGGTATAAAAAGATTTATCTTCTGTACGCCCATACGCTTCAGGGCATCGACGGTTACGCACAATTCCCCAAGCCGGTTAAAGCTGTTCAGGCGGTGTGTAATGGTTACGGTTTGCGATACATCAAAACCGGGCTCGATCTTTATATGCGGTTCGCCACCGGAAAACGAAAAGCTTTTGAATGCAATTTCGGTTCCTTCTATTGGCATGAAAGCGGGGTCAAGATTTAAAACTAACATATCAAATATATTTTGCGTTATTTTTACACAAAGTTAAACGAATAAAATTATCTCACAAATTATTTAGTGTATTTTTTACGCAAACTTTATTTCGAAGTGGAATCCTTCCTTTTCCATAGCCTGGTATTTGGCTTTATTGAAGCGGAAAAGCTTTGCCGGGCGGCCTTCTTTTTTGTCGGATAGCTGACCTGTATCCTCAACAATCCCGAAGCTCATTATCTTTTTCCGGAAATTCCTACGATCGATCTCCTTCTGTAAAATTATGCAATACAGGTTTTCAAGTTCCGAAAAGAGGAATTCAGCCGGAAGCAGGTCGAAACCAACAGGCTGGTAGGTGAGTTTTGCTTTAAGGCGGGCAAAGGCAGTGGTGATTATCAGGTTGTGGTCGAAGGCAAGCGCAGGCACCTCATCAATGGCACACCACTGCACGTTCTCGGCATCGGTAGCTGCCTTAATAACCGTTTTGGAGGAATCAATAAGCGCAAAATAAGCCACCGATATCACCCTGTTACGGGAGTCGCGGCCGGTATCATCACCAAAAGTATAGAGCTGTTCCAGATAATTCACGGCCACGTTGGTCTCCTCCTGCAACTCGCGTTTTACGGCATCTATAAGCGGCTCATCGTCATGCACAAGTCCGCCGGGAAGCGCCCAGTAAGCCTCTTCCTGCCCAAACTTTTGCCGGATGAGGAGTACGTAAAGCTGGCTATTTTGGTAACCGAAAACAACGGCATCTACGGCGATCCTGATATTTTGCAGCATAGTGTATGGTTTACACAAAGATAGATGAATAAATGGAACGCGGATGACGCGGATCGGGCTGATTATCGCAGATTTTTACTCATAGTCGATTTGTTAACGCTGCATTTTATTGAGAGCCTGCCTAAGGAAATCCCTGTAAATCCGCCCGATCCGCGTCATCCGCGTTCCAATAACCCTCAAAGAAAAAGCCCCCTTATCCAGGAGGCCACTATCCGTTTTTTGATATTGCATTTAATTTTTAAGGATCACGAACCAATCCCACTCCTGCGGGTTGCCAATGCCTACGCTTGGAGTATAAAGGAACAGGTGTATTTTAGCATTTGGGTTGCTTGCCCTGTAAGCTGCTACCTGCTGGAGGTCGCTAATGGCATTCCATATCGACTGGTAATCAATTTCCGATGGTGGGATCACGCCTTCGCCCTCATTTATATAATTCACCGTTTCAAATTGTGAAAGTGCAGGCATTTCCCCTGAATTATCCATTACAGAAAAGGTACCGGGTGCATCCAGCGCCTCCGGGTAAGTCATTGCGCCAAGGCCGCTCCACACGATCGTACCATCGAAAATAGTCCCGCCGGTTTCGGTATATTTCAGCTTAATACTGCCAAAGTCCCCGGGCGGCACATAGTCATGCCCGATAGTAAAGCCATCGGCATTGGGAAAGATAAGCTCTTTACCGCCTTCAAAGGTGTTGGTGAGAAGGTCGACTTTCAACAGAAGCACCCTGTTCTCAGTGTTGATCGGGTTATCAACCGTTGATGCATTGTCATCCGAACAGGCCATAAAGAATACGCCTAATCCAAAAAGTAAAATTGTCTTTTTCATAATGTGCATGGTTTTTACTTTTAGATGCGGCGATATGAAAACGGTTGCGTTAAAGTATTATATTTTTCTTACAATATAAAGCTATAGCCACTTACTGTATTTTTTCTTCATTTCTTCATGTGAGATGAGATTTTCTTCTAATTTGCTTTCTTCATCTGAAAGAAGTATCTCATTTTGTTCTTCAGCCGGCAGACTATCCCAAAATAATCCTGAGTTTTTCGACACTCTTTTACTCATAATAATCTTTAGAAATTAATTATTCGAAACAATACTTTCCGCCGCTATAAATCCATCTGTCCAAGCATTCTGGAAGTTGAAACCACCGGTTATGGCATCAATATTCAGTATTTCCCCGGCAAAATAAAGGTTTTCCAGCAACTTGCTTTCCATCGTTTTGAAATTAACTTCTTTCAGGTCGATGCCTCCTGCCGTAACAAATTCTTCTTTGAAGGTACTTTTGCCATTTACATTAAAATGCCCATCGGTCAGTTGCATGGCAAGCGCCTGTAACTGGTTTTTGGAAAGGTCGGCCCAGCGTGTTTCAGGGGTAATTCCTGATGCTGCAACGAGGCTCTCCCACAAGCGTTTCGGGAAATCGAAAGGCGAGTGTTTGCCTACGGTCTTTTTTGCCTGTTCCTGCTTTAGCCCTTTAAGTGTTTCAAGACAGTCATTAGTATCCACATCGTTCAGCCAGTTGACCTGCAATGTGAACTGGTAGTTTTTATTAAAAAGGTCGCGCGCTCCCCATGCCGAAAGGCGCAGTATCCCCGGCCCGCTCATGCCCCAGTGCGTTATTAGCAGCGGACCGGAAGCTTCAAGCTTGGTTCCTTTTACCTTTACCGAAGCCATTGCCGAAACCCCCATCAGGTCTTTGATGCGCTGGTCTTTAATGTTGAAGGTGAACAGTGACGGTACCGGCGGCACGACCGTATGGCCGAGTTCTTCAAGCATTTCCCACATTTTAGGGTTGCTGCCAGTGGCCATGACCAGCTTTTCAGCCAGGAAGGTTTCCTTATTCGTTTCTACCTTCCAATGGGTTTCCGACTTATAAAGCGACTGGATGCTTTCGCCAGTTAATACCGGGATATTTATTTTTTTCACCGCCTCCATAAAACAGTCGATGATGGTTTGGGAGCTGTCGGTTACAGGGAACATGCGTCCGTCTTCTTCTATTTTTAATTCCACACCATGGCGTTCAAACCACTCTATTGTATCGCCGGAGCAAAAACGGTTAAATGGTCCCCGAAGTTCTTTTTCGCCACGCGGGTAAAACTTCACAAGGTCGTTCGGCACAAAGCAGGCATGCGTCACATTGCAGCGGCCGCCACCTGATATGCGGACTTTAGACAATACTTCTTTGCCGCGTTCCAGTATGGCAACTTTCAGTTTCGGATTGGCTTCAGCAATGTTTATGGCTGTAAAAAAACCCGCCGCACCACCGCCTGCGATAATTACATCAAAGCTTCTCATAAGCGTTCGGGATAATCGGAAATGATACCATCAACGCCATAGCTTTTCATGCGGGCAATGTCTTCAGGATTATTTACGGTCCATGTGTATATTTTGTAGCCTGCCTCCTGTGCTTTACGGACGTTGCTTTCCGTAAGCAGTGAAAAATGCGGATGGATGGCTTTGGCATTGAATTGCTCTGCCCAGTCCCATGCTTCTTTCATGCTGGCCTGGGTGAGTACCCCCAACTGCACATCCGGGTTTAATTTACTTATCTCCTCCAATTCCTCCCTTTGGAAACTCGATACTATAAAATCGTCATAAGAATAGCCTTTACGAATCAGGTTTTTCAGGAAATCGCTCACAGGCTTTGCGGTATGCCTGCCCTTCATCTCAATGTTTACCATGCATTTTTTATCCACCAATTCCATAACCTCATCAAGTGTGGCTATTGTATGTTCAGCTTCAACTTTTAGGGCTTTGAGTTCTGCCAGCGCCATCTTGTGCACTTCGCCACTGCCGCTGGTGGTACGGTCTATCGTAAAATCATGGATCACGACCAATTCGCCCGTGGCACAAACATGTACGTCGAACTCAATACCGTCCACACCCAGATCGAGCGCTTTCTGGAACGATGCCAGGGTGTTTTCGGGTGCGTGGGCTTTTGCGCCGCGGTGGCCTATTTTCAGGAATGACATAGAAAAAGATTTTGACAAAGATACTGCTAAAATTATGCAACAGAGATGACACGGATAAAGCAAATCGGCACAGATTAAATATAGTCAAATGTATAAAATGTCATTCTGCAATATGTCGATTTATTTTCACGCAAAGGCACAAAGACACAAAGACTCATGCCCGATTTTGGACGTAAAAGCCGCAAAGCATTGCGTAGCAATGTTTAGGGTGCCCAGCTTTGCGTCTCAGCGCCTTTGCGTGAAATAAAATTTTATTTGTTTACAATGGATTCAATTATAGTAACAACGATATTATGATTTTGAACGGGTGCGTGAGGGATGGAGGCGATATCCTGCGGAGCCTGCCTGCCGGCAAATGCAGGGCACGAAGCAGATAAAGCCGATAGCCCGACCCGTGCGCCGGCCTCTTGCCGGGGGAGGGACACGCCCAAATAAAAAAAGCCCCGAAGCGAACTCCGGGGCCTTATCTAAATAAACATTGAAAATTAGTTTTTAACTACCCTCACTGTTTGTACCGCATTGCCCGAAGTAAGCCTTGCGAAGTACATTCCTGATGCAAAGGCAGATGCGTTTACTGTAGTTTCAGCAGCATTTACTGTTGCATTGTAAACAATTTTACCGCTTACATCCACGATCTGCACAGCAGCGATAGTGTTGCTGCCTGCGTTGAAGTTCCATGCGTTTTGCGATGGGTTAGGGTACACCGAAATAGTATTGGCATTGAAATCCTTTGTACCTGCAAGTGTATTGAATGAATATGCACCTGTTACCCTGTTGAAAGTAACTGAATACGTTCCGGCTGTAATGTTAAGGTTTGGCGCATCGCCGGCTGAAGAAGCTGTACCGGCAGGAAAATCAGTGCCGCCCCATGCAGTATTCCACTGGTGGTTTACCCTGAATTTTGCTTCACCGCCCGGGAAAACAAAACTATCGACTGTATAGTCTACGCCATTATCAGACGTAAAGTCAAGATCTGTCCCCCAGTTAGGGTCATCTGCAAATACACCCGTACCTACAAGGCTTATCTTTAAAAAGTCAAAGCTGTATTCCTTTGTGTCAAGATTAAATTCGATATTATAGCTGTTGGCCGGAACCGGAATTTCCTGACCCGTTACAGCTGTGCCTGTAGGAAAGCTGCTGCTTCCCCATCCTGTTGGGCTGTCATTCACTGTAAAGGCAACGTTTGCCGCGTTATCAAAAGTTACATACTCCTTGCGATAATTCACCCCGTTATCTGTCATGAGGGAAAAGTCAATCGCGCCGCTAACAAGATATACGTCATCGTAGATAACTCCCGCAGGTACAAAACTGTAAGCACCGGTAGCAATGTTAAGGGTTACGTCCCATGTGCCATTGGTCGCCGGGATGTTAGCGCCATTCTGCGTGCCGGTACCGGAAGGAAAGCTTCCGCCGCCCCAGTTTATCGTCCAGGCATTATCCTGAACAAATTTTACCCCGGGATCAGATCCGGGAACAGTAATCACCAAACCCTGATAGGAATACGTTACACCATCGGTGGTTGTCATGGCAAATGCGTTTGCCGGTGTCCACCCCACCGAAGTAGATCCGCCCACTATGCCGATATTGGCAAAATCGGCAAACATTGAGGCAGTCCCCATAAGGAATACTGCCGATAGCAACAGTAATTTTTTCATCATGTAAAAAGTTTTTAGTTAATAGAATTATAGAAAACAAAGCCGCGGATTGGGCTCCGCAGCTTATACGGTTAATTTGTCAATATCCAGTACTGCCACGGCTTTGCGTCCAACTTTTGACCTTTGGCAAACGTTACCTTTTCGCCGGTCATGTAGTTGGTGTAACTGCCCTCTGCAGGTACGGTAAAGCTTGCAGCGCCGTTAGAAAGATTGGCAATATAAATTACTTTTTTGCCGTCCTTTTCCCTTTCGAAAGCCAGGGCTTTATCACTTCCTGATGTTTCCAGCATTTTGAACGCTGCAGGTTTTTTGCCGCCGTTCAGCGCCGGATCTTCATTTTTCAGCCTGCCCAGATTTTCATATACGGCAAACATCTTCCCTTTGTTTTTTTCGATAGCGTCTTGCTCAAAGAACTTGATGCGTTTGTTCACATCGTATTCCTGACCGGTATAAATGAGCGGCATGCCCGGCATCGCATACGCCATTGCAGCGAAAGCCTCAGCACCATCGCCCAGCCTTTCATACTCAGTGCCGTTCCAGGCATTCTCGTCGTGGTTGGAGGTAAAATTCATAAAAATGTCGTCCGCTTCATATTTGCCGGGCATCTCTGCGAGGAATTTCTTCAGGTCGGCTACCGGCTTTTTGCCCTGTGCCACATCGTTCATCAGGTGGTGTGCTACCCAGCCATAACCCATATCGAACTGGCCTTTGAAAAGGTACTCCTTGTCGCTTTCCATCAGCATGAACACCGGCTTCACGGCTTTTAGCTTCGGTATCGCGTAGTTCCAGAAATCGGTCGGTACATTATCCGCAACATCACAACGGAAGCCATCTATATTCTGCTCCTTTACCCAGTATAGCATTTCATTCGTCATGGGCTCGTAGAGTTTTTTGCTCTTATAATCCAGGTGGGCTACATCAGTCCAGCCCCATGGCTCGCCGGTCTCGGGGTTTAGCGGGTCGGTTACCTCGCCTTTTTTGTTCTTTTCGTAGTATTCAGGGTGCTCGGTGATCCATTTGTGATCCCAGCCGGTATGGTTAGCCACCCAGTCGAGTATCACATACATGCCGTTGTCATGTGCCGCTTTTACCAGCTTTTGAAAGTCCTCCAGCGTACCCAGGTCGGGGTTGATGGCGGTATAGTCGGTAATGGCATAATAGCTGCCCAGGTATTTTTTCCTTTCATTCGGGTCGGTGATATCTTCGATCGACTTATCGCCGGTAGCCTTCCTGCGCTTCATCGAAATCGGGTATACCGGCATAAGCCAAATTACTTTTACGCCCAGCTTTTTCAGTTCCGGAATATCTTTAGTAAAAGCATTAAACGTCCCCTCTTTCGAATAGTTACGGATGTTCGCCTCATAGATCACGCTGTTCTCCATCATGGCATCGCTTACAGGCGGCAGTGCGGTTTCGGTTTGAGCGGTTTCCTTTAATTCCTCTTTTTTCTCCTCCTTACAGCTTGTGGCGATAATAGCCAGCGCCATAAGGGTTAGTACTGTTTTTTTCATATAATTTCTTTATTAATTCCTTGAACAAATTTATCTTTTCCCCCATTTGCCGGATGCCGGACATAGCAAAAAGGAATACCTATATCGTGCAATTGCTGGTGAGGTTTTTTCCCTAAAGCAATAATTTTTTTAATTGAGAAAATATACAGTAAACTTTTCAAAATCTCTTTACCTTCATTTAGTTCTGACTGAGTAGGTGTCCTGTTTGTATTTACATTATCATTGAGATGAGGATGAAAAGGGTAAATATTCCAAATCAGAGGCATCTTATTTAATTTGGAAATTTCATTCCAAACAATTGTCGCAGAAATTTCATTTTCGCGCTTCGCATCATTTATAAATTGAACTTCTTCACCAGCAAAAAAATCATTTTTCGATAAAATTCCCTCACTTGTAAAAGCTATACCTGAAAGCCTACAACCTTTATATCCCGGAGCCTCTCCTAAGAGTAAGTGATATGGATTTTCATTTTTCATTTTGGACAAATACATTCTTAAATTATTTCGCCTGATTTCACTTTTAATATCATTTCCAAAGTAAAGATTCGTACAATCGCCTGATTTTGAAACCAGTGAAAGTTTGTGAATGAAATCATCTACCTGTTCCATATAATTTTCTTGATATTTCCGCTTATATCTTTTCAAGTAATACTATATCAAATTCTGTGTCCAGTTCTACATTACCGCCTTTCACTGTTGCCGTTTTGCCTGAATAGGCATCACGCACTTTTGCGCCTTCCCGAAAAACATCGGCAATAATGATCGTCTTTTTGCCTTTTGGGAGATCGAGGCCAATGACCACGCTGTCATCTATCCCTTTGCCATACGTCCTTTCGAATACGTAAGGCGAAGCGGTTATCATAGCATGCGCGCCTGCACCTACAGCAGGATGGTTTTTGCGGAACTGCCCCAGCTTTTGGTAATGCGCCAGTACTTTTTGGGTTTCGGAATTATTGGCAATATCGTCCCAGTTCATGAACGAGCGCAGGTTGGCATCGCCTTCAGCTCCGGGAACTTCCAACGGGCGTGCCGACTCATCCCCATAATACACCTGCGAAATGCCGGGAGCCAGCAGCAGCTTTGTCCCTGCCTCAATCGCTCTTTCGCGTTTTTTATCGAATGGCCCGCCATCGTCATGCGAAGCGAGGTAATTCAGCACCGACTTTCCTTCAAGGTTCCCATTAAGGATGCCTGAGTAATAGCTGAACATTTCTTCGTAAGGCTTTGTAGCGCTGTACTTCATCTCAAAATTGATGAGCGCCGTAAATCCGTTCGCAAAATAATCTACTTTCTTATCACCAAAATCATAGAGCCTCTGTCCCGAAATACCATAGCCATACACTTCACCTACGGTAAAAAACGGAGTATCATCCACTACTTTGCCGGGATTGTTTCTCTTCCATTCTTCAAAAGCATAATCACACTGCTTACTGAATTCTGCCCAGACATCCTCGCCCAAATGCTTCACGGTATCGGCACGGTAACCGTCTATGCCATAGTCGCGCACATAATCCGTAAGCCATTTGATGATGTAATATTTTGGTGCCCGAGGGTAGCCGGTGCGCTTGAAGAAAGCATCAAGCTCTTTTACCTCTTGCTCATACCGGCCTTCCTTTTTCCATTTTTCGATTAAAAAAGGCGGGAGTTCTACCTCCTTATCGCTTTCCGTAATCACATCCGGAAGGTTTTTCACCAAAGTGCAGGCAGTAGTGTTTTCATAATTATCATATTTGCACTGCGGTTCGGTGCGTACCCAGTCCGATGGCCAGACGGCATCCATTGCGGTAACCGGCCCTGTATGGTTAATTACACCATCAAGTACAATGCGGATACCATGTTTGTGGGCTTTTTCTACAAGTTCGGCGAGGTCTTTTTCGGTTCCGAAATTCGGATCAAGTACCGTCCAGTCTTTTGCCCAATAGCCGTGAAAGCCATAGGTGTTACCCTGCCCTTCGTTGGTAGCATCGTGTATCTGCTCCACTATCGGCGTAAGCCAGATGGCGTTGATGCCGAGCTTATCGAAATAGCCTTCTTCTATTTTTTGCGTAATACCTTTTATATCCCCCCCTTCAAAACCACGCAGCTTTCCGGTTTCTTTTGTACGTCCTAATGTCACATCGTTGCTTTTGTCGCCATTAGCAAAACGGTCGGTCATCAGGAAATACATGTTGGCGCCTTCCCACACAAAGGGCGTTTTTGCCGACGCCACTTTCGTGGATGAGCATCCGGTAAGCGTGAGGGCCGCGAAGGCAGGTATGAGGTATTTTTTCATCATGTTATAACAGGTATCGTTTGTCACTTCGAGCGCAGTCGAGAAGCAAAAATTATGGAAATACCGCATTTCGACTGCGCTCAATGTGACATTTCCATAATTTTTGCTTTCGCCTGAACATATTCAATCTAATTCAGTTCCAAAATAAGCGCCGATTTAGGAGCAACGGTCATCTCTTCCGCTACATTTACAGTTTTGCCCGTCATGATGTCTTTACCTGAAACCCTTCCTTTCAGGCTTTCGCCAAAACGAGCCGTTTTAAAAGTCCTTGCCTCGGCGCTATCATTGAAAACCACCATCACAATATCTTTATCATTGTACCTGAAATACACATAAACATTATCCTGCGGGACATAATGTGTTGTTTTCCCGGTATGAATGACCTCTTTATTTTTTCTCCATGTAAAAAGCTTCGACGTATAGTCAAAGAATTTCTGCTGGTCTGCTGTGCGGCCTGCTTTGGTAAAAGCATTGTTGCTGTCGCCTGCCCATCCGCCCGGGAAATCCCTGCGGATGTCACCATCGCCTTTGCCTTTATCGCCTGCCATACCTATCTCGCTGCCGTAATACAATTGCGGTATTCCGCGCACAGTAGCTACAAGCGCCATCGCCATTTTGTATTTATTGAAATCGCCTTTATATATTTCGTTGAAGCGGCCCGTATCATGGTTCTCTGCAAAAACCAGTATATTGTTGATATTTGGATACAAAAAGTCGTTCGCGAAATTGTCGTATACCTTCTGCATGCCACTATCCCACCCGGCCTTGTCTTCATTAAATACGCTGCTAATAGCATCATGCAGCGTAAAATCCATTACCGTTGGCAGGTAGGAGTTATAGCTTTGAATTGCCGCTACTTTACTGTCTTTCTGCCAATAGGCCATCTGCGCCTGGTCGTGCATCCACACTTCGCCTGCTATATTGAAATACGGATATTCATCGGTAATGGCTTTCGTCCATTTTGCAATGCCGGCCTTGTCGTTGTACGAATAGGTATCCACACGGAAGCCATCCAGGTCGGCATATTCTATCCACCATATAGCATTTTGCGTAAGGTAATTCAGCACCAACGGGTTGCTTTGGTTCAGGTCGGGCATCGATTCTACGAACCAGCCTTCCTCACATTGCACAGCATCAATCTTTGAAGCATTCGGGTCGAATTGCGTCGTCATGCGGTAGTTGGATTGCGAATAGCCCGGGAACTGGTGTACCCATTCGTAGGTCGGCAGGTCTTTATACATCCAATGCTCGCTGCCCCAGTGGTTGGTCACGTAGTCAAGGATGAGCTTCATGCCTCTTTTCTTCAGTTCTGCCGAAAGGCGCAGATAATCTTCGTTGGTGCCATAGCGCGGGTCTATTTTGTATACATCTGTCTGCGCATAGCCGTGGTAGGAGCCACGGGAATGATTGTCTTCGCACACAGGCGTATTCCAGACCGCCGTAACGCCAAGCTCCTGGAGGTAATCAAGGTTTTTGATGATACCTTCGATATCGCCGCCATGCCTGCCGCCATCGTTGCTGCGGTTGGCTTTTTCGGCCATTGACTTATCGTTGTCATTATTGGGGTTGCCGTTCGCAAAACGGTCGGGCATGATAAGGTAGATCATATCCGATGAATCGTAGCTTTTCCTTTGCGCCGAACCTTCCCTGCGTTTTTTCAGGGAATAATTTTTAGTGAAAGCAACTTTGTTTTTACCATCTTTAAATGAAAAAACAAGATCGGAAGCCGCAACATTTTTGGTGTCGATGGTGACGAAAATGTAATTCGGGTTTTCCGTGCGCACCACATTTTTGATCACGATGTTATTCGAAACCGATGGGGTGTACTGCGCTATATTCTTCCCATAGAACATCACCTGAAGCTCCGGGTTGTGCATCCCGGCATACCAGAAGGGGGGCTCCATACGGTCGATTTGGGCGAAGGCCGTAGCTGAAAAAAGTAATAAGAGTAATAGTTTTTTCATAGTTAGCTCTTTAGTCCTCACCCCCAACCCCCTCTCCCAAGGAGAGGGGGCAGCTGCACTCCTGCCGGCATATAATACCTTCAAAAGTGAAGTGAGATATAATTATTTTATTTGCAATATTTTCCTTTAGCTTTCGCGAACTTTGTCATTCTGACGAAGGAAGAATCTCTTTATCAATTAGAGAGCGACAGTGTTTACACCGTCACTAATGTATTCGGCTCTACAGTTACTTCCTTGCCGTTTACCACGACTGCAAGTTCCCTTTCGCCTTCTAATGTAAAATTCGTTTCTCCCGCGTGTACCGATACTTTCAGTACCTGGTTGCGGAAGTTGATCTTGAAGGAGTAGCCTTTCCATTGCTGTGGTATCCTGGGCTCAAAATGCAGCGTGTCGTTCTTCACCCGCATGCCGCCAAAGCCTTCCACGATGCTCATCCATGTACCGGCCATACTGGTTATGTGCAGCCCTTCTTTTACCTCTTTGTTATAATCGTCAAGGTCAAGGCGCGATGTCCTCAGATAGAAAGTATACGCCTGCTCCATCCTGCCAAGCACGGCGGCCTGAATAGAATGAACGCACGGCGAGAGTGACGACTCATGTACCGTAAACGGCTCATAGAAATCGAAATGTTTTTCCAAATCTTCTTTCGAGAAATGGTCTTCAAAGAAGTAAAAGCCCTGCAATACATCAGCCTGCTTGATGTAGGGCGAACGCAGTATCCTGTCCCAACTCCATTTCTGGTTGATGGGGCGCTGTGATGGGTCAAGGTCGGCCACCTTAACCAGTTCCTTGTCCAGGAAGTTGTCCTGCTGTAAATAAACCCCGTGTTTTTCCGAATAGGGGAAATACATGTTGTCTGCAACGTTCTTCCATTGCAGCATCTCGGCAGCATCCAGCTGCACGGCTGCCATGACACGGGCGTGATCTGCCGGGTAGTTTTCCTGTACTTTTTCTATCTGCTCAAGGGCATAATCAATGCACCATTTGGCGATATAGTTGGTATAAAAGTTGTTGTTTACGTTGTTTTCATATTCATTCGGACCCGTTACACCCAGTATCACATACTGATCCCTGTTAGTAGAATACGTTGCTCTCTGGTGCCAGAAACGCGCAATGCCTATCAGCACTTCCAGCCCTTTTTCAGGAATGTAGCTGTAATCGCCTGTAAAGCGGTAATAGTTATATATGGCAAAAGCAATAGCGCCATTGCGGTGTATCTCTTCAAAAGTAATCTCCCACTCGTTGTGGCACTCCTCGCCGTTCATGGTAACCATTGGGTAGAGTGCCGCACCATTGGTAAAGCCAAGCTTAGCGGCATTCTCTATGGCCTTGTCCAACTGGTTGTAACGGTACGTCAAAAGGTTTCGCGCCACCTGCTGGTCTTTGGTCGCCATGTAGAACGGTATGCAGTAGGCTTCGGTGTCCCAGTAGGTGCTTCCGCCGTATTTTTCGCCGGTAAAACCTTTCGGGCCAATATTGAGCCTTGGGTCTTTGCCAAGGTAGGTCTGGTTTAGCTGGAAAATATTGAATCGGATGCCCTGCTGTGCCTTTACATCACCTTCTATGGTAATGTCGGCCATTTCCCAGATAGAAGCCCAGGCCGCTTTCTGCTCGCCAAGCAATGCCTCATAGCCTTTTGCCTTAGCATCGTCTATTACATTTTTAGCGGCATCGGCCAGCTTGTCTTTATCATGGTTCATCGAAACCGTGTATCCTCCAAATTTTATAATCGCTGCTGTATCGTTCGGGTTGGCTTCAATAGTATAGCTGAACTGCACTTTATCTTCGGAAGCTTCGGCATTCGCCGGAAGTATTTCTAAGTCTTTGCCGTTAAGGAAGATGCTGTTGTGCATGAACGTACAGGCGTTGAAATGCGTCTTGTATGTACGTGCCGTAACAAAGGCTTCATTGCCCGAATGCTGTACATCAAGCGGTTCCCAGAATTTCTCTTCCCAGTTGGCATCCACGTTCTTCACGCCGGCATCTACATACGGTTTGAAGGTGATCTGTGCCGCACGGTTGAGTGGCTTTACTTCGTAATTGATAACACCCAGCTCATCAGAAACCAATGAAAGGAAACGCGTTACATTTACTGATACTTCAGTGCCGTTTTGCAAGATTGCTTCAAATGAGCGGTTGTACCAGCCTTCCTGCATATTGAGCTCACGCCTGAAATTCTTAACTTCGCATTTGCTAAGGTCAAGGATTTCATCATTGATGATAATATCGATGCCTATCCAGTTGGGCGCGTTGAGCACTTTGGCAAAATATTCGGGATAACCGTTTTTCCACCATCCTACTTTAGTTTTGTCAGGATAGTAAACGCCAGCGATATAGCTGCCCTGAAAGGTATGCCCGGAGTAGCTTTCCTCAAAGTTGGCGCGCTGTCCCATGGCGCCATTGCCTATGCTGAATAAACTTTCGGAAGATTCAACCCTTTCCGCATCAAATCCCTCCTCTATGATCGACCAATTGTCAGGTAGTATATAATCCTGGTTCATTTTTATGTAGTAACTAAAGTTGCTAAAAATTTCGTATCTATTTCTGTAAAGTCGTTAAAGTTGTATTGCGCCTCGTGCAGCACAGATTTGTCGCCAATGCCTATGCTTACCATCTTCGCCAAGTTAGCGGCCTGTATCCCTGCTACCGAGTCCTCAAACACTATCGCTCCTTCGGATGGCATACCAAGCAGCTGTGCCGCCCTGATAAAAACCTCGGGGTCGGGTTTAGCGTTGGTTACATCGTTGCCATCCACAATTGCATCGAAGTAGTGGAGTATCCCCACCTTCTCCAGTATTGGGCGGGCGTTCTTGCTTGCCGAACCCAATGCGACTTTTTGGTTGTTGTCTTTTAAATACTGTAGCACCGGCACCACGCCTTCCAAAATCTCATCGGCTTCCATACGGTCGATGTACTGCAGGTAGGCCTCGTTCTTTTCTGCCAGCCATTTGTCCTTATCCTCCTGCGAGGCTTCTACATTGCCAAGGCCGAGGATGATGTCGAGGGAGCGCACGCGGCTCACCCCTTTTAATTGTTCATTGTGTTCATGTGTAAAATCGATCCCTAAACGGTTCGCTATCCTTTGCCAAGCCAGGAAATGGTATTTGGCCGTATCGACAATAACCCCGTCGAGGTCGAAAATAAATGCTTTTTGGTTCATTATTTTTTGAATGATGTTTTTGGATCGGATGCCACGGTATCATCGACATCCTTAACTTTTGAAACGAGCAGCGCCGCAATAAGAAAGCTTACGCCACTGGTAATTATCGCATAGATGGCATTTCCGTTATAAACATATTTTACAATCGGGCTGCCTATCAGCGCATTGATGATTTGCGGTATTACGATAAAGAAATTGAAAATGCCCATGTAAACGCCCATTTTCCTTGGTGCAATAGAGCCCGCGAGAATAGCATACGGCATCGATAAGATACTTGCCCAGGCGATGCCTACGCCCACCATGGATACCATTACCCAGTTTTCGTTGGGCATAAAGTAAATAGAAATGAGGCCTAATCCGCCAATGACAAGCGAGATAGAATGTGTGAGTTTCCTGCCGATCTTCGCGGCGATAGCAGGCAGGCAGAATGCAAAAACAGCCGAAACAGCATTGTAGACCCCGAAAAGTATGCCCACCCAGTCGCCTGCATCCTGATACGATTTGCTTGAAGAATCGTCAATGGATAAGTGGTAAATGTGGTGCGCAATGGCAGGAGTGGTGAATACCCACATCCCAAACAGGCCAAACCACGAAAAGAACTGCACCCAGCTAAGCTGCCGCATTGTAGCGGGCATTTTTGCAAAATCCGTAAAGATATCGGAAAGCTTTGCTTCCTGCGGCTTTTCGTCAGGAACACCTTCTGCTTTGTCAAATTTTGCCAGTTCTTCAGGTGTATATTCCTTCGTGGTTACTACAGTAATGATAATGGTTGCTACCAGGACGGCTGCCCCGATAATAAAAGAAAGCGTAAGGTTCAGCGGAACGCTGTCGCCAACCTTCTCGTTGGATACGCCAAACCAGTTGGTCACCACATACGGCAGTACCGAACCGATCACGGCCCCGAACCCGATAAGCGCTGTCTGTACGCTAAAGCCAAGGGTACGCTGGTCGCTGCGGAGGTTATCGGCCACAAGAGCACGGAACGGCTCCATAGCAATGTTGAATGACGCATCCATAATCATGAGCATACCCGCGCCTACCCAAAGGGCCGGAAGGAGCGACACAAAAATATCAGCCTGCGGCATGAGTATGAGGCCGACAGAAGCAAGCAATGCACCAACAAGGAAAAAAGGTTTCCTTCGCCCAAAACGGGTCCAGGTGTTGTCGCTGTAATGACCTATTATAGGCTGGACAATAAGTCCCATCAATGGGGCTATGATCCAGAACCACGAAAGCTCATGTACATCGGCGCCAAAATTTTGGAGTATCCTGCTGGCATTGGCATTTTGCAGGCCAAAACCCATTTGTATTCCCAGGAAGCCGAAACTCATGTTCCAAATTTCCCAGAAACCTAATTTACGCTTTTCCATTATCGTAATTAAATGATTACTAATACGATAAGCGTTTTATGGCTTATCAAATCTTATAGGTTGAAGTGGACTATAAGCGTTGATAATTATAGCAAAGATATATGTTTTTTAATCCGAAAAACATTTAAGGTCAAAAAAATTCCACCAAACAAGGCGGAATTGATTTTTCAATACACTGGTATTAAATATTTTACATACAACTACAACGTTGACGTAGATTCTCTTTCCACAAGGTGCGTATCTATCAGTTCGGTGCGGTATTGTTCATTCTCTTCCTCTTCTTCCTCCATTTCGAGCCTTTCTATGAGCAGCTTTGCAGCCCTGCCGCCCATTTTTATTCCGTTCTGGCTCACGGTGGTAATGCTCGGGGTAGAGAATTGCGAAATAATGCCATCGGTAAATCCTATTACTGAAAGGTCTTCCGGCACCCGAATGCCCATCTTGGTAGCGAGCTTGATGCTTGTTACAGCAAACAGCTCGTTTACCGCAAAAATAGCTTCGGGCTTATTCTCCTTTAGCATTTTTTCTATTTTGGAAGCACAGTTGGCAATGTCTTCGATTTTTACAATCATGTCTTCTTCCACCGGGAGGTCGTGGTCACTTAGCGCGTGGAGGTAGCCGTCGGTACGCAGCTTGCCAACACTCACATAGTCTACCGTAGTGACCAGCGCCACCTTTTTAAAGCCCTTTTTTATAAGAAAATCTACAGCATCATAGGCCGCCATCTGGTCGTCGATGATCACCTTGTCGCACAGCACATCGTTGGTCACACGGTCGAACATCACCACAGGCATCCCCTGGTTGATGACCTCCTGTATGTGGTGGAAATCTTTTTTCTGCTCGGTTTCTTTAGACAGTGACATGATAAAGCCGTCGGTACTGCCTGTTGCAAGCATTTCCATGTTGATCACTTCCTTATCAAAAGATTCGTCCGAAAGGCATACGATCACGTTGTACCCGTTCTCGTTGGCCACCTGCTCTATGCCGCTTATCACGGTTGCGAAAAAATGGTGCACTATCTCGGGGATTATTATTCCTATCGTCTTGGTTTTCTTATTCTTAAGGCTTAATGCAATGTTGTTTGGCCTGTAGTTATACAGCTTTGCGAATGCCTGTACTTTCTGGCGGGTATCTTCGCTGATTTCGGGGCTGTTGCGAAGCGATTTTGAAACAGTTGAAATGGATACGTCAAGTTCTTTTGCAATCTGTTTCAGGGTAACTTTTCTCTTCATTGCGAATATGTAAATGAGTGATTCGAAAATAAAGGTAAACGTTATTTTTATTAATAGCAATTATCTTACTGAAAATGTGAGAAATGAAGAAAGTTTTCAACACGACAACGTTTTCGCTTGGGTATAATTGCGAAAACGTTTTTTTGATATTATTTTTTACATAATTTTAACATTCGAAGTGGATTATAAGCAAAAACAAAACGCAAAATTAACCTAAACAACTTGTATGAAAACAATGTACTCAAAGTTATTACTTTTGTTACTGATGCTTCCGATAAGTGCGCTGGCCCAGAGCACTTTATCGGGAACCGTCCGTGATAACGCTTCCGGGCAGCCCATACCCGGGGTCAATGTAATTGTGCAGGGCACACAAAACGGCACTTCCACCGACATGGACGGTAATTTTACGCTGTCCGGAGTAAAAAACGGCGACCAGATCGTGTTTAGCTTTATCGGTTATGCCGACCAGGTAGTAGCCTACAACGGACAGGGCGCCATCGATGTAACAATGACCGAAGACAGCCAGCAATTACAGGAGGTTGTAGTGATCGGTTACGGCAGCACGACAAAGAAAGATGCTACCGGGTCGGTGGTATCTGTAACAGCTAAAGATTTTAACAAAGGCGCCCTTACGAGCGTTGACCAATTGCTTACCGGCCGTGCCCCGGGTGTAAGGATAACCAGCGCGGGAGGATCTCCTGATGCCGCCCCGAACATCAGGATTCGTGGCGGAAGCTCATTAAGTGCAACCAATAGCCCGCTTATTGTTATAGACGGTATCCCCCTGGATCTTGTTTCACCTGCGGGCGTAGCTAACCCGCTTTCATTGGTAAACCCTAACGATATAGAATCGTTTACTGTACTTAAAGACGCCTCTGCTACTGCTATATATGGTTCCAGGGCATCTAATGGCGTAATTATCATCACCACTAAGAGAGGTACATCGGGCAAACCGCAATTTAACTATTCTGCTACAGTGGGTTCGAGCAAAGCCAACAATATGATAGATATGATGGACGGCCCAACTTTTACAAAGTTCATACAGGAGTACCATCCAAATTTAACCAATAATCTAGGTATAGACGACCCTTCGAATACTTTAGTAGATAACCCTGCAACACCAGAGGTTGAAGGACGGATACTGTCTAACACCAATTGGCAGAAAGCCATAACAAGGAATTCCTTTTTCACCGATCATAACTTCAGCGCAAGGGCAAACCTTTTTGGAAAAATGCCTGCCCGTGCCTCTATTGGTTACACTAATAATGAAGGTATCGTAAAAACGAACGATTATGAGCGTTACACCGGATCTGTAAAAATTAATCCAAGCCTGTTTGACGATCACCTTAAAATCGAAGCAAATGCAAAAGGCACCTGGGTGGATAAAAATGAAATAGACGAATCACCCGCTCTTGCCGGGTCGCTGAATATGGATCCTACCAAGCCTATTTACACCACAGGTACAGTTGGTAATTTTGGTGGTTATTACCAAAACACAACGACTTTAGATCCGACAATTCTTGACGGGCAGTATAACCCTGTTAACCTGCTGAACGAAAGAAGGAGGCCAAACAAGGTAAACAGGCTGCTTGCAAATGTGCAGCTTGATTATAAAATGCATTTCCTTCCTGAACTGAGGGCGGTTGTGAATTTTGGTGTTGACGCATCACGTTCTAACATCCTTGAAAAGTTCGGCCAGTATGCTCTTGCAACTTACAAGAAAGATAATGCCAATGGCGCATGGATATTCAATCCCGGAGTAAACTACAGGGAAACACAGCACATTACCAACAAGCTGATGGACGCTTACCTGGCCTACACTAAAAACTTTGACGGACCTGTAACCCGTATTGACGCTCAGGCAGGCCATTCGTATCAGAGTTTTGTGAACGATGGTTACAAAACCAACTACCAGTACAATACAAGTACAGGGGTACGAGAAGAAGTAATAAATGCTGCAAACCCAAACAACAGGTATTACAACAAAACAGTACTGGAGTCTTTCTTTGGCCGTGCTAATGTGGACCTTTATGACCGTTACCTGTTCACTTTCACATTAAGGGCAGACGGTTCGTCGCTATTCAGGAAAGACAACCGTTGGGGCTATTTCCCTGCAGCCGGTTTTGCCTGGAGGATGAGCGATGAAAGCTTCCTGAAAGACAACAGCGTTGTAAGCAACCTTAAATTGCGCCTTAGCGTGGGCCAGACAGGCCAGCAGGATATTACAGGAATTGCCGGCTATTACCCTACATCGGCAATTTACAGCCCTGGCTCTTCCAGCAGCCAGTACCTTCCGGGAATCAGCACTTACAGCCCTAACCCATTCAATGACAAGCTAAAATGGGAAGTTACCACCACTTACAATGCCGGTATTGATTTTTCATTATTCAAAAACCAATTGCTATCCGGTAGCGTAGATGTGTACAGGAAAGATACTAAAGACCTTCTTGCTAAAGTTGGTGTGCCACCGGGGCAATATCTTACCAACCAGATCACTAAAAACGTTGGAAGCATGGTAAACCAGGGTGTGGAAGTTAACCTTAACCTTAAGCCGGTGACAACCGATAGTTTCACTTGGGAGCTTGGAGGTAACCTTGCCTATAACTTTGGAAAAATAAAAGACCTGGGTGATGTAACAAGAAATGACGCTACCGACTCCGGCCTTCCGGTATCTACGGGTATCTACCTGGCAAGCAACAGCGTAGGCTCGCAACCTTATTCTGCCTATGTGTTCCAGCAATTGTATGACAGCGCCGGCCACATTATTCCGGGGGCTTTCAAAGACCGTAACGGCGATGGCATAATAAACAACAGCGACCGTTATTTCAAAGCGCTTCGCCCTAACTATACTTTTGGTTTCAGCACCAATTTTACCTACAAGAACTTCGACCTTTCGGCGAATTTCCACGGACAGTTTGACGGGCAGGTATATAACGCTGTAAAACTACAGGGCGGATGGACAAACAGGCCGGTACCGAACAACTCGAACAGCCTGAACAACGTTCTTGACTTTTATAATGGCGCTGCCGACCCAAGGATCAAAACGATCGCCGACCCTGTGCCGTTATCGGATTACTATCTTGAGAATGCTGCCTTCCTGAGGTGTGACAACATCACATTGGGCTACAGGTTTAGCAACGTAGTAAAATCGGCATCAGTACGTATTTACGGAACAGTTAACAATGCCTTCCTTGTTACTAAATATTCAGGGCAGGATCCGGAAAACTTCAACAGTATTGACAGTAACTTTTATCCGCGTCCGAGAATTTACAGTTTTGGTGTAAATCTTGACTTTTAATACAAAAAAAATTGAACATGAAAAATTTCAGAAATAAGATAATTTTAGGCTTTACCGCATTGGCTCTCGGTATCTCATCCTGTACCAGTGACCTTGATACGAAGCCAAAAGTAGAGATGTCGCTGGAGAACCTGCTGGCTAAAGACCCGCAGGCAGTAGAAGGCCTGCTTTCTAAAATGTATGGCACCTTTGCATTGTCCGGCCCAAGCGGCCCGGGAAGCTCTGATATCAGCGGTAATGCCGGTGAAACAGGTTTCCTTAGGGGTATCATTAACCTGCAGGATTTTACAGCAGACGGTATGAAAAACCGCTGGGGCGATGACGGCCTTGACCAGCTTACCACAGCATCTGACTGGACTTCAAGGAACAAATTTTTCCAGTACCTGTACGACAGGGTGTATTATATAGTACCCCAAACCACAAACATCATATTAGCGCTTGAAAATGTAGACGTGGCCAATGAAGAGCAGATAAAAAGCGAGCTTCGCTTTATCAGGGCGCTTTCTTACTACTACATGATCGATTGCTTTGGCAAGGGCGTTCTTGTGAATGAAAGTAATTACGGCACCACTTCACCGCTTCCTGAAGCTTCAAGAACAGAGTTGTTTAACTATGTGGAAAGCGAGCTGCTCGCTATTGAACCTTCTATGCCGGTGACAAATTCTTACGGAAGGGCAAACAAGGCAGTAGTACGCATGCTGCTGGCTAAACTGTACCTTAATGCTCAGGTATATACCGGAACAGCACGCTGGAACGATGCGCTGAATTACACCTCTCTTGTGATCAATGAGGGCGGATACACACTTGCACCTAATTTTGTAAGCGTATTTAGCGGCGACAACAATACATCGTCTGAGATCATTTTCCCGCTTATCGCTGATCCGGTAGTAAGCCAGAGTTTTGCTAACACGACTTATATCGTGAACGGTTCTTTGGGTACAGAAACGATGCCGATAGGTACTTTTGGCGCGACCGAAGGCTGGTCCGGCCACAGGGCTACGAAAGCCTGGTATTCATTGTACGGTGATCTTGAAACCTCTCCTGACGACAGGGCTAAGCTTTTCTGGACAACCGGGCATAACTATGAAATGGAAAATTATAAAACATGGGTAGACGGGTATCCATCTACCAAATTCAGGAATACCAATTTCAATGGCCCGTCTAATGCCACACAATTTTCACCTACCGATTTCCCTCTGTTCAGGCTTGCGGATGCTTACCTGATGTATGCCGAATGCGTAGTGCGTGGCGGAGGCGGCTCTTCATCGGATGCACTAACGTATGTGAACAATGTAAGAACAAGGTCGCATGCGCCGGCTATTACCGCCAGCGAGCTTACACTTGACTTTATCCTTGATGAAAGGGCGCGCGAGCTTAACCTTGAAGGCCACAGGAGGACAGACCTTATCCGTTTCGGGAAATTTACCGGCGGAAGCTATGTATGGCCATGGAAGGGCAATAGCGCGGGTGGCGTAGCAATCCCTTCTACCTATAATGTTTTCCCGATCCCTCAAATTGCGCTTGAAGCGAACCCTAATTTATCACAAAACCCTGGTTACTAACACAAAACACTAAAGAAATGAAAAAAATATTTAATCTATCAATTGTGGCATTGCTGTTCTTATCGGTAATGTCATGTACTACAGACGACAACCAGATTGTCGTAAGCGAATCGACGAAACCTGTGCTTATTGCACCTGAAGGAAGCGCCAGTATCGTAATAAATCCAAATGCGCTTGATGCCGTGGCCTTAACCCTTGTGTGGGACCATACTGCTTACAGCGTTGATACGGAAATTGATTATAAAGTGGAAATAGCTGCTGCTGAGACGAATTTTGCAGCTCCTATTACTATTGCAAACACAGGTGACCGTTTTCTTGTTATTTCCGGCTCTGAACTTAAAAACTTCCTTATAAAGCAGCCTACTGATAATCCTGCGGGATTGGGCCTTGCCGATGGAGTAAACGCAAACATAGAAGTACGTGTTACCGCGACAATCGGCGACAATGCCGACCTGCCAATGGTATCTGACGTATTACCCCTGACCATTGTTTTTGGTACAGGCGGGGTACCTGAGCCAGTAGACCCTGTGCTTTACCTTGTGGGTGCGCCACAGGCATACTACGGTCTTAGCGCGTGGGACAACGCTACTGCTATACCGATGCGCTATTTGGGTGATGGTACTACAAAAGTTTTTGAGGCTTATGTAAAGATCGCTGCAGGTGAAGGATTTAAATTTATTGGCGAGCAGGGAACCTGGGATAACGGTAACTATGGTACTATAGGGGGTGCCCAGGACGGCAACCTGGAAAATTCAGGTGGCAGTCAGGACATTAAGGTAGCAGATACCGATGGCCTTTACTATGTTTGGGTAGATATTGACAACATGCAATACAAAGCTGTTAAGATGCAGTGGGGTATCATAGGAGATGCAACTCCGGGCGGATGGACTGATGAAACGCCAATGACATACGACTTTGCAACTAACAAATGGTCTATTACAACATCGCTTTCTACAGGTGGTTTGAAATTCAGGACCGCCAATACAGGACAGTTTATTGCAAATGATGCATGGAAATTCAACGTTGGTGTCAGCGATCCGATGGTGACCTACAACCCTGCTTCAACTAATTTCCCTATAACCCCGGGATCTTATACTATTGGGCTTACAGTGAACTTTGACGGCACAGCAGCAGTTACAGGGCTATAATACCTAAAATACAAAAGGGCTGCTTGTCAGCCCTTTTTCTTATATACATTATCATGAAAAAATTTACAATACTATTTTTACTATTAGGCTTCATCGGTTTTGCGCAGGTGACCACAAACCCCACCCCTGTGCTTGCAGACCAGCCGGTGACCATCTATTTTGACAAGGCAGGCACTAACCTGGCAAGTTATAACGGCACCATTTACGTACACACCGGCCTTACGGTGAACGGCACCGACTGGAGCAATGTTATAGGTACATGGGGCTCTAACGCACAGCCATCGCTAACGCTTGTTTCCGGCACAACCTACAAGCTGGAAATACCTACCAGCCTGTATGCGTTCTATGGTGTTCCTACTACGAGCACGATCACAAAAATGTGGTTCGTATTCCGTGCAGCGGGATCTTCGGGGCCGCAAACCAACCCTGACATTTCGGTAAACGTGGGAGCGTTCCAGGTGAACCTCACTGCACCTGCCGTAAACAGCACGACCATACTAAGCTCTGGCGGAAACCTTAACATTACGGCTAACAATACCGGCGGGCCCGCTAACTACAACCTCATGTCAAACGGTGTGAGTATCAATACCGCTAACAACGTTTCGACATTTACTTATAACCATACCGGCATTACGGCCAACCAGAATTATGAATTGGTAGTTACGCAGGGGACGAATGTGATCACCAAAGATTTCTCTGCCATTGTAAACCCAAATACAGCAACCGAAGCAATGCCTGCAGGTATGCGCGATGGCATCAACTACAACGCGGGAGATGCGACAAAGGCTACGCTTGTACTTAACGCACCGGGCAAAGACTTTGTATATGTAGCAGGCAGCTTTAACAACTGGCACCCGACTTCGGCGTATGCCATGAAAAAAGATCCGGGAGGCAAATTCTGGCTGGGGCTTACAGGGCTTACATCGGGCCAGGTAAATACTTTCCAATACTGGGTAGTAGACCAGACTCCTGTTGCCAACTCGCCAGCACTTGTAAAAGTAGCCGACCCGTTCTCTACACTTGTACTATCGCCGGACGACGACCCTTATATTACTGCGGCTACATATCCGGGGCTGCCAGTTTATCCGGAAGGCCAGCGTTTTGACGTTAGCGTATTGCAAACGGCGCAGCCTTCTTACCCGTGGCAGGTTACCAATTTTGTGAAACCGGCCAAAGAAGACCTTATTATCTACGAATTGCTTGTAAGGGATTTTACACAGGGTAAAACGTGGGACGCATTAAGCGCGAAGATTGATTATTTCAAGAACCTGCACATCAACGCTATCGAGCTTATGCCGATCATGGAGTTTGAAGGCAATATTTCATGGGGTTACAATACTACTTTCCACATGGCTAATGATAAAGCCTATGGTACAGCAGATTCTATGAAAGCATTTATCGACCTTTGCCACGAAAATGGTATTGCTGTAATTCTTGACGTTGCCCTGAACCATGTATATGGCCGCTCTCCCCTTGCACGCATGTGGGTAAACGATCCTGACGGTGATGGTTATGGAAACACAACAACCGAAAACCCCTATTGTAATGTTGTTGCAACACACTCGTATAGTGTGGGCACCGACCTTAACCACCAGTCGGCCCTTACACAATATTATGTGCAAAGGACGATTGAGCACTGGATAAACGATTTCCATATCGACGGTTTCCGTTGGGACCTTACCAAAGGCTTTACACAAAACTGTACCAATAACGAAACCTGCACCAACAACTACCAGGCCGACAGGGTTGCGATATTGAAAACCTATGCCGATATGCAGTGGGCTTTAAACCCGAACTTCTATGTTATATTTGAACATCTTGGTGTAGGAAGCGGGCCGGGCAGCTCTGCCGCTGAAGAAACCGAATGGGCCAACTACCGTGTAGGTGAAGGAAAAGGCATCATGCCTTGGGGTAAAATAACCGACCCATATAACCAGAACACCATGGGGTATGCCACAAACAGCAACTTCAGTTCTATTGATTTTGAGAACAGGGGTTACAGCCAGCCAAGGCTTGTAGGCTTTGCAGAAAGCCATGACGAAGAAAGGCTGATGTATAAAAATATCCTGTACGGAGGAACGTCTGGCTCGTATGATGCCGGAGACCTTAACACGGCACTTGACAGGATGAAGGCCTTCGGGTCTGTATTCCTGACAGTACCGGGACCAAAAATGATTTGGGAATTTGGCGAGCTTGGTTACGAATTCAGCATCAACCGCTGCGAGGACGGAAGCATCAACAATGGCTGCCGTACCAATCCTAAGCCCATAGCTTTTGAGCTTGGATATGATACGAATGCTGAAAGGATGTCGCTGTACAACACCTGGGCAAAAATGCTAAAACTGCGTAAGGAGAATGCAGTTTTCCATACCAATACCTTTACCGTGGCATCGGGCAACCTGCTGCCAAGGCTCGACATATGGAGTGACGCTATACCTGCAACACAACTGAAAAATGTTATCGTGCTTGCCAACTTTAACCTTACAGCGCAATCGGTTAACACCAGCTTCCCTTTTGGAGGCACATGGTACAACCTTATGGACAACTCACCGTTTGACGGCTCTATAACAAGCATTACGCTTCAGCCGGGCGAGTTCAGGATATTTGGCAACCAGGCGGCCATAGTGCTTGGCAATGAAGAATTCAGTACTACTACTATCGCGTTATACCCTAACCCTGCGAAAAACCAGTTCAGCCTGAGCACTGCTGCCGAAAAGGTAGAAGTGTATGCTGTAACCGGCCAGCTGGTAAGGTCTTTTGGTGCGGCAGAGGCCAACACATCATTTGATGTGAGCAGCCTGGGCAACGGCCTGTATATGGTAAAAGTTACCGATGCAGCTAACCGCCAGAGCACCATGAAGCTTGTAAAAGAATAGTTTGAGTTAGTTTTTATAAGTTATGTTTCTTAAGGCCTGCGTTAAACAGCAGGCCTTTTGTTTAGATCATTATTACATTTACGCTATGAAAAAATTGTTGCAAAAAATCACGGCCTGCCTCCTACTCTTGCTTTTGGCAGCTACAGCGCAGGCACAAACTACAGGAGTACAGTTTCAGGTGAACATGAACCAGCAGATAGCGCTGGGGAATTTTAACCCTGCCACGCAAACGGTGGATATCGCCGGGACATTCAACAACTGGGGCTCCCCTACTACCGTACTTTCCGATACCGATGCTGATGGCATTTATACCGGGACCATAACGCTTACGGTTGGTGCCACCGTACAATTCAAGACCCGTATCAATGCGCAGTGGAACGGCACGGAAGAATTTTCCGGAGGCGGCCCGAACCGCAGCTATACCGTTGTTGCAAATGGGATAGTATCCTATTGGTACAACGATGTGCTGCCGCCCGATATGCTAAATGTAAACGCGAAGGCCAATGCCTATGTAGTGCAACCCGGCGAAGCCGTACAATTTTTAGACTTTTCGGCAGGCAACCCAGTTTCGTGGCAATGGTCTATGCCCGGTGCAACTCCCGGGACATCTGACCTGCAAAACCCAGTTGTAGCTTATGGTTCAACCGGAAATTATAATGTAACGCTAACCGTTACAAATGCAGATAGCGAATCGGCAAGCCGGACATTTACCAATTTTATAAGGGTAGATGCCATGGAGACGCACTGGTGGAACGACCGTGTATTTTATGAAATATTCGTCCGCAGCTTTAAGGATAGCAATGGTGATGGCAAAGGCGACCTGCAGGGGCTTATTGATAAGCTGGACTACCTGAACGATGGCAACCCGAATACCACCACCGACCTTGGCATTACAGGAATCTGGCTGATGCCGGTACAGCAGTCGCCATCCTACCATGGGTATGACGTGACAGACTACATGACCGTGGAGCAGGATTACGGCAACAACCCAAAATTCATCGAGTTCATGCAGGCGGCTCATGCACGCGGCATAAAGGTGATCATCGACATGGTGATGAACCACACCAGCGACCAGCACCCGTGGTTCATTTCGAGCAGGAACCCGGCCAGCGACAAGCGCGACTGGTACATTTGGGAAGACACTGACCCGAACACTCCCGGCCCTTTCGACAATGACCCATGGCATGCTTACAATGGCGACTGGTACTACGGCGCTTTTACCGGGAGCATGCCCGACCTGAATTTCAACAACCAGGAAGTACACCAGGCAATGGAAGATGTGGCTGAATTTTGGCTCAACGATATGGGCGTGGATGGCTTCAGGCTCGATGCTGTGAAGTTTTTATACGAAACCGCTACCGAAACCCAGAATGCACCACAGACAATAGCTTATTGGCAGGAGTTCAGGAATTATTATAAGTCGGTAAATCCAGATGCCTTTGCTGTGGGCGAGGCTTGGGATGTTACCAGCATTGCCGCAGAGTATGTAAACAACAACGGCCTGGATTACTGCTTTGAATTTGAGCTGGCCGACGCGATACTGAATGGCCTGAACAGCGGCAGCGCCACCGATCTTACCAACCAGATGGAAGACGTAATGAAGTCGTACCCGTTCCTGCAATTTGGCACTATACTGGGCAACCATGACACCAACAGGGTAATGAGCACTTTTAGCAGCGATATGCCGAAGATGAAGGCAGCCTCTGCCCTGCTGCTTACCCTGCCGGGCATACCTTACATCTATTATGGTGAAGAGATAGGCATGACGGGCGTGAAACCGGATGAGCTAATCAGGAAGCCGATGCAGTGGGCGCCTATAAGCGGTGCAGGCTTTACTACAGGGACATCATGGCAGGCAGTCAATGCCGATTACACCACCAAAAACGTGGCGGCACAGCAGGCCAGCAGCACATCGTTATGGAACCACTACCGGAACCTGATCGCGATGAGGCAGGGTCAGAATGCGTTGACAAAAGGTACATTTAAAGGGGTAACAACATCTTCCACTGCGGCTTTCGCCTTCCTGAGGCAGTACCAGGATGAGAATATCCTTGTGGTGGTAAATATGGGCTATGCCACCCTCGCGAACCTGACGGTATCACTGCCGTACGGCGGGATAACGCCGGGTATCTATTCCGGCACAGAGCTATTGAGCGGCGGCGCGATGGATTTTACCATAGACAGCAACGGAGGTTTCATTAATATGCCGCTCCAGCCTCTTGCCGCAAAAGGAGTAACCATATATAAGTTTTCCGCGCCATTGAGTATGGCGGATAACAGTATCGTCAAAGCGAGCCTTTATCCTAACCCGGCAGGCAACAGCTTCAGCATTACGGTTGCTTCAGAAAAACAGAGGTATATACCATAACGGGACAATTGGTAAGAAGTTTCGGCCCTGCCAGTGCGGAAACTGCTTTTGATATCAGCAGCCTTGACAAAGGATTATATTTGGTGAAGGTAACGCATGGTATTGGGCGTATGAGTACAATGAAATTGGTGAAGGAGTAAGAAATTAAAATATAATAAAAATGGAAACTAAAAGCTGGAAAGAGATAAAAGATGCTGTGTACGGTGTTCAGGGGACTGAAAGACGCGAAGAGCTTCAAAGAGATTTTGAGAGCTTTAAGATTGGTCTTATGCTAAAAAAAGCCCGTGAAGAAAAAAATTTAACCCAATCGCAATTAGCCGAAATAGTAGACAAAAAACGGGAATATATTTCGCGAATTGAAAATAATGGAAATAACCTGACACTTAAAACGCTTTTCGACATTGTAGAAAAAGGTTTAGGCGGTAAGGTAAAAATCCAAATCGAGCTATAAATATTTCATAAAATCATAAAGAGGTTGTCACAAAAGGCAGCCTCTTTTTTTTGTTATCACTATCATAAATACATAGCATATCCCCTATTGCTGATGTATTTTTAAAGTTGCTTAAATTATAAAATATGAAAAAGATAACACTTATAGTATTTATAGCATTGCTATTTACAATGTGCAAAAGCCATAAGACTGCAACATCAGGCACCTCAGAAGCTAAAGTTGAAAAACCTGCTGAAGTACAATACCGCGACGATTTCAGGGCGGCAACCGATAAGGAAAGAACAAAAGTGCTGAAAGGGCTGAAGGCCACTGCTGCCAAATATTCGGTGGTGATACTCACGCAGAACTATAAAGGCGAGAAAATCACTTTAGGCAACGCAAAAGGCCAGTTTTACAGCGGCTATGCCATATCCAACCTGAAAACCGGCATTGCAGATAAAACCAGGATCGATAATACTGTTGATACTACCCTATACGACAAGTCGGATAACCACGAAGTAGTGATAGAAGCCAAAGAAGCGCAGAAATATAAATTCATCTATGTGATGAAAAATCCGGGATCGAAAACACCTTTTACGGTGACGTACAGTAATACGCTAAGGCCATTGGAGTAGGCCTTCCCATCTCCTAAGGAGAAACTCTACTTCTACCGATTTGCCATTACTGAAACAAAGCCAACTTTCCCTTTAGCACTGATGGAAGCGGTATCCTGCCGACGAAGGAGGCAGATAAAGCGGACAGCAGGACCGGCGATGGTAAAAGTGCGCTTAGACTGCTGCTCCTGAAAATTTATTATCTTACATATATACTATATCAAATAACCACCCCGCCTTTCAGGCACCCCTACAAGGAGGGGAAGAGCTGCACTCCTGCCGGAAAGGAATGGACTATATACTCATAATAGCAATTGGAACATTGAATTATTAGCACATTGCTCCATTAAAAACCCTATCTTTACGGTACTCCGGCTGTTAAAAATCATTCTCTCAAGAATAATTTTTCTACATATTTGAATTTCTAAGAATTAATTGTACTTTTGCAACCCCTTTATTGGGGACGGAATGTTTAATTAAAATTATTTATTGTGAACACATTAAGCTACAAAACAGTTTCGGCTAACAAAGCGACTGCTCAGAAAGAGTGGATCGTTGTCGATGCTGAAGGGCATAATTTGGGCCGTTTTGCTTCTAAAGTTGCGATGCTTTTAAGGGGCAAATACAAAACAAATTATACACCGCACGTTGACTGTGGCGATAACGTAGTGGTTATCAACGCAGAAAAAATCAACCTTACAGGTAACAAACTTGACGACAAGATCTACATGCGTCATACCGGTTACCCAGGAGGACAAAGGACGCTTACCGCTAAGGTGATGCAGGCTAAGAACCCTGCTATCCTTGTTGAGAAAGCTGTAAAAGGAATGCTGCCTAAGAACAAGCTTGGCGCTGAGCTATTCCGCAATTTAAATGTATATGTAGGACCTGACCACAAGCATGCTGCTCAGTCGCCTAAAACCGTTAACTTAAACGACCTGAAGTAAATGGCAACTATCCACAAAATCGGCAGGAGAAAAACTGCTGTTGCCCGTATCTACCTTAGCGAAGGCACTGGTAAGATCACGGTAAACAAAAAAGAACTTGAAGTGTACTTCCCAACCGCTACGCTACAGTACAAAGTACGCCAGCCGCTTTCTATGACGAACAGCGCTGAGAACTTTGACGTGAAAGTAAACGTATACGGAGGCGGTATCACAGGACAGGCTGAAGCTGTACGTATGGCTATCGCCCGCGCTATGTGCGAGGTTGATGCTGAGAACCGCGGCATCCTGAAGCCTGAAGGACTATTGACAAGGGACCCACGTATGGTTGAGCGTAAGAAATTCGGCCAGAAGAAAGCCCGTAAGAGATTCCAGTTCTCTAAACGTTAATATTCTGTATGCCCTTGTTATAAGGGATTTGATTAAAAATTTAAAAACAAAAGTTGTTGTTGCCCCGCTGAGGCGAGGGGTTAGTTTAGCATCTAAATGGGCAGGGCCAGCCATAGTGCGCCACCTGAACATTGCGCTTACTCAACAGAACGTAAACTATTACAAAAATGGCAAATAAAGTAGAAGTTAAAGACTTACTGGAAGCAGGTGTACACTTCGGACACATGACCAGGAAATGGGACCCTAACATGGCCCCGTACATATACATGGAGCGTAATGGCATACACATTATCAACCTGTATAAAACTGCAGCTAAGATCGAAGAGGCTAACGAAGCCCTTAAAAAGATCGCTGCTTCAGGCCGAAAAATCCTTTTCGTAGCCACAAAAAAACAAGCAAAAGACATCGTTGCTGAAAAAGCAGCGGCAGCAAACATGCCATACATCACTGAAAGGTGGCCAGGCGGTATGCTTACAAACTTCGTTACTATCCGTAAAGCCGTTAAGAAAATGGCTTCTATCGATAAAATGAAGAAAGACGGAACATTTATGACACTTTCGAAAAAAGAGCGTCTTCAGGTTGATCGTCTTCGTGCTAAGCTTGAGAAAAACCTTGGCTCTATTGCCGACATGACAAGGCTTCCTGCCGCGTTGTTCGTAGTAGACATCAAGGCTGAACACATCGCAGTAAAAGAAGCTCAGAAATTAAACATTCCGGTTTTCGCAATGGTAGATACCAACTCTGACCCACGCCAGGTTGACTATGTTATCCCTGCAAATGATGACGCTTCAAAATCTATCGAAAAAATCTTATCGCTTGTAACAGGCGCTGTAGTTGACGGCCTTTCTGACAGGAAATCTGACAAGGAAGACTTCCAGGATGACGCTGAAGGCGCAGTTGAAGCTGCTCCTGTAGCTGCTGCTCCTGCTGCTGTAGAAGCTCCTGCACAAACAGAAGCTCCAGCTGCTACTGAAGAATAAGTTAACATTACAATAAAGCCGTTGTGCGGGGTGATGTTTACTTTTGTAGCATTAACCGGATGACGGCTTTATCATTTATTAAAACAACAAATTAAAATACGACTTAAACATGGCAAATATCACTGCTGCTGACGTAAATAAATTAAGAACAATTACAGGTGCCGGTATGATGGACTGTAAAAAAGCCCTTGTTGAGGCTGAAGGCGATTTTGACAAAGCTATCGAAGTGCTTCGTAAAAAAGGACAGAAAGTAGCTGCAAACAGGGCTGACAGGGAATCTTCTGAAGGTGCTGTTATCGCTGTTGTTAATGCTGACAAAACCGAAGGTGTGGTTATCTCCCTTAACTGTGAGACTGACTTCGTTGCCAAAAACGATACTTTCGTGAAAATGGCTAACGATTTCGCTGCCCTTGCATTGGAAAGCGCTTCTCTTGAAGACCTTCTTGCAAAAGACTATAACGGCATTACTGTTGCTGAGAAACTTACTGAGCAGACAGGTGTTATTGGTGAGAAAATAGAAATCGGTGCTTTTGAAAAACTACAAGGCGCTTTTGTTGGCTCATACATCCACGCTGGTAACAGGATCGCTACACTTGTATCACTTTCTGCAAACGTTGAAGGCGGCGAAGAAGCTGCACGCAACGTGGCTATGCAGGCTGCCGCTATGGCGCCACTTGCCCTTAACGAAGAAGGCGTTGACGCTGCTACCGTTGAGAAAGAGATCGAGATCGCAAAAGACCTGCTTCGCCAGGAAGGCAAGCCGGAGGCTATGCTTGACAATATCGCAAAAGGTAAATTGGGCCGTTTCTTCAAAGACAACACCCTTATCAACCAGGACTACATCAAAGACAGTAAACTTAGCGTAAGCGAGTACATCAAGTCTGTTGATGCTGGCCTTACTGTTACAGGTTTCAAAAGGGTTGCACTTGCATAAGTAAACCACTTTTATCATATTAAAAACCCCGCTCCTGAAAAGTTGCGGGGTTTTTCTTTACAAACAAACATATATAGCAAACAGTTTAAACCAACGCACTCTCAAAAGCTTTTTTTATTTCGTCAATTACCACTTCACCTTTTACGATATTCAGGCCGCGGCCGAGGTCGGGGTATTTTTCGCAAGCAGCTTCCCAGCCAAGGTTGGCCAGTTTCAGCACATAAGGCAGCGTCACGTTGGTCAGCGCCAGCGTAGAGGTATAAGGCACTGCACCCGGCATATTAGCAACGCAGTAATGCACAATATCATCAATTATAAAAGTCGGATCTTCATGGGTGGTGGGACGTGTAGTCTCGAAGCATCCGCCCTGGTCGACCGCCACATCTACCAGCACCGTGCCGGGGCGCATTTCCTTCAGCATATCGCGGGTGATGAGATTGGGCGCTTTTGCTCCCGGTATCAGTACCGCCCCGATGATAAGGTCGTGGTTCTTTATGTGCCTTTTGATATTGAAAACACTTGAGAATTCGGTCACCACGTGGTTCGGCATGATGTCGTTCACATACCGCAGGCGCTTCATATTGATATCGAGTATAGTGACATGCGCTCCCAGCCCTGCCGCCATTTTTGCAGCCTGCACACCTACTACCCCTGCACCCAGTACGAGCACTTTACCGGGAGGCACACCGGGAACGCCACCCAGGAGCACTCCCCTGCCTTTTATGGGCTTCTCAAGGTATTTCGCACCCTGCTGTATCGCCATGCGGCCTGCCACTTCGCTCATGGGCGTAAGCAATGGCAGGAAACCATCCTCATCGCTCACGGTTTCGTAGGCAATGCATACCGCCTTGCTCGCGATCATGGCTCGTGTAAGCGCTTCGCTCGACGCAAAATGAAAATAGGTAAATACCACCTGCCCTTTCTTGATAAGCGGGTATTCATAAGGAGTCGGCTCCTTTACCTTAACGATCATTTCAGCAAGGGCATATACAGCCTCAATAGTGGGGAGAAGGACGGCACCGGCATCCCGGTAATCTTCATCAGAAAAGCCGCTGCCAACACCTGCTTCTTCCTGCACAAAAACTTCATGCCCGTAATTTACCAGTTCGAAAGCTCCTGCCGGGGTAAGCCCGACACGGTTCTCATTGTTTTTAATTTCAGCTGGAACCCCTATTTTCATGGTTAATAAATTTAATATTTTTACCAAATATAATAATATACCCTTTTAAATTTAGGGGTGTATCTAAATATTTTTATATTATTTATTCGAACACCCTAAAATACATCATTAATTTTAAGCAAAAATTTTTGCTATATTTGATCTCATGGACAGGCAAGAATTTTTTATACAGCTTTGGAGACGTTATTTCAGGCCTGCGCTTGTCATAATGATATCATTGTTTATCATATACCTTCTATACCAAACTGCTAAAAATATTACTACGTTCGTTGGGATGATAAGCGACATTGTTTTATTAATGGCTGCATTGGTCACAGTTTATATACTGAAAACTTTCCTGGAAAAGCAATGGAACAAAGTTTATGCACGACTTTCGGACAGGACACAGGAGAATATCAATATCCTATCAAAGGTTGCTGTACTTATAGGCGATTGCATTTTAGGAATAATTATTTTTCAGCTTTGGCAAAGAAATTGGCTTTATGCGTCCGCGCTCATGGTAATTGTCCTCATCGGGATAATAAGGGAAGCGAAGAAGGACTTCAAAAACAAAAAGCGATTATAAATACGCAATGAAGGAAGGTTTGTTTACCCTGCTTTTAGCTTTTTCTTTAGCCTCATGCAAAAAAGAAAAAAGCACAGACACAATAGCAACTCCACCTGCGATTACTGCTGTACCAACACAACCTATATCACGGCCCGTAAACGACTATGACGGCGATGGTATTGCAGATGAAGCCGAAGTAATCCTTGTAAAAGAAGGTGAAGGCAATCCTGTAGAGGACGACACACCATCGGAATATGCCATAGCTTTCAACAACAAAAAATTTGCACAACTTCCTATTGGATGCTGTGAAGCAACAATCATACCGGAAGGCGACCTCGATGGGGATGGCGCTGCGGAGCTATCCGTTTTCCAGTCGCCCATGAACGGTTGCGTACATACTATGACAACCTATACTTTTCGCAACGGAAAATGGCAAAAGCTTTTCAGGCCTTTTCTTGTCCCTACAGGGTGCGATGAAATTTCAAAAGAAGAATTGGAGAAGCTGGTTTATAAAGAAAACGGCAAAGTCTATATTATGGAAACCGATGTGAATGATGAGGACTTTAAAAAGAATCCTATAGACGTGAAGCTATAGAAGGCTCATGAGCATAGTACTATACTATTAATACCGGGACAAGCCTTACACAAAACCTTTTAAATGATACTATTTTAGTATATTTGAAACTACCAATATTACAGTATGTTCGAAACCCGAAGACACCTTATTTATACCATCCTTGCCGGGATTTTTATTACCAATGCCGTTGTGGCAGAACTCATTGGCCCAAAGCTCATCTATGTAGGCTCAGCGCTGATGAGCGTGGGGATATTACCGTGGCCGGTAGTGTTTATTACAACCGACCTCATCAACGAATATTTTGGCGAAAAAGGCGTAAAGCGGCTCTCCCTTATTACAGCAGGGCTTATCGCTTATGTATTTGTGCTGCTTTTGATTGCCATTAAGATTCCGGCGGCAACAGGCAATAATTTTGTAACCGACAGCCAGTTTACTGCTATATTCGGGCAGGGGATGCTCATCATTGTGGGCAGCATCACAGCATTCCTGGTTTCGCAGCTTATAGACGTTACGCTGTTTCACTTCGTAAAGAAAAAGACCGGGCACAAAATGCTGTGGCTGCGCAGTACGGGATCGACAGTTATCTCGCAGTTCTTCGACAGCTTCATCGTGCTGGGCATCGCTTTTTACCTGCCAGGCAAAATGAACACCGAGCAATTCATAGCTTCCGGCCTTACCGGTTATTTTGTAAAACTGCTTATTGCTATAGGCCTTACCCCGGTGATCTACCTTGCGCATGCCATGATCGATAAATTTCTTGCTAAAGACACAATGAACGAATATGAGCGATAAAACAAGATGCAGGTGGTGCGTGGGCGATGCGCTTTACGAAAAATACCACGACGAAGAATGGGGCCGGCCTGTTTATTACGACCACAAGCTGTTCGAGTTCCTGTTGCTGGAAACCTTCCAGGCGGGACTAAGCTGGATTACTATCTTGCGCAAGCGCGAGAACTTTCGTCGTGCGTTTGATGATTTCGATTATAAGAAAATCGCCAGTTACAGCCAGGAAAAAAGTGACGAATTATTGCAGGATACCGGCATTATCCGCAACAGGCTAAAGGTAGCCGCTGCCATATCCAACGCGCAGGCCTTTATGAAGATACAGGAAGAATTCGGGAGCTTCTCCAACTACTATTGGAAGTTTACCGATGGCAAGCCTATAGACAATAAATTCACGTCCATGGGGCAGATACCAGCCACCACTCCCCTTTCTGACGCAATAAGCAAGGACATGAAAAAACGCGGGTTTAAATTTGTGGGCTCTACCGTTATCTATGCCAACATGCAGGCCACCGGAATGGTAAACGACCATATTATGGAGTGCTGGACAAGGGGATAGATTTTTAGATATTAGACTGTTGGATTTTTAGATAGCCGTACTCTTTGCTTCTAAAAAATTCGCTACTCCCGCAAGAGTAAGCGCATCCATACTTCCCCTCCTTTGGAGAGGTGGCTGAAAGCCGGGGTGGTTCTTTCTAGTATTTTAAACACCCCACCCTTCGGGCATCCCTCTAAAAGAGGGGAAGCCACTGTTGCTGCAAAACTTAAAACGAACCCCCCGTCGTTCAGCGAGTTCATATCGTCTTGTAGTCTACTATCTAATAGTCCAAAAATCGTAGTTACGCCAATCTCTTAAAACAACCTGTGTCCTTTTTTATCAATGTAGAACCAGTCGCCATTCTGCTTTACCAGAGCTACGCCGTCGCTAAAGCCGTACAGGTCTTCATACACTTCGGGAAACAATACGTTCCCTTTTAAATCTAAAAATTGTCCTTTGCCTTCATTTATAACGCCAAGGATGCCTTCACCGACCTGTATCTCGTTGTAAACCGGTGGAATGACTACTTTACCTTTTTTATCGATACAGCCTAACTTATTTCCTATTTTAACGCGTCCAAGGCCATCATAAAAACTATAAACATTACTGTATTGTATCGGAATAACCATCTTTCCTGTCTTATCGATAAAACCATACTTGTCATTTAGGCTTACCGCCGCCAGCCCGTCCTTAAAATGAGGGTAACCATCATACAATAATGGAATAACCTCTTCTCCTTTGCGGTTGATAAAACCGTGTTTATCATCCAGTTCGACCATTGCCAAACCATCGTTGAAAAAAAACACATAGTTGTATTTGGGGTGGATCACAATATTTCCCTGCCTGTCCATACAGCCGCTTTTTCCGCCTATTGTTATAGATGCCAGCCCGTCATTGAACGAAGAGATGCCCTCACACTCATGGCGGACAGGTTTCCTGTTATTCATCTTATCAACGATAAACCAGTGCCCGTTTTCTTTTATTGTTGTTACATCTTCCATAAAATCACTGGCCCTGTCGCATGTTACAGGTATGATCTCAATGCCTTTTTCATCAATAAAACCCCATTTCCCATTCAGCTTTACCAAAGCCCTGCCATTTTGGAAATCAATCGCAAAGTCATATTTTAATGGCGCTATTTCTTTGCCTGTAACATCGACAAATCCGTACTTTTCATTTTTTTTGACCATCGCAAGTCCGTTGCTGAAATCATGTGCATCCTCATATTGGCACGGTATTACATTCTTCCCTTTTTTGTCTATGAAGCCATATTTTTTAGCCGTTACCACCATTGCAAATCCATCTTTGAAAGGATAAAAATGATCGTAGGCTGATCGGTCGCTGCTGCTTTGTTCCCTGTCCGGATTCTGAACAATCTCCACATTTTCTTTAGTCGTGTTACTATGTCCGCAACCTGAGAAGACGGCTGATAACAGCAGTGTTATTATTATTTTATTGGTAAACATATTAGGTTTTTTCTTTCAATTATTCAGCGCTAAGTTAAATATAAAATCAATGTATAAACACCCACATATTTAAACAAAACCCCCGCCGGTCAGCGAGGATTTTTAGTAATAATATTGTTAACTTCAATAATTACAGCATTAAACTGCATATAATTTTCTATTATTTCCAAGTTATTTTAAAATGGATACTAGATTTCTTTATCAATTAATTCCCATCTTTTATTAGTTTGCAATCCGGCAGGCTTTAGAGTCTTGTC
This sequence comes from Flavobacterium album, assembly GCF_003096035.1. Lineage (NCBI taxonomy): Bacteria > Pseudomonadati > Bacteroidota > Flavobacteriia > Flavobacteriales > Flavobacteriaceae > Flavobacterium > Flavobacterium album. The sequence continues at coordinate 1,458,249 of NZ_CP029186.1, read as the reverse complement.
TCTTCTTAAAGTTGTGGCTGCCCATCTCACATCGTATTGCCATGTAAAAAATAAGTTTCCTGATTTTCTCAGTTTTTGCTCATAATGATCCCATATGTATTGACAAACTTCAATTATATTTGCAGCCCCACCATAATACTTCAAAGCCTCTATCAGAATAGGTTTTAAATCTTTTTTAGTCATATTCTATATTGTTTCCACAAATTTAAACAAAAAACCCTCGTCATAAAGCGAGGGTCATATTGTATTGTAGTCTAAAATCTAATAGTCCAAAGATCTTAGTAACGGTAGTACTCCGGCTTGTATGGCCCTTGTACCTCCACACCAATGTAAGCAGCCTGGTCTTCACGAAGTGTTTCAAGCTCCACGCCCAGTTTGGCAAGGTGAAGCGATGCTACTTTTTCGTCAAGGTGTTTCGGCAGCATGTATACTTTGTTCTCGTATTTGTCGCTGTTTGCCCAAAGCTCCAGCTGTGCAAGCGTCTGGTTCGTGAACGAGTTGCTCATTACAAAGCTGGGGTGGCCTGTAGCGCATCCAAGGTTTACAAGGCGGCCTTCGGCAAGGATGATGATGTCTTTACCGTTGATGGTATATTTATCAACCTGCGGCTTGATCTCGATCTTACTTGCACCGTGGGTTTTGTTAAGCCATGCCATATCGATCTCGTTATCAAAGTGGCCGATGTTACAAACAACGGTCTTATCTTTCATTTTTTCGAAGTGGCTTCCCACAACGATGTCTTTGTTTCCGGTAGTAGTGATGATGATATCGGCAGTAGCGATAACGGTATCCAGCCTTTTCACCTCATAACCGTCCATAGCAGCCTGAAGCGCACATATCGGGTCGATTTCGGTAACCGTAACGATAGAGCCTGCACCACGGAAAGAAGCGGCAGTACCTTTACCCACGTCGCCATAACCGCATACGATCACGCGCTTACCTGCAAGCATAAGGTCGGTAGCACGGCGGATAGCATCCACGGCGCTCTCTTTACAGCCGTATTTATTATCAAATTTCGATTTTGTAACCGAGTCATTTACGTTGATAGCCGGCATAACAAGCGTGCCGTTTTTCATCCTTTCGTAAAGGCGGTGCACACCTGTAGTAGTCTCCTCGCTAAGGCCTTTGATGCCTGCCGCAAGTTCAGGGAAACGGTCGAATACCATGTTGGTAAGGTCGCCACCGTCATCAAGGATCATATTAAGCGGCTCGCGGTTTTCGCCAAACCAAAGGGTCTGCTCGATACACCAGTCAAATTCCTCCTCGTTCATACCTTTCCATGCATATACAGAGATACCGGCAGCAGCAATAGCAGCGGCGGCATGATCCTGTGTAGAGAAAATATTGCATGAGCTCCAGGTAACCTCAGCGCCAAGGGCAACAAGGGTTTCTATAAGCACTGCTGTCTGGATGGTCATGTGGAGGCATCCTGCAATACGCGCGCCTTTAAGGGGCTGAGAAGCGCCATATTCTGCACGAAGCGCCATTAATCCCGGCATTTCAGCCTCAGCCAGGCTGATTTCTTTCCTTCCCCATTCCGCCAGCGAAATGTCTTTAACTTTATAAGCTACATAAGGTAATGTCGTAGTACTCATGAATATCGTATATTTGTATTAGCAAAAAATTTTTGCAAATTTAGTGAATTGGTTTTTAATCAGGCACTTTAAAAATTAAATTATAAGGGATGCCGATACATTTCGACGCCCTTTTGCTTATTAATAACTGCCATGCCTTTATACAGATCTGTCACCATAGCCCCGGGTACACAATTGCTTATCTGGAAAATAACCGAAACCCTTGAGGAACTTGCCGAAGGCGTTCTGCTGAACGACAGGTGCACCGTCAAGATGGATAAAATGAAATCCGAACAGCATCGCAAAGCGCTTTTGAGCGTGCGCAGGCTGATCCAGGAAATGGGCTATACTGATTTCGACCTGTATTACGGCCCCGACGGCAAGCCCCACCTGAAAGACGGTACCCATATTTCCATAACGCATTCCTATGCTTTTTCGGCGGTTATCATAGGCAGCAGTAATACCGGCATCGACATTGAGCTGCAACGGGAAAAGGTGATTACCATTGCAGACAAGTTCATCGAGCCGGAATTCTCCTTCCTCGACCCGCTGCACCTGGAAGAGTATATGCGGAAGCTCATCGTGATATGGTGCGTAAAAGAGGCGGTTTACAAAATGATATCCCGGAAACAGCTCAGCTTTAAGCAGCATATCAATGTGCATGCTTTCGACATGAAAGACGGCACCGGCAAGGCCGGGGTACATTTTGCGGAGATTGACGATGTATATTCTTTTTGCTTCGAAGAGATCGAAGGCTTCACGCTGGCGTATTGCCTCGATAATAACGGCAATGGGTAATGGGCGAATTTTACGATCTTCTTTTCGGGCAGTACAAAGATTACAGCACACTGCACATAACGCTTGAGTTTATCGCCATAGTCTTTGGTATACTTAGTGTTATCTTTTCGGCAAGAAATCATGTATTGGTATATCCCACAGGCCTCATCAGCACTATTATATATGTGTATCTTCTTTTTCAATGGAATTTATATGGCGAAACGATAATCAATGCCTATTACTTCTATATGAGCATTTATGGATGGATATTGTGGAGCAGGAAAGACAGCCAGCACCACGACTTGCTCCAAATCACTACAATGACGAAAGATGATAAGATTAAATCTTTGATAATTTTTACCGCTTCTGTTGCATTTATTTCAGTAGTATATATTTATTTTGATAAATTTACTGCCCAATGGGCTTATATTGATACATTTATCACAGGCCTGTTCTTTGTTGGGATGTGGCTTATGGCAAGGCGCAAGATCGAGAACTGGCTTTTCCTGATCGCCGGCGACATTATTGCGGTGCCATTATTTTTTATCAAGGGCTATACCCTCACCAGTATTTTAAATATATTTTTAACAGTAATCGCCGTCATTGGCTACCTGTCATGGAAGAAAACATTACAAAGCAAAAAGCAAATACAATAGCTATTACCCTTTACAGCAACACCGCCACCGATAGTAAAACTATGTCCGAAGCGCTGCACGACTTCATCGACCCGGATGGCAATGATGCGCGTGAATTTGTTTTCCGTACCGGATCCTTCGCAGACGGGCTGGCAAACCCTGCACCTGATACGGAACTGTATATCCTTGCCGGTAACGAAGGTGATGCCGATATGGACAAACTGGTACAGCTGCTGGAAAAGAAAGGTAATGAGCATATTGTAGTAACCGGAGAAGGTGAAGCGCTCCTTGATAATTCCAAAAAATCACTTGCAGCGCTCGAAAAAACCCTTGACCTGGGCTTTACCGTAAGCGATTTTGTACAGATGAACCGTTTGGGTATCCCTATCGAAAAGGTGCGTAAACACCTTATCACCTTCCGGAACGGGATAGGTAAGATAGTGCTAAAAAGGCCTGCTACATTGAACGACGGCATCGTTGACCTTTATGCGTCTAAAGCCGATGAGCTTGCCGCTTATTTTGACACTAAAAAAGATAGCCTGAAACTGATGAAATTTGTCCCGGCTTCGGGGGCAGCCAGCCGCATGTTTAAATTTGTGTGCGAGTTCCTGGCCGACTTCGATGCGGAGAAAGAGACCATTAATGCTTACATCAACCGCCGTAAGGACGAAGCGCTCAAGGTGTTCTTTGTGGGTATCGATAAGTTCCCTTTCTTCAATGACATACTGAAGGTTACCAAAGAAAATCCGGAATATGCAAGCCTGCCGAAAGACCTGCGCTATTTCAATTTTGTAAAGACCATGCTTACCCATGAAGCTTTCGACTATGTGAATAAGCCAAAAGGAATACTGCCCTTTCACCAGTACGAAGGCTTTGCGGCCACGCCTGTATATGAACATTTGAAGGAAAGCGCTGCCTATGCTACCTCCAATGGTGTTGCGGATGTGCATTTTACCATATCCGAAGAGCACCTTGATGGTTTTTTAGACACCATTGAAGATGCCAGGAAAAGAGTGGAAGCAGAATATAGCATCTCCATCAACTACAGTTTCTCGTATCAGCACAAGCAGACCGATACCATATCGGTAGACATGAACAACATGCCTTTCCGCAATGAGGACAATTCGCTCCTCTTCAGGCCGGGCGGGCACGGGGCGCTCATCCAAAACCTGAACGAACTGGATGCCGACATTGTTTTTGTGAAGAATATCGACAATGTGAGCCATAACAATATCGAAGTGATTGGCCGTTACAAAAAAGCGCTTGCCGGGCAGCTGATACAACTGCAGGAACAGGTATTCGAGTGCCTGAAAAAAATTGAGCAGGGCAACGTAACCGAACAGGAGCTTAAGAACATGTTCGCATACGCAATGGCGAAACTGTCCATCGACATACCGCGGGAGATCATGAAATTTACGAAGGAACACCAGCTTGAATTTGCTAAAAAAATATTCAACAGGCCGATACGCATCTGCGGCATGGTACGTAACGAAGGCGAGCCGGGCGGAGGGCCTTTCTGGGTAAAAGACGACAGCGGAAGCCTTTCGCTGCAGATCGTGGAAAGCTCACAGATCGACCTTGAAAACCCGGAACAGGCAGCGATACTTGCCGCATCGAGCCACTTTAATCCGGTAGACCTTGTGTGCGGGCTCAAGAACTACAAGGGAGAGAAATTCGACCTTGAGGAATTCATCGACCCTTCTACAGGCTTTATCGTTTATAAGAACAAAATGGGCAAAGACCTTAAGGGCTATGAGCTTCCGGGGCTTTGGAATGGCGCTATGGCAGGATGGATCACTGTGTTCACCGAAGTGCCTATCGAAACCTTCAACCCCGTAAAAACCGTTAATGATTTGCTGAAACCGGCGCACCAGCCAGTGTAATTTCAGATTTTAGATTGTAGATTTCAGATTTAGAAGTGGAATTATGTGTAAAAAAACGAGATTTAGTTTAACCTGGAATGAGTGTAGCTCAATCTGAACTGAAATCTAAAATCTGAAATAAATATGGACAAAGATAAAATAATACAAGAACTCACCTTTAAGGCCGTGCGCAGCAGTGGCGCCGGGGGGCAGAACGTGAATAAAGTCGCCTCCAAGGTAGTGCTGAGCTTTGACCTGGCTAATTCGCAGTCGCTTACCGATGAAGAGAAAGCGCTTGCCGAAATGCGCCTTGCATCACGACTTACAAACGAGAAAGTAGTAGTCCTGCAATGCGACGAAGACCGCAGCCAGTTCCGTAATAAAGACATTGTAATAAAGCGCTTTTTCGAAATGATGGATAACGCGCTTAAGGAAGTAAAGCCCAGAAAGCCTACGAAAATACCACGTGCGGTCATCAAGAAGCGCATCGAAAATAAGAGGCGGCAATCGGAAATAAAGCAATCGCGGAGGAGGCCAAATTTTTAGACTGTTAGATATTAGATTTTTAGACCACCAGACTGCCTGTCTGGATAAGCTCTGTCCAAAAATCTAAAAATCCGGCGATCTAATAATCTTTTTCCTTACATTTGCCCCGTCTCAAAGGGGTGCCCTAAATAATCGGGCTGAGATCATACCCAAAGAACCTGGGCGGGTAATGCCGCCAAGGGAAAAGGCAAGACTATTGCGGAGTGCACGCTGCGGTATATTGCCAAAAACAATTTTTAATTTATAACCAAAGAATAATTGCCCCTTTTATTCGTAAAATATTTTACGGATGAAAACTTTATTCCAAAAAACAGGTACTGAGGTACTGAGGCACTTAGGTGCTAAAGGCTTCTGCCGAAAAACACTATTTATTGCAATACCCGCATTTGCTTCGTTGAATGCCTTTGCGCAGCAGCCTGCCGTGCAGGACTCTGTTAAACCACAGGATTACAAGCTCGACGAAGTACTGGTACAGGCCGTACGTGCCGGAAGCAAAACACCGGTAACCTTCAGCAATGTTTCCAAAGAAGAGCTTGCCCCGCGCAACCTCGGGCAGGACATCCCGGCATTGCTCAACTACCTCCCTTCTGTTGTTACCACCTCCGATGCCGGTAACGGGATAGGCTATAGCGGTATCCGTGTGCGTGGCGCCGATGCTACCAGGGTAAACGTTACCATCAACGGTATCCCATACAATGATGCCGAATCGCAGGGGACATTCTGGGTAAACATGCCCGATTTCGCTTCTTCGGCAGAGAACATACAGCTACAGCGTGGCGTCGGAACATCTACCAACGGTGCAGGTGCTTTTGGCGCAAGCCTTAACGTACTGACAGATGCCTTCAAACACGATTCCAGTGGTGAGATATCCAACTCGTATGGCAGCTTCAATTCGCGCAAGCATACTGTTAAGTTCAGTACAGGGCTTATGAACAACCGTTTTGAATTAGCCGGGCGTTTGTCGAACATCGCATCCGACGGGTATATCGACCGTGCGTCGTCGGACCTTAAATCGTACTTTTTACAGGGAACCTACGTCGGCAATACCACATTGATAAAGGCATTGGTCTTTGGCGGAAACGAAAAAACCTACCAGGCCTGGAATGGTATTGATGCTGCGACATTGGCACAGGACAGGCAGTTCAACTATTCGGGTATGTATACCGATGCTGACGGCAATACCCGTTTTTATGACAATGAAACCGACAACTACCAGCAGGACCATTACCAGCTGCACTGGAACGAACGCCTCAGCGATGTGTGGAGTACCAACCTGGCGTTTCATTACACCAAAGGGAAAGGCTACTATGAAAACTATAATGACAACGCCACTTTTGCCGATTATGGCCTGCAGCCTGTAAATGTGAATGGCGTAACTATTACCGAGGAAGACCTTATAACCCGCAAATGGCTGGACAACAATTTTTACGGTACTACTTTTTCGGCCAACTATAAAGGCAGCGCGCTCGATGTGGTTTTTGGCGGGGCGTACAACAAGTATGAAGGTGACCATTACGGCCAGGTGATATGGTCGAGGTATTCGCAAAACACACAGCCGGGCGACCATTACTATAACGACTATGCCGCTAAAACCGACTTCAATGCCTATGCAAAAGCCAATTACAGCATTTCGCAGAAGCTGAACCTTTTTGGAGACCTGCAATACCGCACGGTAAACTATAAGGCACAGGGCATTCTTGCCGCCCCGGTGGACGACACCTTTAATTTCTTTAATCCGAAGGCAGGGCTTACTTATACCGTAAACACAAAAAACACCCTTTATTTTTCGTATGCCCGCGGCAACAAGGAACCAAGGCGCGATGACTATGAAAATGGCAGCACCAAGTCGGAAAGCCTTAATGATTTTGAATTAGGATGGCGCTTTAAAACCGGAAATACCAGCGTGAATATAAACACGTATTACATGCGCTACAAAGACCAGCTGGTGCTTACAGGTGCGCTGAATGGCGTGGGGGCTCCCGTATATGCCAACAGTGGCGACAGCTACAGGATGGGACTTGAGGCCGATGCCACGATTGCGCTGACCGACAGGTTTACCCTAAGGCCAAACATTGCTGTAAGCGACAATAAAAACATCGACTTTTTTAATGAGACAGATAGCGGAGTGCAAAACCTGGGCAAAACGGAAATTGCTTTTTCGCCGAATGTTATCGGTGCCTGCCAGCTGATTTATCACCATAAAGGTTTCCAGACCATGCTGGCTACAAAATATGTGGGCGAGCAGTTCATGGATAACATGGAGTCGGATAATGCAAAACTGAAAGCGTATACCACCACCGATTTCAACATCAGCTACGAATTTAAGCCGAAAGCGATATTTAAATCGATCGTACTAAACGGCCTTGTGAATAATATTTTCGATGCGAAATATGTATCCAATGGCTATATGTATGGCGACCCTTACTATTACCCGCAGGCAGGCACTAATTTCCTTGTGGGGGCTACGTTGAAGTTTTAACACGCAACTAAAGAACTTACTACTATTAAGGCAGGGGCTAACGCTCCTGCTTTTTTTGTTTCACTAACACTCTCAAAAGTCCTCACCCCCAACCCCTCTCCCAAGGAGAGGGGGCGGCTACACTCGGGTATCTTACTCTTATATTAAAATACCGGGCATCATATTAAAAGCAAAAAGCTCCCTTGCGGGAGCCTCAGCAAAAAACTAAATTGGTTGGTTTTATTGGTTATTTGGCGTATACTTATTCTTTGACTTTCGCCGAAGCCTTGATTATTTCATAGGCTTTTAAAGCAGCTTCTTCGGTGTAAACCTTGTTAGCATCCATGGTGCTTGAATTACCATCGGAAAGGCTGAAAAACGCACCACCTTTGGTCTGCAATGCATGGAAAAAGTGCGATTCCGGGTTGTATTTAAAGCCGTTTGCTTCAGGCTTCATGGTATAGGTGTACACAAAACCTGTCGGCTCGTCTTTCGGCAGCTTTATATCAACGTATTGGGTTGTGCGTCCTACGGTCAGGTCCTTATTGCCTTTGATAAGCTCTTCCATCGTGCTTACCGCCTGTGCGTATACAGAGATCACATACTCATCGTTTATCTTTACATCAACACCGCCGTTGCCATTTTTTTCTAATACGGCACCTTTAGGTAGCTTTACAGTAATTGGCGTTAGCGATGAAGTGCCGCTCAGGTCGGTCTCAACCCAGTCTGCTTCGTTTACAACATAAACAGGAGTCTTTGCTGCCTCTGCTGCAGGAGCTTCAGCTTCGGTCCCGGCTACTGTATTATCAGCTACCTCTTTGTCTTTGCAGGACTGTAGCGCTAATGACAGCATCAGTGCCATGATAATCATTTTTTTCATTCTAATTGGTTTGGTTGAATTAATAATTTAGTAAGATGATATTTCGTATTATGCCTGTGCCGGTTTTTTTCCGTTGCGCATTACAAAGGCAAAGAAAGTGGCAAGAACCGCAGGGATCGTAACGATCGTAGACAATGTGCGTAAGCTCGCCGGCCCGTATTCGCTGCTATTACCCGGTGAAAGGAATATGGCAATCAAACCTGCAACTATGGCTGTACCCAATAGTATTGTGGCAATCTTGTGGCCCGGCTTGAATAAGAACACCCCTGCCACAAGGCTTACAAGTGCTAGTACCGCCATCAGGATCCCAATAAAAGTAAATGTCCCTGCAGAAGGCAGATCGAGCATTTTTTCTAAGTCGGCAATCTGGTCATTCATCTCGTCTGCCTCTACCCCGGACAATTGTTTAACTTGTTCCTTCATGCTGTCGAGCTCCGCATGGGCCTGCTCTAATACCTCCGGTGAGGACTGCATTTCTTTGGCTTCTTTAAAATTCCTTACCACGCCCAGTGAGCCCATTCCTAATGCAGCCAGTACTGCGATAATCCCTAAAATTCTCATTAAAATTCTCATAATTTTTGTTTTGTAATTGGTTAATAAATTTTTTGTTTCTTGCTTAACGGGGACAAATGTAGGACACAGAAAAGCATCATTTTTAGCAAATGAATATTCGTTCAGGATGCCCGAATATTTGAAACAGTAAAGTGAAAATTTGTAAAATAAGAGAAGGGATTTTAAGACGGCCAGATTGATGGATTTATGCCAGACGTTGCAGTGCAACGCCTCTACAGCGGTTGTTCATCATAAATCGTCTCAAGTTTGAATCGGTATAGATTCATTACAGCATAATGCCCGAATTATAGTATTACATTAAAACCGTACGGTATTTCGTTTCGTCTTCTGCAAATTCTTTTATGATACGGTTACGTTCGGCAAGTAGGTTCCGCATATACTTTTCAAGGAAAAGCGCGTCGGCTATCCGGCCAAAAATCCCATAGGGGCTTTGGTAGTCGAATATGTCGGTCATAAGGGTAGCATCATTTTCTTCGGTAAAAATGTGCTCATGACGGAATCCCCTGAAAGCGCCTTTTCTCATTTCGTCGACAAAATAACGGGGCGGGTCGAAGGCCGTTATTTCTGAGGTGAGCTCCTGCCAGATACCGAAATGCTTTGCCCGCCAGGTAACGCTTTCGCCCATGCCTATAAGCCCGGATGTTGTGCCGGCAATAGCTTCTTCCCCGGTATGCGAGGTGGAAATCTTATGCAGGTCGATACTTCGAGAAAGGTCGAAAACTACCCCAGAAGGTGCATTAATAAGTGTTTTGAGTACGATGCGCGGCATTTAGTTGTATACCCTTAAGGTATTCTGGCCTACCACCTGTACCCTGTAGGGCTTCAGCGGGTACTGCACCGGGGTAGTGGCAAGTCCGGTAAAAAGGCTGTAAGTTACGTTATCACATCCGCACACCACATTGACACCATTTATAGTAAGCGCAGAGCAGGAACCAAGGGCCTGGTTGGGGCAGCTTGCCTCGAAAGCCGTATAGCCGCTGCCGGTATTCATCACTATAATGCCATTGATGCCTATGCCGGCCTGAGAGATGCGCACCGGATTTGCGGTGAACTGCAGCGGGCTGTACAGCGGCAGGTTCATGTCGATGTCTATAGAAAAGTTATAGTTAGGCAGGTATTTGTTATTGTTGTTGTAATTGTCCTTATCGCACCCTGAGAGAAAAGCAACGGCAACCAGCAATAAAATATATTTTTTCATAGCGTAAAATTTTGTCGTGAGAATTATGAAACAAAGTTAATTTAATTAACTTTGGTGAATGCTATCGCACAATTAAAAATTGAATTAACATAAAAATACTATCTTTGTAAAAAGAATCCCGTCCTGATGGGATTTTTTCTATTTATATAAACGATGAAGTTATGAGTACAGTATCTTACTACACAGCAGAGGGACTAAAAAAATTGAGGGACGAGCTGGACCAGCTTAAAAGCATAGAACGCCCAAAAGCCAGCCAGGCCATAGCCGAGGCAAGGGATAAAGGCGACCTTTCTGAAAATGCCGAATATGATGCCGCTAAAGAAGCACAGGGCCTTCTTGAACTTAAGATAGCCAAGATGGAAGAATTGGTATCCAATGCCCGCCTTATAGACGAATCGCAGCTAGACCTGTCTAAGGCGCTGGTGCTTTCTACCGTAAAAATAAAGAACCAGGCTAATGGCATGGAAATGAAATATACCCTTGTTGCCGAAAGCGAAGCCGACCTGAAAACAGGGAAAATATCGGTAACATCGCCTATCGGAAGGGGACTTCTTGGCAAATCTGTAGGCGAGACCGCAGAGATACAGGTGCCTAACGGTACACTGAAATTTGACGTGCTTGAAATATCGAGAGACTAATTAATTCATCATTGCCATGAGCTCTATATTCACCAAAATAATAAACGGCGAGATTCCGGCTTATAAAATAACAGAGGACGACAACTACCTCGCTTTCCTGGATGTGAACCCCAATGCAAAAGGCCACACACTCTGTATTCCCAAACAGGAGATCGATAAACTGTTCGACATGGAGGAAGAGCACTACCTGGGCCTGATGCAGTTTTCCCGAAAAGTAGCGAAGGCGCTGGAGAAAACCGTGCCCTGCAAGCGCATAGGTATGGCTGTGATAGGTCTTGAAGTCCCGCATGCACATGTGCACCTTATACCTCTGAGTGAAATGGATGAAATTCGTTTTTCCAATAAGGTAAAAATGGAAAAAGAAGAATTTGAGGAGCTGGCAAAAGCGATTGCCTCAAACCTTTAAAATACAGCCGGAATAATTTCCGGCTTTTTTATATCTTAAAGTGGCGTTAAAATGGCGCAGTCTTGCAGTTTTGTTTTGAATTTCGAAACAGAAAGTCCTATTATTGCACAACAAACAATTAACACTTACAATTTATGAAAAAAGTATTAGGCTTAAGCCTTGCTTTGGCATTTTTTGCCTCATGTTCTGATGATGATGGACCTGTAGACATGGGCAAACTTACAAGAAAATGGTACCAGGTTTCCACAGAGGCAAATGGTGAAACAGAGCCTTATGACGAAAACGAAGTTTGCGGAAAGGATTATATTGAATTCATCTCCGGCGGCACGTTCAAATCGGTTGATGTTTATGACTGTGACGGAACAATGCCATTAATGGATACAAGCACAGATACTTACACAACAAGCGGACATACAATCACCGTTGGCAGTGGTTCAAACACAGGCTCTGTTACTGTTGAGAAGCTTAATTCAAACGAACTTAAAATATCCTATCAGGATGATTGGGATGGAGATGGAGATGAAGAAAAGGTAATAGAAACCTACACCAGCACACCATAAATTTTAAAACGGGGCCAGATGGCCGCGTTTTTATTATAATATCCTTAACGCCTGTCCGTCATAATATTTCATATCATTGTATAGTAACATAACACAAAATTGTATGAAAAAATTATTCGGATTGGCTATGGCAGTACTCTGCCTGTCCGGCTGCTCTAATGATGACGGCCCTTCTGAGCCGGCGGTTAACTTAGACCACCTGCAGCAAAGATGGTTTTATGTATCGTATAAGCTGGGTAACCAAACGGTAGATTATACGGGCAACCTGCCCTGCGGTAAAGATTATATCCAGTTCCTTGCCGGCAATGCCGTTAAGGATGTTGACTATTATGATTGCCAGGAAGACCCGGATGTAGACGAGGGCACCTATACCGCTACTACAGAAATGCTCACTACTACAATTGATGGTGTAACGAATACCTATACCCTTAAAAAACTAACAAATAAAGACCTGGAAATGGAGGCCACATTAAACGGGGCAACTGTAACCTACATTTATACCAGTACACCATAACCAGGCGGGGCAACTGCCCCGCTTGTTATAATCTTTCTAATGCAATTGCCAAATTCTAAAAATTAAAATTTATTTTTTAAATTTTAAACATTTTTTATACAAAAAATTAAGAAATATTAATCAGTCGGTGAATTTTAGTATTTTTGCAGTAAACTATTAACACTACTAAAAACATGAAAAATTTACTAAGCCTGTTTCTTACGGTTATGCTTTTTGCATCCTGTGAGCCGGAAGGTTCATCAAAACAAAGCAAGCTATATGCACGATGGTACAATGTAGCAACAATTCAAAACAGTGTAACCACCCCTTACGAGCATAAGCCTTGCGCGAAAGATTACCTCGACTTCAATTCAAGTGATGTTGTGAGGAGTTATAAGGTTATTGAATGTGATGGCTCCCAGGTAAACGCTGTCAACAAAAAATCGGGAGTCTACACAAAAGAGGGAAGAGTTGTAACCATTAAATTAGACGGCGAGCCTGACTGGGTAGTTAACGTAGAATCCATAAAAGATTCGATCTTAACGATTTCTGAAACGGTAAACGGTAAGGAAGTAATTCATACCTACACAAGCGTTCCCTAAGCGGAATATAAATCCTGTAAAAAAATAAATCCCATGTCGTTTTCGGCATGGGATTTATTTATACCCTCTTGTAACTGGCCTGCATGGTGGTTCCCTTCCCTACTTCGGAATTGAGGACTTTTATCTTGCCCTTGTGGTATTCTTCCACAATGCGCTTGGTTAGCGAAAGCCCGAGTCCCCACCCCCTCTTTTTGGTGGTAAAGCCCGGCTCGAACACTTTGCTGAACTGGGATTTCGGTATGCCTTTCCCCGTATCGCTTACTTTTACCTTTACAAATTTTTCGCGCTCATCCACAACAATGTCCAACCTGCCTTTCCCTTTCATGGCATCTATGGCATTTTTCACCAGGTTTTCTATGGTCCAGCTGTGCAGCTCGGGGTTAAGCATCACCATTACAGGATGGTTGGGCGAACGGAAATTGAACTCCACCTGGCTCGATGCCCTGGCCCTGAGGTAATCGAACGCGTTTTCGGTCTCGGCTACGATATCCCTTTCTTCAAGCAATGGCTCCGATCCAATTTTAGAAAAGCGCTCTGCAATGGTCTGCAGGCGGTTCACGTCTTTTTCTATTTCTTCGATCGTTGTCTCATCCACATTATCGGCCTTCATGATCTCGATCCACCCCAGGAGCGACGACAGCGGCGTACCTATCTGGTGGGCGGTTTCTTTGGCCATACCGGCCCAAAGGCGGTTTTGCGAGCTCATTTTGGTAGCACGGTAAAAGTTATATACCACTGCACCGAAAAGCACAATAATAAGCACCAGCGCTATTGGGTAATATTTTAGCTGGTTGAGCAGGGTAGAATTGCCGTAATAGATATACTGCATACTATCGAATGCGCCACGCATTGCTATAGGGGTGTTCTCTTCTTTTATTTTTTCGAACATCTTTCGCAATGCTGTCGTGTCACGGGCTATCTCTTCCGGCAGGTTCCTGTTGGCTACAATAACATCTTTGCCTTCATTTTTTTGCACAAGGAGGATCGGGATGGTATTGTTGCTTTCTATAATGGTCTGTGGCAGGGTAACATCGGTATTCTCATCAGCCCGGTTTACAGCTTCCTGCGATTGTACCCATAATTTCATTTTGTTGCGTTCCTCATCCTTAAAGGTCTGGAACATAAAATAGGTATTCCAAACAATGAGCACCACAATAAGAAAAGAAGCTATAATAATGAACCATCGGGTTACAGCCCTTTTATCGGTAATTTGCATAAATTTAAATTTGAGGCTTAAAGATACTAAAAGTTAGTTAGCCGGACGGTTGGCAGTATAACGCAATTTAACTGTTGATATTTTATGGCTTTTCCTTAAGTTAAAAATATCGGGCATTGGCGCAAACGATTATCTTTGTAAAAACAATAACCGGTAATGTTCAGTATCGACCCAAAAGAAATGCCCACTGCTAAATTTCAGGGCTATTTGCAGGGCGCCGTCGGCCCAAGGCCTATCGCTTTTGCAAGCACATTAGACAAGGACGGCGTGCCTAACCTATCGCCATTCAGCTTTTTTAATGCGTTCAGTTCCAATCCCCCGATATTGGTGTTCTCGCCGGCGCGGAGGGTTCGCGACAATACTGTAAAGCACACGCTCATCAATGCCGAACTGAACCGCGAGGTGGTTATTAACGTCGTAAATTACGACATCGTACAGCAGGCATCATTATCGAGTACCGAATATGCCGATGGGGTAAACGAATTCGAGAAAGCAGGCCTTACCATGTTGCCATCGGACATTGTAAAGCCTTTCAGGGTAAAAGAGTCGCCCGTACAGTTTGAATGTAAGGTACTGAACATCGTAAACCTTGGCACCGAAGGCGGGGCCGGCAACCTGATCATCTGCGAAGTGGTGAAAATGCACATTAACGAAGACATTATGACGCCCGATAAAGGCGGTATCGACCAGGACAAGATCGACCTTGTGGCGCGTATGGGAGGAAACTGGTACAGCCGTGCCAATGCAGGGCTTTTTGAAGTGGAAAAGCCACTCACCACACTGGGAATAGGTGTCGACTCCATTCCGGCCTTCATAAAAGAGAGCGGGATATTTGACGGAAATGACCTTGGCAAATTAGGCAATGTAGAAACGTTGCCCACTGACGAAGAAGTTGCTATATTTGTAAAAGGCAGCTTTGAAACCAAAGCCGTACTGAGCGCTGACGATGAGGAAAAAAAGCTCAGGATGGCAAAGGAACTGCTTGATAATAACGAGGTAACACAGGCATGGAAAGTGCTGCTGGCAAAGAAAGATTTTTAATTATTTACTAACGATAGCTGCCCATAGCGGCAGAAAATAACAGACAAATTATGGAAGTTTCAGGAAGGATCAAGATGATTGACGAGACCAAAGCCTTTGGCGCTAACGGTTTCAGGAAAAGGGAAATGGTGGTTACTACAGATGAGCAGTACCCCCAGCATATAATGATAGAGTTCACGCAGGACAAATGCGACCTGCTGAACAACTACAGGGCAGGAGAGCCTGTAAAAGTTTCCATAAACCTGAGGGGCCGCGAGTGGGTGAACCCACAGGGAGAGACAAAATACTTCAACTCGATCCAGGGATGGAGGATAGAAAAGCTGCAGCCTGAAGCACCGCAGGGAGGAGCACCATCGTACCAGCAGGCACCGCCGCCACAGGCACACGATTCTTTCCAGCCGGCAAGCAACTATAAAGAAGAAGAACACGACGACCTTCCTTTTTAAATTCCAAAAGGCAAATACCAAATACCATGAGGCATGCTTATACTTTAGCTATAATGCATGTCTCTTTTTTTTATAACAAGAACCTATGTCATTTCTTATAGAGTTTAAATAATTCTAAAAATTTATCAAATATCTCTGTATCCTTTGGTATAATTTTTTCTACTTCAATTATTGAATTTGTCTCTCCTTGCATAAATTTATTTGGATTAGAAGTAAATTCACAATAGCTAATAAGTTTTTCGAAAAGTTCAGGCTTATCTTTATAATCATTAATTAATTTAAAAACAGCATATTGGTTTTCACGTTGACGTTTAATTGCTTCATAATACCTAAACTCTTCCATTGTTAGCCTATATTGCCTTAAAAAGAAAAAAGCTATAGTTTCAACAAATATTAAAGTTCCTATTCTGGGCAAATATTCTACGAATAACTTCGAATAAAAATTATCGTCATCAGGTTTAATAGTCGTGTGAATAGTCGCTGCTTGAAAATAAAAGAACAGTACTCCAGCAAAGGCTATAAGACATCCAATTAATAAATACGCATTTGTTCTATTATATATTTTATCAGATACTCTTTGGGCATTTATTAGATATGTATTCAAAATATGCAAGTCTTCGATTTCTGGATATGCAACAGAATCTATAATGATTTGATCATTATTATCTAGAGCAATATCATCATATGCCCCTTGATCTAACTCTTCATCGTTTTTAGAGTCTTTTGAAGTTTCTTGATTTTTTATTATTTTTAAACTTTGTTTTTTTTTATTTCTTATGTATTCAAAAGGAAATTCATCATAAATAAGCTTGAATAAAAATGGAAATAATAGAACTAAAATTGATGACAATATTTCTGTATAGAATTCAAGAAAAAAATTCTTTTCTTGAAAACCATAATTAAATCCATAAAACAATGGTCTTCCAGCAACTAAAAAACTTAAAAGTATCCAAACATAAATTTCTAATATTTTATTACTAGTTATTATCCAAAATAATCCACGGTATCTATAATCTTCACCTTCTGTTTCTTTTTCCATTTATAAAATTATTTACTAATATTATGTTAAATATAATAAATAAAATTAATTAAAATTAAAATATTACGGCTTACTTATTCAGCAGCACCCGCACATCAACGCGTATCGCGGCACATACCCACCTGCGTTCCCATGGAGCGGTTTCGGATGTTCGGGCTAATGTCTTGTACTTGTCATGGCCGTTGCAGAGGCAGTCGAAAAACAGGTCGTCTATCACGGCCGGGCCGGATTCTTTTACCAATCCTATAAACAACCTGGACTGGCTTTGAAGGTCGAGCCCCGCAATGTTTATAGTTACTTTGCCTTTTGCCTTATCATCCATAAGCAGGGCTTTTTTATCGTAGGCAATGCGTTGCCCCGGCTCCCCGTTTTGTTCTACGGTATAGATAAGGACACCAAAGGAGGATTGCTCGCCTGCCTTCCTTGTCCCTTCAAAAACCCCATTGAAATAAAACGACACCGATTCGAGTGAGCCCGCAGGAAGGTTCTCGACAAGTGTCAGGATCTCATCGGCATCCTTAAATGGTTCGGGAGAATAGCACGGCCCTGTGAGCTGCAGCGTTTTCATTTTGTGCTTCTTCCCGCTGGTCACTATCACCTCCTGCATCTGTATGGTGTCTTTTTCCATATCGATAAAATTTTGGGCAGTAGCAGAAACGCTCCAAAAAAACAGGATAAAAAGAAAATATTTCATAACCGGCATTCGTTTAGCAATTAAGAAGCGAAGGTAAAAAATCATTTTAGCGGTACGATTGTTTTAACTTTAATTTTCAATTCCTAACTTTGAATACCTACTATAACGAATAACGGATGTATTTTCTGTCGCGCGAACTGTATTTCCCCCCTGTTGACGAGGCTTCGCCGGAAGGCATCGTGGCCATTGGCGGCGACCTTTCGCCCGAACGCCTGCTGCTGGCCTACCGCAGCGGCATCTTCCCGTGGTTTGAGGATGACGAGCCAATATTGTGGTGGAGTCCGCCGGAGCGGATGGTGTTACTTTTTGACGAGCTAAAGATATCAAAGAGCATGCGAAACATCCTGAACCGGAATATGTTTCGGGTTACATTCAATACCGCTTTTGCCGATGTTATTGCCAACTGCCGCGATATAAAACGCGACGGGCAGCAGGGCACCTGGATAACTGATGCTATGACCGAAGCCTACTGCACCCTGCACTCATTAGGATTTGCCAAATCGGTAGAGGTTTGGCATGAGGATGCCCTTGTGGGCGGATTGTATGGCGTGGATCTTGGTCACATCTTTTGCGGGGAAAGTATGTTCTCGAAAATGCCCAATGCCAGCAAGGTAGCTTTTATAGCCTTATGCAAAAAGCTGCAGGCCGAAAACTACAGGCTGTTGGACTGCCAGGTACACAACGACCACCTCGAAAGCCTTGGCGCGCGGGAGATATTGCGGGAGGATTTTTTAGAGGTGCTGCAGGGTTGATTTGTTGACGCGGAAATACGAATTTCTCCGCCTGTGCTGCCTTACGGAACGCCATAAATAAAAGTGGTATCTTTGCCGTGTGAAGAACAGATTTAAAAATACCATAGTAATAGCTATCGCCATCCTGTATTGTTTCGGGATTGGTATGTCCGGCAATGGTATTTCAGAATCAGTTACTTTTCTTTTAAAATCGTCGGGGCCTGAAACAGAAAATGTTTCAAAAATAACGGCCGAATTATCGCACCATATCGTTCAGCCTGCCGGTGCAAAGTTTTTTGCAAAAGCCGGGCATCCCAAATTCCTTAAGCTTTCTTTCAGCGGGCTGGTGGGCTATACCCCGATAGCCGGGCATGTAGCAGCACAGTCGTTTTCGCAATTTGTAAAAAGATCGCAAAACCTGCTCTTTTTTACAAACGTTGATATCATTTATCCCTTCCATTCTTTTTGGTAATTGTTTTTATAACGCCTGCGGGAAAATGTAAGCGGGGCTGCAATTTGGCAGTGCCCGGATCATTATTATTTATAAAAAACAAAAAAATGGATTTATCGACAACTATCATAGGAGTTGCCTTACTGGCAATCTGCCTTGTGCCGTTAGTACTGGCACACAATAAAAAAAAGAAAAAACAACAACAGCTTTTAAAAGCGTTAACAGGCCTGGCGGAATCGTATTCCTGCAAGATCACACAACACGACCTGTGGCAAAACACGGCTATCGGGATCGATGAAAATGCGAAATGTGTTTTCTTCGTAAAAAATACCGATGGCGCGAATTCGTTGCAAAAAGTACACCTTGCAGCTATTAATGATGCCTATAGTAATGGGGATCCGGACCCTGTGGCTTCCGAAAAACTGGAGCTGCTAATGGTGCATGCCGGAGGAAAAGAGTTCGATATAGCGCTTGAATTTTACAATCCTGAAGTATCCATGCAAATAAATGACGAATGGATTTTATTAAAAAAATGGCAGGGAATACTACAGGAGGCAATCCGGAAATAGATTATGCAAAAAACCCACTCGGCTGAGTGGGTTTTTATATTGTATAAGCGTATTTCTTAAGCTTCGAATGGAACTATAGAAACGAATGACTTGTTGTCACCTTTCTTCTGGAACTTAACAACTCCGTCAACTTTAGCGTGTAGTGTATGGTCTTTGCCCATGTACACGTTCTCGCCCGGGTTGTGCTTAGAACCACGTTGCCTTACGATGATGTTTCCGGCAATAGCAGCCTGGCCGCCATATATCTTAACGCCTAAACGTTTCGACTCCGATTCCCTACCGTTCTTGGAACTACCGACACCTTTCTTGTGAGCCATGATGTTTTGTTTTTAATTGTTAATATTATTCTGCAGTTTCAGTTGCGTCCGCTTTTTTAGCAGCAGCTTTTTTCTTTGGCGCTGCGCCTGCTCCGATGATGCCAGAGATCTGGATCTGCGTTAAAGCCTGACGGTGTCCGTTTTTCTTTTTGAAGCCTTTTCTCCTTTTCTTTTTGAAAACGATTACTTTGTCTCCTTTTAAGTGCTGCAGCACTTTGGCTTCTACTGAAGCACCTTCTATAGCCGGGGCGCCAAGGGTGATTGCTCCGTTGTCATCAAGCATAAGAACTTTCGCGAATGTAACCGCGTCGCCCTCTTTGCCTTCAAGACGGTGAACAAATACCTTTTGGTCTTTGCTAACTTTAAATTGCTGCCCTGCTATCTCTACGATTGCGTACATAACAATATGGTTTAATTAATTTTTTAAGTGTGCAAATATACAACTTATTATTTATCAGCCAACCCGCGTAAATAAATTTTCTAAAAAATTCACTGCCAGATAATTTCACGCAAAGATCCGCGATGCTTTATGCGCCAACAGGGCTAATGGTCACGGAAAGGCGCAAAGACGCAAAGCCAGGAGCACCGCGGTATTCATTGTAATACCTCGGTGCCTTATTCCATACTGTTTCCGGCATGAGTCTTTGCGACTTTGCGTGAAATTCAAAAATAAAGGGCATATAGTATCTGTTTAAATGCTGTTTCCTCAATATAAGCGCCCCCTGAAAATCATTTCCTAAAAAAAATATAATTTTATTGTAACAAAATCCCGAAATTGCACACCAATACCTAAATCAAAATAATTATTAAATTTTATGAAAAGATCGTTAATCGCTTTGGGTTCCCTCCTTATGCTTGGCGGAACAGCTTCTGCCCAGAAAGTGGCATTCGAAGAATACAATTTGGACAACGGGCTGCATGTTATCCTTCACCAGGATAAATCGGCGCCGGTAATCATTACTTCTGTAATGTATCACGTAGGCTCTAAGGATGAGAACCCGGAGAGGACAGGTTTTGCACACTTTTTTGAGCACTTGCTTTTTGAAGGCACGGAGAACATCAAGCGCGGTGAGTGGTTTAAGATAGTTACAGCCAATGGCGGTAACAACAATGCCAACACTTCTGACGACAGGACCTATTATTATGAGGTGTTCCCTTCGAACAACCTTGAGCTTGGTATCTGGATGGAAGCCGAAAGGATGCTTCACCCGGTAATCAACCAGATAGGTGTTGACACGCAGAACGAAGTTGTAAAAGAAGAAAAAAGGCTTCGTATAGACAACCAGCCTTACGGAAACCTTATTGCCGAAGTAAAAAAGAATATGTTTAAGGTACACCCTTACCGTTGGGCAACCATCGGCTCTATGGAGCACCTTGATGCCGCTACGCTTCAGGAATTCCAGGCTTTCAACAAAAAATTCTATATCCCTAACAATGCCGTTCTTGTAGTAGCAGGTGATTTTGACCCTGCACAGGCTAAAAAATGGATCAACCAGTATTTCTCTGTAGTTCCAAAAGGTACGCCTATTACACGCCAGACATTTACGGAGCAGCCGATAACACAAGCTTTCAAAGCACGTTACGAAGATCCTAACGTACAGCTTCCGATGGTAGTGACCGCTTACAGGACACCATCAATGAAAACAAAAGATGCCAGGGTTCTTGACATGATCTCTTCTATCCTTAGCGACGGAAAGAGCTCAAGGATGTACAAGAAAATCGTTGACGAAAAGAAAATGGCAATGCAGATAGGTGCATTTAACTACACACAGGAAGATGCAGGCCTTTACATAGTGTACGGCATACCAATGCCGGGCTTTACTGCCGAAGATATCATGAAGGAAGCGGATGCCGAGATCGTGAAGCTGCAGACAGAGCTTATCTCTGAAAGGGAGTTTACCAAACTTCAGAACCAGTTCGAAAGCCGTTATGTGAGCAACAACTCCAACGTAGAGGGCATTGCTGAAAACCTTGCTTCTTACTACCTTCTTTATGGCGATGTAAACCTTATCAATACCGAGATCGACATCTACCGTAAGATTACAAGGCAGGACATCATGGACGCGGCTAAGAAATACCTTAACCCGAACCAAAGGATGACACTTGATTATGTAGGAGCTAAAGACAAAGCACAAAACTAAGCACAGAAACAACATCATGAAAAAAGTAATATATCTATTAGCCGGCGTGTTCTTATCTATTTCCGCTACGCAGGCACAAGTAATACCAATGCCAAAGCCGGGGCCTTCGCCTACTATAAACGTTGGCAAGCCTGAAACATTCACCCTAAAGAACGGGCTTAAAGTACTGGTTGTTGAAAACCACAAGCTGCCACGCGTGTCATACAGCCTTACTATGGACAACGCCCCTTATGCCGAAGGCGCTAAAAAAGGCGTTAGCGATATGACTGCAGCCCTTATGGGAAGCGGCACCAAAAAAATGTCGAAAGACGCTTTTAACGAAGAGGTTGACTTTTTAGGAGCCAATATCGGCTTCGGCTCGCAATCGGCTTACGGAAGCGGATTGTCAAAATATTCTTCAAGGATACTGGAACTAATGGCCGATGGCGCCCTTAACCCGGTTTTCACACAGGAAGAATTCGACAAACAGAAAGCACAGATCCTTGAAGGGCTGAAAGCTGATGAGAAAAGTGTACCTTCTGTAGCAGCAAGGGTAAACAATGTTCTTGTATACGGCAAAAACCACCCTAACGGCGAATACCTTAGCGAAGAGACCCTTAACAATGTAACGCTTGCCGATGTTAAGAATAACTATGCTACTTATTTCGTACCGGGCAAGGCTTATCTTGTTGTAACAGGTGACGTAAAACTAAAAGACGTTAAAAAACAGGTTGAGAAGCTTTTCGGAGGATGGGCCGGAGGTACTGCCCCTACAGAGAGCTACAGCGACCCTAAAGATGTACAGTTCTCACAAATCAACTTTGTTGATATGCCGAACGCAGTACAATCTGAGATATCGGTAATCAATGTGAGCCACCTTAAAATGACCGACAAAGAATACTTTGCAACGCTTCTTGCCAACCAGATCCTTGGCGGCGGCGGTGAAGGAAGGCTTTTCCTTAACCTTCGTGAGGCGCACGGCTGGACATACGGCGCGTATTCTTCTATTGGCGGCGACAAATATGTAGGCGATTTCTCTTCTTCAACTTCTGTAAGGAACACCGTTACCGACAGTGCTGTTGTAGAGATATTCAACGAGCTTAAAAAAATGAGGAACGACCTTGTTAGCGAGGAAGACCTTAAGAATGCCAAAGCAAAATATATCGGAAGCTTCGTAATGAACATGGAAAAACCGGGCACTATTGCGCGTTATGCATTGCTTACGCAGACCCAGGGGCTTCCTGCCGATTTCTTTGAAAACTACATCAAGAATATCAACGCTGTAACTGCTGAAGACATCAGGAACGCAGCTAAAAAATATTTCCTTGCAGACAATGCGAGGGTAGTAGTTGTAGGTAAAGCGGCCGACGTATTGCCGGGCCTTGAGAAGAGCGGCATGCCGATCTTCTACTTCGACAAATTCGGTAAGCCGACAGAAAAACCAACTGTAAATAAGCCGGTACCTGCTGGTGTTACTGCTAAGACAGTTCTTGATAACTACATAAAAGCAGTAGGCGGCGAGAAAGCGCTTAAAGCTGTTAAAACAGTTATGACAAAATCTACCGCATCTGCACAAGGCATGTCGGTTGTATTTACGAGCAAAGTATCTTCTGATAAGAAACAGGCGGTAGAGATCAGCGTTGCAGGTATGGGCTCAATGTTCAAACAGGTAGTTGGCGAAACTAGCGGCTACTCTGTGCAGCAGGGTCAAAAAATGCCAATGGAGCCAGCTGATTTTAAAGAATCGAAAGAAACTGCGGTACCATTTGAGGAACTTACGATGGCAACTGCTCCGGGAGTAAGCCTTACTTCTATAGAGGCTATTAATGGTAAAGATGCGTACGTAGTTAAAAAAGGTACAGACGCTTACTATTATGACGTAGCTACAGGGTTAAAGATAGCTGAATCCCATGAGCAGGAAGGTCCTGATGGACAAAAAGTCCCAATGTTCACTTATTATGATGATTACAAAGAAGTTAAAGGAGTTAAACTTCCGCACAAGATCAATATGAATATCGGCATTGAGCTTAACCTTACAGTAACTGAGGCAAAAATCAACGAAGGCGTAACAGCTGCTGACTTCCAATAAGAATAATAATTGTTTTTGATAGAGAAGGCTCCTGCATTGCGGGAGCCTTTTTGTTTTAACTTTGATGAAAAGCAAAAATTATGGCAAGAAAATTTATGATAGATTATGAATCTGGTCCATATGGGGCTTATTTTAGCAGGGAAGAATTTTTCATACTCGTACATTACGCAATGAGGCTAAATCCAATACTTGGAGAAAAATTCTATTTTGCAGGAGAGACAGAATATATATACCGACATGAAAAAAATATTCCTATGGAAGGTTTGGAATATGACGAAAGTAATACTCCTTATTGGAATACTGTTGCTCTCTCCGAAGTGATAAAGTTTATTATCGATCAGTTAATCCCGTCTTTAGAATCAGAAACAGTTGATGATATGATCCTGATTTTGGGAGGTGGGAAAATTTACAAGCGAAAATTGATCAGGGCCCTGCATTTGTCAAAAGATTTGGCCTGATCAGCGCGGAAAACAAAATCTTTACCGAGCTCTATAATTACACCTATTTTTCAAAAAGTTTTATGGATGTTATAAACCATGCACTATTGCTTGGCGAACCATACACAATAAGCTATAATGAATAATCATAAATAATTAGTGACAAAAAAATAAATCATTATACTATCCATGATTACAAACCGTTTTGTATAAATTTGTAACCTGTTTTAAAAGAATTTATTAACCCAAATAAAGAGATATACCATGAAATTCGCAAAGACATTATCCCTTATCGCATTATCGGCTGTACTGTTCGTAAGCTGCAAGGACGCTTCTAAAGACGGCAACGTTGAAGGCACTGAAAAAGACAGCACGGCTGCTGACAGCACCATGAGCAAAGAAACGGCCGCCAATCTTGAGACTACCAGCTTTAAGATAGACGGCATGACATGCCCTGAAGGATGTGCCAAAACTATTGAGAAGAAACTGGCCGGCCTTGACGGTGTTGAGAATGCAAAAGTAGATTTCGAAAAGAAAACGGCTACCGTATCGTTCGATGCTGCAAAGCAAACCCCTGAAAAGCTTGTTGAAACTGTTGAGAAAATCGCGGATGGCGCTTATAAAGTATCTGATGTGAAGTCTTCGGGTGATAAGGCTTTCTACTCTGTACAGCAGGAAAAAGAGAAAAAGAAAGACACTAAGAAGGATAAAAAAGCCAAAGGCAAAACAGCTAAAGAGGGCTGTGGCGAGAAAAAAGGCGGATGCTGCTCAGGTGGCGGAAAAGCTTCTTGCGGGCATGATAAAGCCGGAAGCATGTAATATAAGGCTTATACAATTTTGAAAGCATCTGTGAAAGCAGGTGCTTTTTTTTTGCAACGGATTACCTGAATCCTATTGATTTTATAGCTAACATCAATAAATTGACATGAACGCACCATTATTTATTAAGTTGACGCACTTTTTTGTCACAGGACAAGTTTGCGGTAAAATATCTACTTCCACTTTAGGGTTTCCATGATATTGCGCATATCGTCCTTGATGTAGCTTGCAGCCGGCATTATGGAATCGAAGTTTGGTTTGGCATAAAAATACATGGAGCCGGTAAGAAAATGGCGCGTGCTGTCGGTTACATAGAACTGGGCATTGGTAGCAGCATCCCCTCCTACCTGGTAAAACATCCCGTAGACTTTCTTTTCAGGGTTCAGGTAAGGCTGTTCCTGTATAGCATCGGCTTTTATCACGTGCTCATAGGTCAGCTTCTGGGCATCGCGTAAAAGTGCCTCAAGGTTGTTGCCTTCTACCGTTTTATAAGTAAGGTATAAAGTCGCCTTCATTTTAGGGTATTCGATGGTCAGGTTGCAATTTCCCTTGTCCTTGATACGCGCCAGCGAATTGTAGCCGAAGGTGTACGGGCAGTCCCCATCATAAGGGATGTATTTGCCCATAGGGTATTCCAGCCTCAGGTAAGCCTGGGGCTTTGGCACAGTGTCTTCTTTACAGCTTATGGCTAAAACTGCGATCGCGGACAGCATTCCGGCAGCGATAACTTTTTTTATACTTTTCATTTAAGCGTAACCTTGATTTGTTTTATCCTTCTCCTGTCTACCGATTCGACGGTAAAGATATTACCCTTAAAGGTAATTTTCTGCCCTTTTTTCGGAAAATTCCCCCATCGCTCCAACAGGAACCCGGCAAGCGTTTCGGCTTCTCCTTTGGCAGCTTCAAAATCGTCTTCCTCAATATCGGTTATCCTGTAAAAATCCTTCAGGTTTATCTTTCCGTCGAAGAGGTAATTCCGGTCGTCTATTTTTGAGTAAATGATGTCCTCATCGTCAAACTCATCGCTGATGTCCCCTACGATCTCTTCCAGGATATCTTCCAGCGATATAACACCCGATGTGCCACCGTACTCGTCGACCACGATGGCCAGGTGGTTTTTCATGCCCTGGAATTCCTTGAGCAGGTTGTCCAGCTTTTTGTTTTCGGGCACAAAGAACGGCTCCCGGATGATGGACTGCCATTCAAAACCTTCGTTGTCTATATGCGGCAGCAGGTCTTTAGTAAACAGAACGCCCTCTATACTGTCAATATTGTCTTTAAATACCGGAATGCGGGAAAAGCCCATATCTATTATTTTTGGAAGTATTTCACCAAAAGAAGCTCCTATATCCAGTGCAAAAAGGTCGATGCGCGGTGTCATGACCTGCGTTACTTCGGTATTGCCAAAGGTCACGATGCCTTCGAGTATCTTTTGTTCTTCTATGGTAGCATCGCCATAGTCGGTAAGCTCGAGCGCCTGCGAAAGCCTGTCTACCGAGAGCCCGGCTTTCTGTTCGCCAAAGCGTTTCTGCAGCCTGACGGTGACTTCCCGCATTGGGACGCTTAAAGGCGAAAGCACCCTGCTTAATGCCACGAGCGGAAGGGCGGCTTTTTTCGAAAAGCGCTTGTTATTGCGCACGGCATATATCTTAGGAAGCACCTCGCCAAAAAGCAGGATAAGCAGCGTGATTAGCGATACCTCTGCTGTAAAGCGCAGCCATGGGATGTGTATTGCCGAGAACGCATTTAGCCTGAAGAACAGGATAACGATGGCAATGTTGATGAATGTATTGGTAATTGTAATAGTGGCCAGCAGCTTCTTGGGCTTTTCGAGCAGCGAAGCGATCATACTGCCTTTCCCGGGGCTTTTCTGGTTTATTTTTTCAATATCCTGCGGGGTAAGCGAGAACAGGGCTACCTCGGTACCCGAGATAAATGCAGAACACAGCAGCAGGATAGCAATCCCTGTAAATCCTATGACAAGGTTATAATCTATCGTTGTGAAACTCGAGGGGTCGGGGTCCAAAATTCTGGGTATTGGTTAAACGGTCAAAACGGCAGGTCGGTATCCGGCGCCGGCACGTTCTGTATATCATAATTCGGTTTTGCAGGCTCGGCCACTGCCGAAAAATGCTGCCTGTTGTGGTCCAGTTCTTTCTTGGTGTTCAGGAAGGTAAATTCCGTCACCTGTATCTCAGTGGTATATTTTGTTGTACCGTCCTCAGCCTGCCACTGGCGTGATTTGATGCGGCCTTCCACATAAATCTTATCGCCTTTGCTAAGGTATTTTTCGCATATCTCGGCAGCCTTGTTGCGTACCACAAGGTTATGCCATTCCGTCGAAGTAATCTTCTCGTTCGTCTGCTTGTTGATGTAAACTTCGTTGGTAGCCAGCGGGAAGCGCCCAATGCAGTTGCCCCCTTCGAAGTAGTGTATCTTTACATCGTCGCCCAAATGCCCTATAAGCAGGACTTTATTCAGTGTACCGTTCATGGCTTTGGTGTTTATTCACTCAAATATACTATATAAACCTGACTTATTAATTGCATTGGGCAAAATTTTCACGCATGGTATAAAGAATGAAACTTAAAATTAGTAACTGTCTAACTTTAAAAAGAAGAATTTTAACCACATAGATACATAGCTTTAAAAGGTAGTTTTAAGGCTCTCAAAAGTAACACAGAGCATGAAGCTTCGCTTTACTATGTGCGAATATGTCACCTTCACTCAAAAAATCCCTATAAATCCCTATAAATCCTATGTATCTATGTGGTTAAAATTGATTTTATAAAATTTTAGACAGTTACTTAATTCCGGTTAGCAGAAAACAGGTCGTTTGCATTTAATGCCCAGTAGCGTTCCATGAAATTATAGATCACTATCGGGAATGGATATTTCATGGCTTCTTCTCTACTGATTGCGTCAGGCAGTGCAACATCTGCCTCTATCTCCCAGAACCGGATGCTGAGATGCTGATGCGACAGCTTGTGCAGTATGCGCTCACGATTAAGGAGTGTTATATCTGCAGGAACAAAACCAGTATCCGGCTGAGTGGCCTTCCCCTCCTCTGGAGAGCCTGTCCCGCTATGGCGGGGTGGTTTAAAGTATGCTATGATCATTTGTTTCATCTCTTCAACAGAAAGCTCCCCTTCCGTCTCGATCAGCGGAAATTCATATAAATTATGCCAGATACCTTTGGCTGTCCGTTTATTTACGGCCGTATTCCCGGCAGCGTCCTTAACAATAAGGTAATTAAAAAACCTGTCGGTCACCTTTGTCTTCTTTAGCTTTACCGGAAGCTGGTTCACACGGCCGGTATTAAAGGCAACACAATCTTTATTAAAAATACATACGCCGCAGTCTGGGTTTTTTGGCACGCATTGCAGCGCACCGAATTCCATCATCGCCTGGTTGAATGTGGCAGCATCATCTTTAGGCAGCAGGGACGCAGCAACCTCCGTAAACTGCTTTTTAGCGCCGGATGAGGAGATATCGGTTTCAATACCGAAATACCGCGCCAGTACACGGTACACATTTCCGTCTACCACAGGCACGGGTTCACCATAGGCAATGGAGGCAATGGCAGCGGCGGTATAATCGCCCACACCTTTTAATGTAAGGAGCCCCTTGTAGCTATCGGGAAACTTCCCATCCATCTCAAAAGCTACCTGTTTGGCCGTGGCATGCAGGTTGCGGGCGCGGGAGTAGTAGCCCAGTCCCTGCCATAGCTTGAGCACCTGCTCTTCGGGCGCGGCGGCCATATCCTGCACGGTCGGAAACGCTTCGGTAAACTTCAAAAAATACGGCAAACCCTGCGCTACGCGCGTTTGCTGGAGCATGATCTCGGAGAGCCATATCCGGTAAGGTGCAATAGTTTTACGCCAGGGCAAATCGCGCTTATTCTGTAAATACCATTGAATTAAAGACTTAGAAAATTCCATCATAATTATGCAGTCAGGCAAAAGTAAAGTTTATGTTATTAAATTTTAATAGATTAACCTTGAATTATTGTTTTTTTAATTGTTATATTTGCACACTTAAAAAAATACACACAATAATAAATTAGAAAGAAAATGACGAAAGCAGACATCGTAGCGAAAATCTCCGAAAAACTAGGACTGGAAAAAGGAGATGTACAGGCAACAGTTGAGTCTTTTATGGAAGAAGTGAAAAATTCTCTTGAAACAGGTGACAACGTTTACCTAAGGGGTTTCGGAAGCTTCATTATCAAAACGCGTGCTGAAAAAACAGGCAGGAACATATCTAAGAATACTACTATCAAAATACCTGCACACAATATCCCTGCATTCAAACCTGCAAAAATATTTGTTGACGGTGTAAAAACAAACACAGAAGCTAAGTAATTAATTATTAACCACCCTAACCCTTAGACACTATGCCAAGTGGTAAAAAAAGAAAAAGACATAAGGTAGCAACTCACAAACGTAAAAAAAGAGCGAGAGCTAACCGTCACAAAAAGAAAAAGTAGTGTAATACTACTTTTTCTTTTTTCAAAACGTTCATTGAAAAATGATTTCAGATTTTAGATTGTAGATTTCAGATTTAGCTGCACTGCGCTAAATACTGCGACTGCGACTGACAACTGAATTCCGGGTACACAAAATACCTGTTTAAATTTTGTTTAATCCATCTGTACTTTGGTTGATAGTTGATAGTTGATGGTTGATGGAAGCTTCCGACAACCGACAACCGACAACCAACAACTGGTATGGATAAAAATGTACAGTGTGAATAAAGAACTTATTATTCGATCAGGTTCTGACGCAGTAGATTTTGCCTTATTAAAAGATGGAAAACTAATTGAATTACACAAGGAAAAGGAAGACAAGGACAAGTTCTCTGTAGGCGATATATTCATTGCCAAGATACGGAAGCCAGTTGCCGGCCTCAACGCCGCCTTTGTCAACGTAGGCTTCGAGAAGGATGCATTCCTGCATTACCACGACCTCGGGCCTAACCTCCCTTCCCTGCTGAAATTCATGAAACTTGTAAGCGCAGGTAAATTAAAAGATTATTCCCTTAAGAACTTCCCTTTCGAAAAAGAGATCAACAAAGACGGGGCCATAGCCGATGTGCTGAGCGCCAACCAATCCGTGCTTGTGCAGGTAGTCAAGGAACCCATATCGACCAAAGGCCCAAGGATAAGCTCTGAGCTTTCGCTGGCCGGCAGGTATGTGGTACTGGTACCGTTCTCCGACAGGATCTCCATCTCACAAAAGATAGAATCCAAAGAAGAAAAGGACCGCCTGAAACGGCTTGTACAGTCGATCAGGCCAAAAGGTTTCGGCGTTATCGTGCGAACGGTAGCCGAAGGGAAAAAGGTAGCAGAGCTGGACCGCGATTTGCAGAATTTACTGGACAAATGGACAGGAATGTGTAAACGCCTCCCAAGCGCACACCACCCGAGCAAGGTTTTGGGAGAGGTCAACAAGGCTTCCTCCATTTTGCGCGACGTGTTCAACGACACGTTTACGGGAATTTATGTGGACGATGAGGACCTCTTCTACCAAACGAAGGACTATCTGCAGGAGATAGCCCCTCAAAAAGCGAATATCGTAAAGTACTACCAGAACAGGGACCTGCCGCTCTTCGAGAAATACAATATCGAAAGGCAGATAAAGACCTCATTCGGTAAAACGGTATCCATGAGCAAAGGCGCCTACCTTATCATTGAGCATACGGAAGCCCTGCACGTTATCGACGTGAACAGCGGTAACCGCTCTAACAAGGCCCTTAGCCAGGAAGATACCGCCCTGGAGGTGAACATGATTGCTGCCGCAGAGATTGCGCGCCAGCTGCGCCTCAGGGATATGGGCGGCATCATCGTGGTGGACTTCATAGACATGTCTAACCCTGATAACCGCAAAAAGCTATTCGACTTCCTAAGGGACGAAATGAGCGACGATAAAGCAAAACACAAGATCCTGCCTCCGAGTAAGTTTGGACTTATCCAGATCACTCGTCAACGGGTAAGGCCCGAGGTGAACATCAAGACGCGCGAAGACAACCCCAATGCTACCGGCGGGGAAATAGAAGCGCCGATACTGGTGATTGACCGGATTACGGCCGACCTTGAAAGAATTATGAAGACCCACAAAAAGATTGTGCTTAATGCACACCCTTTTGTGGCAGCCTATTTAACAAAAGGCTTCCCATCCATACGCTCCAAATGGTTTTTAGAGCACCGGAAATGGGTAAAAGTTATACCACGTGACGCTTACACGTATTTAGAATACCATTTTTTTGATAGCGAAGGAAATGCTATCGCAGAATAACATGAACCGCTTCTACAGATGTAGGGGCGGTTTTTTTGTTTGCATCAGTGCTGAATGAGTAGAATTTTATATCTTTAATCAAATTAATCTTTAGTTCCTCAAGCCATCAATAATAACGAAATGAGATTAACTGATTTACTTATTCATAAAAAATTTGGACAATCTAAAAATGTTGATATTCGTAAAGAGTGTATTGTTTTTCAAGATATAAATGCTGTTCTATTTCTTAATGAGTGGCAAATCTGTAATTTAGATGAATTCGATAATTTCATTTCACACTATAACTTTCCAAATCATAAAGAGTTCAAACAAAAAGATAAGGATCGGGTAAGAAATAACTTCCCTAAACCCCAAGTACTTTTAACAAAAGTGGAACAAGACCATAATGTTCGGGTTGCCTTAGCTTTATATCCAAAGGAACTTTTAACAGGTAACACTTTGTTGCACCTCAGAAGTATAAATAAATTTGAACAAATGGATATACGATATTTCATAAACTATACGAGTGCTCCTATTAACGAACCTAAAATAGTAAAGCATGAGTTTTATGAATATTGTCAGTCGAGTGATATTTTATTTGATTGTAATTTCATAAATAACTTAGTTAGTGAATTTTGGCGATTGAGAATTGTAACATTGAAATTTGAAGAGTTTATTATGCTTATGTATGCCTTCGATAAGAATCAGTCTTTATCTCAAGAAGAATTAAATTCATTGGTGACTTCATTTAAACACAAACCGAAGCAACCAATTAATAGCACTTTCAAAACAATTTAGACCGAGTATAGTAAAATTAACACTACCATTTAGTTTACGTTACTTCCTCAAAAAATAACAATAAATTCTTACAGAAGTAAAGTATAGCTGTTGTTTAGCAATCATTTATGCTTCCGAATAAAACGAATTTCATCATAACATACCCGCTTATACAACTATACACTCCATATTTTCATTTACTGTTTAGTTATTCCGATAATATCCTACCTTCACGGCATTATGGAACTATTTACGCAACAATCCCAAATCATCCCAGGCCTCCAATATATAGAGAACTATTTTACGGCACAGGAACAGGAGGGCTTAATAGCAACTATTGATAAACAGCAATGGCTTGGCGACCTGAAACGCAGGGTGCAGCATTATGGCTTTAAGTACGATTACAAAGCCAGGAGAATCGACCTGGGCATGCACATCGGCGCGCTGCCGGACTGGGCGAAAGCCATTGCGGACAGGCTGCATTCGGAAGGATATTTTGATGTGGTGCCCGACCAGCTCATCATCAATGAATATTTGCCCGGGCAGGGTATCACTCCGCACATCGACTGTGAGCCATGCTTTGAGGGCACTATTGTTTCCATTTCTTTAGGTTCTCCCTGCGTCATGGATTTTACGAATAAAGTAACCGGTGAAAAGATACCGATGCTGCTCGCCCCACGCAGCATGGTCGTCCTGAAAGGTGATAGCAGGTACGGTTGGATGCATGGTATTGCCGCACGGAAAACAGATAAATTTGACGGCAATGCCTATCAAAGGGGCAGGAGGATTTCGCTCACTTTCAGGAAAACCATTTTAGAGCGATAGGTCAAAAGTTGCATTGTATTACTTTGGCGTAATAATTTTACGCATCGGCAGTTATAATAATAACCAATTAATCCAAGCCTATGAGACTTTTGATTATTCCCCTGCTATTGTTATTTGTTGCCTGTAAAGACGAAAATACCATAAAGGTCACTGAGCCGACTATACACTATAAACCTCTGAAACAAGAGAAATATGTAAAAGCGCAAATAAGGCTGTCAAAAGTCGACAGCTTAGCCACAGACAAAGATGTGTCGAAATTTTTAATAACAATCGACAGCGGCTTTACCAATTTTAAATTAGAAAGATCACCTTATTCGGATGCATTAAAAAATCCCGAAATGGACAGTATCACGAAAGCAAGGATAAAAAGTTCAGGTATAAAAAAAAGCTTTTATAAAGCAGATCTTGATAATAACAGCTATACTGATCTTGTAGTACTCGGAGGTTGGGGCTCAACATCAACAGCCTACGAAGGAGAGCGATTAGAGTATCACTCCTATGCTGTAATGAATTTTGGCAATAAACCAGAAAATATATATGACCTTCGAAGTTTTTTAATGCCTGAGATTCATTACGCTAATGGAGAGCCATATCTTATAAATCGACTTATAAGAGGCAACGACATCAAAGAAATTAAGCTTACAGGAAAATTCGGTTTGTTTACAGAATACAATGAAAGTCCCGTTGACAGTAAAATAGAAAAGATAGAATTTGAATCAGATCCTTGTTTTGGAAGTTGTCCTTATTTCCTATTGACCATTAATAAAAACAGGTTTGCAACACTTATCGCAATTGCATACAACAGGAATGACCTTCCTGATAATTATATTGAAATGGAAGGAGTTTATACCGCCACGATTAAAGATAACGAATATGACCAAATAATGGAACTCCTTAATTACATCGATTTTAAAAATTTAGACAAGAGCTATTCTGTAGGGCATACGGATGCTCCAACCGGTATAATAAAGATCACATATGATAACGGAAAAATAAAATATATTAATGATTATGGCATGAAAGGAACATATGGCCTGATGGCTGCCTACAACCTGTTTCGTAACCTTAGATTTAATCAAAAATGGACTAAAGTTGAAAAAATATTCGGTATAAAAATTGAAAATGTTGGCCATATAGTACCGCGCCTGAAAGAGTATTAATATTCATTATAAAACTTTCTTACGCCCATTCGAATACTACCCGTGCAGGTGTCTTCTGTTAACACAAAGCCAATTATCCTTTCTTTAAATCATTAACCTTAAATTTCTCAGTAATTTAAAGGCCTTAATGAAAAAAGCATGGAACAATCTTTCAAACCTTTACAAGGTAAAACAGCCATTATAACCGGTGGCGATTCGGGCATCGGCAGAGCCTGTGCCATAGAACTCAGCGAACGCGGTGCGAATATCGTGATCAATTACCATAGCGATGAAGAAGGCGCTAACGAAACCGCCTCACAGGTCAAAAACAACGGCAGCAGGGCGCTGACCTACAAAGCCGATGTGGGCGACTATAAACAAATTGTAGAAATGTTCGCTACGGCAAAAGAGCAATTCGGCAGTCCGTGGATACTGGTTAACAGCGCAGGCCTGAACGAATCGGGCATATTTGTGGATGACATGGAAATCGAAATGTTCGACCGCACGCTGCGTACCAATTTGTATGGGACGTTTTACACCTGCAGGGAGTTTATAAAAGCCCGTAAAGCCGATGGCAACGGCGGCAAGATCGTCAATATCTCCTCGATACACGAAGAAGTGGCCCGTGCAGGTGGTGCCGATTATTGTGCCAGCAAAGGTGCAGTGCGTAACCTGACGCGTTCCCTTGCACTGGAGCTTGGCCCGTTCGGCATCAACGTAAACAACGTAGCGCCCGGAATGGTGCTTACCCCTATGAACCAAAAGGCCCTTGACGACCCGGAATACCTTAAAAATGCCGAGCAGAACATCCCATATCGCAGGGCAGCAGAACCCTGGGAAGTAGCAAAGCTTGTGGCGTATCTGGTTTCGGATGATGCATCGTATGCGGCAGGGCAAACCTTCACGCTCGACGGCGGACTGAGCTTAAATTTAGGACAGGGAGCATGAGCAGGTATACCGTAAAAAAGATCGAGCCGCTGGAGCTGGAATGCACAGCGCCACTGGCAGGCATGTATAAGCTGAGCCCCTACGTATGGAAAGAGAAACATACATACAAAATGCTGATACGGGCCGTGAACCCGTCTGATGATGTAACGCAGCAGGCAGCACGCGCTTATTTCGGCACATCGAAAGACGGCCTTAACTTTAAGATGGATGATGGGCCGTGCCTTGCGCCAAGTACCCAAAGTTATGATAAGGACGGCTGCGAGGACCCGTCGGTTATTCTCTTCGACAGGAAATATTATGTGTACTACACCGGCTGGAATGTTACCAAGCGTGAAGGGCAGCTCATGCTGGCCACAGGCGATGATCCGCGCAACCTGAAAGTTGAAGAGATATCGATAGCGAGCAAAGAGCCGTACCTGAACCCAAAAGAAGCGACCCTCACACGGCTGAAGAACGGCATGTGGGCCCTGTTCTTTGAATATGCACAGGATGGCAGGTCGAAGCTTGGGAGGGCGTTCAGTAAAAATCCGGATGGCCCGTGGCGCATAGAGGGCGAATTTTTGCAGGCACGGGATGACTCCTGGGATTCTTACCATTTGAGCGCGGGGCCGGCATTGGTTGACAAGGATTTCCAGACCGTGATGTTCTACAACGGTTCTAACCCGCAGGCACACTGGCGCATCGGGTGGGTAGAGATGGACGATCATGGAAAAATTACAGCACGGAGCGAAGAGCCGTTGATTACGCCGCCGGCAAGCAAGCCCGGACAGGTAGATATTGCATTTTCGGCTTCAAACCTGCGTGATGGCAATGATATCTGGCTGTATTATTCTACCGAAGACCAGCAGCCATTCAGGGCTATTATCTCGGTTGAAGGGCCATAAAAAACATATAATGACCTGTTAATTCGGGGGCGTTGTAAAATAATCCTTTCAAAACGCAGTTATTAATCAAAACTGCAACCATGAAGAACTACCTCCAACTCTTACTGCTTATGGCCTCTATGGGCATGTATGCCCAATATATCGGGAAGTGCGGGCTTGACAACGACCCTGCGCTTACCGACGAAGAAGCCGCTTTCCTGAATGAATACTTCAATAAAAGCGACCGAAAAGGATTTGATTTTACCGGAAAGAAGGTACTCATACTGGGCGGATCGGCAGGATCGAGGCTGTGCGGCAAAGAAGATTATTTTAAAAGCATTAAAGACCGTATAGAAGTGACCACGCTGCCTATAGCTTCTGACCCCTACCCTTTGACCGAAGAAGAAAAAAGGCTTTCAGGCGGGTATGACGCTGTTCTGACTTTTTGGACAAAAGTACCGATGACCCGGGATAAAATAAAAAGGGTTGTCCGCCGCGTAGCCGAAGGCATCTGGGAAGTGCCCGGTGTAGCGTAACGGGATTGCCTGTATAAAATTACAGCCGCCTTTGCAAATTTTGTAAAGGCGGTTTTTGTTTGCGGTAAAATGTATCGTCATTACGCAGTTTTGTATAAGTCCCCAGCCCTGCTGCTGCCATAGCTTTGTACCATCAAACTTTAATGATACAAAACAATGTCTAAAACAATTTTTATAACAGGCGCTTCAAGGGGATTTGGACGCCTTTGGGCAGAAGCCTTTTTAAAACGCGGTGACAAAGTAGTTGCCACAGCAAGGAATATTGAAACCCTTAACGACCTGGTTGCGCAATATGGCGATGCCGTGCTTCCGCTTCAACTCGATGTGAACAGCCGCGAGGAAAGCTTTGCAGCCATAAACAAGGCAGCAGCGCACTTCGGCACGCTGGATGTGGTGATCAATAATGCCGGTTATGGGCTTTTTGGGACCATTGAAGAAGCTACCGAAAAAGAAGCACGCGACCAGATAGAGACAAATGTATTCGGGCTGCTTTGGATAACACAGGCAGCACTGCCGATAATGAGGGCACAGGGCCACGGGCATATCATACAGGTATCGAGCGTACTGGGCCTTGTTACCCTGCCGGTACTGGGCATTTATAATGCTTCGAAATTTGCCGTGGAAGGCCTTACAGAAACACTGGCAAGCGAGGTAAAAGACTTCGGCATCAAAGTGACCCTTGTGGAACCGAACGGCTTCGCTACCGACTGGGCAGGCGCATCTGCTGTACAAAGCCAGCCGATAAGTGCTTATGACGGGGTGAAAGCAGCCTTTCAGGAAGGAATGAGCGACACCGATATTTTCGGGCAGCCGGAAGCTACAACAAGCGCCATCGTTAAACTTATTGATGCCGAAAACCCGCCGCTGCGCCTGTTCCTGGGCAAAGTAGCATTGCCATGGGTAAAACAGGTGTATGCTGACCGCCTTGCCACATGGGAAGAATGGAACGATGTTTCTG
Organism: Flavobacterium album; assembly: GCF_003096035.1. Lineage (NCBI taxonomy): Bacteria > Pseudomonadati > Bacteroidota > Flavobacteriia > Flavobacteriales > Flavobacteriaceae > Flavobacterium > Flavobacterium album. The sequence goes on along the minus strand of NZ_CP029186.1, from coordinate 1,420,757 downwards.
TGGCAGCGCATGGGAAGTAATTGGGTGATTTAATCCTGAAGAAAATAATCAAATGTCACATTGAGCGCAGTCGAAATGCGGCATTTGGTTGTTTTCCATCCCGACTCCGCTCGATGTGACAAACATGACTTTCAGGTTATATCAAACTAAATTTTTCTAATTACCTTTACAATAACATCTGCGCTATATTGCGCAGGTGTTTTATCATTTTAAATTATGGAACATTTTAAAAGCATCAGCGATTTTAACCGTTTCAATGGTTTTGAGCCCCCTGAAAACCCGCTATTAAGCCTGGTAGAATGCAGCAAAATAGACACCTGCAACCTGATAAGGGACGAATTTACAGCCGATTTCTACATGATCATGTTCAAAAAAATGAAGGCGGGCGTAATACTTTATGGCCGGACAAAATATGATCACGACAATGGCTCGATGTCTTTTATAAAACCCCGCCAGGTGATGCAGATGAAGGACGTGGAGCTTGAGGAAAACGGCTTTATCATCTTCATGCACGAAGATTACCTTTACAACCATGTATTGCACCTGGATATAAAGAAATACGGCTACTTTGATTACGAGGCGAATGAAGCCCTGCACCTTTCGGTACGTGAAGAACAGATCGTATGGGACCTTTTCTATAAGATGCAGGCCGAATATATAAACAATGAGGATGAGTACAGCCGCGATATTATGCTCACGCATATCGATTCGATACTGAAATACTCGCAGCGGTTTTACAAGCGGCAGTTTATCAACCGTACACAGCTGTCGGGCAAAACGGTTTCGCGTTTCAACAGCACCTTATCGTCGTACCTTGAGGACGGGCAGCTACGCGATAAAGGCCTGCCAAGCGTAAAGGCAATGGCGGACGCACTTAACACCTCCCCACGCTACCTGAGCGACCTGCTGCGGCAGGAAACAGGCAAGACGGCACTGGAGCTTATCCATATTTTCCTGATATCCGAGGCTAAGAATATCCTACAGGGCTCGGAAAAGACCGTGAGCGAAACGGCTTATCTTCTCGGCTTTGAGAACCCGCCTTATTTTTCGAGGCTCTTTAAAAAAGAGACAGGCTTTAGCCCTGTGGAATACCGTAAGCAGTTCCTGAATTGAAATAACACATTTATGCATGTAGAATAGTCCGATTCATTTAAACCTGCAAGGTTTTAAAAACCTTGCAGCTTGGGAGAACTAACTACAGTCCGGTTGGTCTCCTGCAAGGTCTTTGAGACCCTGTAGGTATAATTTTTAAAAAAGCTTTCAGACACTTTTATATTTGTAATCAACATATCCGCCTGAGAGGGCGGTTTTTTTTATGCCTTATCGTACGAACTATCAAAAAACAAGTACGAATTTTCATTTCGCGGTTTTGGGGCTTTTTGTTTTTATATATTAGCGGACGGATATAAAAAACATCCCTATGTCGTCACTATACAGGATCACCATCAAAAAAATAGAAGATACCAAAGTTACTGCCGAGGTGCGGGTAATACATCCCGATGCGGGGAGCGATATCGGCTCCAAAGACTTTTCGTTACAGATATTGCTGGAAACGGGGCATATTGAAAGGCCTTATTTTGACAAGCTGCCTATGTCTGAGCAGGAATGGGGAAAATTGGTTACAGAACATCCGCTGAAAGAGGAATATGACACGCTGCATTTTTATAATGATGGAAGGCAGCTCAATATAACCAAAGAAGAAGCCGATAAGCGCGAAAACAGCGCCTACCGTGAAAAGAACAATGAAGAGCTGTTCCGGCAGTATGGTGTGAAAACCTCGGGCGGTGGGATGAGCAACGGCCAGCATTACATACGATTCGACAATGAACCCCTTAAAGTGATTGAAGCGGCAAACAGGATAATAGTGTCCAAACCGGTAAAGAGGAAACTCGAAAAAGATTTGTATACACTGGAATTTGAGGTTGGCGATGCGGCCTACCTGTACCACCTGCGGGAAAAGATGCGCTATGAAACGGCTGCATTCAACCTGTCGTCTTATTACAAGCCCGAAATTAAAGCAGAAGAGGGCGAACCAATACTACTGACCTACAAAGATGATAAAAGCGACAAATTCTGGCAGGTTGTGCAGGACGGAACCACCCTGTATATAACCTATGGCAAAACAGGCACTGCCGGGCAAAAGAACGTAAAGACTTTTGACTCTTTGCAGAAGGCAGAAAAAGAACGCGACAAGCTCATCAATGAAAAGCTGGGTAAAGGCTATATGCGGGCAAACTAATAAATAACAGAAAACAAAACAATTATGCTAAGAGCTATAGTCATTGATGACGTTGATAAAATAAGGGCAAAAAACATTGCGACAATAAAGCAGCACTGTCCCGGTGTGGCTGTTATTGCCGAAGCCGAAAATGTAAAATCGGGTATAGAAGCGATACGGAAATACCTCCCGGACCTCGTGTTCCTGGATGTGGAGATGCCTGATGGTACCGGTTTCGACCTGCTAAGGGAACTGAGCCCTATCAATTTTAAAGTGATATTCATTACCGGGTACCAGGAATTTGCCATAACTGCCTTCCGCTTCAGCGCAATAGACTACCTGTTGAAGCCTGTAGAGCCCTCCGACCTTATTGAGGCCGTGAAAAAAGCAGAGGAAAGCGTGAACAAGGAAGTACTTGACTTGAAGCTGAGTACCCTTTTCTCGAACATGGAACGCCCAAGGAACCTGCAGAAGCTCATCCTTAAAACGGCTGAAAAAGTATACTCTGTAAACGTACAGGACATCCTGCATTGCGAATCGGACAAGAACTATACTACTTTTTATTTTATAAACGCGCCCAACCTTGTGGTATCCAACACCCTTAAGGATTATGAAACTATGCTCACGCCGCAAGGCTTTTTCAGGTCGCACCAGTCGCACCTTATTAACATGCTTTATTTCGACCATTTGATCAAGGCTGATGGCGGCGCTACCATTGTAATGAAAGACAAATCGAAAATACCATTGGCGGTGCGCAAAAAAGAAGAGTTTTTAACCATCCTGGAGAGCTACAGCAAGTGGTAATCCCTTACGAACTGTGAGCTTTGCCTGTATAAAAAAATGGAGCCTGATATTGTCCTGCGTTTTTTGCTGCGCGGGCAGTATACTCTATGCCCAGGATTTTAAGGAAACAGATTCCCTGCAAAGGGCAGTCGACTCCTTCAGCAGGATGGGCCTGAACCGGAAAGCGGCTTTCGAGCAGAATTATGTAGATGCAAGGCTCATGAATGCCAAACCTGAGATCCGGGTGAATTCGTATTACAAGGTTGCACAGGCGTATGTAAGGTCGCGCGAGTACGACGATGCTTTTTATAATATCATGATGGCCCTAGAATCATGGCAAAAAATGGAGAATCCTATAGGCATAGCAAAATGCTATAGCGTGATGGCGCAGGTATACCTGTATAAAAAAGACTATAAAAAAGCAGCCTCATACCACCGTAAAGCGCTTTCATTATTCAGGGATAACCCGCATAAAAAAGGTGAGGCGGCAACAGCAAAAGTTATCTATGCCGACTTTTTTATAGACCGTGGCAACTATACCGAAGCCTTAAAGCAACTGACAGATGCCCTTGACGAAACGCGTGGCAACGGATTTTATAACGCACCAGCGTATATAAAAGATAAAGCAGGGTTTTGCCATACTTCCTTAGGCAGGCCACGGGTTGCCGAAAAATACTACCTGGAAGCCCTTGAAGACCTGAAGAAAAATCCTTACGTAGACACCGAAATGTCTATACAGCGCCATTTGGGAGAATTGTGCCTTTCGCTGAAAGACTACGGGCAGGCACAATCATGGCTCGAAAAGTGCATCAGCCTGCGGCCTGCCGATGAAGACAACGAAGAATATATGCTTGCCAACAAAAGTATGGCAAAGCTGTACCTGGCACAGGGAAACTATGAACAGGCCTATAACTATGAGCTGGAGGCCGTCATTGCAGACAGGGAGTTACGAGATGCCGTAACACTTACAAGCACTGATGCGGTAGCAACAAAATATGATGCCGAACAGCTAATGCTCCAGAACAAGCTTTTGGAAACAGAGGCAGAAACGAAAAAGATAGCCGCAGAGCAAGCCGATTCCCGAAAAAATGCTTTCCTGTTCTTTTTTATTTTTGCTATCATTGTACTGGCTACCGTACTGCTATTCCTGTATTTTTATTTCAGGCAAAAAAGGGCTATTACGGTTAACCGGAACAATGAGCTGAAACAGAAATTGCTGCTTACACAAATGAACCCGCACTTTATCTTTAATTCCGTGGATACGATCCAGAGCCTCATTTATGAAGATAAGAATGATGAAGCGGTAGATTATCTGTCGAAATTCTCGGAACTCACGCTGCAAATACTTGAAAATTCGTCATTGATGTACATCAGCCTGAAGGAAGAGATCAACATGACGGCTAACTACCTGGTAATTCAGCAACTACTCTACAACCACAACTTCGACTTTGAAATTACCGCTGATGACGGTATAGATACCGAAACAACGTACATCCCGCCGATGCTTACGCAGCCATTTATAGAAAATGCTGTAAAGCACGGCCTCGCCGAAAAGAAGGAAGGCGGAATGATATATGTACGGTTCTATAAAAAGCAGCGGAAACTTTACTTTGAGGTGTCGGATAACGGAAAGGGCCTCACCGGGGAGACACGGAAAGGCCACCGGTCTATGGCTACAAAAATTACATCGGAAAGGCTCAATGCAGTGCCGGGCGATATTGAGGTAGCCAACATTATTGAAAACGGCGTTGCACGGGGAGCGGTGAGCCGCTTTGCCATCCCTTACAAAATAAAGAATAAGCCCGCATGAAGCGATGCCTTGCCATATGCTTCCTGATGTCCTGCCTGGTGCTTTTTGTACCGCAGGTATCAATGGCACAGGCAAATGCTAATAAAGCTAATTTTGAAGCGCAGGCTGATTCGCTAAACCAGCTGGGCAACCGCTACCTCGAAAAAAAAGAATATCCGCAGGCGGAAACGTATTACAAAAAAGCGATTGCCCTTTCCAGGAAACAAAAGCTTGATGAAAAACTGGGCTGCAGCCTGTTCAATTTATCGGTCCTTTATTCCCGCACGGCAAACTACGAAACGGCTATAGGCCTTGGGGAGGAAGCTGTAAATATCCTTGAAAAATATCCGCCCGGGCAACTACTCGCAAAATGCTACATGACGCTTGAGGTCTGCAAAAAAGAGCACGGGCAATTTCTTGAAGCAATGGGCTATGCCGATAAGGCCGTTGAAGTACTGAGAAAAGTTAAAAACGATACGCTGCTGGAACATGCCTTATGGCGGGCGGGCGATCTCTGGAACGGGTGGAATACATCACGCGCCATACCGATGTTTAAAGAATCGTTGGCATTGGCAAAAAAATTACAGAAATATGGCGACATCGACAATATATACAGCTCCCTGGGATTTTGCTACAGCGATCCGTTTGGGGGCGACCCGGACAAGGTTACCGCAGAGCGTTATTTCCGGAAAGGGCTTGAGGCTGCCTTGGAGTACGACCCGGCAGATGTTGCCATCAACCGTATCTATTACGGAAAAATATGCACCGCCAATAAAAAGTATAAAGAGGCCGAATACCATATAAAGATCGTATATGCCGAATCTGCTAAATCGGGCGACAACGACATGCTTTCAACTGCCGCATTTTGCCTGAGCGAAGTATATTCCGGCATGGGAGATTTCCAAAAGGCCTACCAATTCCTGAAGGAACATGAAGCGCTTGAGGAAAAGTATTATGCCGACAGGAAAAAAAGCACTGTGGATAACATGGCTTTTAACTTTAAGACCGAAAGGATCAGGACCCAAAACAAGCTGCTAAAACAACAGCGGGAACTCCAAAAGGCAAAGCAGGAACAGGAAAGCTTCCGTAAAAGCGTGAAAATATGGGTTTCGGTACTGGTAGCGCTGTTCCTCGTGCTGGTTACGGTACTGTTGTTCCGTTACTTTAAAAAGAAAAATATGCTGCTTTCCAAAAAGAGCAACACCCTGCGCCAGCAACTGCTGCTCACGCAAATGAGCCCTCATTTCATAACATCATCCATCAGCAGCATACAAACCCTCATCAGGCAGGACAAACCCGATGTTGCCGCTGCCTACCTCTCCAAATTTGCACGGCTGACACGCCAGATACTGGAAAACAGCACCGGCGACTATATAGCGCTTGATGAAGAGATCGTGATGATAACCAACTACCTTGCCGTACAGCAGCTGCTGCATCCGGGGAGCTTTAGCTTTACCGTTGATGAGGATGATATTGATAGTGAGGCCATCTACATTCCGCCAATGCTTACACTCCCCCTGATTACCAATGCGGTGGAGCGGGCAGCGAAGTCAGAGGTTACGGAACGGTCGGTTGAAGTGCGGTTCCTGATGAAGAACGGCAAACTGGTATTTGAGGTAAGCAATACCGGCGGCCCGCTGGAACCCGGTGAAAGGCAGGCGATACTGGAATCGGCATCGGTACATATAACTGTAGAGCGGCTGGCTAACGGGCAACCGTTCACTGATCCTGTTAAGTTAGTAAATACCTCAAAAGAGGGCGTGATTACCGGTGTCATGGCATGGTTTGAAATACCCTATGTTACGGATTAAAACAAATTTTCTTTACACTTAGGGCAAATTTTCAACAAACCTGTCCGGATAATCATTTATAAATCTATATTGCACATTATATAATACCTTGCAGTAAAATCAAACCACCAATTATTATCATGTACGATCTTACCCAAAAATACGAAGATTTTAAAACCCAATTACAGCACAATCCCCGGACAGGAATCGAAAGCTGCGGAGGTGGTTACCTTGAGATAATCCCAGCCCATATCAATATCCAGCTCTATGTGCTCAACGGTGAACCCGATGACGAACCGGATTATGAGCGCGACTTTACCTTTAGCCTTGATGACTCGTTTAAAGAGCTCATTGAAGTATCATGGGACAATAACCTGCAATATTCTTTTGAAAAAGATAATAGCAACCACCCCAACCTGGCACACAGGCAGGATAACATTGGCTCCTACAGCTTTACAAGCCCACGGAATTTTTTAAACAGCAAGCCATGGCTCAAAGACCTGACTGATGAAGACAATAAGGATTATGAGCTGATAAAAAAGCTGCACATTATTGACAATACCAATGTGAAGTACCAGTATGCCTGCATTTGCTTTGACAGCAAGACTGATAATTCTATATTCGAAAACAAGCTGTACCTGTACCAGGATGAAAACGTGCATCACCTGAAACTTTCGCTGCGGGAATATTACGAGACCTGCCTGAAGATGTATTGCATCGAAAACTGGCAGCTGCTTTTCATCGATAAAGAAGAAGTCGCTGCATACGGAACTGAAATAGGCAGCCTTGTAAAAACCTACCGCGACCTGAAAATAGCCTTCCCTGAAAATGACCTCAGTTTTATTGAAAACAGGCTGCGGGAATATGGCGCTTCTCTTTAACCAATAATAAAACAAAATGAATTACAAAGAAATATTTTCCCATATACGGGGGTTTGGCGCGCGCAAGATATACGACTTCCTTGCGGCCAACCCAGAACAAAAACCGGAAGGCGTTGACGAAATGCTGCTTGCCGTGATTACCACCCTTTATGATAAAGACCTGAAGAAAAATTTTAAGACCATGTTAGGCAAGATTGGCGGGGAGCCGGTTAAGCAGGCGTTAAAGGTAGTTTCTAAAAGGGATTACAGCAATTATTCGGCCATGAAGAACCTGGCCATCGACGTGCCGGAACTTGAGAAAATTGAAGGCTTCAATACGCTACAGTTTTTAAAGTATCTCTCTATCGTAAGCCATACTGTGAGGGACATGCGCGAGCATTTCCTTGAAAAGGCGAGCGATGAGGAGATAAAATATTACCTTCTTAATGAATTGTATGACAATAACGACCCAAATATCGTGCGCCTGTATATTGGCGACGAACTTAGCGAGCGCGTAGCGCAGCTGGTGTGGGACGTTGTGCCGCAACTCGCACCATCTTTAGCGAGCCTTACCTGCCGTACAGAAGGAAAGGTGCATTTTGATTTTGACACTATCGACATGCCTAACATCTACGAGATTAAGATAGGTGGCGACTTTGACAAATTCCCGTCGTTTGTATTTGACCAGCCATCGCTGCAAAAATTAAACATCAGGACAAACCTGGATGTGTTTCCGGAAGGAGCAGGCAAATTATTAAACTTGAAAGAACTTGTTATCAAGATGCCGGTAACAACACTGCCGGACGATATTTTTTCGCTGACAGAAATAACCTGGTTTACCCTTTATAACACACGCCTTACTGCGGTGCCTGAAGCTATCGGCAATTTTGTAAAGCTAAAAAACATTGGCCTTTCGAAAGAAGATAACCCTGAAATAAAAACCATACCGGAAAGCATTTTTGCGCTGCCCAACCTCCCGCAAATATATAAAGATGACATAAAGGCTGAGTTCATGCCGGATAATGAATATGAAGTGCTGTATAACGCCATCAGCTATTTTATAAAGGAATTTGAGAACATTCCTTTGGTGAAAGAGCTTATTTCAAAATATAAGGCCAATGAAGCGCCAAACTATTTCCCGGAACTTGCCATTGCAGTTACCAAATGCTATTATGAAGATGAGCATGGCAGGTCGCTGGGAACCTATTATAACTATATAGACGACAACGCCCCTGAAAAGCTCAAGCAAGTGAACAAGGCGCTGAAATCCTTTAAATATATAGACGAGACCACTACCCCGGAAGACTATGACAAGATGCGGAAAAAGCTGGAGCCATTCGATTGGTTCGATACTGAAAAGTTCATAAGCCTGTGTGAAGTTATGGTAGTTGATATTTATGAAAAGTATCCTTTTGAGAAGTGGTAATTAAAACATCAATAAAACAATACAATGAGAGACACTATCATAGAAAAACTACAGTCATCATCGCTGAACGATTTTACAGAAGGAATAGAGATGACAAGGGAAGCTTACCGTACCGATAAAGCCGTCCTTGCCGTGGACCAGGAAATAATGGAGCGCGTTCTGTCGATAATGGTCTATGAAAAATTCTATACGCACGATGAGCTGTCCGACACTATGGAAAAGGTCATGGAAGTGCTGCCAAGGCACCTTTCGCTGATGGAAGATTTCATAAACAAGTATACCCTGAAAGGCATCAGCATATTCATAGACCAGTTCATCAACCATAACCAGGTGGATATAAGCGGCTTTATGATGGCAATGGGCTTCCCCTACCTTGTGGTATCGAATGAGGCCAGGGGCCTTGCAGAGCTCATTGAAGAGAACGATAAGGAAGGCGCTAAAGTGATGATAGCTTTTGCCGATGTGCTGTACAAGATATTCGACTCCCAGATAGGAGCCCGCTCATTCCTGATAAATTTTAAAGAATGGGACAAACCGACAGCAACTGCGGTAAACAATATTATAATGGCATCGGGCCTTGATACCCAAGCCGATATATTCAAGCTCCTTGAAGACCACCAGGATAATAAGGCCCTTTTGGAATATGCCATCGATCCGTATGCCGATACGCTGGAAGGCTTAAGGCAAAAATACAACGCCGAAGGAAGCGATGACCATTCTATAACACTTTTAGGCGGCTACATATGGTATATCCTGAAATATATAAGGACCACTAAACAATGGGGTGCTATAGCTGACAGGGTAAAACTGAAATGGGACCTGATAGAGCTGCTTGCCGAAAGGGAAAACCCCGGCAGTATAAATACGTTCAATGAGCCTGTGTCACTAAGTGAGTGGCAGGAGTTTGAAAAAACGGTGGGCACAGAGCTGCCGGAAATCCTCAGGGAATTTTACCTGGTGCATGACGGGCAGGATACCGGAAATGTTTTCAATTCCGGATTGCTTGCAGAAGGCTCGGAAGGGCTTTTCCCACTATCGAAAATAAAGCAGGAATGGAACCTGTGGGACAGCCTGAACAAGGAATTTGGCGGCGAAATCCCTGAAGAAGATGCCATAGACGAAGTAAAGCCATTGTACTGGAACCCGCTGTGGATACCTCTTTTGGGCGATGGCAGCGGCGACATCCATTTTATGGACCTTGACCCGTCGGAAGGCGGAAAGCATGGCCAGATCATACTACGCAAAAACAGCGGCCCAGAGTATGACCATGTAGCCGATTCTTTTGAAGAGTGGATAGACAAATACATTGAAAAAAGGGAACGATAGGTTTAAATAAAATCAATATTTAACCACATAGGCACATAGTATTTAGAAAGAAACTATTAGACTCAATTAAGTAACACAGAGCATGAAGCTACGCTTCACTATGTGCAAGTATGTTTCCTTTTACGATCATAAATCACTATGAAACCTATGTATCTATGTGGTTAATTAAAAAAATAAACAGTTACTAAAATCAATACAAGTAATGGTTACAGTACTCAACCCCGAATTAAGTAAGGAGCTACAAACGGCAATTGATAAAGCCGATGTAGCATCATTCACCAAACTGATGGATGAGCATAACGTGCACGGTGCATCTTTCCTGTTTGCATCGGCGCGCAAGAATGCTTTCCCGCTGATCAACCGGGCATTGTCGGGCGACTTTACCAATAAGAATTACGCCGAAAAGCTTGAGATCGCAAGGATGCTGGTGGACCGCGGTGCCGACCCCGACATGGGCGCACCTTATGGGCTTTCGGCATTGTCTAATATACTGCATATACACCAGTTTTTGGGTGTACGAAACCGTATAAACCACGAGGTGTACCTGTTCACACTGCTTTTTGCCTCGGAACTTGTCATTCGATACAATGCGGACCTGAATCTTACCTGGAAATCAAAAAGCTATATGCTGGATGATATGATATACATCTACGAAAGGTATTATGAAAAACGTATTTCCGACCTGGAGCAGGTAAGCCTGGAGATAATAGAGCATATGCTGAAGCGTGGCGCAAAGTGGAGCAGGCACATAGACCCGAAGGCCTTCCCGGAACTGACAGGACTGCTGATGGGCTACAGGGACAACCAGTCGGAAGCTAATACTCCGAAGCTGCCTAACCCGTCATTTGACGCGATGTTTGATGCGGAAACAGCAGCATTAGCATGGAAAGCCTGGAATGAAAAACAGTCACCGGCTTATGAAGGGCTGCAAGCAGTGCGCCAGCTGCAGTACCGTGCTTACCACCATGCCAACTGGGGTTTCGATGAAGATGGTGTAGAAGCCATAGCCATACTTACAGAACTGTTTAGTGCCCTGGAAAAAGACAAGCGGAAAGCTGCGCTCGCCGACGTTAAGAAACTATCTGTCCCGCAAAAGAACCTGATGGACCTTAAGTCGGATTATGACAAAGAACTGTTCTATAAAAACAAGGAAATACTCCCTATGAAACCGGTGTATGATGATGCTTTATATCAAAGGCTGTATGAAGCATGTTTAATGAATTAAGAAATAATTAACAAGTTTTTACTATAGGCATTGTGCTGAAGGTAATTATTGATATATTAGCAGGTTCACCCTGTTAAGCAACTTTTAAAAAACCTATTTATAACCTTAAAACAATTTAAAAACATGAATGCATTTAAAAAAATCTCAGCGATGGTGCTGTTTGCCGTAATGGCTTCGCAGGCAGTAACAGCAGCAACTACAGTAACCCCTGTAATCGTTAACGCTGTCGGAGGCTACTTTGATGTGTACCTTGTAAACAACTGCTCTAAGGAGATCGAAGTACGCGTACGTGCGGAAGGCTCTTCATCTACCTCAAAATACAAGGCAGGCGAAAAAGTAAAGGTTCCTGTAAAGGCCGGCTATGAAGTGTATGTAGACGGTAAGCTGTTCAAGAAATTCGAGGATTCTGACAGCGGAAAAGAAATTAAACTTTGCAAATAAGAAATAATTATGGGATTTTTTGACAAGATAAAGGGCATGGTGGGCGTTACCGGCGTAAAGCTTGAATTTTTATACGTAGAGAACCCGTGGCCGTATTTCGACCCGATGATCAAGGCAACGGTAAATGTTAAGTCGGGTAAAGATCCCGTAACCGTGATAGGCGTTAAAGGTACCTTTTACGCTAAGCGCACCGTTAATAACGTTGAGGAGAAGATCGAGCTGGGAACTGAAACCCGTACTGCCGAGAGATGTGCCACAACAGAGCGCAACGGCGAATGGGTAAAGGAATTTCCATGTACAGTAGAAGGCGGCGGTGAGGTTTCTTACGGCTACTGGGTTAAGGACATGGACGTTCCCGCAGCACTGGCAAACTGGGGTGGTGATACACCTGAGAACGCACAAAGAAACGGTATTACCTTTTTCCTGGAATGCGAGGTAGACATTAAGGAAACGCTCGACCTTTTCGACCCATCCATTACGCAGGAGATAACTGTTTACGACAATGGCCGCAGGCAGGAACCTGAATATGAAGAAGAGGAAGATGTTGAAGAAGAAGCTAACGCAAGCATTTATAATAGTGTTATAGAACTTGAAGGCGAGGATGAGCCTATCGATTTTACACCTGAGCAAAGGGAACTGATCCTTTCCGGCAACCATGATGATATAGAGTTCGAGCTTGAGGGTATGGAAGTGTATGCTATTTACAGCCTGGGCCAGATGCACAATAAAGTAGTGCGCATGACCGACGACTTTTTTGGCGATACCAAAGTTGGGTTATTCAGGATCAACCACATCAACGGGCACAGGGACCTTGATTTCAGTAACCCGGACAACTGGAGGAGCATTCATATCGATTCACTTTCGTTCACCTTCTCAAGTCCGAACGAATGGGGAAGCCAGGCTTCGAGGTTTGAAAGCTTATCGCACATTAAGAAAATTGCATTGCTAAGCAATAACTAACCAAACAATAAGAAACGCCCGGTAAATACGGGCGTTTTAAATTATATTTTGGCATGATCGTGAAAATAAAGAGATCAGGGCATTTATAGCAAATAAAGAAAAATTATAATGGAAAGACAAAATATCGCGGCCCATTTCCCGAATGGGGAAGTGCCGGAACTACTGGTGAAATTCTACAAATTTCCCGAAACAATTGAATTTACTGATCCTGAAGCAGAGCGGTATATTCATAGAAGCACCCCGGAGGAATGGAATCATAACCTTGAGGCGGTCATCGACAGCAATGTGATAGGCGAATTTATTCCGTTCTATTATAACGGTATACACGAAACCTACTGTTTCTGGAATATCCGCAAAGGCGAAAATCTGACAAGCCAGCCTGTTGTGCATATTTCAAAGCAGCAGCATCATAGTGTGATTGCAGGAAACCTTGGTGATTTTTTTAGCATCCATTGCCTCGCGCTCGACATTAAGATAAGTTATATCCTGGTCGATAACGATCACTGCATAAAAGAGGGAATGGAATCGTATATGCAGGACCCGTATAAATTTTGCAGCCCGGAACGCTGCGAAAGCATTAGCAATGACTACGCAGAAAACCATCCCGACTTCCTGCCCTTCCGGAAATGGATGGCTGACGAAATGGGGATAACGCCCGCAGAAGATCCTGTAAAGATCGTTGCAGATGCGTATAATACCCTTCCAAACCTTATAGAATACATCCGTTCAAAAGACGGCTTTAAAGTTCAAACGATATATTAAAATACGGCTGCTTCCCCGGGAAAGCAGCCGTATTTCATACGATATACTCGTCGTCTATTTCCCAGCCTTTCATGATCAGGCCCATTTGTGTTGCACCAAACCAAGGCCTCCCTATCTGTAGTTCCCATTCGCAGCCGGCTTCAAATTTTTCGGGTAATTTGATACCGTGTATTTCTACCGGCATTTTCCAGTCCTTATACTGCGGCATGTCCAGGTAGCGCTGCAGTTCCTCACGATGGAAATCGAATATCGCTTCACGGGCATATTCTATGTAGCCTTCAAGATGTACCATCATCAGCTCGTATAGGAAATCGATTTGGTCCGGCTTTAGTTTGGTCAGCTTTATCTTGTTCTCCAACCCGCCGTGCTTGTTGAGTATTTTATTCAGGGGCGAAAGGTTCGCTTTTACGTAGTCGCGTTTTGTAGTATTCATGGTAAATTGCTCTTAATTATTCTATCACCAGCCTTACCCTTGTAACGCCTTGTTCATCGTCATATTCTTCATTATATACCCTCTTCCCGATAATTGTGCCTATGGCTTCTTTTATGTCGTTAAGGTCACCGCCCAATTCCAGGGTAATTTCACTTTCGGTATTAAACCTGTCTTCATCTATAAAGTCGGATACATGCAGGAAAAATTCATCCAGTATGTCTTCCAACGGGTATTGCGAATCTTCCTCTTCTTCAAGTTCATAGCTCAGCGCGAAGACATAATGATCTTCCTCCAGGTCCTTGTAAATATTGCCTTCTATATGCTCGTAGTTCGGGTTGCCGTTGTATTTATCGAGCTGTGCTAATTGTATATTTTTCATGATCTCCTAATTTTAAAAATTAACTTTCCCCTTCATATGCCGCCAGGAACCCAGACACCTCATCCGAATCGGCTAATTCCTCAAACTCATCAAGTTTCTTTTCCAGGTCGTCCGCATCCAATTCCTCCGGGCTGAATTCATACTTTAACACAAAGTAATTGTCTACATATACCAACTCCGCTGTACCAGCGGCAAACTCATTAATTTCATCTATAGCTTCTGAGACTTCGTCGGCGTCGGCGTCATAATCTTCGGCACCCAGGTAGCGGTAAAGCATGATGGCATTGTCCTTCCAGCCGTACTGGAACGAAACCCCATCCTTTCTCCAGGCCCACCAGCCCTCTTGGCTTTCAATGTCCAGCTCGGCAATGTCCTCATTGTATTTTCTTTTAAATACCTCTGCCAGTACATCACGGGCAATGTCCTTTTCAGCAGCAATCCCTTCGTAATACGGGTTCGGCAGCTGCACCGATACCTTGCGTTTGTGCTTTTTGTCGTCGGCACCGGTTATCTCAATCTCAAAAAAATAATCAAATTTTTCATATTCGCCGTGACTGTAGCTTCCCATTTCCTTTACCTGATCAAGTAAATTGGCTGAAAGATCAATGGTAATCTCATGCCCTTTGGCCTTTGGGTTTACCTCAACCGACAGCTTTTCTTCGCGCCACTCGTGCATCAGCTTCGCAGTAACATCAAACTTTTTGATCGCTGCGCCCGAAAGCACCGTCAGCACAAAATGTGCTGTCTCGTCAAGGAAGTCAAACATGTCGCCTTCGCTATATTGCGGTGTAATGCTGATGGTAAAATCATCCTGCCACTTTGGGGCTTCATCGTACAGCAGCTCCGGTATTTCAAACTGCGGGTCCTCCCATTCCGGCCAGTCTTCGCGCTTTGTGCCAATCATCGGGTTCTTCACCCTTACCCTGTGCGTTGCCTCCAGCTGCCCTGCCGGGGTTTCGGCTGTTTTTATTTTCGTTTCGATAATAAATGTAAGGTACGCATCAGCAGGGGTTTCGGCAAATGCCTGTTTCATTACCTCATAAAATCCCGACCCAATATTCACATCGCGGGTATTAGATGGCGTTCCCGACCCCATGACGGTATGCTCAGCTGTATGGTTTTCCAGCATCACCCTGCTGCTCATTTCACCCAACAGGCAGTCTGCAGCGGCCTCCATGAAAAGCATCGCATTATCAAACATTTCTTCATTGTAAAAGCGTATCTCAAATGGTTTATCAGTAGTATTCATACTGCCCTGTATTAAAATTTAAAGAAGAAGAACGTTACGGCAGCCCATTCTTTCTTTACGCCGCGGGCATAGCCTATGGTGCCGTGGCTTCTGTTTTCCACTGTGCCGTCGCTCTTCACATAGCCCAGGGTGCTGTGGCTCCTGTCCTCTACTGTACCATCGCTCTTCACATAGCCTACGGTCGAGTGGCTCCTGTCCTCGATAGTACCGTCGCTTTTTATGTAGCCTATCGTGCTGTGGCTCCTGTTCTCAATGGTGCCATCGCTCTTGATGTAGCCTACGGTCGAATGGCTTCTGTCCTCAATAGTACCGTCGCTTTTAATGTAGCCTGAGGTATTGTGACTTCCGGATTCGATGGTTTGTCCGCTCATAAGCGCTGTGCCTCCAAGGGCAATAAGGGTTATTAATAGTTTTTTCATTTTGTATTATTTTGTTGGTTTATTTTTATGCTTTTATTTTTGATTTGCCGAAATCTTCAGGTTATCGCCATACTTATCTGTGAAGCTCAGCATCGTGTGCGGTTCCGTATTGCTTCTGTTAAATCCCTTCTCGTTGATTATTTCATACATCTTCCGTATGTCGCCAACTGTATCGCCTTTTGTGATGCTCATTACGGGACCATCCTTCAGGTTGGCCTTCGCAATGGATTTTAGAAGAAACGGCTGGCCTTTAATAAGGGCCTTATAATCCTTAAATGTCAATCGCATGAATGGGCTTGCTTCAGGCCCCAGCAATTCGGCCTTTTGTATATTACTCCAGGGAACAAACGCATTGCGAAGCATTTGCTGGTTGATGAAAATACCGTCTTCGGTTACCCCGAATGAAGGCTGTTTTGGGTTGTACCTATAGCGGATGAAAATATAAAACAAGGCAAACGCGATAGCAAAAAAGCTCCCATAGCCATATACGGTTGCTGGCCACCCCACGTCGGTTATGTAACTTACATGTCTATATCTCCACGAGGTAACCATAGCCTTGTGGGTATATCCCCAAAAGAACAGCCTCGAAATGGCGGCAGGGATGGCGCATACCAGTACAAGCACCATCATATTCCTCAGGGATTTGTTCTGCCTTTCACGGTTGTGGGCAGCCGATTCGATAAAATTGAGATTTTTCATTTATAACCTGTTACTGAAGTTTTATTACTAATTTGATTTGTCATCGTATTTATTCAAAATCCCGCATAAAATATTCAGGGTCGTCCGGCAGGATCCCTGCGGCAATGGCCTTGTCGTACATTTCCTGCGGCATAAAAGAATACTGCGCCATTTGGTCGGTAGCCGGAAGCGTAAAAAAGCGGCCTTCAATATTTTCACCGGCCAATACTTCCTGGTTGACAAACCAATCGACAAAATCGCTGTCGAGCCAGCCCATCAGTTCTTCCAAAGGGCATTCATAAGTGCGGTTCTCGGTTACTACAGTGCCGGTGAGCTCATCTATACCAAACCCTTCATTATGGTATTCAAAATCTGCCGACACTATTTTCACGCTACTTAAAGCGGCTATTTCCTCAAAAAGCTCCTTATACTCCCTGCCATTATCAAAGCCTTCGGCATCCCGCGTAATATGCGCCAGGACATAAAAGAAATAGTTGCTGTCATCAATACCGGTAATGTGCTCTTCTGTTTTGGCCCTGTCATTATGAGGGAGGCTGAACCAGCCGATGTTTGTTAAAGCATCGAGGTAGGCTCCCCTGCCCTGTGCTGTTAGTGCTGCGTATTTGTCCATTGTTTTTATATGTTTTTATTCGTAGATCCTTCCCATTTCGAGAAGCTGCCCCAAAAAGCCCCAATCCAGTAATTCATACTCATTTTCATCACTACCGCCATCAACACAGCATCTTGCCCCACATTCTAAATTGCCCATCGGGTCAAAATTATACCATCGTTCGCCGGTTTCAGAATCAATACCCATGGTCTTATAAGGGTCGTCCAGTTGCTTCCCTTTCATTTTACGGAGATCCGATATCTGGAATTGGATAACGGCTACGGCATAATCGTAACCGCTTGCGTTGGGATTTTCTTTTGGGGCTTTTTTAATTTTCAGCCACTCGGGATTAAATTTTGCCGGTTCTGATGTAAAAGCATCCTGTAAAATTTGCAGGAACAATTCGGCAGGAACATCTTCCCTTGACTTTTCTTTTTCAACAAGCTTCAGAAGCGAAAGCAAATAGGTTTCGAGGCTTACATCGGTAGCTTGTAAATCGCATATACGGTTATAGAGATCTTTATCTGTCATTATTTGTTATTGCTATCAATTATTTTTCCTAATAAGTTCGCGAGATCGTTGTTCATCCTGATGGTATTGGCAACTCTCCATTCATCACCATCAAATTTTGACAATACGATCATATTTTCGTCATTCAGGGCGAAAGTGTAATAAATAAAATCTGTTGTCTTGTCTACGTCCCCGTAAACTTTTATCTCGTGGGTTTCCTCTCCAATGGTAAGGCTTGTTACGAATGATGGTTTCTGTATCATGTGTTTAAATTAAAATCGTTTTCCGTTAAATATGCTACCCGGATCTTTACCGGCTTCCCCACAGGCTTTAAACGTAACAGGTCTTCGTCATCATTCAGCTCAGCCAGAAACGCCTCTTCCGAAGGTGCATTGCCCAAAACGATCCAGGGATGGCCAAACTCCGTTTCCATGTAATAAATTTCCAAATTTGCTTTTCCATTTTCGGTATAAAGCGCATCACCTATCGGAGCGTTTTGCAATTCGCCAATGAAATCAAAACCGGCAGGGCTGACCTGTTCCAGCATACGGTTCCGTTGCTCCTCTTCTGCCGCTTCCGCTAAATCCTCTTCCATTTGTGAGGCATTCGAAAAACCCGGCCTTTCTGTCCGCAGCAGGTAATATTTGTCCTCATTCCTGAGCTTATAAATACTGTAAATGTTCAATTCGGCTGCCATATTCAGGTGCTATATTTTGTCGTAATACAAATACGACTCTTTGAGGTTATATTTTTGCCTTATCGCCTTAGCCCAGGAAAGATATTCTTCACTAAAGCCATTGTAATCGCTGGGAATTCCCCTTGTCCAGTACATATCGCCATGTGCCAGCAGCATTGCCCAGTGATAGTCCAGTTCGTGCGAAAAAAACATGACATGATCTAAAGTACGCGGAACATAAGCCAGGAAAGAATTCTTCACTTTGTCGTCCGCCTCTTCGTAACTCATGCCGGCATACGCTGTCATGATGTGCTTTATAAACTCGCAGAATGAAAAGTGGTTGAAGACCACCCCGGTTTCTTCATCTTCAAAACGCATACCGTCGGTTAATGCCCATATCTTTTTCTTTTCCCAAACCTTCAGTGCAGGCGGGCACCATCCGGTAACAATATCAAAGATGTCGTAGGCGCGCTCCTGCAATTCCTCATCGCCTGAAAAGACAGCAACGAGTTCTTCTGCCAGGCTTTCGGCAGTTTCCTGTTTACCTCCTGAGTTTTTATACTCCGATAAAATCGCCGAAACCTGTTCCGTGCGGCAATCGCCCTGCTCAATGCGCTCCTTCAATATTTCAAAAAGTTCCCGGTCTGTCATCGTATTAATCTTTGCTTATCTTTTCAGGTTGTCATCAATGTAGGGGACTGTCCCGAACAATTCCCTCGCTTTAAAAATATCTTTGTTGATAACCACCAATCCATACACAGGGTCATCAGCAGCCGAATAATTCGGTATCGTGTACTCCACTGTAGTAATACCATGAGCTTCAAGCCTGGCCTTATACTTAGCTACAATGCTTTGCGACCTGCTAAAGGCAATAAGGTGCCTGTGTTGTATGCTCATTACATAATTGTAATAATACTTTATCGCCTCATCCATATCTGCGGTAGAAAAAAGGGTCTCCCCTGCCTGCCCACGCTCGTAATAACGCACCTCCCACCTGCCATCGTTCATTTCCAGCCGTTCAATATCGTCAAACTCCTGCCTGCCTATGCCTTCAATGCAAAACCGGTTGCAGCCTTCCGATACCAGTTTGTCGTGCAATTCTTTTAAGTCCATTTTTCTGCGATCTTGTTATAAAGCCCGTTCCTGAGCCGGTCCAGTTCATTGTTCTCTTCACTACAGACAGCGCCGTTTTTATAAAGCACCAGGTCGTTGAAAGACCCTGCACCGCCATAAATGCTTATGATCTTCCGGTAGACCGATATGTTCTCGTTAGCTTCAAGCTCAGCGATCAGGCCCCTGAAACCGTTGGACCAGCCCGACTCTCCTGCCTCCTTCAGCAATTCGTATATCTTTACGCAATGTTCTTTAATACTCATAATTTTATTTCAGCCCTTCTGCCCAGGAAAATGCTCTATCATTCATTATATTTTCCAGGTACCCGGTAATTATCTTGTGGTAGGACTCATAATAACCAAATTCCTTTATCCTGAAATAATTGTTGAACAATGCCTCAAAATCTGTAAAAAACAGTTTTTCAAGCAGTGAGGCTACCGAATACCGTTTACCTGTTGCCGTGTTTATGTACAGAATAGCCGGGGGTGCCATATAACCCCATCGCGTCCCATAATTATCAAAATCAAACAACAGCTTCGAATATTCATTCTCATAGACAATCTCCTGTATGCCTGAGGATTTCAATTTGAAATCATGCTTAATAAGGAAAGCGTCAAAAACCGCTTCAATTTCCTTGAGCTCTTTTTCGGGGCTGGATTTAATATCCATTTTATAAAAGGCCGTATCTATAAGTTTTTTATCTGCCATTTTGGTCATCCTGTCAGCTACTACCAGATCGCAATAATTAAACAGTGTCGGGCTGTCCACATCCATTACCATATAGTCAAAGCCATATTGAAACCGGTATTCAATTATCGGGGCATCGACTCCGCATTCCTGTAATTTTGCCGCGACAGAGCGCTGCATGGCTCCTTCGGCTATAGACGAATAAAGCAGGTGGTTGATGTCCTGCTGTATGCCGTCATATTCCCCAACCTCTTCGTAGATTTCTTCGAAAATGCGAAATATATATTTTGCTGCCTCCCTGAACTTTTCAGATCTGCAGGTACGGTATTCCAGCAGGCTGTAATATTCCCAGTCGCCCGGGCTATACATCAGGGCACGGTCTTCGTTATAAGGATCCATGCTCAGGTAATCCGACTGCTGGCGGAACGAGATGGCTGCATAGGTTTGGTAAGCGCTTGGGATGATGTCGAACGAAATGCCGTCTACCGTATCCAGTGCAACAAGTTCGTCCCTGTGCAATTCGAAGAGATCAACCAGCGCTTCTTCAAGCATTGGTGCAATTTGTGCTATTTTCTTAGCTATATAATGTGGCATATACTTTAGTCCGTATTTAAACTTTGTTTACAGAGGGAATTCATAGCTATTCCCAATAAAGGCTAAATGTATATTATAATTTTAATATAGCCTTACAAAATGAAAATTTGTAAGGCACCGGGGCATTTCCGCAACAATGCGATGAAAATTCGCAGATGGTGCTTTAATCTACAAAGCAATCAAAATTGGAAGCCCTATAGCATCTCGACCTGCCTTTGTCGGCAGACAGACTGCGCTCGATGTGACAACGTAAATAAGTGTAATACGTAATTACGAAGGTACACCGTTGTCAGTTCGAGCGCAGTCGAGAACAATCATAACTAAAAAAATGTATTATTTGTAGCTGCAATTGCACTTCCGCCCGCTATTCCGTAGCTTTGCACACTTCAAATGTCAAAGCAAAAACACCCTATCTACAACCTGCAATTCGGCCTTGTGTGCCTGAGCTCACTGCTGTTCTCGGCCAGCTTCAATATGCTTATACCCGAACTGCCTGCCTACCTCAGCAGTCTTGGCGGTGCCGAATACAAAGGCCTCATCGTGGCGCTGTTTACGCTTACGGCGGGTATTTCACGACCCTTCAGCGGCCGGCTTACCGATACGGTAGGACGCGTCCCTGTCATGGCATTCGGTTCGCTGGTGTGTTTCGTGTGCGGATTCCTGTATCCTGTTTTGGGTACGGTAGCAGGCTTCCTGCTGCTGCGGCTGCTGCACGGGTTTTCGACAGGTTTTAAGCCGACCGCTACTGCTGCGTATGTTGCTGATATCGCTCCGCCCGAACGCTGGGGCGAAGCCATGGGTATTCACGGCCTGTGTTTCAGTACCGGACTCGCAATAGGCCCGGCCATCGGCAGTTACATCGGCCTGCATTATTCGCTGGATGTGCTGTTTTATTGCTCATCGGCGTTTGCACTGCTGTCCATCCTTATATTGATGAACATGAAGGAAACGCTCCCCGACAAGCAGAAATTCCGCCCTTCACTCCTCAAGATCTCAAAAAACGACATCATAGCCCGCGAGGCGCTCCCGGCTGGCATCGTCACCTTTATGACCTATGCAGGCTATGGTGCGATACTGACCCTGATACCCGACTGGACCGCACACCTCGGCATTGCCAACAAAGGGCTGTTCTTCATGGTGTTTACACTGGCTTCGCTGGTCATCCGTTTTGTGGCAGGCAAAGCATCCGACAGGTATGGGCGTACCCGCGTTATCACCATTGGGCTTGGGATACTGTTCGTATCGTTGCTTATCATCGGTTATGCCGATTCCCCGGCCGGACTGATGACGGGCGCTGCCATATATGGCGTTGCTTCGGGCATACTTTCTCCTGCTATCAATGCCTGGACGGTCGATATGAGCCACCCCGACCATCGCGGAAAAGCAGTCGCCACGATGTATATCGCCCTTGAAGCAGGTATTGGCCTTGGCGCACTTTTCGCCGGATGGTATTATGCCGATGTTATTTCCCGTGTGCCTTTCGTGATGTATGCGGCGGCGGGCGTTGTGGCAATTTGTTTAGGGTATATGCTGCTGAGAAAAAGCAATTTCAGATTTTAGATTTCAGAATTCAGATTGCCACTCATGCTAGAACAGACTCTGTCAAATACTTATATAAAACCAGATTGGTGGGGACGCGGATTTGGCGAATTTACACGGATTTTTGAGCTAATCACTCTTGTTTAAATTGAAACATCCAATACCTTTATATAATAATCGTGGTCTCCGCAAGAGTGAAGCTCAATCTGAATTCTGAAATCTAAAATCTGAAATTATTCGCTGACTATCTCCACCCGTCTCCTGATCTCATTCCCGCTTTCATCAATAACGGTAATGATGTATTTACCGGTAGCTGCATTTACTGGCATTTCGTGAAAGGTGTGGGTTTCCCCTAAATATTTATCGCCCAGATACCAGAACAACCGGGCATTCGCCGAAGTATGCGCCGCTTTCAGTACAAATGGCTGCACCTTTCCGTTAAAGTCTTTGGTAAGGTATATTTTGCCGTCCTCTTTCGGGTAGATGAAGTCCATGTAGGTTCCTCCCGAACCTTCGCAATCGCTCCGGAACGGTGGCAGCGACATATAGTCCATGTGGCCTTTCTTGTAATACCATTCCTGCACGGGTGGGAGTACGAACCATACTTTGGTTACCATATTATCTACGCTTTCGCAGCTGCTGTTCACCCGGTATTGACCGGTTGCGTCAAGGTGTACGACCTGGTGGTTGCGGCAGGCAGTGGTTTTCTTACCATTCAGCGGTATCCATTGCTTTACTGCGGGGCAATGTTCCCCGGCAAGGTGGCCGCTCATGCTGCACACATCGGCTTCTTCAAGGTCGTTATAGGGAGTAGCAAACCATTTTTGCCTGGGCAGTAAATTGAATACATCAAACAATACAGGCGCGGCACTCCCAACACCCGTAAGCGAAGGCCTGCCCTCCCCCGATGCATTGCCGACCCACACGCCCACCACATATTTAGAGTTGGTGCCAATCGCCCACGCATCGCGGCTGCCAAAGCTTGTCCCGGTCTTCCAGGCAATTTCGAGTGATGAGTCGTAAAAGCGCCATGCCTCATCGGCCTGTGGGCGGTTCACTTCCTTCATGGCATTATAGGTCAGCCATATTGCCCCCGCGCCCAGCTCCGGCTTGTTGTACACTTCCTTCCCGAAATCACGCGTCACGTTGCTGTCCCAGTTGAGCTCGGCAAATTCATGCGTCCTGTACTTCGCCTGGTGGGCATTGAAGTAATTCAGCGTCGAGCTCATCCCGGCATAGGTACGGCACAAGTCCCAAAGGTTCGATTCGGCGCCGCCCAATATCAGCGACAGCCCGTAATGGTTAGGGTGCTTATTGATGTCGTGCAATTTAAAATGCTGCAACTGCTCATAAAAGCGGTGTACCCCAAAATCCTTCAGCATCAGCACGGCAGGGATGTTAAGAGAACGCGACAATGCCTTTTGCGCAGGCACCGCACCGTCATAGGTCAGCTCATAGTTTTTTGGGCTGTAGCCTGCGATTTGGGTGGGCACATCTGCAACTAAGGTATTCGGCAGTATCTCGCCGGCATCCAGCATCGAGGCGAAAAGCAGCGGCTTTAATATGCTGCCCGTACTCCGCGGCGCAGGGATAATATCTACATCTTTCTGGTGGTTACGGTCGGTTGGCGAGTTGCCTACATAGGCTACAATGTTGCGCGTTTCCACATCTACTACCATGATGGCGAGGTTGTAGACTTCCGTCTGCTTATATTCCTGGTAATAGCGCGCAGCGATTTGGTTTACGCGGTTCTGCAGGTTGGTGTTTACCGTTGTCTTTATCCGTTGGCCGTCCTTCCTCTTGCCGATATTCTGTAATAAATGCGGTGCGGTTTGCGGCAGGTCGAAAGGTTTTTTAGGCAGGTCTTCCTGTAATGCCAGCTCATAGGTCTGCTTGTCGATTATTTTTTCATCGAATAGTTTTTTCAGCAGCCTGTCCCGCTTGTCGCGAAGTTCCTGCTGGTTTCGCCCCGGATATATAAGCCCCGGCGCATTGGGCAGTACCGCCAGTGTAGCGCTTTCCGCCCACGACAGCTGGTGCGGCTGCACGCCAAAGTACCGCCATGAGGCCATTTCAAGGCCTACCACATTTCCGCCATACGGCGCATGTGCAGCATACAGGCCAAGTATCTCATCTTTGCTGTAGCGGGTTTCCAGCCTTGCGGCCAAAATGAGTTCCACCAACTTTTCTACGTAGCTACGCTCTTTGCCTTCGCGTGAAAGCCGGATGACCTGCTGCGTGAGCGTACTTCCACCACGGACAACCTTTCCGGCATCGTGGTTTTGCTTCATGGCCTTCACTATCGCGACCGGATTGAAACCAGGATGGTAATAAAAGTGCTGGTCCTCAAAATGGACGATACATTGCCTGAATTTATACGGCACGCTGTCCTGCGCCGGGAAACGCCATTGCCCATCCTTCGCAATACGTGCGGCAAGCAAGTCGCCCTGCGCGCTTTCTATCACTGTAGAATAAGGGTTGTCGAACAGTTTTCGCGGTAAGCAGAAATAGAAGGCGATGAGGAAGACAAGGGTAATAAAAAACCTTGCTTTATTTTCTTTTATCCAATGAGGGATTTTCATCAAAAGATGTTATTAATATAATTTTGGAACACGACTGGTATGCCTGAGTGAAGTAATATAAATTTGTTCTTCTATTCTGTATGAAATCCTATAATGGAAAATTTCGTATGCACGATAGTTGCCATTATTTCTAAGTTTATAGATGTCTAATGGATAGATTTCAGGATTATTGCTGAGTATTTCGGAAGAGTTCTGAATTTGAAGAATAACATTGTCTGCAATCCGAAACGATTTTGTGGTATTATAGATGTATTCATGAATGTCAGATAGTTGTTCTATGGCAACACGTGTCCAAACTACCTTCTTCCCCATCGCTTAATAATCTCACTAACTTCTTCCTGAGTAAATATGTCACCATTAGCAATTTGTTCATCTGCAATATCCAGTTCCCTATTATATTGCTCAATAGATATAGGCTCGGATACCATGGGAAACTGCGTATGATGATAAGCTTCAATAGCATCGTCCATTACCCTTAATAGTATTTCGTCTGCATCATTAACTTCGCGAAGAATTTTTTCCCTCAATTTATAAGCTTCCATAACAATATCTTTAATTTTCAAATATACAAATTTTTAAAGCGCATGTCATTCTGAACGAAGAGTAATGGAGTGAAGAATCTCTAAATATATAACTTAGAGATTCTTCCTTCGTCAGAATGACAAATGCCCTAAAATACTACTTCACTACCTGCACCCACTGGCCCTTAGTCCGAGCCAGGAACGAGTTGTCGTACATCGCCTCACACTGTACGCCCGGCAGGTAATAGCTGCCCGGATAGGACGCATTGAGTAGTATACGGAACACCTTGGTCTCATTGTGCTTCAGCGAGAAATAGAAGTTCGTCCTGTCGTCGCGGATGTCGGTGTAGTCTACGTTGTTCTCTGCAAAGCTGCCAAAGTCGGTAAACCTTGTATTCACAATTTCCCAACCCGATGGGATGATCTGCGTAAGCGCTACATTGTCCACGCTCTCGCCTTTGGTATTGCTTATGGTCACCTCGGCTACAAACTCGGTCCCCTGCGCCAGCGACGATGGATTGATAACCTTACCGCCCCTGTCTTTAAACGTGATATTGGTCTTAAATCCGCGTTCTTCGGTCTGCTCCTGGCCTACCGGCAATATGCCGCTGTATACCACTTTTACATAAAGCGTTCCCTGCTTGTTGTTCTTGAGGGTCACGCTATTGCTCGGGCTTAGTTCCAGCGCCCTGTCGGCAAAGGTCTTGGCGGTGCTTATCGCCTGTGTCTTGCCTTTATTCGTATAACTGATATCAATGCCTTTCGGGCCGTTCAGCTGTGCAAATTTCGACATCGCATACAGGCAGTAGGCTGTGGTTTGAGTGCTCATCCACTGGCTGGATGACATTTGTTTTGCCAGCTTGGCCGCCATGCCGAATGCTTTTTCCTTCTGGCCTAAAATTACCAGCGTTTCCAGAGCCATTGCCCTGTTGCGATCAGCCGAGCCATAGTAATAATAGCTGTAATCAGTACCGGTATCTTCAAGCGTGCTTTGACTTAGCAACGCCTGGCCCGTATTCTTTTGCCCTGCCAAAGCATACGCCGCAGCAAGCCTTAGCCTCGACTCGTTCGATATTCCTGCTGTTTCCCGGAGCCTGTTCATAGATGACAGGTCAGGTGAACCGGCCAGTGCCAGTGTATACAGCCTGTAGGCCTGCGCGAAGTCGTTGTGGTAGCCCTGATTGTAGCGCCACTGCCTTGCATTTTTCTGCTGGTATTGCAGCCATTGTTTTTTCATGTTCATCGGCAGCGCATAGCCTTTTTTCTCCGCTTCCACAAGGAAATGCCCTGCATAGCTCGAACCCCAGTCGTCTGGGTCGGATTGCCCCGGCCAGTAGGCAAAGCCGCCGTCGGCTACCTGAAACTGCGATAATTTCTGTATCGCTGTTGTTACGTTTTTCTGTATCTTATTCTTCCTCGTCAGGTCGATATCGGCAATATCTGCCAGGTACAATTGCGGGAACACGCTCGAAGTGGTTTGCTCCACACAGCCGTGCGGGTATTGTATCAGGTAATCCAGCCTGCGGTTAAAGTCGATAGACGGGAATGACGATACTTCCAGCCTGGCCTTGTTGCTTCCGGCTACGCCAAAGGATGCCCAGTCTATCTTAGCCGACTTGCCCGGTTCTAAAACGACTTCCTTATACATCGTGGTTACAGGGTTCGGGTTCATGATGTCGAGCTCTACATCGTAACTTGCTTTTTCCTTGCCGGATGTCGCAATTACGGTCACTTTTCCTATTCCGGTGAGGTCGTTCACTTCAAGGTCAAAATACGCAACCTTCTCATCCGGCCTCGTAAAGCTTATGTTTTGTGTGGACTTGCCAATCACCCGGAAGCCGTTATTCGTTTTCAGCTGCAGCGTTACATTCTTCACCTGGCTTTCCATGGCGAATACCGTTACCGGAAGCGTTACTTTCTCTTTCGGAGTCACTTTCCGCGGAAGCGAGGCCAACAGCATCAGCGGGCTGCGTACCGGTGTGGTCTTCTCTGCCATACCATACGCACTGAAGTCGGCATTGGCGGCAACCACCATTGTACGCACCGAGCCTACATATTTCGGCAGCTTGATATCGTGTACCCTTGTCTCGCCTTTGCCAATGGTATATGGCCCGAGGTAAATCACTACCGGCTTAAAGCGATTGGCTTTTTTAGCTTTGCCACCACCCATATCGGCATCACCACCGATGCTGAATACCTGGTTCACCTGCCCGCCATACGCGCCTATCACATCGTCATAGATATCCCATGTCTTCACGCCCAGGGCTTCCTTCGCATAGAAGCTGTCCCATGCATTCGGGGTCTTAAAGCGTGTAAGATCGAGCAATCCGTCATCCACAATAGCAATCGTGTAGGTCATCGCCCTGCCTGATTTCTCGCTGACTTTTATCGTTGTCTTCTGCTCCGGCTTGAGTACGGCAGGCATGGTTATCTGCGGCTGCAGCAGGGTATTTTTATCCACCACCTCGATAGGCACTATGCCATACATCCTGATAGGCAGGTCGTTTGCGGTTGTAGCATGCGGCTGCAACAGCGTGATGTGTATGTACACGTTCGGCGCCAATTCCGGGGTTATAGGGATGGTTACCTGTGTTTCGCCTTTTTTAGTCGGCGCCCAGTAGGTTTCCACCACTTTCGAGCCATTTTCCAATGATACCAACGCCCTTCCGCCCTCGCTTGACGGGAAGGAAATAGTGGCTTTTTCGCCTACGGCATACTTTTGCTTATCGGTACTGAACATCAGCATGGCAGCTTCCTCACCAGTGCTATTACGTGAGCGCCCTGACCATGAAGGGGAATCTATAAGCACAGTTTCCCCTGACGAATGCCCGCTTTCAACATCGGTTACACGCACGAGATAACGACCCCATTCCTCTTCTTCAGCGGAAAAGTTGAAACTGCCCTTGCCCGAACCGTCGGTAACAACCTGCCTTGAGAATACCGGTGAATTGGACGTCGCCGAACTATAGGCCGACAGGTCATCACCCGAGGCATCCCACCACCAGCGCCAGTCTACCTTGTAAATTTTTACTTCCAATCTCCGTGAGCCTTTCGCCTGGCCCTTCTCGTTTACGGTGGCTACGTCAAACCTGTTCGATTTGCCGGTTTCGAGCATACCGTATTTGTTCGGCTGCGGCATTTTTACGCCCACATAGGTATCATACGGTGAGTAACTTGCCGTTATTACGTCGGTACTAAAGTCGCCACCTTTTTCATAGGCTTTGGTAATGATGGCGGTTTTCAGCATGCCCGGCGCACGCGACTGTAGTTTCGGCTGAAGCGTAACCACCGCCGCGCCATTGGCATCGGTCTTGCCCGAGAAGATGTTCACTTCTTCGGTACTGAAATCCTGTGTAGGGTCATCGAATATATAATTGAAATATCCTTTGAACTCCGTTTTCTGTTTCAGGAACTTGGCCTGCATTTCCACCTTGAGGTCTTTCGCAATAGCGCCATGCAGCCACATTACCTGTACACTGCCCGTATTTTGGGCGGAAGCCGAAATGGTCTTGCCCTCAAAACTGTTCTTTATCTTGAGCCTGTTTGGCTTGATGGTCTCTATCTTGATGCTTTTGTAAAAATGCGCTCCGCCCACCGATATCATCGCTTCCCAGTTGCCTGTTGGCGCGCCCTGTTGCGTAGGTACTACGAACTTAAAGTGGTTCTTCTGGTTGTAGGTCTGCATCGCCTGGAACGTCATTTTGCCGCTGGGGTCGCTCAGCCTCAGTTTTATCGGGTGCGATGGCGGCAGCTTGGCTTCTTTGTCATTTAATATAAAGCCTAAAAACAAAGTATCGCCGGGACGCCACACGCCGCGCTCGCCATAGATAAATCCTTTCAATCCTTTCTGGAGCTCGGTGCCATCTACATCAAAATTACTCAACGACTGCGAACTGCCGTCGGCGAGCTTCACATACGTAGTATTCGTGCCTTTTTTGATAATGGCGAAATACGGCTTTTTATCAGAACTCAACATCAGCGTACCTTCACTGTTTGTAGTGCCTGAAGCCAGCTTTTGCCTTTGGTAATTGAACAGTTCCACCTTCGCGCCCGCAACAACTTCGGTAGTCGTTATGCTTGCCACCGCAAAGAAGAAGCTGTCGTTCTTGCCTTTTTTGGCTATAACGCCCAGGTCGCTGGCCAGTACGTTGGTTTGTACCTGCCTGTCGTAGTAGTACGAGTTGCTGCACGGGTTTTCGCGCTGATCCCAGTCGTAGTCATAATTATAGTAGTCATTTTCGCCGTCGTCATATTCGGTGAAATCTTCCTCCTCGTCGTCGTCCTCTTCCTCTTCGGCATCTGCCTGCTGAACGGTTCCGCTGTCATCGCATTTATATAGTGAATACGACTTGCGCATCGACATCTCGATATGGTAAATCGCACCCGGTTCCGGCTTGATGATCTTGGAAAGGTCAAGCGCGAAGGAGTTCCACTTGGCGTAGTTGACCATTTTATTGGTGTTTAGCACGAGCTTGGTCTTAGCTACCGGCAATGCAACGTTGCGCAGGCCATAGCCACTCTCGATATCATTGTCCTGAAGGAACTGCATCACGTTATTTTCGAAAATACGGTACACTTTCACATCCACCGCGCTCAGGTTCACCGCCTGGAAATTAATCTTCAGGTTGCTCGAAGACGGCAGTATCGTCCCGCTTTTCAGGAATTTCACTTCAGGCTTGAGTTGCTCAAATAATACCCTTTCTGTAAATGAGGTTTTGGTCTTAAATCCGTCTTCACTTTCAATACCCTGGAAAACTTCTACAGTAAAAGTCCCATTGAGCGGTTCGGCAAAGAACACTTTCAGAAGGTTGCCGTCCACTGCATATTTCAGGTTCTCTATACTTTCAACTGCTACAAGGCCGCTGAAATCCTGGTCTTTCCTTATAGGGTCGCTAAAGTTGATGAGCAGCGTCTGGTTGTCGCCTTCAGCAGGCTGCATGTTCAGCACCTTGAAATTATCCTTGCCGGGAATCTCAAAAAATTCCGAGCCCTCCCTTTCGATATTGAAGGGCTTGCCATTCCAGCTGATCTTAACTTTGCTGTTCTGTGCCTTCCGCTGGATGCTGTCTATAATAAGGTGGAATTCGGCGCCGCCTGTTGTGTTGCCGTCAAAACGCACGGGAAGCTTGCGGCCTTCCTGTTCGGCAGTCACGAGCTTTTTAACTGTAGCCATATCCATATAATCGCTGGCTTTCAGGCTGCCGTTAAGGTACTGCCAGTCGCGGTTGTAGGATTGCAGGTCCTGTGTTGTGACCAAAAAATCCTGCTTCTGGGTCTTTACCCGGAAGTTGAAATCGGAAAGGTTGGAAGGCGTATTTATAAATTTGGAGAGGTGGAGCGTAACCCGGTATTCGGTATCCTGATCCAGCCTTTTATTGGGGCGGAACGCAAGCATATCGCCTTCAAGGAAGAAGACTTTGCCTTCCACACTTGGCGAAACAGAGAAATAATCGCTGTCGAGCTCCTGGCCAACCTGCCATTCTTTTTTGGTGAACGCGAGTCCTACCTGGATGTCTGCCTTTGTTGAAATTATACCCGATGAAAAGCTGGAAATGTACTCCCTATACAATGTATAGTCTGAATCGAAATCTTTTCCTGAGTCTTTGGAACAGGAATGCAGAAGCAATGTGATGACTGTAAAGTACAGCACCAGTTTCATGGTTTTCATAGGTTGGTTTTGGTTATGGTTAAGAGACTAATTATGTGACACTTATTTGACGCTATAACTAAGAATATGAAGTAAATATTGCATTAAAATTATAGATTATTTCAAATAAAATGTCAAATTTTTCTTAAATTTTTATTTATTTGATTATCAAATAATTAGATGTGAAAAATCACTTTGAAAAAAGGCCGGAAATATGTTTTGGGCGTGCCGGCTCCGCTGCTCTTCGCCGTCAGGCTTTGCTTCGCCAATTCGGCCTTCAACCTCGGGTCGGCTTTATCTGCTTCGTGCCCTGCCTTTGGCGGCAGGCAGGCTCAACAGGATATCGCCTCTATCCTTCACGCGGTCGTAAACATCGTATTTTACGTTATTTAAGTCCTCACCCCGGCCCTCTCCCAAGGAGAGGGTGACGGGACGTAATACTCCTGCCGATTAGCTGTATCCCCTGTTGAAATCCGTGATAATTCGCCTAAATCCGCGTCATCCGCGTTTCAAATTACTTTCTACGCTGCTTAAAAAAATCCTTTACTAAATTACCGCATTCCTCTTCCATAATACCACCGATAACCACCGTTTTCGGATGCAGCTTCCCGCCCATGGCACGGTAGCCCCGCTGGTCGTCCGTAGCGCCGAAAACAATTTTGGATATCTGGCTCCAGTACAATGCCCCGGCGCACATCTGGCACGGCTCAAGGGTAACATACAGCGTGCATCCCGTGAGGTACTTCCCGCCCAGGAAATTGGCAGCTGCCGTGATGCCCTGCATTTCGGCATGGGCAGTGACATCGGTAAGCATTTCAGTGAGGTTGTGCGTACGGGCAATTACTTTGTTATCAACTACAATGACAGCCCCAACGGGTATTTCGCCTTTATCAAAAGCGGCCTGCGCCTCCTGGAAGGCTTTTTTCATGAAATATTCGTCGGTGAAGATGTTTTCCATAAAACAAAAATACGATTCTGCCAATTAATCCCGTTATACCTTTACAAGCAATTTTCTCACCTTATGGACTATAAGATCTCCATCCCGAAGCCCTGCCACGAAGACTGGACTGCCATGACACCCAACGAGCAGGGGCGCTTCTGCGGGCAATGTGCCAAAACTGTAACCGACTTTACCGGGATGAGCGCCACTGAAATACAAAGCTACCTGCTGGCCAACAGCGGCCAGAAAGTATGCGGACGGTTTACCTCCGGCCAGCTAGATAAGTTCACAATTACCATTCCGGAAAAGGTTTTGTATACCCAGACAAGGTTCAGGAATGTATTCCTGCTGGCGCTGTTGGTAACAATGGGCACTACATTGCTTAGCTGCAATAACGGGCAGAAGATCGGTGAGGTGGCTATTGAGAAAGACAGTAGTGCTGTTGATGACACAGAGATGAGGCATACGGTTGGCATAATCGCCATTCCTGACAGCCTCCCGCCTCAGCCTCAAAAGAAATCATGCGGGTCTGGAGTACATGTAGTGAGCAATAAGGAAGCGCATCTTACCGGTGCTGTAGCGGTTGAACCCTTACCACCTACTGATGACTCGCCAATGATGGGTGATATTGTTGTGAGCCCGAAAATAGATTCTTTTCCGCCTCCGCAGAAAGTAAGGGAATAAAACTTTATAGAGATTTCTCCCGCTGGTCGAAATGGAAAAACGGTGTTCCATCAAAATATCGTAAATTTGTTTTTCTTACACAGAACATGGCAAGCAGCTTACTCCAACATATACAATATCCATCCGACCTGAGGAAACTCAGCGCCGAACAATTGCCGCAGCTTGCTAAAGAACTGCGCGAATTTATTATTGATATTGTTTCGGTTAAAGAAGGCCACCTTGGGGCAAGCCTCGGCGTGACCGAGCTTACCATTGCCCTGCATTATGTTTTTAATACCCCTGAAGATTTACTTGTATGGGATGTGGGCCACCAGGCGTATGGCCATAAGATACTCACGGGCCGTAAAGACATCTTCGACACCAATCGCCAGTTAGGCGGCATCAGCGGTTTCCCGAAACGCAGTGAGAGCGAATACGACACCTTTGGCACAGGCCATTCCAGCACCTCCATATCAGCGGCACTGGGTATGGCTATTGCCTGGCAGCTTAAAGGTGATCCGGATAAAGCACACATTGCAGTGATAGGTGATGCCAGTATAGCATCGGGTATGGCGTTCGAGGGACTGAACCATGCCGGTGTGACCGATGCCAACCTGCTGGTTATCCTCAACGACAATGCAATCGGTATCGACCCGAGCGTGGGGGCACTGAAGAACTATCTTACCGATGTAAAGGAAGGCCGCAACCCGCGCGACAATAACATGATCAAGTCGCTTAATTTCGACTATTCGGGGCCTATCGACGGGCATGACCTTCCAACACTGCTAAAAGAACTGGAACGCCAGAAGACCCTCAGGGGGCCGCGTTTCCTGCATATCATTACCACCAAAGGCAAAGGACTGAAACAGGCTGAGGAAGACCAGGTGAAATACCATGCTCCGGGAAAATTCGACCGGCTTACGGGCGAGATTTTAGCTATAGCCGAAGAAGGGCTTCCACCTAAATACCAGGATGTTTTCGGGTTGACGATAGTAGAACTTGCCGAAAAAAATAACAAAATAATCGGCATTACGCCCGCCATGCCATCGGGAAGTTCGATGAAGTTCATGATGGAGGCTTTTCCCGAAAGGGCTGTAGACGTAGGCATTGCCGAGCAACATGCTGTAACGCTTGCGGCAGGGATGGCAACGCAAGGCATGATCGTGTATTGCAACATCTATTCTACCTTCCTGCAGCGCGCCTACGACCAGGTGATACACGATGTGGCGCTGCAGAACCTGCCGGTAATCTTCTGCCTCGACAGGGCAGGGCTGGTGGGCGAGGATGGCGCTACCCACCATGGCGTGTTCGACCTGGCCTATCTGAACTGCATCCCGAACCTCATCATCTACGCACCGCTCAACGAAGTGGCTTTGCGCAATATTTTATATACAGCACAACTGGGCCTGGAGCACCCCATTGCGATACGCTACCCACGCGGGAGAGGTGAATCTACCGACTGGCAAAAGCCTTTTGAAAAAATTGAGATCGGGAAAGCGCATCAACTGAAAGGTGGCTCAAAGGTTGCCATACTTTCTACCGGGACTATTGGCAACAACGTAATAAAAGCATTGGCGCAAACAGAAAATGCCGGCCTGTTTTCCCATTATGATTTCGGGTTTGTAAAGCCGCTTGACGAAACGCTGCTGCACACTATTTTCACTACCTACGAAAAGCTCATCACCATCGAAGACGGCGCCATCAGCGGAGGCTTCGGGAGCAGCATTGCCACATTTGCGGCAAAGCATCATTATTCAAAAGAAATAAGAATGCTGGGCGTTCCTGACACGTTCGTCGAACACGGGACAATTAAGCAATTGCAACATTATTGTGGTATTGACGTTAATTCCTTACAGGATATTTTTTCAGGTTACTGAAATTACCGATTTTTGCACCGCAATTCAACTAAAGCCCGTTTCAATGAAGACTAAAGCCTGCTTTGTCGCCTTACTGCTTATTGCCTTTACGCAAATATCCCGCTCGCAGGTGCTTATCACGACTACCGTTCCCGACTCTATTACCTACTGGGAAAAGACAAACGCGCTCGGGCTTGACATCAACCAGATATCGTTTGTCAACTGGAGCGTAGGGGGTAACAACTCGGTAACAATACTTGGAAAAGCCAATTTCACACGGAAGTATGTACGGAAAAATGTGAACTGGCTCAACGAGCTTATCCTGAAATACGGCTTTAACAGCCAGGAAGGCCAGGAAACACGCAAGACTGACGACCAGGTGCAGTTTAACTCTACATTCGGCTATCGGAAGGACACCCTTTCCAATTGGTATTACAGTGCCAAATTCAATTTCCAGACGCAGTTTGCCAATGGTTATGCGTATCCGAATACTACTAAAGAAATATCCGGGCCTTTTGCGCCTGCCTACATCTTCCTTGGGGTCGGGAGTGAATACATCCGCAAGGATCTTGGGCTGACCGCTTATTTTTCGCCACTGACCGACAAAACAACGCTCGTGCTTAACCAGGATCTTGCCGATGCAGGGGCTTTTGGGGTAGATAAGGCGGTAAGAGATGCCGACGGGAATATCATCACGCACGGAAAAAGATCACGTACAGAAGTGGGTATATTGGTTACCAATAATATAAAGAGGCAGGTATTCAAGAATATAATGCTGGACAACCGGATAACATTATACACCGATTACCTGAACAATTTCGGGAATATTGATGTGAACTGGCAGCTACAGCTTGATATGACTGTAAACCAATATGTAAAAGCCAACATCGGCACCAATATTATTTACGACGATGACGTAAAAGCTACCAAAGAAGTGAATGGTACCGTGGTGCAGGTTGGACCGAAAATACAGCTAAAGCAGATGCTGGGTGTAGGGCTGAGCTATACTTTTTAGATTTTAGATTATTGGATTTTAGACTGCAAGACTATGCGTCATGCCTAACAGTCTAAAATCCAGCAATCTAACAATCTCTATTTCGCTCCTGTTATCGTATTATACAGCATTACCGCTTTGCCATCCGTCAGGGTCGACACAAAGTGGCAGATGTGTAGCAGGCGGTCGTACAGGCTCATTTTTTCGGTAACGAATTTCTCGGGAAGCAGCTTTAGCACCAGGTTGTCATAGTTGCCGGAAGCCCCGTCGAACTTGTTATTGTAGGCCGTACAGAACGTATCCAGCAGCGTAGCAATAATGCGGTAGCCTATAACTTCCTTCTCAACCACCTCGCGGCTTTGATAAATATTCTTTATGCTCAGTTTGATAATGTCGTTCATCTGTGCGGTATATTTCCCCTGGTCGGTAAGGGCATAAGGGTATTTCCCCTGTAATATCGCCTCTTCATTTTCGAGGAATACGTTGACAGCATCGTTTATCAGGCTCCCGATGGCGAGGGCGCGAAGGTAACCGAGACGGTCTTCCTTGGTGGTAAGCGTATTGTATTTTGCCGCATCGATACTGTCCTTCACCAGTTTGATGAGGTATTCCAATGCAAACTCTTCCTGAATCACGCCAAGGTTGATGCCATCCTCAAAATCCATTATCGTATAGCAGATATCATCGGCCGCTTCTACAAGATAGGCCAGCGGGTGGCGTTCGAACCCGATATCCTCGCCGGTTTTGTTCGGGATCAGGCCCAACTCTTTGGCTACATCCTGTACAAACTCCTTATCGCATTGGAAGAAGCCGTATTTTTTATCGGATATATTAGCGGTCGGTTTTTTAGGGAGTGATTCTTTCGGATATTTCATGAAAGCGCCAAGGGTAGCATACGTAAGGCGCAACCCGCCATCTACACCCGGACGCGATGCCGTGAGCAGATTAAAGCCATTGGCATTGCCTTCAAAGTCGATGAGGTCCTGCCATTGCTTGTCGGTCAGTTGCTCTTTATAGTGCTGCCCCCTGCCCGTCTTGAAATATTCGCCGATAGCTTTCTCTCCCGAATGCCCGAAAGGCGGGTTACCGATATCGTGCGATAAGGCCGCCGCGGCTACAATGGCGCCAAAATCGTTCATTTGGTACCCATGGACCTCGCTGAGGTACGGATGCTTTTCGATAATCTTTTTACCCACAAGCCTGCCCAATGAGCGCCCCACTACCGACACTTCAAGGCTGTGCGTGAGGCGGGTATGTACGAAATCGGTTTTAGACAAAGGGATCACCTGCGTCTTGTCCTGCAGGCTGCGAAATGCCGAAGAGAAGATTATACGGTCATAATCCACCTCGAAGCCAAGGCGTGTGTCGTCCTGTTCCCTGCGCAGGCGCTTGCTTGTATCGCCCTGCCTTTTTAAGGACAGGAGCTGTTCCCATTGCATCATTATTTTAGACTTTTGGATTTTTAGATTTTTAGACTTTAAGACCAGACGTACAATCTTGCAGTCCAAAAATCCAATATCTAATAATCCTTTAAAAAATTATTTCAAAAACTTCTTCTTATCCGCCAACGAAAACTCCTTTGATTTCTTAGGATATTTTGCATAGCTCTTGTCGCTTGGGTTCTCTATTATCGATTTAATCGATATTTTATCGCCAAGTTGGAATTTGGTTTCCACCTGGCGGTAATCCAGCAGGTATTCGCCGCAGAAGTAGTTGCCGGCTTCATCTTTTTCGATGATGCCTGTATAGATCGGTTTTTCGTCTTTTGCCATATTACTGATATTTTATTTCGCTGCCTATCTCTGCAAAAGAATCTTCGAGATGTTTAGCCGCATTATATTTCTTTACATCTACGACGTATGTGTGCGTAATGCTGTCGTGCCAGCCCCTGTCGCCTAAAAATGAAAACGCGTCAAAAGGTATCAGCCTGCATAACGTCCTTAGAGCGATAGTGCCCGCAGGCGGCTTCGAGCCATCTTCCATTACTACTTTCGTGCCTGTAATTAATTTGCCAATCGTGCGCTGCGTGGTCATTTCCATTAACAGATAGTACACAACCAAAAGGCCCCATTCGATAAGATATTCGCTCCAGGTGCCCGGGTTTTGTATCCATATATACAATCCGTCATATCCAACTGCTGTCAGCAAACCTGCTAGCATTCCAAAGGCGAATATCAGGACGAACCTGAAAATAAAATCAATAATAAGATTGGCAAGGCGCTGGCCTTTAGTGGCAAGCAGGTCGGTACGATAGTAAAGTGGGTCTTTCATGTGTTAAAAGTAAAAAAGAAGGAGCAAACTTAGCTGCTCCTTCCTAGTTTTTATTTGTGTTTATCAAATTATGATCCGCACATTTCGCAGTCTTCCGGGTCGGCGTTGCGCGAACGCTCCAGCATTGCCTGGAATTCGGTTACCGACATTGACGACTCGCCGTCAACTGCTATTGGTTCTGCAATAGCCATTGCTTTTGGTGCAGGTTCAGCTTTCTTGTCGTTGTTAAGCGTAAACTTGATGGCATCCACCGCACTTTTGGTCCTTAGGTAGTACATACCGGTCTTCAGGCCGCTCTGCCATGCGTAGAAGTGCATCGACGTAAGCTTGGCAAACGTAGCACCTTCCATGAACAGGTTAAGCGATTGGGACTGGTCGATGAAGTAGCCCCTTTGGCGCGACATATCGATGATGTCCTTCATGCTCATTTCCCACACGGTTTTGTACAGTTCTTTAATATCGGCAGGGATACCGTCAATATCCTGTATCGATCCGTTAGCCCTCATGATCTCCTGTTTCAGGTTTTCATTCCATAGGCCAAGGCATACCAGGTCTTCCAGCAGGTGCTTGTTCACCACGATAAATTCGCCCGAAAGCACCCTGCGTGTATATATGTTGGATGTATATGGCTCGAATGCTTCATTATTTCCGAGTATCTGCGATGTAGATGCGGTAGGCATTGGCGCCATAAGCAACGAGTTGCGCACACCGTGCTCCATAACTTCCTTGCGTAGCGAAGCCCAGTCCCAACGGCCGCTAAGGTCTTCGTCCTTAAGGCCCCAAAGGTTGTACTGGAATTCTCCCTGCGATATCGGCGAGCCTTCAAATGTTGAATAAGGCCCGTCTATTTTAGCCTCTTCCATAGAAGCGGTCACCGCAGCAAAATACATGGTCTCGAATATCTCCTGGTTCAGCTTTTTGGCTTCATCGCTGGTGAACGGAAGGCGCATCAGGATAAACGCATCGGCAAGCCCCTGCACACCCAATCCAACCGGACGGTGGCGCATATTAGAGTTCTCCGCCTCTTTAACAGGATAGAAATTCCTGTCGATCACTTTATTAAGGTTGCGGGTTACGCGTTTGGTTACATCATACAGGAACTGATGGTTGAATTTGCCATCTTCCACGAACATCGGCAACGACAGCGATGCAAGGTTACACACGGCAACTTCGTCAGCTGCAGTATATTCCATGATCTCGGTACAAAGGTTGGACGAACGGATAGTACCCAGGTTCTTCTGGTTCGATTTCCTGTTGGCCGCATCCTTGTACAACATGTATGGCGTTCCGGTCTCGATCTGCGATTCCAGTATCTTTTCCCAAAGGTCACGCGCCTTGATGGTCTTGCGGCCTTTTCCGGCAGCTTCATACGAATGGTACAGCGCCTCGAACTCCTCACCATATACATCATACAGTCCCGGGCATTCGTTAGGGCACATCAGCGTCCATTGCGCATCATCCTGCACGCGCTTCATAAACAGGTCAGACGTCCACATCGCATAGAATAAGTCGCGCGCACGCATCTCCTCTTTACCGTGGTTCTTTTTCAGGTCAAGGAAATCGAAGATATCGGCATGCCATGTCTCGATGTATACGGCAAAGCTTCCCTTGCGCTTGCCGCCGCCCTGGTCTACATAACGGGCAGTATCGTTAAAAACGCGGAGCATTGGCACAATACCGTTCGACGTACCATTCGTGCCACGGATGTACGAGCCTGTAGCCCTTACATTATGGATAGACAAGCCTATACCGCCTGCCGATTGCGAGATCATCGCAGTTTGCTTCAGCGTGTCGTAGATACCCTCGATACTGTCGTCTCTCATGGTAAGCAGGAAGCACGACGACATCTGCGCTTTTGGCGTACCGGAGTTGAACAGCGTAGGCGTAGCGTGGGTAAAATATTTTTTGGACATCAGCTCATAGGTCTCTATGGCCGACTGGATATCGTTCAGGTGGATACCTACGGAAACACGCATCAGCATGTGCTGCGGGCGCTCCACTATCTGTCCGTTTATTTTTAGCAGGTAGGAACGCTCCAGCGTCTTGAACCCGAAATAGTCGTAATTAAAATCCCTATTGTAGATAATGGTAGAGTCGAGTACCTCGGCATTGGCCATTATTGCTTCATATACCTCATCCGAAAGCAGCGGCGACTCCTGCCCTGTCCTCGGGTTCACGTAGTGGTACATATCATGCATCGTTTCGGAAAACGACTTCTTGGTATTCTTGTGCAGGTTGGATACCGCGATACGGGCCGCCAGCTGTGCATAGTCAGGGTGTGTAATTGTCATAGAAGCAGCTGTTTCTGCTGCAAGGTTGTCCAGTTCTGATGTAGTTACGCCATCGTATAAACCTTCAATAACACGCATTGCCACTTTAACGGGGTCTACCAGTTCATTCAGTT
Organism: Flavobacterium album; assembly: GCF_003096035.1. NCBI lineage: Bacteria > Pseudomonadati > Bacteroidota > Flavobacteriia > Flavobacteriales > Flavobacteriaceae > Flavobacterium > Flavobacterium album. The sequence continues at coordinate 1,380,412 of NZ_CP029186.1, read as the reverse complement.
CATAGCATAATTTCCTTACCCTGTCGGTAATTTTATCAAACATTACCGGCTCTCTTTTTCCGTCTCTTTTTACTACATACATATGGCCAAAAATTTAAGTGGTTAGTAATCGGAACGCTAATAGCGAACCTTATAATCAGTTAGTAAGTTTTAATTAAAAATCGGCGTCGAAGCTGATCTTCTGCGAATCGCCTTCTTTATTAAGCACTCCTGCTTTCTGGTATTCGGACACCCTTTTCTCAAAGAAGTTGGTCTTGCCCTGCAGCGAGATCATATCCATGAAATCGAATGGGTTGCCCTGGTTGTACTGGCGCTCACAGCCCAGCTCCACCAACAGCCTGTCGGCCACGAATTCCAGGTATTGTATCATCAGGACAGAGTTCATCCCGATAAGGCTCACGGGGAGCGACTCGGTAATGAATTCACGCTCAATATCAAGCGCATCCATAATGATCTCTTTTATCCTTGACTTCGAAACTTTATTCACAAGGTGGTGGTTGTGCAGGTGTACCGCAAAATCACAATGCACACCTTCATCTCTCGATATCAATTCATTAGAAAAGGTAAGCCCCGGCATAAGCCCACGCTTTTTAAGCCAGAAAATAGCACAGAACGCGCCTGAAAAGAAGATACCTTCCACGGCCGCAAAAGCAATAAGCCTTTCGGCAAAAGAATCGGAACCTATCCACTTGATAGCCCAGTCGGCTTTTTTCTTAATTGCCGGAAATACTTCAAGGGCGTGGAACAGCCGGTCTTTTTCATTCTCATCCTTTACATAGGTATCTATAAGGAGCGAATAAGTCTCGCTGTGGATGTTTTCCATCATGATCTGGAAACCGTAGAAAAACTTGGCTTCCGGGTACTGCACCTCATTCACGAAATTCTCGGCAAGGTTCTCATTAACGATACCGTCGGATGCGGCAAAAAATGCCAGGATATGCTTTATGAAATATTTCTCATCCTCATTCAGCTTGGTGTTCCAGTCATTAAGGTCCTGGTGAAGGTCGATCTCCTCGGCAGTCCAGAAGCTGGCTTCCATTTTTTTGTACCATTCCCATATATCATGGTGCTTTATCGGAAAAATGACAAACCTGTTCTTATTTTCCTGTAATATGGGCTCAATTGCAGACATAATGCTTTGACTTTTATTGTATTGATATAGATGTTTTGTGTCTTACGAAGGGACTACAAAGATTGGCATTTGGATCAAAAAATGAAAGCCAAAGTTATTGACAATCGGGCATAGTTTTTAACAAGCCTTAACCAAACGTTAAAGATTTATTAAAACATATCTTTTTGGTTTTCAAACAATTACATTCTGTGAAGTTACGGAATTTTTCAGCGTGACAGGCAGTAAAACAAGGGCTTTAACACCTATTTCAGCGCCTACGCTGCGACGGGTTTTCCTTTAATTCAGCGGCCACTTTTTCGAGCTCAGTATACCAGTCGATACCAAAGCGGCGGATGAGCGCTTCCTTTACGAATTTGTAAACGGGAACTTCCAGTTCTTTGCCCAACGAGCATGCCGGGCTGCAGATGTCCCACCTGTCATAATTGACCGCAGCAAATTCGGTGAAGTCTTTCACGCGTATGGGGTACAGGTGGCAGGACACAGGCTTTTTCCAGTCGATGATGCCCTGGTTATAGGCCTGCTCGATACCACAAAGGGCTGTTTTGCCATCAAAAATAACATAGGCGCAGTCCTTATCATCTATAAGCGGCGTTTCGAGGTCGCCATCGGTACCTTTCACCCAGGTGCCCTGCGCTTCGATAGAGGCGATCCCTTCTTTACGGAGAAACGGTTTCACTTTCGGGTAAATAGCCTCCAGTATTTTGGTTTCCTCTTCCATTAATGGTGCGCCGGCATCGCCATCCACACAGCATCCGCCGTGGCATGCCGAGAGGTTGCACACAAATTCCTTTTCTAAAATATCCTCAGATACTATTGTTTTTCCCAGTTGAAACATGGGGCAAAGATAGGAATAAAAGGTTTAGCCACGAATTACACGAATTTTCACAAATTCAATAACTGTCTAAAATTTATTTAAGCACATAGAAACATAGTGTTTAAAGTTTTTCATTGATGGTGAATATAGTTGAACATAGTGAAGCGAAGCTTCAGCCTATTTGCAACTTAGGTACATCTCTATCCGCCATTTACAAGCTACGTGCCTCCCGCTATTGGCAGGACAAGTTATGTGGTAAAATTAATATCTACAAAATGTAGACAGCTAGTCACAGTTTTAAGGTGGTATGAAGATCGAAAAAGGCGAATTTGATTAATTAATGTAATTCGTATAAATTCGTGGCAAAAAAAACATATCGCCATGTAGCCAAACCCCTCCAAAAATTTAACGCCAAATTAGCACGCATCAGAAATTTATGCGGTACTTTTGCAGTCCGAAATTTGAGAAAATGGGATTCGACTGGAAGGAAATGTTTACCGTGACCATGGTGCTTTTTGCCGTGATCGATATTATAGGGAGCGTCCCTATAATCGTCGACCTGCGCTCAAAGCTCGGGCACATCCAGTCGGAAAAGGCTTCTATAGTGGCTATGGTCATTATGGTGGCGTTCCTGTTTGTCGGCGAGGAAATCCTGAAGCTCATCGGTATCGATGCCAACTCGTTTGCTGTGGCGGGTTCGTTCGTGCTGTTCTTTCTGGCACTCGAAATGATATTGGGCATACGGCTCCATAAGGAAGACAATCCGAGTACCGCCTCTATCGTGCCCATCGCCTTCCCCATAATCGCGGGCGCCGGTACCATGACCACGCTGCTTTCGCTCCGTGCCGAGTATGAGAAGATCAACATCATAGTTGCTATCGTAATCAACGTTATTTTGGTGTATGCGGTGCTCAAATCTTCGGCGAAGATCGAGAAACTTTTAGGGGATAACGGCCTGGGTGTGATACGTAAAGTGTTCGGCGTAGTGCTGTTGGCAATAGCTGTTAAATTATTCGCGGCTAATGTTAAACAATTATTCCTTTAATATTAATTTTTTTAATTTCACAGCGACCAAACCGACCGTATAAGGAGAAAACTATATGAAATTTTTTATTTACGCGCTGATAGCTATTGCTTTAGGCCTTATCATCTTTAACGCTACCCTGCTTGATTTTGAAAACCTGACAGAAGGGAACAGCCTTGTTGCCCTTATCGGGATTGTTGCATCATTATGTGCCGTATGCATACTTCTGATCTTCAGGCTGGCAAAGAACATCGAAGAGAAAACGAGAAACCATTAGTATGTTCGATGTCCTTATTATAGGAGGCGGTGTGTCGGGGGTATCCTGCGCACTGATATTAGGCTCCGCACATAAAAAACCCTATGCCGAAGGCAAAAGGGTGGGAATACTTACCCATCAAAAAGCATCGTCCCTCCAGGATGCGGTCTTTTGGAATGCCTATGGCGTACCACCCGGAAAATTAGGCTCAGCCCTGATGGAAGAAAGCCTTGAGCAACTGCATTCCGAATATCCCCATGTGGAGCAGATCCCCAACGAAAAAGTAATGTCCGTAGGAGGCAGCGCAGGGAATTTTACCGTTACCACCAACAAAAACATTTATCATACCAAAATAATAGTAGTAGCCATAGGCTCGGCCAATACCTTTATGATCGAAGGCCTGATGGACTATATTATTCCACACAAAAAAGCGATCCCCGAAAAGAACCGCATCCAGCTAAAGAACGACGACCACCTGGTTGCCGAAGGCATTTATGCTGCCGGGACACTCGCCGGGCACAGGAGCCAGCTATCTATCGCTGCAGGAAGCGGCGCAGCGGTTGCTACGGATATCCTGACGCTGTGGAATAATGGGACGCAGAGCCAGTCGCATGATAGTGTGAGGAAGTAGGGTTACCAAATTCTTTATCTATTTTCAAAAGCCTCCCGCAACAATACCCACGCCAGCAATATTCCGGGGATTATAAAAAATAATATAGGCAGCATCAATATAGCATAGAATTCGCGTTGATGCCCATTGATATAATCACATAGGTTACAGTTGCTGTACCAATAGCGACAAGAATACTGTTTACATATCGTAGTGTTTGTTTTGCGGCCTGATTGTTCGTGTTGACATAAGAGGTTAGGGTGGCAATAGTCACTACACAATAAGCTAACGCTACATAATCTTCGGGGTTCATTCCCTGATTATGCCCTGCAACCCCCACCATGAGTTGCGCTGCAAACATCATTATTATAAATAATACCAGGATTAGACGGTATAATATGGAACAAATTTTAGTGTATTCATATCTGGCATTTGATCATTATTACTGCAAATATGGCTGCCTTCATTTCGGCAAAAGCCCTGCTCCTGAGTGGGTGATTAAGCTTTCACCAAATCCAAATTCTTCCTAAAGCTCTATTGAGCGCCGATTAGATATCACATAGCAGTGAGTATTTCTCTAAAGCTATTGATGACTATTTCCTTGCTCACTATCTATTTTCCTCAAATCGCGCAACACTCCCCATACCGATATTCCACCAAGAAAGACAAATAGTAGGGCAGGCAATAAAAGCAAATATTCACTGTAAGTAATCGATTCGATCAAACTCCATAGACCAGTTATCGTCCATAATGAGCAAAGGGCAATATTGGTATACGCAAGCCATTTTACAGCGCGTTTATTTTTTGCCCTGGCGTACATTGTTAGCATAATAATCATCCCCAATAGAAAAAAGAGGAAGATGTAATCAGTCAACTCTGTCGATGATTGCCCGCCAAGTGCAGCAGCTAATATTGGTTCCGCAGCCATCGATATCAGGCAAAAAGACAGGATGAAACGGAATACTATTGAATTTAACTTAAAAATTTTCATATATTAAAATCGGTTGAAATTGGTGTCAGTTTTTACCAGAACACTTTACTTCCTTAATAAAAGACCATAGCAGCGCAAACCCAATAATTAAAACGAGCCCGAGAACTACGATCCAATCCGGCGTATCGTTGGAGCCATAAAACCAAACCGTTATTGATAGTAAGCATACTATAAAAATGTTGCAGATAGCAACCAATATGATATTCGCGATCCTTAGCTGCCGTTTTGTTTCATTATCCTTAGCTTTTGGATATGCTGCAAGTGTGGCAAAGGTGACCGGGGCAAACATGACAATAAACCAGTCGGACAGTCCCAGATTTTCTCCCGTTATTAAAAATACCAATAACGGAAGTGCGGCTATAGCCAATGCAAATCGGAATAATACGGAAGATACGTAGAATATAGTTGCTGATTTGAACATTGCAATTAATTGTTTAACTAAAACTAATTCTCCACAAAATCCAGATCCTTGCCAAAACTCTCCTTCAGCCTCCACAACGCAAACAGCGAAATGGCCGTAAGCAGCACCATGACGATATAGCCTGCGGAGATGATATCATACCGGCGTACCAGGAATTCGAACAGGAAGGTAACCGGTATTAGTGCGGCGCGTACAAAGTTGGGTGCGGTGGTGGTAGCTGTAGCCCGAAGGTTGGTACCAAACTGCTCCGAAGCTACCGTGATGAAGGATGCCCAATACCCTACCGAGAACCCCATCAGGAAGGCCAGCACTGCAAACCTTTCGGGCGTAATGCCATTGCTGCCCAGGTACAGGCATACCACGATAACCGACATGATATGGAACACCGCCAGCGACAGCCTGCGCGAACGGCTCCATTGCGCTATAAGCCCGGCGATCACCTCACCCAAGGATGTCCCGATATAGCAGAGCATGATACCCCGGCCTGCGCTCAGCGTTTCGGTAGCGCCCAGTGCCTTACCCAGCTCGGGAGCCTGCGTGATCAGGATGCCCACCACATACCATATCGGCAGCGAAATGCAGATGCAATAGATGTAGCGCATCGCCCTTTCGCGTGTGGCGAATAGCATAAAGAAGTTGCCTTTTACCACCTCCTCATTATGCGTTGCCTTTTTGAACATACCCGACTCCAGCATGCCCACACGGAGCAACAGTAACAGGAGACCCATGCCACCGCCGGTAAAATAGGCATTGCGCCAGCTGAAATATTCGGCTACAAAAAATGCCGCCGCCGCGCCCAGTACGCCAATGCCCGCCACGATCATGGTGCCGTAGCCCCGTTTCTCTTTGCTCATACTTTCACTCACCAGCGTTATACCGGCACCAAGCTCGCCCGCCAGGCCAATGCCCGCAATAAGCCTGATGATCGCGTAGGCATCCACATTATGAACAAAACCATTGGCGATATTCGCCACCGAATACAGCAGTATCGACCCGAACAGTACTTTAAGCCGCCCGTATTTGTCGCCCAGCGTCCCCCAGATGAAGCCGCCTATCAGCAGCCCGGCCATCTGCATGTTGATGATATACATACCCGATCCGCGTACCGCATCTTCCGCAATGCCGATGTCTTTCAGGCTCTGCGTGCGGACGATAGAGAAAATAACGAGGTCGTAAATATCAACAAAATAGCCAAGGGAAGCGATAATAAGTATTAATGCGATGTTCTTTTTCGAAGTATAGTTGGCAGCGTTCATAAAGATGGGTTAACCCGATAAATATACTTATTTTTTTAAAGCAGCAAACGTTTGCGTGTACAAGCCTCACCCCCTACCCCCTCTCCGAAGGAGACGGGGCAGCTACACTCTTGCCCTTAAGCATAACAACACCTATAATTAAGCAAGAGTAAGCACGTATCGCTCTCTTCTCCTTCGGAGAGGGGCCGGGGGTGAGGTCTAAAAACTTTTTCATTCCCACCGCAGGAATTTATTTCTTCTGTCGTCTAAGCTTATAACTAACCCTAATAATATGAAAATCAAATTTACCTTTTTCGCGCTTTTTTGCCTTATGCTTACTGCAGCACAGCCACAGATTGACAGCTGGATATTGAACCAGGGGCAGTATGCCAGCTATTGGCAAAACACCAACGGCAGCCCGAACAATCCGAGCTTTGTGTTTTACACTTCGACTACGCTTGCCGATGTCACGAAGGTGTGCTATAACGACACTTATTTTTGGGTAAAATCGGAGGGGATGACCACCGATATGGGGCAGTTCCTGAACCCGGGAGCGCCATCGGCCCAGAATTATACGTTTTCATTCCCGCGGAATCCAACCGTACCTGCAAGTAAAACCATATCCCCGAAACTGGGTGCTATCGGAATGTTGGTAAACGGGGTGCCTATCTACGGGCTTTCGAATGCGCATTATTACAACGGCAGCGGCAACAACGGTATGGGACAAGGCACCTGGAACGTGGAAGTATATAAAGCGGAAGGCTTTGTGCTCGATGCTACCCTTGGCGCACACCCGCAGCAACAGGGCGCTTACCACAGCCACGCCAAACCCTACAGGCTGTATGAGGCTACTGAAGCAACAGTACACTCGCCTATTGTTGGTTATGCTTTTGACGGCAACCCCGTATACGGCCCTTATGGCTACTCCAACCCGAACGATGCCACAAGCACCGTTACCCGGATGCTTACCGGCTATTCGCTGCGCAACATTACCACAAGGACTACCCTGCCGTATGGCGTGTCGCTTACGTCTGCCAACTATGGCCCGGCGGTAAACAGCACCTACCCTATCGGCACCTACATAGAAGATTACGAATGGCTGGAAAGCAACGGTGGTACACTTGATAAATACAATGGCCGTTTTTGCGTAACACCCGAATATCCTAATGGCACGTATGCCTACTTTGTAACGCTGGATGCTGCGGGTACGCCACAGTTCCCATATTATATAGGCATCGAATATTATGGCGCGCCGCAAACTGAAGACCTTCAGCAGCACCCGAACATCACGATCCCGGCAGATGCAGTTTGCCAATTGCCTTTGGGCATTGATGAAGCAGTACCAAATAAAAAAATGTCGGCTTATCCAAACCCTACTAATGGCAATTTTACGCTATCATTGCCAAACCTTTCGGGCGAATCACTGATCGAGATATTTACGGTGGACGGCAAAAAAGTGTTCTCGGCCACTACAACTGCTGTAGATACGCCTGTAACCCTTGCTGAAACCGGCAACACGGTACTCATGGTAAAAGTGACCAACAATGGCAACCAGTACGTTACAAAAATGATGATGCAATAATACAAAGCTCATGGGCAGCACCATAAAAAAACTGTGTCTTTGCACGGTTTTACTATTATTTTCTTTTGGGGTTTTCGCCCAGCATGGCCAATTGGTCCGGCTGGGCTTTCGCCCCTTATATGCTACTGAAACTTTACAGCCCGGAAAATACTATTACTCCGAGACACAAAAGGACAGCATTTCATTTTCAACTTTTAGAATGTATTTGTCCGGGCTTTGTTTTTACGATAAGGGGAAAAAAGTATATGAAGCGCCCAACAGCTATTATCTTCTCGACATCAATGACACCGCATCGCTGAACCGCCAACTAGAGATCCCCGAAGGCCTGACATACGATGAAATACGCTTCCTTTTCGGCATAGACGATACGACCAACAATGAAGGTATAGGCAGTGGCGACCTGGACCCCTCCAAAGGAATGTACTGGGCATGGCAGACGGGCTACATCAACATGAAGCTGGAAGGCGCTACAAAGTCGGGGAAGGAATTCCAGTTCCATCTTGGCGGGTTTTTAAAGCCCTATAGCTCTTTCCATGAACTGCGCTTTAAAACGGCAACGAGAGATTTGCTGGAGATAAACATTGATATAGAGAAATTTGTGAATAGCTTTTCGTTTAGAGATATTCCCATGATCATGTCGCCCGGCGAAAAGGCAGTACTACTATCGCAGAAAGCGGCGTTAATGTTCTCCCTGTTATGAGGCGCATTGGCATACTGTTCTTTGTAGCTGTAATTGCCTCCGCTTTCATGGCGCACTCCGGCAATGAGGTGTATTTTTCCATTCCTGCGTTTTGGCCTAAGCCGGAATATAATTTTTCTAAAAACCCGCTTTCGCAGGAAAAAGTACAGCTCGGCAGGGCGCTGTTTTACGACCCGCTGCTGTCTGCTGACAATACTATTTCGTGCGCGAGCTGCCATTCGCAATACAATGCCTTTGCCCACAGCGACCACAAGCTGAGCCATGGCATTGCAGACCAGATCGGCACCCGAAATGCACCCGCGCTGCAAAACCTTGCCTGGGGCAGCAGTTTTATGTGGGACGGGTCGGCTCACCACCTCGACGCACAGGCTTTGGCCCCGCTGACCAATCCTATCGAGATGAATGAAACATTGGCCCATGTTGTGGAAAAGCTCCAAAAATCGGGCAAATACCCTAAAGCGTTTTACGCGGCCTATGGCGACAGCATTGTTACCGGCCAGCGGACGTTGCAGGCGCTTTCGCAATTTATGGTGACGCTAGTTTCGTCCAATTCCAAATACGACAAGGTGATGCGGAAAGAAAAAGGTTTTGCCTTTAGCGAAAGCGAAAGTAAGGGCTACCTTTTGTTTAAAGAGAATTGTGCTTCCTGCCATAAAGAGCCTTTGTTTACCAACGGAAAGTTTGAGAATAACGGACTGCAACCCGATAGCCTTTTAAAGGATATTGGGCGAATGAAGATAACCGGCAGCCGGAAAGATTCTTTATTGTTCAAAGTGCCCAGCCTGCGTAATGTGGAAGTATCGTATCCTTATATGCACGATGGCAGGTTTGCCAATTTGCAGATGGTGCTGTTCCATTATACTAATGGCATTCACCAGTCTAAAACGCTTCCTAAGCAATTGCGTAAAAATATGGTTTTATCTGAAGATGATAAGCGCTGCCTTATCAGTTTTTTGAAAACACTGACGGATGAGGAATTTTTGCGGAAGAAAAATTATTCATATCCGAAGGAGTTTTTGTCGGGCAGGTAATTTACCACGAGGGGCAGGAAGATTTACGCAAGGTTCACAAAGCGTTGTGTAAAATGTTGCGGTTCTATATGCAGAACGTCCAATTTATTTACTTATAGCGTTTAAAACATATAGTCAAATCTATATAAAATGTCATTTTACAATTTGCAGGTTTTATTTTCACGCAAAGGCGCAAAGCCGCTAAGACTCATGCCGAATTTAGGGTGTAAAAGCCGCAAAGCATTGCGCAGCAAAGTTTAGAGCGCTCCGCTTTGCGTCTTCGCATCTTTGCGTGAAATAAAATTAATTCAACTATACATAAGTCAAAAGAGGGGTGTCCGTGTCATTCTGACGAAGGAAGAATCTCTTTACTATTGGATGATTTGAGATTCTTCACTCCGCAAGCTGCGTTCAGAATGACAGGACGTGCTACTTTCGTTTGCGAAATAAAATTCGAATAGGTGTTTAAAGCTTTACTATCCATAACGTAGCCATCCGAGTGAAGCTCGCGTGAGGGACAGAAGCGGCATCCCCGTAGCTCAGCGGAGGGATACAGCGGATGGCCCGACGCTGTAGCCTGCCTGCCGGCAGAGGCAGGCCTGTGGAAGCGGCACGCCCAAACAGTTTTCAGTATACAGAATAGTACGATTTATTTAAACCTACAAGGTAAAAAAACCTTGCAGGTTGAGAACGCAGCAATAGTTCTGTTGATTTCCTGCAAGGTCTCAAAGACCTTGTAGGTATAAATTTAAAAAACTTTCGGACTGTTTTATATTTGCAATTAATATTAGCCAAAAAAATAGGGGCTGCCTTCCGGCAACCCCTAAATCACAAAAACAATAAAAATTTATCAAAACACTTTAAACTGGTATACCGGCGATGCAGTGGTGTTGCCCGCACCATCGGTAGTGACCACTTTCCAATAATAAGTACCCCCCGAAGCCACAGCCACATTCGGCAGTGTTTCGGTTGTCACCGTCCCTGCAAGTGTGGCAGGGTTGGCGTTGGTATCCATATATACTTTATAATCAACAATGTCATTGTCAAGGTCGCTGCCGTCCCATTGAAGCGTGATCGTCGGCCCGTATATGGTAGAACTCATCGCCGGGGACACTGCATCGGCAGGGAATGGGGCATAATTAGTAACGCCATTGCCTGCGTTGTAAAACTTCCATACCGCGCTTGCTACAGTGGTCCCGCCTGCTTTATTGGTATTTACATACCACGAATAGGGCGTACCTTTGATAAGCGTAATCTCGAGCGATGTGTTAGCACCCGCGCTAAACTGCAATGTTGATTGCGTATCGAGGTTTTTTACATATACAAAATAGGTTTGCGCACCCGGCGCAGCAGCCCATTGAAAGTTCACCTTGCTTTGCGTTGCCGAAACTTCGGTGCCTGTGGTGCATTCCGAGTTATTTTCCGGAAAAGAGAGCACAGCTGCTTCGGTTCCTGTGCCCCCGCCATTACCGCCGTTGTCATCTTTGCTGCAACCCGCAAGGGCAAACAAAGACGCCGTAAATGCTATTAGTATCTTTTTCATTCTTTTACAATTTTAATATTATAGGCCTGTGTGCCCGATACTACCTTCATCATGTACATACCGGCTGCAAGCGCGCCTGTATCTACTGAGAATACCTTATCCTGCGTAACGTAAGTTCCAGCTATTACCCTGTTGCCAATAGTTGAGAAAACTTCTACATACACCTTCTCATTTTTAGCTTCAGGCAGCATCACATACACATTATTGCCGCTTACCGGATTAGGGTAGACACGAAGGTTATCTTCCATCGTGATGGTTTTCCTGTAAATGCCCTGGCAGTCTTTGTCGGTTTTCACCTCCAGTGTATTTTCACCGCCTTTAAGGTCGAGGGTTATGGCATTCGCCGAAGTTTCGTACAGCACACCATTCAGGTTGATGGAATAATGATTTCCACCGTCGAGTTCCAATTCTACTGTATAGTTTTCGGCAGCTACCCTTTGCAGCACAGCAAGGTCGCGGGGCTCTGTAACTACAATATCAAAACACTGGCGGTAAGCAGGTGCTTCGGGCAGTGTGATGCAAAGCTCATATTCCCCAGCCGAAAGGTTGCTTAAAGTTCCTGTAGTCGTAAAATTAACAGTCTGGCTGCCTGTTCCCGTAACCGTTGCCACATAGTTATGGTTGGCCGCCGCGGTTATGGCAATGCTTCCGTTATTCGAGGTACGGCAGCTTTCGCCGGTTACCTGTATGGCAAAGTTATTGCCCGGCAGGGTAAAGAGGGTACAACCGTTAAAGTCTACAACAGCGCCTGCCGGAGTATTTGGGCAGTTGTCGGCACTGTCTGCAACACCATCATTGTCGGAGTCCGGCGCCTGGTACGAGAATTTCACCCAGTTAAGGTTAAAGCCCGGTGCAGTGATTAGAAGCCTCAGGTAATACCGCCCGGCAGGAAGCACCGCATCTGTAGCAGTAGTCTGCCAGGTTTGCCATCCGCCTGTAGGGTTTAGTGTTACCGTCTGGATATCCTGTGTTGTGGCATTTATCAATTGCAGTTTTATACTTCCTGTCTGGTTAAGGCTTGCGCGCCTGTACTCTATCCTGTAGTTACCGGCCTGGTTGATGTTTACCAGGTAATCGAGATAATCTCCGGCATCGGTATAGCCTATATTTTGTCCGCCACCAGTATCAGAGGTATTTTCAAGTGTCAGCCCGTTGTTTACATAAAAGCTTTCTACCTGTATGGTACCGGATATCTGCTGAATGTTTCCTATGCGGTTTGCCACCGGCATATCTGTAAAAGCAGCCTGTACCGTTGCATCGGCAGCAATAAGGTTTGTCCCTGCATATGTAAGCGTTACTACATCTGACGGGTTTATTGCTACAGCAGGAGTAAGGATAAAGCTATTTGGCGCAGTGCCCATTGTAATATCTGTAACTGTAACTGCAGTACCATTCACTTTAAGCGTAAGGGCACTCGCAGAAAAATCGATGCCTGCCTGAAGCGGCTTATTAAAGACTGCTGTAACCTTGTCGCCAAGAATATTTGTGGCAGCATCAATAACCCTGAAAGCGGCCTGTACAGCGGGTACGGGGGTTTTAAGCTCAAAATAGTTCAGGTTTATACCGCCTGTATCAAAGTATACTTTCAGCTTATTTTCACCTGCCTTAAGTATCATATCATTAAATGTAACGGACGACCATGTGGTGTATCCCCCTGTTGAAGGCAGGTTTATCCTTTCGGATATCCTTCCGTTGGCATCCTCAAAGTGAAGCGCGCCACCTATGCCTGCATAACGTATTGTAACATCATAAGCAAGATCTGCAGGGGCATTCAGCGTGTAAACCATCCATTCGTTGGCTACTACAGAGCTTACATGGAAACCGTTGCCGGTATCATTGCTTTCCTCAATATCCACACCATCATTACGCATCGCCCAGCCTTTGTTCCATGCCTGGAATCCGCCTGAATCCGTCCTGTAATCGGCAACATCGGTATCGAAATAAGCATACTGGTAAGCGCCCAGATCGTATTCGGTAGCATAAACTTTGCCCGGAAGGTTGTGGGTTTTGTATTTAATGGTTTCGTTGCTCTGCACCTGGCGGAACATAGCATCGATCACATCCGGCTTGGTAACCGTATTTTGTATCTTATAGTTCTCGGCTATCTGCATCAGCGCATTGAAGGCAAAAGTCTCTGTTGGCGCTGTGCCTCCATTAGCCCAGTAATTAAGCAATTGCTGGTACTCCGGTGTTTTTGTAACTGCGGCGGGACCTGCAATGCTCCCTATCTTTTTGAGCGGCCACCATGACCAGCCAATGTTATTAGACTCGGCGAGCGATATAGCCTCTTTAAACCACACGTTAGAGTTTTCGCCGCTTTCGCCGAGCCATAACGGCACGTTGTATTGTGTCCTCAGGTTGAGAAGGCCCTGGATGGCTCCGGTGTTATTGGCGTTCCAGTATTTATGGAAGCTTAAGGCCATATTATCATCCCAAAGCGGGAACATACCATTGTAATTATTACCCCAGCAGTTACCTTCTATGATGATCATGTGATTGGTATCTACCGCACGGATGGCATTTGTAACCGCAACAGATAATGCCCTTAACGGTGCATTCGAGTTTTCGTCGCAGCCATTCTGGTTCGTGCCGGTAAATGCCCAGTTAGGCTCATTGATGATATCATAAGCACCTATCCACGGGCTATTCTTATAGCGGTCGGCCAGCTTTGCCCAAAGCGCTATCATCTTTTGCTTGTTGGCCTCGCTTTCCCAAAGGGATGGCTTGGTCGGATCGTAGTCGGATATATTGGCATCTTTCCCCTGGCCACCCGGTGTGGCGTGCATGTCGAGTATCAGGTACATCTGGTTATCGGCACACCACTGCAACAGCTGGTCGGTCCTGGTAAAGCCTTCGTCAAGCCAGGTATTCTGTCCCGGCACAGGCTCTGCCTCTATAGGCAATGTGTACAGGTTGTAATGCATCGGGAGGCGAACGGAGTTGAATCCCCATGCCTTCAGGGAATCGATATCCCTTTTGGTTATGCCGTTATCGCGGTACTTCTGGTAAAAGGTTTCGGTGTTGGCAGCCCCGATAAGCTGTGTTATCTTTTCGCGTATCTTATGCTGCGGACCGGCAAAGGCATCAGTCTGGAGCATGTAGCCTTCCTGTATCATCCAGCCCCCGAGGCCCATTCCGCGAAGGAGGACATTGTTTCCGTCTCCGTCTACAATGTTCTGCCCGTCGCGGTGCAGGTAACCCTGACCGAATGCTGAAAAGGAAATTACTAATAAAACAATATATTGTAATTTTTTCATTGGATGCAATTCGTTTAGTATATTAAAGTCTGTATAGCGTGTGCCGGGATTTCGGCAACCGTCTTGCTTGTGCCGATTATAAGGTTGTAGGTAATATTGTTATCGCTGCCATTCATAACTACCGTTACCATTTTGCCGTCCGGATTAAGAAACGATGTACTTAGCAACTGGCTCCTGCTCGCTACGGTACTTACCCTTTTTGCTTCTGGACGTACAAATTTTGAGAAGTGGCCTATGTAGTAGTAAGAGGGTGTATAAATAATCTCGCCTGTCGCCGTATCTACATGTACCGGCGCGAAGCAGAAGTTACCTACATGGTTGGGGCCGCCCTTTTCATCAAGAAGGATGTTCCAGTCCGTCCAGCCAACAGTTCCGTTATTAAAGTCGTTTATCATCTGTTCGCCGTAGCGTTCACCATTTGGCCAGTACTGAAAGCGTGTTGCATCAAATTTCTCCACGCAGCCCTCGGTAAAAATCAGTTTCTTGTCAGGATAAGCCTCAGCAACCTTTCGCACGTTATCAAACATCGGCTTGCCGCCTGCCCAGGTCTCATACCAGTGGAAGCCCATTCCCCATGCATACTTCGATGCTTCAGGATCGCCAAATATCACATTGGCCCTTTGATTCATGAGGTCCCTGTTGTGGTCCCAAACAATTATTTTCTTATCTCCAAGCTCTTTTCTTATGGTTGGCCCAAGATAATTCTTAAGGAAATCGCGTTCTTCTTCTGCGGTATAAATGCATGACTCCCATGTCTGGGTCGCCATCGGTTCGTTCTGTACACTAAGGCCCCATATCGGCATGCCTTCTTTTTCGTAGGCCTTTATGAATTTAACATAATAATCGGCCCAGGTCTGGTAGTACTCAGGGAGCAGCTTTCCGCCTTTAAGCATGTTTTTGTTATCTTTCATGAAAGCCGGCGGACTCCACGGGCTTACATAAAAAGTAACATCGCTGCCCGCAGTTTTAAGCGCCTGCTTTAATAGCGGTATGCGGTATTTTTTATCATGGTCTATACTGAAGGATTTCAGGCTTTTGTCCCCTTCTTTGATATAGGTATAGCTGCCACTGGCAAAATCAGAGCTGTGTATCGTTGTCCTTATCAGGGAATAATCGATACCGTCTTTGCTATAATAAGCATTCAATAATTCTTTTTGCTTAGCCGGGGACAATTTGGCAAATACCTCTGCGCTGGCATCGGTTATCGCGCCGCCAATCCCTAAAATGGTCTGGAAGGTTTTTTGGGGCTCTACAAATACAGAAAACTCTGTTTCCAGCGGCTGTTTCGATTCGGAGAAGGTAAGCTCACCTGTCCGGGAAAGGCGCAGCTGCGAATTATCTGCCGTGGTGTACACCTGCACTTTGCTCCCGATAGCGGGATAAGCCTTCCCTGCATCCCTGCCCTGTTGTGCCCACGCCGAAAGCGACAGCAGCGACAACAAGCCCATGCCTAAAAATTTATTTTTCATCTAAGTTGGTAATTGTGCAGCACGAATTATCGATGATAAAGGCTGCTATTATTATGGAGATATTAAAAAAATAGCCTGTTTTCCTTTTACAGAGCACAGGCTATTTGTAACTAACCCAAAAACTTTTTATGGTAATTTACGCATCGAAATATCTGAAACAGTAATGCCTGTAACACCATTGTTAGAACCTGTGCCTGCCTTGAAGGCAATATAGGCAGTTCCCGGCTGCGTGAAGGTAACATTTGTACCTGTGCCCTGGCATCCAACGGCCGAAAGCATCCCGTTAAATGGTGCAATACCGCAACCTGCCCATGTATTAAGGCCAAGCATCGTAGTAGCATCGCTACCGTAATCTGAACCATTAACTGGCTGCGTTGCGCCTACAAACACCTGGAACCATGTCTGGTCCATGCCACCCGGGCCCTGAACATGCATATCAACACGGTAAGTACCTGCTTCTACCTGTACAGCCTGGTAAAGACCCTGGCCCGACCATGCGTTGGCTACACCTCCGGAAGCAGTAGCGCTTCCGTTATTGAAAGCCCATGTCACAGTTTGCGAACCGCTTGTATTAAATACATGCCAGTCGGCAGCATTTTCGAAATTAGGGCTTGAAACAATGTTTTCGCCTAATAAAAGGTTGGTAACTACAAAAGTCTGCTCCGAAACAAAATTTGTCCCTCCTGTACGGCCAACAACCCTGTGCTGCACTGTATACGTGCCCGGAAAAACAAACGTCATACTTTTTGTATTTCCGTATTCTTTTACTTCAGCAAGATTTCCTACAGGAAAAGTACCCGTATAGGTATATTTCCACGTATGGTACTGAATGTTAGCATCATTTGAGGCATTGAAGGTATAATTGTTACCATCTGTAGTAGCAGCTGTAAAAGCCGCATCCATATCTACCATTGTCAATGGATTACCGTTGGTCACCTCGTCCGGCTGGCACCCTGTAAGCAATCCCAGTGCTGCAATTGCTGCTGCAAAAAAGCTGTTCCTTAAATTTATATTTAGTTTCATAGAAAATTTTTAATATTAATAGTTTGGATCCTGCACAATTTGTGTGTTCTCAGTTTCACGAATCGGTATCGGCCAAAACTCGTGCTTGCCGGCTATGAATCCGCGCGAAGCAAGAACAGTAGCTGCCCTGCCTGTGCGTACAAGATCCCTCCAGCGGTGCCCTTCGCCAGCCAGCTCCAGCCTGCGCTCTTTCATGATGTTGTCAAGTGATACCGGGATAGAAGCAAGGCCTACCCTTGCACGAACGGCATCAAGCAATGCCTGCGCCCTTGCTCCGGTTCCGCCCAAAGCCTCAGCTTCAAGAAGGTACGTATCTGCAAGACGGATAGTGTAGGTATTCTGCCTGTAGTTCAAGACCACATCGCCACCACCTGTAGTGATATCGGCATGCGTAGGCATGAATTTTTTAAGGAAATATCCTGTATCCTGGTAGCCCGGCACATACGATGCCTGGCCTGCTGCAACAAGAGCATTCATATCAAGAAGCGTTGCATCAAAACGCGGGTCACCCTGCATAGCGTTAACAAGGTCAAGGGTCGCAGGGTTAAAGCTCCATCCTGTTTCATAAGCAGGCGCTCCCGATGAGCTGTAGCCACGCGGGCCAACCATTACGTTAAGCGTATTTCCTTCATCTGAACCTGAACCCCAGTTACCCCATCCGGCATTACTCTGGCTGGTATGTGCTGCTTCAAGAATAGATTCGCTATTGAATTTGTTATCAATCGCCCACAGGTCGGCATAGTTAGCCAAAAGTTTGTATCCGTACTGGCTTGTACCGCCCGGTGTACCATTCACCTCGGCAAACTGCGCTGCAGCTTCCGGTTTTTTATCCTGGTACAGGTATACTTTACCAAGTATTGCCTGTCCCGCACCTTTAGAGATACGGCCTGCTTCTGTAGCGATATCAAGCATTGGCGGCAGGTCCGGTATTGCTTCCGTAAGGTCTGTTTCTATCTGGGCATATACATCTGCACGCGATGCTGCCTGAGGGAAGCTATACCACTGGTCCTGCGAAAGCGGGGTAGTAGTAAGCGGGATATTCCTGAACTGTGTGATCAGCTGGAAATAATAATACGCACGCAATGCCTTAGTTTCAGCAGTAAACCTCGCCTTTTTAGCGGCATCCATATTGATTCCAGGTAATTTCTGCAAAAGCACGTTAGCCCTGAAGATACCCTGGTAGTAATCGCTCCAGAAGCTGCCGGGAATAGTAGCCTGGCTGATGCTGTAATTAGAGAACGACTGTATACCTATACCATCGGAAGCATTACCGCCACCGGCATAAAAATCGTCAGAACCTGCATTAAGCATAGCGATCATATTTTCAAAACCGCCCGATTCTTTTTTCATAATATCATATACTGCTATAAGTGCATGATATGCATCATCTTCTGTCTGGTAATAATTGCCTTCGGATACAGCGCCTTTAAAATCCGTATTCAAAAAATCATCACTGCAGGAAACAACAGTTAAAGCTCCGGCCATTAAAAGTACCGACCATTTTAGATTTTTAAATTTCATTTTCATTTTTTTTAAAGTGATAAATTACATCCTATCATGAATGACCTTGCCTGTGGATAGTAGCCACGGTCAATTCCCATAACATCTCCCCCGATTTCCGGGTCAAATCCGGTGTATTTAGTAAAGGTAAATAAATTCTCAGCTGTTACATATATCCTTGCTTTTGAAAGTGTTTTGCCTATTACGCTTTCAGGAAGCGAATACCCGAACTGTACAAGCTTGATCCTGAAATAATCGCCATCCTGCAACTGGAAGTTTGAAGGCCTGCTGAAGTTTCCGTTAGGGTCTAATGTAGAAAGCCTTGGATAGCTGTTTGATGTACCTTCGCCTGTCCAGCGATTAAGGGCATTAGTCTGCCAGTTGGCATTGATCATATCAAGCCTGCGTACACCCTGGAATATCTGGTTTCCTGCAACACCCTGGCCCATCATCATAAGGTCGAATCCTTTATATGCCAGGTTGATCGTAAGGCCATAAGTAATATCCGGAAGCGGGCTTCCCAGGTATTTCCTGTCTTTGTCAGTAATTACACCATCGCCATCCAAATCTTTGTAACGGAAATCGCCCGGTACTACAGTGATGTCAGCAGGTTTAGCCGCTGCATCGATCTCAGCCTGGTTTTGGAAGATACCATCGGTAACAAAACCGTAGAAAGCATTATAAGAACCACCTACTTCACTACGTGTAAGCGGGAATTGTGATGACTGGATAGAAGGGCCTGAGTTAAACGTCCTGTCTTTACCAACGTTTGTAACTGTATTTTTAAGCGTAGAAAGGTTTCCGTTGAATGAAATATCAAAATCACCTATTTTTTTACGGTAGCCAAGCTCAAATTCTACACCTGTATTTTTCATTTCGCCAACATTTCCGTAAGGAGGGTTTGATGCCCCTACATAGCCCGGAAGCCTTACGTCCTGAAGGATACCTGTAGTTTTCTTTTTGTACCATTCAACGGTAAGCGTGAAGTCTTTAAGGAATACTGCATCAAAACCGATGTTGGTCTGTGTAGTTTCTTCCCATGCAAGGTCAGGGTTTGAAGGCCTGGCCTGTGAATTACCTACTACAACAGCGCCTCCGCTGCCTACAGTATAGTTATTACCTCCCTGAATAAGCGAAAGGAATCCATTGTTACCAATATTGTCGTTACCTGTTACACCCCATCCACCTTTCAGTTTCAATGTATTCAGAATGTCATTCTGTTTCCAGAAATCTTCCTTGGTAGGTACCCATCCCAAAGAGAACGAAGGGAAGTTACCATATTTATTGTTGGAACCGAAATGTGAAGAACCGTCACGACGAACAATACCTGTAAAGATATATTTTTCTTTATAGTCATAATTTACCCTCGCAAACAACGAAGAAACTGTATGCTCCTGGTTAGTGTACGCTGAGCCCTGTATGTCGGCAGCAACAGTTGGCCACGAGAAAGACGCATCCTGCCACCTGTTCGTTGGCTGGTTAAAATATCTTACTGTACTACCGCTTCCAATATCGTCAACATAAGCACCCTGGCCTAATAGTACAGTGAAGTTATGATCGGCGATTATTTTACTGTAGGAAACTGTATTTTCAAAAGTCCACCTCATGTTTTTATTGGTAGCCCTGAACAAGTTGTTCCTTGAAGTATTGCTGTTTGGCCCAAGGTATGATTGCGGCGTGAAGCTCTCATTTCCCCAGTATGCCATTTTTCCACCGATAGTTGATTTGAATGTCAACCCTTCAATTGGGGTAATTGCAACATATGCGTTACCTACAAAGTTATCAGACCAGTCATAGTTACCCCTGCGCGTAGCAATGTAAGCTAACGGGTTGGTCATTTCCTGCTGAACCGAATTCGATATACCGTAGTAGTTGCCGTTAGCATCTTTCAAAGCATTTACCTGTGCATAATCTGACGGGTTTGGCGTTGTTGAAGGATCGGTAACGATGGCAGGTGTAGTAGGGTCAAGGTTGATTGCCGAAGCAAGTGGCCCGCCATATTCGCCATTTGTATTTCCTACCGGGAGTGTTTTTTCTTTAGAGTAGGCAAATGTCTGCCCTACTTTAAGCCAGTTTGTTACTTTATGGTCAGAATTCAGCCTTATATTCTTACGGGTATACTGTGATATCTCGCTTGTAACGATACCTTCCTGGTCGGTAAGGCCGAATGACATATAGAAATTCGATTTATCGTTACCGCCGCTAATGCTAAGTTCGTGTTGAGAACGTGCAGCGTGGTCATTGAAGATCTGATCCTGCCAGTTAGTTCCGGCACCAAGGCTCGCTGCATTTGGATAAGGCAGCTGGAATGTTCCGCCCTGGAAACCATTAGCATACTGCTCATTCCTAAGTGTTGCATACTGCTGTGCATTTAGCAGGTCCAGTTTTCTTGCCGGGGCAGAAAATCCTGCAAAACCGTTGTAGTTAACCGATAGCTTTCCTGCTTTTCCTTTTTTAGTAGTGATGAGGATAACCCCTGTAGCAGCCCTTGTACCATAAATTGCTGATGAAGCCGCATCTTTAAGTACCTCGATGGACTCAATATCGGCCTGGTTGATAAAGCCTAATCCGCCATTATCCATGATGATACCGTCTACAACCCATAGAGGGTCGTTAGCTTCCGCCCTGAAGGAAGCTACCCCCTTACGCGTACAGTAGAAGAAGATCCGGGCTGTCCCGCATTTGCGAAGATAGTTACACCCGAAGTACGTCCCTGCAGCGACTGCTCAATCCTTGTAAGAGGAAGGTTTTCAAGCTGTTTGGCCGTTACCTGTGATATTGCGCCGGTTACCACGCTTTTCTTTTGCGTACCGTAACCTACCACAACCACTTCTTCAAGCTGCTCCGCTCCTGGAACCAGAGAAATATTGATTGTAGTCTGGCCATTTACAAGTATTTCCTGGGCCGTGTACCCAATGTATGATACCTGTAAAACTGCCGTTGGGCCGACATTGATGGTAAATTTACCGTCAATATCTGTAGATGTGCCATTTTGAGTGCCTTTCTCCATCACTGTGGCACCGGGAACCGGCATACCCGCTTCATCTGTTATAGTACCCGTTACCTGCGTAACATCCTGCGCCCACGCGGAGAGGGTGCATAACAAACAGACAAAATAAAAAAATCGTAATTTTAATAATTTCATACTCGTTAAAATTTGGGTGGGTTAATTGTTGATTACACGCAATATTAAATAAATTTTTATTGTTTTAGCAATCAAATATCTTACAAAAACCCATCAATCTGAAAATTAAACTATACTAAAACCCATCATTAAATTTTTAAAAAACTGATATTCAGAAGTATAATTTCTATTATTTATGTTATCCATATGTTAACATTTTAAAATTAACCCTACAAAGACCGGTTTTTATTACAACGTAATAGTTAATGACCTATAAGCCACTTTTTAACAAATTTTAGACAATAATGTAGTGTTGTATAGGTGGAAAATTATATTTTTCATAAAAATACTATACATAATAAATTTTTCAAATATGCGTTATTCGAGTCATCACAAAGCCTATAATGCACTAATTTCTAATATTTTTTGTAGGAATTTAGTTTCAATTTCAATGACCGTTTTGCCGTTTTCTTCTAATTACAACGTGATAGTTGACAATTTTGCTTAAAAAATCCTTACAGTTTTGACTTAAGAAAATAAGCATTACATTTATAAAATAATTAGAATGGATAATGCCCTCACCCGTATGCATTTTTATAAATAAACTCACTTATCCGGCAAAAAGCCTGTTTCGTATTTTTTTTGTGTTTATGCTGATGATTGCCAATCCGGTATACTCGCAGGTGAAGCATATCGGCTTACCAAAGATCATCAACTATAAAAAATCAGATTATAACGGAGGCTCGCAAAACTGGGACATTGCTCAGGATAAAAAAGGCAACCTCTATTTTGCAAATACTGCGGGACTTATACAATTCAATGGCACATCCTGGAGCAGGGCGCTGATACCTAATAATACCATACGCTCCATCAAAATAGCGGAGTCAGGAAAAATATATGTTGGCGGCAACAATGAATTTGGCTATTATGATATCGATCAAAAAGGCAGCCTGGCCTATCATTCTATCTCTAAGCTTCTTAGCCCTAATTCTAAAAAATTTATGGACTTTGTTTGGAAAGTCCACATACTTAATGACGAGGTTTTTTTCCAGACATTCAACCGTACCTATATTTATAAGAACAA
Organism: Flavobacterium album; assembly: GCF_003096035.1. Classification (NCBI taxonomy): domain Bacteria; kingdom Pseudomonadati; phylum Bacteroidota; class Flavobacteriia; order Flavobacteriales; family Flavobacteriaceae; genus Flavobacterium; species Flavobacterium album. The sequence goes on along the minus strand of NZ_CP029186.1, from coordinate 1,357,637 downwards.
CAAGCTGACGATACTTGAGGCGCCTAATCGTTTCCAGTTTTCGTTCGTATTAGATAATAAGCTGTACTTCCAGGATATATCCTCAGGCCTTATGGAATACCGCAACGGACGGCTTATTCCTCTGAAAGGTACTCAGGCATTCAACAATACGGAGATATGGGGCATGCTTCCGCTATCTTCAGGCAAAGTGCTTCTGATCACTATGGACAAAGGGCTATTTGTATATGAAAACGGAAAGGCGTCACCCTGGAATTGCGAAGCCAATACCTTTGTGCTGAAAAACAATTCCCTTGGCGGAAAGCTGCTGAATAATAATTTTATCGTCCTGAATTCTGTATTGGACGGCATTATAATCTGCGACCTCAACGGGAAGATCGTACAGCACATTAATAACAAGAAAGGCCTGCAGAACAATACTGCGCTTTCCTCGTTTGTGGATGCCAATAACAACCTCTGGCTCGGGCTGGATAACGGGATCGGGTTTATAAACGAGAACTCACCGTTTACCTACCTCGGTTCCAGCTACGACCTAAGTACTGTGTATGCATCGGCTTTGTTTCACGGCAACCTCTATGTGGCTACCAACCAGGGTGTGTTTTATCATGACTGGACCAAAGTATTCAAAGAGGAATCATTCCGCTTTATTGAAGGAACAACCGGGCAGGCCTGGAACCTGCAGGATATTGACGGCGACCTCTTCTGCCTGCACAACCGCGGGATCTTTACTATAGAGAATGGGAAAGCAGGCAAGTTTCTGGACGACCGGGGCTACCTGGGCCTGAAAAAAATGCCGGGCATGCCGGGCTACCTTATTGGTGCCAACTACCATGGTTTTGCTATTTTTGAGAAAAAACCTTCCGGGTGGGCATTCAAAAACCAGATTGAGGGCCTCAACATGTCAGATGCCAAGTTTACTACCGACGGGAAAAACATCTGGCTCATCAGGGACGGGGTGGCTTACCAAATGAAGCTAACCAGCGACATGAAGAGATTCAGCGTTATTGCGACACACGATAAGCTCAACAATAAGCTTAAAGGCATTACGAGTGTACAGCAAATCAACAACATTGTTTATTTTCAGACAGACAACCATTTTTTCACCTATTCGCAGTCGGACGATAATTTTATTGAAGATAAAAAAATGACGGCGCTTTTTAAGTCTATTCCTAAGATCCGAAACTGTTTTGAAGACAAGATAGGCAACATTTGCTACTTCTATGGGGATTCGTCTATGGGGATGCTGATAAAACAGCCCAACGGTAGCTACAAGAACGTGCTCTCCCCCTTCTCTACACTTACCGGCGACCTTGTATATTATTTTGAGTCGATCAACGCTATCGACAACTCTAATATTTTCATAGGGCTCACCGAAGGCCTTGCGCATTACGACCCGCAGCTGCAGCATATTTCCACCTTTGAGCCCAAAGCGTTCATCAGGAGTTTTTCGTCCCCTGGCGATACGCTCATTACCGGAAATATGGATCGTATTGATGACATTACGATCCCCTACCGGTCTAACAACGTAAAGTTTACTTTCTCCTCTCCTACGTATGACAATCCCGAGAACATAAAATTCTCCTACAAGCTAAAAGGGTTTGACGATAAATGGAGCAACTGGACAGGGGTACCGGTAAAAGAGTACACCAACCTGCGCGAAGGCGATTACCAGATGCAGGTGAAGGTGATAAACAGCTATGGTGTAGTATCTAAACCTGCGTTGCTATCCTTTACCGTATCGCCGCCTTTTTACAGGCATATACTGGCATATGTATTTTATGTGCTGCTGATCGCTTTCAGCTTTTTCTATATCAGGAGAAACACGCGGATGAAAATACGGAAGAACAAGTATTACGAAACGATGGAACAGCGAAGGCTGTACCTCGAAAAAGAAACCAAGATACGGCAGGAGCAGCTGGAGCTGGAAAAAGAGATTGAACGCCTTAAGAACGAGCAGCTGAAGGTTAAGATCCTTACCAAGGACAAAGAGCTGGTGAACAACTCGCTACAGGTAGTGAAGAAAAACAAGGTGCTCAACGACATCATCCAAAAACTGAAGGATATCGACCCTGAAAGCATGGATGAAGGCGCGAAGAGCCGGTTCAATAAGCTCCATAAAACGATTAACAAAGAAATAAACAGCGACAAGAGCTGGAACAACCTGGAAAAGCACATACGCAACGTGCATTTTGACTTCCTGAAACGACTTAAGGAACGGTTCCCTGCCATTACGCCGCGCGAAATGGACCTTGCCACCTACCTGCTAATGAACATGTCGACCAAGGAAATCGCTGAGATCATGAATATATCCGATGGCGGTGTGGAATTGGCACGCTACAGGCTCAGGAAAAAGCTGGGACTCGAGCGGAAGGAAAACCTTACTGGGTTTTTGATGAGTATTTAACTTCAGAAGAATCGAAGAACTGACGCAAAGATTCACAAAGAAGGCTCAAAGATTCGCAAAGTTTTTTGAAGACAGTATGAACTTTATTCTACGGAAAACCATTCGTTTCCAGGAAATGGAGCTTTAACGACAGGTACTGCGCTGTAAATTTTGCTTTCAGCAGGTTGTATTCGGTGGTGAGCAGCTGGTTTTTAGAGGATGTAAAAACAATCGCCTCTACGATCCCATTGGTGAATTTGGCCTGGGTAGTCTCAAAAGACTTTTGGGCCAGTTTCCTGGTTTCCTCAAGCTTATTTACCAACACGATATTTTGCTCCTGCTTTGCGGTTTCCTGCTCGATGGCCTGGCGCAGGGCTATCTTTTCCTGCTCTACCCCAACGGTTGCCTTTTGGCGCTCTATTTTGGCAAGCTGTACATCCCGGCGGGTCTTCAGCCCATTGAATAACGGCACCGACAATTGCAGCCCTACATAATGATTCTTATTGTCGGCCAGCTGCTTCCAGAAAGGGTTGACCGATACATCGCCCGGCTGGTTTATGGGCAGGTAATAAAAAGAAGAATACGAATAGAAAGCGGATAGTACCGGCAGGTAGCCATTCTTTTGTATGGTGACATTTTTTGCAGCAACTGCTTCATTCAGTTCGGCAGCCTTTATCTTCGGATAACTTGCCAGGGCATTTTCATATAGGTCTGCTACCGGCTTAGTATTAGTTTCTGCCATAGCTACATGCTCCAGCACCATAGCATCCGGCGAAGTGCTTGTAACGTTCATGAACTGTAACAGCGCCAGTTTTTGGTTGTAAAGCAGTTGGGTTGTTGCAAGAATATTGTTCTCTTCCTGCGCATAGCTTACCTGCATGTCATACAGGTCGCTTTGTGGTTTGCTGCCCAATGCGGCCTCTTTTTTCAGCCTTTCCAGATTGTATTTCGCATTTTCGAACTGGCCCTGCTGTATCTTAAGCAGCTCCTGGGTATAGAGCACCGTAAAATAATTCTCTAAGATGGAAAGGCTGTACTCGGCTTCGGTCGCGGCTTTATTGGCGGTAGCTTTCAGGACGGCAATCTTATTGCGGCGGGCTTCCGTGAAATTATTAAAATTTACGATATCCATCTGTGCATTGACCGAAAAATTATCCGACTGTATAGTAGAGCTCACCCTGTTGTTGGTAGCCGGATCAATGGTAGAGCCTATGCTGTAGCTATGGTTAGCTGTGGCATTTACTACAGGCAGGAAACCCATTACAGCGCTTCTTGCCGTTGTTTGGGCACTTAATATCTCCAGCTGCCGCAACCGGAAACTGAGATTATTGACACTTCCTGTTTCGAGGCAGCGCTGCAATGTCCACAGTTCTTGTGCGGAAACCGTGAAGCTGGTGATAAAGAACGCAATATATAGTATGATAGCCTTCATTTTAGGACAGGTTTAATAAGCCTGCGGGACGCAAAACCCGCAGGCATAAAGAAATGGTTAAAACAACGTATTCAAAAAAGTTTTATTCGTATTTCAGGTATTTCAGGACATCAATACGTGTGGCCTGGTAGGCCCTGGAAAGCACCACCATAAGTGTGAGCAGTAGTAGGGCAACAAACCCTATAAGGAATGGCTCAACGGTAATATCGATCCTGTAGGCAAAGTTTTCGAGCCACATATTAAGAAGGAAATAAGCCGGGAAGATGGTAATTACGAAGCCTGCGAGGCAGAACAGTACGTATTGTTTGGAAAGCTCCCTTAGCAGCACACTTGTTTCGGCACCCAGCGTTTTCCTTATGGCAATCTCCTTCATCCTTCGCTGTATCGAATAAGACGCCAGTGCGAAGAGTCCGAAAAGCGCAATGAGGATAACCACTATATTAAGCAGCGAGAACAGGTTTTTCTGCTTTACATAATTCTCATAAGTCCTTGCGAAATTTTTATTAGCAAATTCATACCGGAATGGGTTTTGGCTGTCAACATGGCTTTTCCAGAATTTTTCTATCCCGGCAATGGCTTCCTCTGTCTGTTCCGGATCTATCTTTACAAACAGCTGGCTTACGTTAAGCAGCATCCAGTCTACCGTTTTATAGTGGAAGAAAGTCATTGGCGGTATCTCGGTTTGCGGTCCGTCAACATGAAAATCTTTCACAATACCTATTATCGTAAATTTCTTGTCGTTCCAGTCTACTACTTTTCCTAAGATGTCTTTTTCCTTCAGCATCCGCGCAGCAGTTTCATTGATGAGTATAGAGGTTACGGTGTCTGAGGCGAAATTCGGGGAAATATTCCTGCCTTCTTTTAATTTAACGCCAAGCATATCGAGCGTATTAAAATCCATCAGCATGTTCTTACCCTGGATATTCAGTTTTTTGTACATGTAGCCTGAAGAGGAATTTGCGCCGCCGCCAAAAGAGAATGAGCCCAGCGATACGCCCTTCACACCTTTTACCTTTGACAGTTCCTGTTTTATCATTTCATAACGATGCCCTGCTTTTTTAAGGCTTGCAAAGAATTCAGCTTCGGTAAAATTCTCAAAATTATCTTCGGAAGCATAATTCACTTCCAATATCTGGTCGCCTTTAAAGCCAAGGTCTTTAGTGCTCATGGCATGCACCTGGCTGTACACAATATATGACCCTGTAATGAAAAATGATGCTATGGCAAACTGTAGCACCAGCATCCCGTTACGCAGCCAGATGCCGCTTTTGCTCCTGCCAAAGTTGCCTTTAAGCACCTTAAGCGTTTCAAAATTGGACACATATACTGCAGGGAATATCCCGGCCACAATTATCACTACCACGAAAATGGCAACAAGCTGCGTATAGAACTGCATACCGTGTATAACAAGCTCCTTGCCTAAAAATTCGTTGTAATACGGCAGCGAAAGCTCAACGATGACAAGTGCCAGCAAAATGGCGATGATAGCCGTAATGACCGTTTCAAAAACGAATTGCTTTATTACATTGGCTTTAGAGGCGCCTAATATCTTGCGTACACCTACTTCCTTGGCCCTTTTGATAGCCCCTGCGGTAGCGAGGTTCACATAGTTAACTACCGACAATATCAATATGAGCACCGAAAGCCCTACCATGATCATAAGGAACTGGTAATTGCCCATACCTTCAGGCGTACCGCTTGTTAAGGAATGCAGCCTCAAACCGCTAAGGGGCTCCAGGACAACTTTTGTTTTCCCGTAAATTTTTTGGTGCTGCTCCGGTGTTATGCCCATGTCTTTTGCATATTTCTTTGTGCGGTATTCAAAGTAAATATTCTGTACCTGTTGGGCCACTTTGTCCTTGTCTTCCGGGTTTTTTAGCTTTAGCAGCAGCGCATGGCTAAAGTTGCCCCACTGGTCTTTGTCCCGCTCCAGCTTGCTGTCCATTTTCCCTGTAACCACTTCAGGGGAGAAGGAAGATTTTCCGGGGATGCGGTACACGCCCTTGATCACATATACCGTCTGTGTACAGGTAACTTCTTTCCCGATCGGGTCTTCATCGCCGAATATGGCCTTTGCCGTCTTTTCGGAAATTGCCATAGCATTAGGGCCAATGGCATTTTTGGCGCTCCCCTTTATAAATTCAAAAGGAAAGAAATTAAAGAAGCTTGGCTGTGCATCGGTAATTTTTTCAGTAAAATAGTTCTTCCCTTTGTAGGTTATGTTCTCCTGGGCATACCAGTCTTCAATGTAGCAATAATCTGTTACATGATCTGATGTCGTTTTCAGCAGGTTTCCCGTCTGTGAAATATTGGTAGCCCATACATTATTTCCACCCAGGTCGTTTATTACCTGGAAAACATTGTCTTTTTCAGGGTTCCAGGCATTGTATCCTTCTTCATCGTTACGGTACAGGATAGCGAAGATAATGCCCGCTATGCCGATGCTCAAACCGAGTATGTTGAGCGCGGTAAAGAGCTTGTTGTTCTTTACCTGGTATAAAAATATTTTGATCCAGTTTTTTAGCATGACTTAAGATTGATTTGGTTGATTTTTGTCGGAAGTCTGGGGTCGGAAGTCCGATGTGTGGGTTGGAAGTCGGAGGTTGGAGATAGAAAGTCGGAGGTCCGAAGTCCGAAGCGGGGAGTTGAAGAGTATGAAGATGATGAGTATAATATACCTGCTCATAAAACTTACTACTCCGACATCGCTGCATCGGACTTCCGACTTCGGACTTCCGACTTCCGACTTCCGACTTCCGACTTCCGACTTCGGACTACCCTACCAGCACATCCACGTTCCTGCTGTTCATTTTTTCAGATAGCACCATGCCGTCTTTCATGAAGATGGTTCTTTGCGAAAAAGAGGCATCATAATCCGAGTGGGTCACCATAAGGATGGTAGCGCCGTTGGCATGCAGGTCGGTAAGCAGTTCCATCACCTCGTTGCCGTTCTTGCTGTCCAGGTTCCCGGTAGGCTCATCGGCCAGTATTATTTTGGGGTCGTTTACCAGTGCCCTTGCCACAGCGGCTCGTTGCTGCTGCCCTCCTGAAAGCTGTTGCGGAAAATGTTTCAGCCGGTGCGAAATGTTGAGCCTTTCGGCAATAGCCTCTACTTTCTTTTTCCTTTCGCCTGAAGACACATTGTTGTAAATAAGCGGCAACTCTATATTATCATATACCGAAAGCTCATCGATAAGGTTGAAGTTTTGGAATACAAAGCCGATGTTCTGTTTGCGTACTTTGCTTTTTTCGGCTTCTTTAAGGCCGTTCATTTCTTTGCCCAGCAACTGGTAGCTTCCGCTTGTGGCGCTGTCGAGCAGGCCAATAATGTTAAGCAGGGTCGACTTCCCGCAGCCCGATGCGCCCATAATGGTTACGAATTCGCCTTCTTTTATTTCAAGCGCGATGCTGTTCAGCGCTTTGGTCTCTACTTCTTCGGTGCGGAACACTTTTGAAAGGTCGTGTATCTTTATCATAATGATGTTTTTTTAATTTGCCTTAGGATAGCGGGATGATTAGGCCCGCTTCCTGCGGCAGTGATTGATTTATTGGTTGATTCAATTATTAATTGGATTGATGATGAACTCCTTTTTAACATACCTCTGGCCCCTCTCAAGAGAGGAAAAGCTTCACTCAGTCCCAAAAAACGACGCTTTTAAAAGTATGAGTGAAGCTGGGGGTGAGGCCTATCGCTCCGCCCATTTGCAAAGGTAAGAGCCAGTGGCTTTTTTGCCTACGAACTGCAGGTCGTATTCCCGGCCCGCTTCAAGGCTCACCTGCGTGTCCCTTTTTTCGTTTTTAGTGAAAACCTTGCTAAAAACCACCCAGCCTTTAGCGTCTAAGATAAGCACTTCAAGATTGCCTTTTTCAACGGTTACGTCAAAAGTAAGCTTTAGTGCATTGGTTTTTGGCCCCAATAGCTTTACCGACGTCTCGCTTTGGAATGCATCATATTTTGCTTTAGTGAACGACTGCCCGCTTTGGGTATTCCATTCTTTTGCCTCTACTATGTCCGAGAACACAGGGCCTGCCGTGATGGTCGTTTTTCGCATTTTCTTACCTGCTTCGTGCGCCGGTGTTTTTGATATTCCTGTAAGCGTTATCGCTAAAACTAATGTACTCGTAAGTATCGTCCCGAAAATTAAGATTGATTTGATCATGACTTTTGATTTTTTAAATTGATGATTATTTTGAATTTGTTTTTACTATTTAAACCCTTGCTTTGAGATTTCTCCTTCGTCGAAATGACAGAATACCTGAGATTTGCTTTTTGTTATTTGGAATTTGTTATTTTAAATTCAGCACCTCTATATCCTTATAATCCTTGTATGATGATGTCACCACCTTTTCACCTGCTTTAAGGCCGCCGAGAATCTCATAATACAGCGGGTTCTCCCTGCCCAGCTTTATGGCCCTTCTTTCAGCTTTGTCACCGTTTACCACGAATATCCATTTGCCTGCGGTGTCGTCGGTAAAGCTGCCTTTGGAGAGAACTGTCCTTTTTGTTTTTTCAGAAAGGAGCAGCCTTACGCCGAAACTCAAGCCCTGCCTCAGGTCAAGCCCTTTGGCATCGGCAAAATTAAGCTCCACCTGAAACCTGCCGTTCTTTATCTCCTGTATCACCCGAGTCACGACTACATCCACCATTTGGCCCTTATACTCCACTTTGCCTTTCTGCCCTTCGCTCACGCGCTCCAGGTAAAATTCATCTACTTCGGCCAGCAGCTTGTAGCCATCCATTACATCTATCTTGCCGATGCTTGCGCCTGCCTGGTAATTCTTGCCCAGCACCGGCTCAAAGGAGGTCAGCCTGCCTGCCACGGGGGCGGTCACGAGGAAATTCTTCTTGTTGCTTCTAAGTATGTCAAGGCTTTTGTGCATAATGGCCTGCGACTGTGTTATCTGCCCTATCTGGATGTTATTGGCCTGCTTTTCCTTCTGGATGCTCTGCTGTATGATGTTCTTGCGCTCTTTCTGGAAGCGGAAGTTCTCCTGTGTTTTCTGCCATTCATTCTTAGACAGTATCTCTTCCTTAAACAGCTTCTCGTTCAGGTCATACTGCGTTTTGGCATCCTGGTAATCGTGCTCAATCGCTACAAGGTCTTTAGCAAGGCTCAATTCCTGGTTGCGCAGGTCGAGCTTGGCTTTGTTCAGGTTATTTATCTGCTCTATGATCGATGTTTCCTGCGTAACATACCCAAGCTCGGTGTTCGGGTTGTACAGCCGTGCCAGTGGCTGCCCTTCGGTCACCATGGTACCGTTCTGTGCAAATATCTCTTTGATCGAACCGCCCTCTATCACGTTAAGCAGCATCGAGTTCAGTGGCTCTACCTTCGCCTGGAAAACAATGAAATCCTCAAAGTAATCGTTCTCTACGGTTTTGATAGTGATCTCACTGCGCTTTACATCGAGCGCCCTCTTTTTGGTCACGGCAGCGTAAACCAGGTAGCTTGCCAATAAAAATGCCGGCAAAGCGATAACGAGATATTTATTTTTTCTATTTTTACGGGTAACAGCGGTGTCCATTTGTCTTTGTTTGGCATACTCAATAACAATTTTGTGCCACGATTTTAAAAATTACAAGTCGCTGATTTTCAATAGTATTATTTTTAATAAAATTTTCAAGTGTCCGATATCGGACACCTTTTTGTCCGAAACCGTACACTATGAAAAAAACGCAGGCAGCCATTTTAGTCATCGATGACCAGGACGATATTCTGTTCGCCGCCAAAATGGTGCTCAAGAAGCATTTCGAGACCATTTATACCCTTAACGACCCTAAAAAAGTTATCGCTACATTGTCGGAAAACCAAATCGATGTGGTAATGCTCGACATGAACTACCGCATAGGGTTTGAAGACGGCCGCGAAGGCATTTACGTGTTGCGTGAAATAAAGACGTTCAGCCCCAAGACCATCGTAATATTAATGACCGCCTTTGGCAAAGTGGAAACGGCTGTAGAAGGGCTAAAGCTCGGTGCTTTTGATTATATACTGAAGCCTTGGGACAACGAAAAGCTGCTGCAAAAGGTACGCTCCGGGGTTGAAGAAAGCCGGAAGGAGAAGAAGAAAAATGAAAAGACACCGCCAAAGGAATCATTCTTCATTGGCGATTCGGCAACAATAAAAAAGGCGTATTCATTGGCAGAAAAGGTCGCAAAGACCGATGCCAATGTACTTATCCTTGGTGAGAACGGTACCGGGAAATATGTAATGTCGCATTACATCCACCAGAATTCCAACCGCGCTTCACAGCCTTTTATGCATGTAGACCTTGGTTCTCTCAGCGATACTATTTTTGAAAGCGAATTGTTCGGCTATGCCAAAGGCGCTTTTACCGATGCCAAAGCCGATACACCCGGACGCTTCGAGATGGCGAACAACGGCACTATTTTTCTGGACGAAATAGGGAATGTCCCGCTGCACCTGCAATCGAAATTACTGACCGTATTGCAGAACCGCGCAGTGACCCGTTTGGGCGAATCGAAGCCAAGGCCGGTGAATGTGCGCATCATTACCGCCACCAACATTAACCTGCAACAGGAAGTAGCGCAGAAACATTTTCGTGAAGACCTTTACTACCGCATCAACACAATGGAGATCACCCTGCCGCCACTACGGGAACGGCGTGAGGATATGGTGCCGCTGGCCAATTTCCTGTTGGAAAAGATCATGGAGAAATATGGCCGCGATGGCGTGGAATTCGATAATGGCGCCCTTTCGCAAATAGAAAAGCATACCTGGAACGGCAACATCCGTGAGATGGAGAACCGTATAGAACGTGCGGTAATCCTTTGTGAGAACAACAGCATCATGGCTTCCGACCTTGACCTCAGCCATGTCACCGGAACCATACAAAACGACGATGTACAGCTGTCGGACATCGAAAAAACGACTATAGAAAAAGTACTGCAGAAGCACAATTACAATATCAGCAAGTCGGCCGAAGAGCTTGGGTTATCACGGGCCGCACTATACAGGCGCATGGAGAAACACGAAATAGGTACCGGGCAATGAAACTTTACCAAAAACTCTTTATACGCCTGGCCTTTATTATTGGTGCCGTCGGCCTGTGCCTGTGGGCGTACCAAAACGACCTTATTTACACATCCGTATTATGCTTTGTCATTTTCCTGGGCTTGCTTGCAGAGCTTTTCGCCATTATCCGGACTATTTTCCAGTTTTACGACAAAACCATCAGTGCCATACTCAACAACGATTTTTCTGCGGATTTTTCAAAACACAATTCATCCGATAATTACAAGAACCTCTTTCGCCTGTATAACAGCCTGAAAGATAAGGAAAATGATGCGGAGTCGAAAGACCTGGTGTACCGCGCCATCCTGAACAATATCGAGACAGGTGTGCTTATCCTCCAAAAAGATAGGGACGACTGGAACATCTTCCTGATGAACGATTATTTTTCGAAGCATTTCATCGTGCCAAAGGTATCTAAATGGAGCTACCTGAAAAACCAGCTTCCGGCATTGTGCCATGTTATTGAAGAAAGGGAATTCGGCGAGATACGGTCGACACTCCAGATACGTGTGGATAAGCAGGACACGCAGACATTCATGCTGCAATCGTCGATGACAAGGACGTATGACAAGGATTATTACATCATCCTGCTCGATTCGATACAGAAAGTGATCGAGAAAAAAGAGAAAGAAGCCTGGATCAACCTGATGAAGGTTATATCACACGAGCTGATGAACTCAGTCACCCCGATACGTTCGCTTACGCAGAATCTCAACGAGTTGGTGCAGCAGGAGTCGCTTTCCAAAGATGACCTCGACGACATCAGGCAAAGCGTATCGACTATGCTGCACCGAAGTGACCACCTGCAAAACTTCATCGAAAGCTACCGCAAGCTGGCCATGCTCCCTACGCCGAACAAGGAAAAAACCGACCTTACGACCCTGCTCGGGAGCGTGCTGAACATTATGGCACCATTGTTCAAAAAAGCGAATATTACGGTGACAAATTCAGTGACCCTTAACCGCTGGCTGATGATCGACAGGCTGCAGATGGAACAGGTGCTCATCAACCTGCTTACCAACAGCATTTATGCACTGGACGGAATGGGCGAAAAGCACATTGATATCGCTACCGAAATAAAGAATAAGCGTGTGTTCATTATTATTACCGATACGGGTAACGGTATCGATGCGGCTATTGAGGATAAGATATTCCTGCCGTTCTTTACCACGCGGAAAGAAGGTGCAGGCATTGGGCTTACTTTATCTAAGAACATCGTGGAAGCCCATGGCGGGTACCTTTCGTTTGATACAGATAATGAAAGGACGCGATTTGTGATCTGTTTGCTGGAATAGTATTAGCTACGAATTTACAAATTAATACGTGATGTAGAGACGCAGTGCCTGCGTCTCACGAACTGTTTTGCCGATATTGGGCGAGACGCAGGCACTGCGTCTCTACAGTTCAGACTTTCAACACCGGTAAATACCATTTAAACTTCACCGCCAGCAGCCTGAAAATAATGATAAGTGCTGAGGATGCCGCATAAATGATATCAATATTCAGCCCTGTGCGCCTCAAAGCAAAGAACACAATGCCGCCAAAAATACATACCGTAGCATAGAACGTTTCCTTCCTGAAAAGTACCGGTATTTCGTTACACAAAATATCCCTGATGACCCCGCCAAAGCAGGCCGTCATAGTGCCCAGCGCCACACAGATCACGGGGTGCAGCCCGGCGATAAGGCCTTTTTCGATCCCGATCATGGTAAACACACCGAGCCCGATGGTATCGAATAGAAACAGCGAAACCCGCAGCTTTTCAAGCCTTCTCCAAAACAGGGCAGAAAGGCAAAAGCCAAGCAGTATAATGTAAACGCTGTCCAGGTTGAGCATCCATCCCACGGGAGTGCTGCCTGTGAGGACATCGCGCAATGTACCGCCGCCCACTGCCGTTACAAAGGCAATGGTAAGCACCCCAAACAGGTCGAGCTTTTTGTTGATCGCCGTCAGTGCGCCGGAAATAGCGAAGGCGAGGGTACCGATGATATCGAGTGCGTGGAACATTTTACAGTATTAATAAAGCAAACCTACAAAATGTTTGGGCAACATAACTGTGTAAAAATGTTAGATTGCTTGTCGTTACTCTTTCTCAATCATATATTGGTTAAATTATACCTACAAGGTCTTAGAGACACAGGTGTCCGGAAGACTATATTTTATTCAAAAACAATGAGTTAAAAGTTTTTATTGTTTGGTTGTACAAAGTTGGATTTAAAATTTAGAGTGGTATATGCCGCTCCTCCGGAGCTCTGGAGGACGTACTCCTGTTGATTTCTATAAATATTCCGTCCCTCCGGGACTCATCCACACAGCCCCAGCGGGGCGGTATGTTTATAGAAATCGCGGATATAGTGGGGCTTTGAGTTCCGGAGGAACGACATATATTCAAACTCTTTCGAACACCTTTGTCTTTGAGACCTTGCAGGTAATCATCTTTTATATGAATCCGGCAATTCCGGAATGAGTGAAGCTGCCCTTCTCCTTTGGAGAAGGGTTGGGATGAGGTCAAAAATAAAGCCCCGCTATTGGCGGAACTCCACTTTATCTTAAAAATCCGGCTATAGGTTTTTAAGCCCTTTTGCCTGTTCTTTTGTGGCTTCGGTGATGCTGATGGCAAATCCGCCGCCCGGTGCACTTAGCTGCGCCAGTTTTGATTTGCTTGTCACTATCACTTTACGGATTGTATAGGCTTGTGGGTTGGTTTTGTAGTGTGCATCTTTTGCATCGGCATAAATGGTCGCGATATAGGTTTTGCCTTTGTCAAGGAAATCGAAATTCACATTGGCGGTGCGCGGTGTTTCACCATTTACATTGCCTACGAACCAACTGCTTTTGCCCTTTGCCCTGCGCGCTACGGTAATGTACTGCCCCGGCTCTGCTTCAAGGTATTTGCTGTCGTCCCAGTCTACCGCAACGTCTTTTATGAACTGGAAGGCATCCGAAAACCTGTTGTAGTTCTCAGGGAGATCGGCTGCCATCTGTAACGGACTGTAAAGCGTTACATAGAGTGCCAACTGGTTAGCCAGTGTACTGTTAACATGCGAATGGTTGTCCGGGTTGAGCTTGCTGACATCCATTTCGAAGATACCCGGCGTGTAGTCCATCGGGCCACCCATAAGGCGCATGAACGGAAGCAATGTCACGTGGTTGGGCTTAGACCCGCCGAAAGCCTGGTACTCTGTACCGCGTGCCGATTCGTTGCCGATAAGGTTCGGCCAGGTACGCGCAATACCAGTAGGGCGCACGGCTTCGTGGGCATTCACCATTATCTTGTATTTAGCTGCCTTCTCGATAGCGTACTGGTAGTGGTTGATGATCCACTGGCTATAGTGGTTCTCACCCCTTGGAAGGATATCGCCCACATAACCGCTTTTTACGGCATCGTAGCCGTTGTCTTTCATAAACTTATACGCCTGGTCCATGTGGCGCTCATAGTTGCGTACCGATGAGGATGTTTCGTGGTGCATGATCATCTTTATGCCTTTAGACTTTGCATATTCATGGATGCCTTTCAGGTCGAAATCAGGGTATGGCGTCACAAAATCGAATACATAATCCTTTGAATGGCCAAACCAGTCCTCCCAGCCTACGTTCCAGCCTTCTACAAGCACGCCATCAAAACCATTGGCCGCGGCAAAGTCGATATATTTTTTCACGTTGGCCGTGTTGGCACCGTGCCTGCCATTTGGCTTTGCTTTGGTATAGTCTGTCTTGCCCAGCTCTACCGAAGGGTATTCATCAGTATAAGCCCATGAGGTCTTGCCGGTGATCATTTCCCACCAAACGCCCACATATTTTACAGGCTTTATCCAGGAAGTATCGTCAATTTTACAAGGTTCGTTCAGGTTGTAAGTCATTTTCGAAGCCAGTATATCACGCGCATCATCGCTGGCAATGATTGTCCGCCACGGTGAAGTGCATGGCGCCTGCATATAGCCTTTGTCGCCAATAGCATCAGGTGTAAGCCACGATTCGAATATCATTGTTTTCGGGTCGAGGTTCAGGTGCATGCACGCGTAATTGATAAGCGCTGCCTCATGCAGGTTGATGTACAGGCCGTTGTCGGTCTTCATCTGCAAAGAGGTCTGTACCCCTGTAGCCGCAAATCCCTTTTGCGAAAGGTTGGCCGTACGCGATTTTTCGGCAAGGCCTTTTATTTCAGACAATTTTGATATTGTATAATCGTATTCCTGCGTGTCATAATCCCCGGGGATCCAGAAAGCGGTATGGTCTCCTGCCATGGCAAATTGCGTACGCTCTTCTTTTATAACAAAATAGGTGAGGTTCTTCTGCTGTGGGAATTCATAACGGAAACCAAGCCCGTCGTCAAAAAGGCGGAAGCGGACGATCATGTACCTGTCGGTGCCTTTTTGCGTCAGCGTAACGGCAAGCTCGTTATAATGGTTGCGGATGCTTTTCACCTCGCCCCACACCGGTTTCCAGGTCTCATCGAACGTAGCGGTTTTGGTATCGGTAACGATAAAATCATTCAGCAATGATTTTTTGTCGTTCTTAAGCTCAAGGCCCAGCTTACTGGCCTTTATTACGTCTTTTCCCTTATAGACCAGGCTATACGTAGGCACACCTCCCGCCTGAAGCGAAAATTTCATGGTAAAGGCACCATTTGGCGACTTGAGCTCCTGTGCATTGGCAGCATTAACAACGGCCAGTAGGAAGCAGGCCAAAGCGATTAGTTTCTTCATTTGTAGTTTGTTTACTTTACAAATATAGAGTTTACATTCTCTTTTACGTTTGCCTTCGGCATAAACAACAGCACTCCAACGTTGTAGTACCTGTTTCTGTTGAAAATTAATCGAGAACTCCTTTAAACTTTTTCTGATTGGCTGTAAAATTATCTTTTTGCCCCAAATTTCATCTGTTTTTTTACTCCGTAGCCCTGCTATGCAGTGCAAAAAAGCTAAAATTTGAAACAAAAATCTTTATTTTTCGCTTCAATCAAAAAAGTTTAAACGAGTTCTTTTATATCTTAGCAACCAATAACCAATTGTATGCTACAGCGACCCGAATGCGCCTATATGCTGGATAAGCTGCGGAACGACCTTCCAAAGCACCTGAAATACCATACGCTGGAGCATACGCTCGATGTGTACAGCCGTGCCGAAGCCATTGCGAAACAGGAAGGCCTTACCGGCAGGATGCTGGAACTGCTGCTGGTTGCCGCTGTTTACCATGATGCGGGGTATTTGTACCAAAGGGTGCAGCATGAGGACCGCTCCTGCGAAATTGCCCGCGAAGTACTGCCCGGTTATGGTTATAACGTGGAGGATATTGACGAAATATGCCGCATTATTATGGCAACGCAGCTGCCGCAAAATCCCGGCTCGCTGGCGGAACAGATCATTTGTGATGCCGACCTGGATTACCTTGGCCGTGACGATTTTTTTGCGACCGGCGAAAAACTGTACCACGAAATGCTGCACGCCGGAGTGATTGCCGACGAAAAAGAGTGGGATGCCATACAGGTAAAATTCCTGGAGAACCACCGCTTTTTTACACCAACGTCTGTTGCATTGCGAAGTGCCAAAAAAGAAGAGAATTTAAACACGCTGAAAGCGAAACTATAAAATGAAGCAACTCTACTCTAAAAGTAACCTTGTCGATATTGCCTATGCTGTGGCCGGCATCCTTTTTTGCGGTTTCGCGCTAAAGGGCTTTTTAGTACCTAACAAATTTTTCGACGGCGGTATGACCGGTATCTCGCTATTGGTTCATGAACTGTACCATTGGGATATCCCATATGTGATCATACTGGCCAACATACCGTTCGTGATCATGGCGGCTTTCCAGGTGAACCGCAATTTTGCCCTGCGCACCATGACGGCTATTATCGGTCTTGGACTCTGCCTGTATTATATCGATTATCCACAAATCACTTCCGATAAGCTGTTGGTATCAATATTTGGCGGGGTATTTATGGGCATCGGTATCGGGCTGGCCATGCGGGGCGGCTATGCACTGGATGGCGTTGAGATACTGGCATTATATACGGGCAAACGCATCAGCTTTACCACCAGCGAGATCATACTGGGTATCAATATCATCATATTCCTTGTAGCGGCTGTAGAGCTGGGGCTGCCAACGGCATTGTATTCCATCCTCACCTATTATACTGCCTCCAAGACCATCAACTTTGTCGTCGAGGGGCTTGAGGAGTACACCGGCGTGACCATCATATCAGGCGAAAGCGAGAAGATAAAGGAAGCATTAGTTATGCGCCTGGGCCGCGGCATCACCATTTATAAAGGCGAAAGGGGCTTTATGAAAGAGAGCTATGACATCAGCCAGGATTGCGATATCGTATTCACCGTAGTAACCCGCATGGAATTACGCAGGCTAAACAATATGGTACACGAAATTGACCCTAAAGCGTTCGTGTTTACTAATATCATCAAGGAAGCTGCGGGCGGGATATTGAGCAGGAAGGCGAGGCATTAGAGGGCCTCACCCCCGGCCCCTCTCCGGAGGAGAGGGGAGTCGTAAACCGATATTATTTTCGTTTCAAGACATAACAAAGCCCGAAGCTCATCAACTTCGGGCTTTTCTTTATTATCTTCACGCACCGTCTTTGCGAGCCTGCCTGCGGTACAGGGAGAAACGACGAAGCAATCTTTCCAAGGTCACAATATTGCCTGAATTGAAAGACTGCTTCGTCGTTCCTCCTCGCAGTGACAGAACTCTTAGACTATATTTTTAGAAAAAAATTAATCTATAACCTCATACGTCATTACGGGATTGGCCTTGTTTTTTAGTGTGAACTCACCTACCGGCCCGCAGTTGAATGATTCTTTAGCCCGGTTGTACACCTGCTCGGTAATGAGTATCTGCCCGGGCTTTGCTGCTGCTTGCAGGCGCTGTGCCAGATTTACGGCATCGCCTATGACAGTATAATCAAGCCTTTTCAACGATTCGGAGCCGATGTTGCCGGAAACCATTTCACCCGAATTGACACCTATCGATATTGCGGCCTTGTAGGCTTTATCCCCTGCCTGTATCTCTTCGCTTGCTGCGATGGCCTGGCGGATGGCAAGCGCGGCATCTATAGCGCGGTCCAGATGGTAATCGCCACGGAATACCGCCATTACGGCATCGCCCATGAATTTATCCACGTGGCCTCCCTGTGCTATCACCTCTTTTACGATCTTATCAAAAAGGCTGTTAAGAAGTTTTACCACTTCATTAGCCGGGATCTGTTCGGTAAGGGCTGTAAAACCACATACGTCTACGAAAAGCACGCTGGCTTCCAGCATTTCGTTTTTTAGCAGGGTGTTCTCAAATTCCTTATTGTTCATAAAGTTGAGCACATTCTCATCTACATACATCTTTAGGATGTTGTTTTCTTTGATGGCTTTGATGGTTTGCTGTATCTGGCGCACGTGCTCGATGGTTTTTTCCATGGTAAGCTCAAGGTCTTCAAAATCGACAGGCTTTACCACAAAGTCGAACGCCCCGCGGTTCATGGCCGCACGTATGTTCTGCAGGTCGCCGTAGGCTGAAACCACAACGGCCTTTACCGCAGGATTAGCTTCCGGCAGATGCGACAGCAGCGTAAGCCCGTCCATTACCGGCATGTTGATATCGCTCAGTATAATGTCGAGGTCGGGGTGTTCCTGTAATTTTTGCAGCGCCTCTTCACCATTTTGCGCAAACACGAATTCATAAATATTCTCACGTATCTTCTTTCGGAACTTTTGCTTCACCAGCACTTCCAGGTCGGCCTCATCATCAACAACCAGTATCTTCGCCATTATAGTTCAAGGTGTTTAAGTTTGTCTTTCAATAAATTAAAGTCCAGCGGCTTGGTCAGGAAGTCGTTGGCTCCCTTTTCCATTGCCTGCCTGTGGTTCTCTTCGTCGCCATAGGCCGTTATCATCATAACCACCGGCGGCGGCGCACTGTAGTCGTGCCTTATTTTCGACAGCAGCTCAATGCCGCTCATTCCCGGCATGTTGATGTCGGACAGTATCAGCACCACTTCGGAGTGATGCCCTTCGAGGTAGGCCAGCGCTTCTTCGCCCGACTGGGCAAAATCAAAATCGATCTCGTGGTTTTTTATTTCTTTGCGGAAACGCTGCTGGAAGAGCGGCTGTACATCTGCCTCATCATCTACTACCAGTATTTTCATAGTCTGACTGTTTTAAAAAATGCTTCAACTAAAGTTGCTAATGTAACAATTATACAGCAGGATAAAAAACCTGCGTTTCAATTCGTTCAACAATGCTACGATCCGCCTGCAGGCAAGGCAACCGTAAATTCAGACCCTTCACCTTCTTCACTTTGAATATCAATGGTACCGCCATGTCCTTTTACGATGATATCATAGCTTAATGAAAGCCCCAGCCCGGTACCTTCGCCCGTAGGCTTGGTGGTAAAGAAGGGCTGCAATATCTTATCCTTTATGGCATCGGGTATTCCGGTACCGTTATCTTTCACAATGATCTCAACTGAATTGCCTTTTTGCAATGTGGTGACCATTAATGTCGGTTTATAGGCTATGGCTTCTCCCTGTTTGTCATTTAACAAGCTTTTCTGTTTCTGCTGCGTAGCATAGAATGCATTGGTAAACAGGTTGAGCAACACACGGCCAACATCCTGCGGAATGATGCTTACTTTAGGCAGCCCCTCTTCAAAATGGGTTATAAGGTCGGCATTGAAAGATTTGTCCTTTGCCCGAAGCCCGTGGTAGGCCAGCCTTAAATATTCGTCGGCCAGTATATTAATGTCGGTCGGCTCTTTTTGCCCTGATGAGGCGCGGCTGTGCTGCAGCATCCCTTTTACGATGCTGTCGGCACGCTTGCCATGGTGCATGATCTTTTCGAGGTTTTGTTTTATATCGCCCGAAATAGCTTTTACCTCAGCAAGATCACCTTTGTCGAGTTCTTCTTCCATCTCGTCCAGCAGCTCGATGCTTACATCGCTGAAGTTGTTTACAAAGTTGAGCGGGTTTTGTATCTCGTGGGCAATGCCTGCCGTGAGCTCTCCCAGAGAGGCCATCTTTTCGGATTGTATAAGCTGGTTTTGGGTTTGTTTCAGGTTTTCGAGTGAGTGCTCCAGCTCTGCCGTGCGTTCCTTTACCAGTTCTTCAAGCTCCTGTTTTTGCTGGGCAATAAGCCTGTTGCGCTCTTCTTCCCTTTCAAGGGCGGCCCGGGCATTTGCCGTTTGCAATGACTTGAACCGCGCGAACATACCCCATGACAGCACGAGTATCGTCCACATACCGCAGGTAGCTATGGTCCAGTTAAAATCGAACGGGAGGATAAGGTCCAGAACAGGGCTCAGTATAAACGGCATTGCGGCGATAACGAACAATCGGGCTTCCTTGTCTTTTTTGCGCAGCAGCGATATGATCATCACAATAGCAGCTATAATAAATACAAATCCTGCCAATGATGTGATACCAATGATTATCATGAGCAAAACAACCCACCTGTTCAGGATACACAGGTAAATGAGCGCCCCGCTTATACCGATGTAAACCGAGAAATATACCAGGAATTTATCCCATCCGGGGAAATGGATGTTCACCCTGAAGAAGAAGCGCACCGTATGCAATAGCATTATGATAAAGAAAGTGATCGTTGCGGCAAGAAAGAAAGGATATGCGCTCCTGAGCTCATCAAAGGCCAGGGAAGAAAAAACATTCTCTGCCATCAGGAAAGCCGAAGATATGAGCATGAACGCAAAGACCAGGTACACTTTTTCCCGGTTGACATAATAAAAGAACAGGTTGAAAATAACCCCGAATATCATAAACCCGAAAAAGCCAAAGGCGATGACATCTTCGGAAGTATAGTTGGGCGCGTCTTTATAATACCGGTCGATGATCTTAAGGTAATTACCTATACGCGGCGTTGGGCTCGACCAGAAAGTGACATCGCCAAAGTTTTGGTACACCTTAATTTCTTCGCCGGGTTCGAGGGTATAGGGTACTTCCAACAGGTCCTTAAGGCCGTCGCGATCGCTCCAGGATACCATATCGCCGCTTTTGAAATGTTGCCATTTGCCTTTTTTGCTTATATAGATATGCTCTTTGGTATGCCTTGCAGAAAATGTAATGATCAGCGCATGCGCTGAAGTATTTTTTAAACGGTAGCGCACCCATACGTGCGATTTTACCTGGAAATTGGTTATCGCGCTTTCCGGGGGTTTAAACCACCCGGAATATTTTGGCGTAAGCACATCCTTAAAGCCGACTTCTTTTTCCCAGGTGTTTACCTGCTGCCAGTTCTCTTCGTCAAGTTCCCGGTAGAGGGGCAGGCTGTCATTCAGTATGACGGGTGCCGGCCATTCGTCCTGCGCAAAAACAGGAAGGGCAAACAGTACTATCAAATAAATCAGGTATCTTTTCATACGCACATGTTTTAAATTGGAAGGGTGATTGTAAAGGTAGTAAAAACACCTTCTTCGCTTTCAATAGCAATATTCCCGTTATGTCCCTTGACCACAATATCATAACTGAGGCTCAGCCCTAATCCGGTACCTTCGCCGGTAGGCTTGGTGGTAAAAAACGGCTGTAAAATCTTATCCTTAATGGCATCGGGAATCCCGGTCCCGTTGTCTTTCACAATGATTTCTATCGAATTGCCTTTTTGCTGTGTAGTTACAGTTACTGCCGGCTTATACGGCGCATCTGAAAACTGCGACTGTTTACTTTTCTCCTGCGTCGCATAAAAAGCATTGGTAAACAGGTTGAGCAATACACGCCCAACATCCTGCGGAATGATATTTACTTTCGGGAGATTTTCATCGAAACGGGTAATGAGCTCCGCATTGAAGGATTTATCTTTAGCCCTTAATCCATGATACGCCAGCCTTAAATATTCATCGGCAAGGGCATTAATATCCGTTGCTTCTTTCTGTCCTGATGAAGCCCGGCTGTGCTGCAGCATCCCTTTTACAATGCTGTCTGCCCGCCTGCCGTGGTGGTTTATCTTCTCCAGGTTTTGCTTTACATCGGCAGCAATGGCTTTGGCTTCTTCCACATCGCCTTTGTCCAGCTCTTCGCCCATCTCGTCCAAAAGCTCGATACTCACATCGCTGAAGTTGTTTACAAAGTTGAGCGGGTTCTGTATCTCGTGCGCAATGCCTGCGGTAAGCTCTCCCAATGAGGCCATTTTCTCGGACTGTATCAGCTGCGACTGGGTTGTCTTCAGGCTTTCGAGTGATGCGTTAAGCTCCCGAGTACGCAGGGCTACTTTTTCCTCGAGCTCGTGGTTTTTCGCTTTCAGCTTGCGCGAGCGGTACACAATATACCCTCTTAACAAGACACCAAATATCACGATATACAAGGCATAGGCCCACCAGGTACGCCACCACGGCGGCAGTATAGTTACCGTAATGCTGCTGCCTTTTTCGTCCCAAACCCCATCTGCATTAGCGCTTTTCACCCTGAAAGTATAAGTTCCCGGAGAAAGGTTGGTATAAGTAGCCGATCGCTGTGTTCCCGCTTCTATCCATGCATCGTCATAGCCTTCCAGCTTATAGCGGTAACTGTTAAGCGCCGGGTTGTCGTAATGCAGGCCGATATACGTAAACGTAAGCCGGTTTTCATAATAGCTGAGCTCGGGAGCTTCTCTTCCGTCGAGGTATAATGTTGTTTCCTGCCTGCCGCCATCTTTGCCGGGGTAGGAAATGGATTGTATGTGGGTTGCCGGCGCTATCGGGCTGGGCTTTATGTTTTTCGGGTTAAACATAACAAGGCCCCGCTTGCTCACCATAAAAAAGTCGCCATTGACGTCTTTGAACGGCGGGCGGATAAACTGGCTTTCGGGCAGCCCGTTGGCTTTGGTAAGGGGGAAAAATTTACCTGTTTTGGGATTGAACCTCGTCAGTCCCCTTTCGGACGCAATCCACAGGTTACCTTCACTATCTTTGGTGATGCCCTGCACATTATTGGCCAGCAGGCCGTCTTCCTGACGGTACACTTTTATCTTCCCCGTTTTGGTATCAATCCTGAAAAGCCCGTGCAGGTATGACCCTGTCCAGACGATACCGTTTGTATCTTCAAGAAAAGCCGTAATGCACATCATGCCGATAGAACGGTCGTTATAGTGCGAGAACTTCCCTGTTTTTTCATCGAGCTTGTTGAGTCCCCCATAATTAGTCCCCACCCAGATATTCCCTTTGCTGTCTTCGTTGATAGATACCACATTGCTGTCGTCCAGCTTGTCGGTTTTTATCATCGCATTTCCTTCGCGCTTTTCGAACGGATAACGGACGAAACAGCGGGAAGCTGCATCAAAACGGCAGAGGCCCGCGCCATAAGTGCCTATCCATATCCTACCTTTACTGTCGCACAAGAGCGTATAGGCATTATTTGCCGGAAGGCTTTTGGGATCGTTGGGGTCGTTGCGGAATGTTTCCACAGCGCCAGTTGCAGGATCGTAACTGTAAAGCCCGCCGGTAATGAGCGTATACCATATTTTGCCATTTTTATCAACCACAACATTCCAGGCCGCATTCTTGCTGTCCTTGTCCGGGACCGTTTCAAACGTGTTTGCTTTCCTGTCCCACTTTATGATCCCGTTTTTGGTAGCGAGCCAGTAAATACTGTCTTTTCCCTGGGCAACTTTATAAACGGTACCTCCTTTATAACCTTTTTCAGCTTCGTAATCATCCTTTAAAAAAGTGTAATTGGACTTTTGGTTGTTTAGCCGCAGCAATCCGAGGTCGAGCGTAGCAACATAAAGTGTCCCGCTTCGGTCCATTAGCGGAGGTAAAGTATAATTCAGCGAGAAATGCTCCAGCCCGCGGGCATTCCCGCTTTTTGTGGTATACCGCGTGAAAGTCTTTGTTTTGATATCAAACTGCATGATACCAACCGGGCCAACGATCCACATCTTGTCATCGGGTGTTTCTGCCATACCCACCACAACGCCGCCATATCCCCTGTTTGCAGGGCCGGAATCAGCGGGGAAATAATTTTTTATGGCGCCGGTTTTAGTATCAATAAGCGATATGCCGTTCATTGTGCCTGCCCATAAGCGCTTGTGCCTGTCTTTATAAATGGTAAAAATGGTATCAGATCCCAAACCATCAGATCTTAAATAATTCTTCAGCGCTTTTGTGGATGTATTGAGCCGCGTAACGCCGCCTCCCGAATTGACAAAGCCCTGATTGGCCAGCCACAGCTCGCCTTTTTTAGTTGGCGACTCTACAATATGCCATACATCGCCTACATTGGATGTTCCTTTTTTTATTTCCCGGACGAATTTTTGCTGCTTCTTATCATAGCTGTACAACCCGTTATCGGTACCCAGCCACAATTTTCCCCTGCTGTCCTCAGTCATTACATTGAATGTCTGGGCATCTATATTGTTCTTCCCTTTATAGACAGCCCCGAACGGGATAGTATTTTTTGCAGCGGGATCGTATTTATACAGGTCGTTATTATGTTCGGAACCGGGGCTACTCTCATTGTTTTCGTTTTTTGTAATGAGCCATATGGTACCCTGGCTGTCCTCGGTGATCGACTTTATCGACTTCTTTTTCAGGTCGACACCCTTTCCCATATCGGCCAGGACAAATTTGTCATGGGCAACATCATAACGAAACAGCCCCACATATTCCGTCCCTACCCAAATGATGCCTTTGCTGTCCTCGAATACGCAATTGATGTAGTAAAAATCTATTTTGGACGAAGTCCTGAATTCATACACTTTAGTGGTATAGCCGTCGTGGCGCACCAGTCCGTTCTGTGTACCCATCCAGATATAGCCTTTCTTGTCCTGCAGCAGCGCGGTTATCCGGTTCTCGGGCAGGCCGTCTTCCATGGTAATGTATTCGAAGGCCGCTTTTTTAGCCTGTGAATGAGCGGCAATAGTGAATACTAATGCAAAAATTAAATAGTATAAGTGTTTCATATAGTTGGTTGGATGGCTTGTCTAAACCTTGCTAAATATAGTATTTTTTTGAAGCATCATGAATAATTGATGTTAAAATGACTATTCTTCCGGTAAATTGCTTCAGGTATAGCGGCTCTTATGATGCAGACCGTAATAATAAAACTCGCTTAACACCCAGTTTAAATGTAAATCCTTGCTTTGCTTGCAACTAAATTTGATCGGCCATGAGAAAGCGTGAAGTTGACTTAGTTGTAATATCAGATGTGCACCTCGGCACCTACGGCTGCCACTCCAAAGAACTGCTGCGCTACCTGAAAAGCATCAACCCCAAACAGATCATCCTGAACGGTGATATCATCGACATCTGGCAATTCAGCAAATCCTACTGGCCGGAGTCGCACATGAAGGTCCTGCGCCGCATCATGAAGTTCGTTTCCGATGGCGTGCCCGTATATTACCTCACCGGCAACCATGACGAAATGCTCCGTAAGTTTGCCGACATCAACCTCGGGAGCTTCCGGCTGCTGAACAAGCTCGTGCTGAAGATCAACGGCGAGAAGGCATGGTTTTTCCACGGAGATGTTTTTGATGTCACGATGCAGAATTCGAAATGGCTTGCCAAGATGGGCGCTGTGGGCTATGACACCCTGATACTCATCAACAGTTTTGTGAACTGGTGCCTTACCAAAATGGGGCGCGAGAAGATGAGCTTTTCGCAACGCATAAAAAAGCGGTTCAAGGATGCGGTAAAATTTATCAACGACTTCGAAACTACGGCTGCAGGGCTCGCCATTGATAAAGGATATGCCTATGTAGTTTGCGGACACATCCACCAGCCGGAAATGCGTGAAATAAGCAACAGTAAGGGCAAAGTGCTGTACCTTAATTCGGGCGACTGGGTAGAGAGCCTTACAGCGCTGGAATATAATATGGGCCAATGGAGTATTTTTAACTACAGGACCGACTATAAGGAGCAGCCGGACGAACCGGATGATTTTGAAGATGCCTTTGATACCGAAGACCTGAACGATATGCTCGACATCAAGTCACTGCTGATACAGTTTAAACTGGATACGGAGTAGGGCCAGCCCCCTAACCCCCGAAGGGGGAACTCCACTCATGCCGGTTAGTCCTCTCCCCCAACCCCTCTCCCAATGAGAGGGGAGCGAGACGTGCCGACAGGGTGTGAAATTGTTCCTCCATACAACCGAACGAAGGAGCTATCTTTCCAGGTCAATTATCAATTCAGGCTTAAGGAAAGATTGCCGCGCTCCATTATTCCGCTCGCAATGACCGCACGGGTAGATTCTAATACCCGTAAAATTTTTGTTATTGGCCCTGCAAAAAAGACTTATACCAATGCCCGGATGCTTTGATGATGCGCTGCTGTGTGTCAAAATCCACATGTACGAGGCCGAAACGCGGGTGGTAGCCTTCGGCCCATTCAAAGTTGTCAAGGAGTGTCCATACAAAATAACCCCGGACGTTTACGCCTTCATTCTTTGCATTGAGAACCTGTTTGAGGTGATCGTTTATATATTGTATTCGCTGGTCATCCTTTACCTCGCCATTAACCGGCTGGTCGGTGAAGGCTGCCCCGTTTTCGGTAATATAAATCTTTTTCACTCCTTCATAAGCGCCATATTTTTTCAGCATGTGATATATGGATGGGGGATATATCTCCCACCCCATTGCGGTCAGGGGCACTTTGCGGTTTTGCGCTTTTACAAGTACTGCATTAAGGTAAGGGACAAATATGGAGTGCTTTACAACTTCACGGGTATAATTCTGCACACCGATAAAATCAAAATCGAACTTCATTTTTTCCTCATCGCCCGGCTGTATGTATTTGTGCAGCTTTTTCAGCACCGGCAAATCTTCGCGCGGATAGCCCAGTCCAAGTACAGGCTCAATAAACAAACGGTTGAGTAAGGCATCGGCCCTTTTTGCTGCGGCAAAATCTTTCGGGCCGGCGGTGTAGGGCTCAATATAAGAACAGGAGAAAGTGGTACCTATTTCGGCATCCGGCAAGAGGTTTCGTAGTACCCTTCCGCCCTCTGCCATGCTCAATATGGCGTGGTGGGCAGCCGGAAGGAAATTGGGCAGCCCTTTTTTGCCCGGAGCATGCAGCCCCATGAAGTAACCCGCTCCGGTAAACACCATCGGTTCGTTCATAACCATCCAGTGCTTTACCCTGTCGCCAAAATTTTTCGCACAGACCTCAACATACTCAGCAAACCACGAAATGATATCGCGGTTTACCCAGCCGCCTTTCATCTCAAGTTCGTGCGGAAGATCCCAGTGGTATAATGTAATCCAGGGCTCTATGCCGTTTTCAAGGCAGCTGTCGATCACCCTGTTGTAAAAATCGATTCCCTTTTGGTTTACCTTTCCGGTACCTTCGGGCATGATCCGGGGCCATGAAAGAGAGAACCTGAGGTTGGGGATGTTCAGCTCTTTTACAAGGGCAATATCTTCGGGATAGCGGTTATAAAAATCGCAGGCTATGTTGGCATTATGCCCGTTGGCGATGCTGCCGCTCTTTGCCGTAAAAATATCCCATATAGAAAGGCCTTTCTCATCGGTATCGTGCCCGCCCTCGATCTGGTAGGCCGCTGTAGAAACGCCCCACTTAAACGATTCGCCAAACTGGTCCCTGCTAAGTAAATCTGTATCGTTAAGCTCCATTTGTAATTTCAGGGCTTTTATTAGTAATGCCGGAAGATGTGTGTTTTTGCAGGATCATGTCTACAATCTGCTGCGTGATATCGGGATAGTCAACGGGAATTACCTGCCCGTTTTCCAGCCAATCAAAAATGGTTTCCAAATATTTTGGCTTCAGGCTTTTCACCACAGGCACGCCCATAACCTTTAGCGCGGCAGCATTGAGGTGCTGCTCGTACTGGTTTTTCATGGGTATAACCAATAGTTTTTTGCCAAGAAAAAGCGCTTCGGCCGGGGTCTCAAAGCCTGCACCGCACAGCACACCGGACGAAGATGCCATGCTTTGGGTAAATTTTTCGTTATTAATAGGCTGTACCGTAATGTTGCCTATGGTAAACTGTTTCTTGTTGTGTTTTGAGAATACGTCCCACTTTACGGCTTTGTAAACCGACAGCCTTTTGATGAGCCTGCGGTCATCATAAGACGGAAGGTAAACCGTATAGTGCCCTTTGTCTGTAATTTTCTGCTCCCGTACCTGTTTGCGTATTACAGGTGTGAATATTGTATGACCGTTGGATGCGAAATGAAACCCATAGGCGGCGGTATTGGGCGCGTAGTTATTGAGTATCAGCTTGCCCATCATGTCTTCATGTTCCGGCTTTGGCGAGTCCGGCGCCAATACGGCAGATTGATGGCTTAACGAAATGCAGGGCTTGTTCTTAAAGTAGCAGGCCCATGCCGAAACGGGCTCGAAATCGTTGATGACAAGGTCGTATTTTTCCACTGGCAGGGTGTTGATCTCTTTGCGCAGCTTCCTGAAATTGGTCTTTGCAGCCGTTTTCCATAAGCTCACCCCGCCGCTCTTCCCGAAAATAAAGCTAAGGCCCCGCAATTTGTATTTTATGGGAAACGGAAGTGTAAGGTCGCCCTGTATGCCACTGACAAGGACATCGACTTCACCATGCTTTAAAAGGCAGGGCACAACATCCATAGACCGGCTCAGGTGGCCATTGCCTGTTCCCTGGATCGCGTAGAGTATTTTCATCGGCAGTATTTTAAGGCCGCGCAAAATCTTATAGCCCCCGTTTTCCAGTATGAGGATAAGTTTAGTTAGCCATTAAGTTATTGTTAGCAAAAATAGAAGGGAGCAAACGATAGAGCGGTTCAAACATGATGATATAATCGTTAACAAATCGTTACCAATAAGGTGTTTAACAGTGCTTTGAAAGCCAAAATGCGATCTTGTGCAATAGCAACAAATAACCATTTCATAAAACTCCCATAATTCCGGATTTTACAATATAAAGTAGCTTGCGCAGCATTTTGCATATAACCAAAACAATAACAATGCGAAAAGAAAACAAGCTATACCATTTCGGGGTACTGGCTATCCTGATCTGTATTTTGGGAATGGGCGCTTCTTATGCCCAATGCCCTACAATCACCTCCTTTACACCGGCATCCGGCCCTGTCAATACGGTAGTAACTATTACCGGAAACAATTTCCAGTCGGGACCGGGTATTACATCGGCACAAATTAATGGTGTAACGGTAACTGACTTTACTATTATCACCAATACAGAAGCACAGGTTACCATACCGGCAACAGCTACCAACGGAACGATAACCCTTGCTTCAAGCGCATGCTCCGGGGCATCGGGCAGTTCTTTCACGGTATTAGCTTCGGACTGTAATGTTGTTGCTCCTACCGAAATCTACATATCGGAGCTCTACGACCATAATCCGGGAAGCTATGGCGTAATAGAATTATACAATCCTACCAATAGTACTATTGTTTTTAACGGCCAGTATGTACTGGAGCGTTATGGCGACATAGGCGATGCTGCGCCAACTCCGGGGTATACCCTTATACTTACCGGCTCTGTTGCAGCGCATTCCACCTATCTGGTCTCGAGCTGGGGCACGGGAGAACAGGGCTGCAATGTTACCGTGAGTGGAAACCTTGGGGGCGGCATTAATGGTAATGACGAATTCAAATTGCGTAAGAATGGTGCTGTGATTGATATTTCAAGAGCTCCGACATACGCATGGTACTCGGTAATCAGGAAGCCCAATGCTACCGCACCTTCTGCCTCTTATATAGCAGGCGACTGGAATACTTCGCCCCAAAACGGGCAAAGCTGTTCCGATCTTGGCAGCCACACTACTACCGTAGCTGCGCCTACCACCATAACCACACAGCCACAGGATGCTGCAGTATGCCAGGATGGACAGGCACAATTTTCGGTAGTGATAAGCAACACCGTAGGCTTCAGCTACCAGTGGAAAATGCTCAATGCCGCAGGCATGTGGGTGGATGTAACCAACGGCGCAGGCTACTCGGGTGCAACCACAGCTACCCTTACTGTTGACCCTGCTTCGGCAGATTTTGACGGCAGCCAGTATTATTGCCAGATATCTTCAACTGGATGTACATTACTTACCAATGCCGCACAACTTGTTATCATACCGCAGCCCGAAGTAACAATAGCTATAACAGAGCCTACCTGTACCACACCAACAGGAAGCATAACCATTACACCTGTAGTTGGCGAAGGCCTTACCTACCAGATAAATGGCGGGCCTTTCCAGGCATCACCTACATTCGCGGGGTTAGACCCGGGAGATTATATCCTTACCATACAAGGGCCGGGCGGATGTCCCCCTGTCAATATGGATGTAACCATTGACGGTACACCTGCCGCCCCTGCTGTTGCTACCGTAACAACAGTGCAGCCTACCTGTGCCATACCAACAGGAACTATAACCATTACCGCGCCGACTGAAACAGGAATGACATACAGCCTTAACAACGGACCATTCCAGCCGGAAACAACATTTGGCGGACTTACTCCGGGAGTTTATACCGTTACCGTAAAAAATGCCGGGGGATGTACTTCCGTAACCGGAAATATCAATATCAATGCGGTACCTGCCGGCCCGGCTGTTGCAACGGTAACTACGATTGACCCTACCTGCACCACTCTTACGGGAACTATAACCGTTACTGCACCGGCAGGCGCAGGAATTACATACGCCCTTGACGGTGGCCCTTTCCAAGACGGAAACTCCTTTGCCGGCCTTGCTCCTGGAACGTATAGCATTACCGTAAAAAATGCTGCCGGATGTACTTCTGTACATACTAACATCGTTATAAACCCTGCGCCAAATGCTCCGGCACAAGCTGCTGTTACAACGGTACAGCCCACATGCAGTGTACTAACCGGATCGATAACCGTAACCGCACCAATTGAGACAGGCATGACCTACAGCCTTAACGGAGGGCCATTCCAAACGGAAACGACATTTGACACGCTTGCCGCCGGCACCTATACGATCACTGTAAAAAATGCTAACGGATGTACCTCTGTAAGCGGCAATATTTTTATTGATCCTGCGCCAATAGTACCTGATGCGGCAATTGCAACAACCATGCAGCCAACATGTACAACCCCTACCGGATCTATAACCGTAACCGCACCCGTTGGAAGCGGACTTACCTACAGCATTAACGGAGGCGCTTTCCAATCGGAAACGCTATTTGACGATCTTATTCCGGGGACCTATACTATTACCGTAAAGAATGCTGATGGGTGTACATCTGTAAGCAATAACATCGTAATAGATGCCGTGCCAAATGCTCCGGCGCCTGCTGCTATAACAACAGTACAGCCTACCTGTGTAGTGACTACAGGCGCTATAACTATTATTGCACCGGTTGGAACAGGACTTACATACGCCCTGAACGGCGGAGCTTTCCAAGCGGAAACAACTTTTGCCACCCTTGCTCCCGGCACTTATACTATATCTGTTAAAAATGCGGATGGATGTACATCGGTAAACAGTATTATCATAAACCCTGTTCCGAATGCTCCGGCTCCGGCGACTGCTACAACTTTACAGCCTACATGTGTCAACCCTTTTGGATCGATCAACGTTACTTCTCCTGTGGGAGCGGGACTTACATACAGCCTTAACGGTGGGGCTTTCCAGACGGAAACAACTTTTGGCAACCTTATCCCGGGAACGTACACCGTTACCGTTAAGAATGCTGACGGATGTACTTCAGTAAGCAATAACATCTTTATAAATACTGTGCCAAATGCGCCTGACTTGGCAACGGTGACACCAATACAACCTACTTGCGCTACCCCAGCAGGCTCGCTAAACATTACTGCACCCGTGGGAACTGGTTATACATACAGCCTGAATGGCGGCGCTTTCCAAACGGAAACAGCATTTGGCGGCCTGGCGCCGGGTACATATACTATTACCGTTAAAAATGCCGACGGATGTACTTCAGTAAGCAACAACATAGTAATAAATGCTGTACCAAACGGACCGGCAACAGCTACAGCAACAACTATACAGCCTACCTGTGCTGTGCCAACCGGATCGATAACGGTTACGGCACCGACTGAAACAGGCATGACCTACAG
This sequence comes from Flavobacterium album, assembly GCF_003096035.1. Taxonomy (NCBI): domain Bacteria; kingdom Pseudomonadati; phylum Bacteroidota; class Flavobacteriia; order Flavobacteriales; family Flavobacteriaceae; genus Flavobacterium; species Flavobacterium album. Next base: position 1,325,820 of record NZ_CP029186.1, on the reverse strand, counting down.
CCTTAATGGCGGCGCTTTCCAGACGGCCACAACATTTGCCGGTCTTGCTCCTGCGAATTATACCATTACCGTTAAAAATGCGGACGGATGTACTTCGGTTTCTGCCCCGATAACCCTCAGCCCGCTGCCGGCAGGCCCACAGGTTACGGGTACACAGGGATGCAGGGATACCTCTTTTGGAAAGAACTATGTTCTGGAAGGATTGCCTTTGGATAATTCTTTTGATATCGCCACTTCAGATTTTGAATGGAAGGATGAGCAGGGTATTGTGGTTGGCAGCAATGAGAACACCTTCAACGTGTCGCAATATGTGGACAGCAATGGTATAGAAGCAACTGATTTCCCGCTTCAGTTCCGGGTGACTGTCACTACAGCAACAGGTTGTGAAAGCATGTATACTTTTACAGTAGAAGCTTCGTTCTGTACGATTCCAAGGGGTATATCGCCAAACAATGACATGAAGAATGACAATTTTGACATAACAGGCCTGCAAGCGCGCAAGCTGGCTATCTTTAACCGTTATGGCAAAGAAGTGTATACCCGCAATGATTACAAAGACGAATGGTACGGACAGGCCGATAATGGCGATGAGCTGCCAACAGGTACTTACTTTTATGTGATTGAGACTCCGGCCGATTCGTATACCGGATGGGTTTATATCAACAGGCAGGTCAACTAAAAAGTTTAAAATATGCGTGCTGTATTGAAGTGATTATGTGCCACTTTTAGTACAGCACATATATTTTAATTTACATTGCTTTACAAATATATCATTATCAGGCAACTATAATTTAACTTTAAAAAATTGGAGATAAGCCTAAACCTTTTAATTTTGCCATGTTAAATCTATCTTAAAAAATTGCTACTAAAGACAGTAAACATGTTACAAAAATGCAAAAGGCAGGCCGCTTTACTAACGTTCCTGCAATTTTTTTTTGTCCTCTTATCAGGATACTGCGCGCATGCACAGATATACCAGCATAATTTTGGCACCACTACAATAAACACCCATCCTTATACAGTTGCCCCGGCTACGCTGGCAGCAAACCTGTCGGGTTCTTCCTGGACGAACAGTACCAATACATGGTCCAGCAATTCGGGGTCGGCGGGACAGGCCATACAGCTTTTCAACCCTGCAGGCACAACCACAGTTACCCTTACTTTTAACGTTGCACCCAATTTCCAGGTAGGGATCACATCCTTTAATTTCTGGCGGCAGCGCAGCACATCCGGGCCGCAGGCATGGCAAATGTCTATCAACGGTATCAATGTGGGCAGCGGTACCACGCCACTTTCCGGGAACGGGACAGGAGCGGCAATAGGCGTTACTCCCGTAGCCAATCCTGTTTCGGGACTTACCGGCACAGTGACCGTAGTGCTTACACTTAGCGGCGCGACCGGTGCCGGCAATATACGCTTTGACGATTTTACCCTGAACGGAAGCGTGACTTCTACCTGTACCAATGCGGTAGTTACCTCTTACACCCCGCATTCCGGGCCAAAAGACACCATGATCACCATTACGGGCAGCGGCTTTACGAATACTGCCACTGTAAAAATGGACGGTATTACTATGCCGTTTACCATAATTTCCGATACTGAAATACAGGCAATGGTTCCCGCAGGGGTAACCAGCGGAAACATTACCGTTACCGCTACCGATGGCTGTTTTGGACAGACGGGCACACCTTTTACATTACTACAATCGGATTGCGTATCTCCGGAAATTTATATCTCGGAAGTTTTTGACCAGGTAAATCTGGATCCCGGTTTTATAGAGCTATATAACCCATCGTCGAGTCCCGTAAATCTCAATGGCATTTATGTGCTTGAACGTTATGGCGAAATTAGTGATACTACCCCAACTGCCGGATATGTTATATCCCTTACCGGTACCATACCGGCAACCAGCACCTACCTGGTGCGTTGCGGCACCTCTACGCCTATATTATGCATCCCGTTAAATCCGTCATTTAGCCCTGACGTAATGGGTGGCATCAATGATAACGATAAATTCAGGCTTAGGAAAAACGGCAGCATTATAGATGAGGTGCAGGTTCCTTTTGGTGTAGGCACCGGACCTGCCAACAGAGGCTATACCATGATTCGCAAGCCGAATGCCGTAGCGCCTGCTGTAACCTTTAACCTTAACGACTGGATTGCCGATAATAATGAGTACTGCACCAATATTGGGATGCATACGGCCAATGCTTCGGGTGCACCTCTTCCGGTGGTCACGCATCCGGCCCCGGTAACAGTGTGTGTAAATGCTAATACAACCTTTACCGCAGCCATAACTCCATCTACAGGTTTCACTTACCAATGGAAAATGCTTACCTCAGCAGGGACATGGGTAAATGTTACTAATAACGGCACTTACAGCGGGGCCACTACAGCAACATTGTCGGTAAACGGTGTATCGCTTGCCATGAACAACAGCCAGTATTACCTGGAAGCGACGTCTGCTTCATGCACAATACGTACCGATGCCGCGCAATTATTTGTAGTCGACAAACCTGCCGCACCAACCGTTACCGTTACGCAGCCTACCTGTACTACCCCAACCGGAAGTATTGCAATAACTGCGCCTTTGGATCCTAATAATAATTTCACTTACAGTATAGATGGCGTAAATTATGTATCAGGAACCACATTTAACAATCTTACCCCGGGAACCACATATAGTGTAACTGTTAAAAATAATGGAGGCTGTGTTTCTAACATAACCACACAGGCTATAGGCACAGTTCCGGGCGCGCCTGCGGCACCAACACTCACAGCAGTACAGCCTACATGTACTACCGCTACGGGAAGCATTACTGTCACCAGTCCTATAGGCCAGGATTATACCTATAGCATTGACGGTGGGCCTTATCAACCGGGCGTGACATTTACGAACGTTTCAACAGGTTCCCACAATATTACTGCCCAACTTAATGGGTGTACATCGCCTGCTACCGCGCAAGTTATTGACCTTCAGCCGGCAACTCCCGCTACTCCCACACTTACGGTGACGCAGCCTACCTGTACTGTTGCGGGAAGCATTACTGTTGATACTCCTACGGGCATTGGCTACAGCTATAGTATCGATGGCGGGATCTATCAGGCAGGAACATTATTTACACCGATAGCGCCGGGACCACATACTATTACCGCAAAACTTGGAAACTGTATTTCAGCACCGGCTTCCGTAACCATTAACCCTGTACCGGGAGCCCCGGCAGCACCAACCCTTACGGCTGTACAACCCGATTGTACTACCGCTACAGGAAGCATTACAATTACCAGCCCTGTAGGTCAGGATTATAGCTATAGCATTGACGGAGGGCCTTATCAGTCGGGGGTAACATTTACGCCTGTAGCACCGGGATCTCATACTGTTACAGTAAAGCTTAATGACTGTGTATCGGCTCCTGCATCGCAAACCATAAACGCACAGCCCGCAACACCACCGGCACCAACCCTTACGGCAGTACAGCCTGATTGTACTACTGTAACCGGGACTATAACAATAACAAATCCGGGGGGAACAGGGTATACTTACAGCATTGACGGAGCGCCTTTCCAGGCAGGAACAACATTTACCCTTGTAGCATCCGGCCCGCATACCATTACCGCACAGGCCAATGGATGTACATCTCTTCCAGCAACGATAATAATAGATCCACAGCCGGTAACTCCTGCTGTGCCAACCCTAACGGCAGTACAGCCAACATGTACTACGGCTACAGGCAGTATATCAGTTTCCAATTCGAATGCTAACTATCTGTACAGCATTGACGGAGGCCCTTTTCAATCAGGGACGACATTTACACCTGTAGCTCCCGGCCCACATAATGTTACCGCTAAGCTTGGTAACTGTATTTCTGCACCGGGTTCAATAACTATAGATGCACAGCCTGCTACACCTGCAGCACCCATACTTACGGCAGTGCAGCCGGATTGTACTACTCCTACCGGAAGCATTACCGTTAACGGCACGGGGAATGGCTTTACGTATAACATTGATGGTGGGCCGTTTCAGCAGGGGCCTACATTTACCGGTGTATTACCGGGCCAGCATACCATTATCGCTAAAAATGCAGCGGGGTGTGTATCTCCCGGTGCTACACAAACAATAGACGCTCAGCCTGTTACACCTGATACTCCAAATCTTTCGGCAGTACAGCCTGATTGTACCACGTCTACGGGAAGTATTAGCATAACAAATCCAATGCCGGGACCAGGATATACCTACAGCCTTGACGGCGGGCCCTTCCAGACAGGGACAACATTTACAGCTGTAACTCCGGGCCCTCACAATGTTACAGCAAAATTTGGCAACTGTATTTCGGCCCCGGGCTCTATAACTATCGATCCTCAGCCTGCTACTCCTACGGTTCCAACGTTTACTGCAGTGCAGCCTGACTGTACAACAGCCACGGGAACAATTACGGTTGACACACCGGGAGGCGCAGGATATAGTTATAGCATTGACGGAGGGGCTTTCCAGCCTAACCCAACATTCAATGCTGTGCTGCCGGGACCGCATAATGTTGTCGCGAAGTTTGGTAACTGTACCTCAGCACCTGGTTCTATAACAATAGATCCACAGCCGGCAACTCCTGCAGCGCCAACCCTTACAGCAACAACGCAGCCCGACTGTACTACGCCTACAGGAAGTATAACAGTAACAAGCCCTGTACAGGGATTAACTTATAATATTGATGGCGGGGCTTACCAGTCGGGATTAACTTTTGCGAATGTAGCACCGGGTCCGCACACCGTTACCGCGAAAAATGCGGCGGGATGCGTATCTCCCGGAACTTCAATAACCATTGACCCGGCGCTTCCTGTGCCGACAGCACCGACCCTTACGGTAGTGCAAACCACGTGTACCTCAGCTACCGGAACCATTACAGTTACCTCACCTGTTGGCTTAGGCCTTACATATAGCCTGGATGGTGGCGCTTACCAGCAAGGCATAACTTTTTCCAATGTAGCGCCGGGCCCACATACCGTTACCGTGAAAAATGCTTCGGGATGTGTATCGCCGGTAACAACAAGGACCATCGACCCGCAGCCGGCAACTCCTCCGGCACCAACGCTTACGGCAGTACAGCCATCGTGCGGGGTGCCAACAGGAAGCATTACAGTTACTACTCCTGCGGGGCTTAGCTATAGTATCGACGGCGGCGCTTTCCAGTCGTCACCTACATTTACCGGTGTATTGACTGGCAACCATAGTATTACCGTAAAAAATACAGCAGGATGTGAATCTCCAGGCGCTTCGATAACCATCGGCCCTGCACTGCCTGTACCGGCACAGCCAACAGTGACTGCAGTACAAACTACCTGTACAGTAGGTACCGGAAGCATTACAGTAACAGCACCTCTTGGCGCAGACCTTACTTATAGTTTAGATGGCGGGCCTTACCAGATAGGCGCTATCTTTACGGGTGTGCCACCGGGAACGCATACCATTACCGTAAAAAACGGTGCCGGATGTGTTTCGTCCCCAGGATCGCAAGCCATTAACCCTATGCCTGCCGCACCCGATGTTCCTGTGCTTACAGTAGCACATCCCGGATGTAATGCTACGAAAGGCAGCATTGCTGTGGCATCGCCCGTGGGCATTGGCTATTCGTATAGTATTGATGGCGGGCCATACCAGCAAGGCACCAGCTTTGCCAACCTTAACCCGGGTACCCACACCATAACAGTGAAAAATGCTGCGGGCTGTATTTCGGCCCCGGCCTCTGAGACTATTAACACGCCACCGGCCATACCTACAGCCCCTGTTGTAACCATTGTACAGCCCGACTGTACCACTGCAACGGGAAGCATTACGGTAACATCGCCTGTTGGCAACGGCCTTATGTACAGCGTGAACAGCCTTGCGTATCAATCGGACGTTGATTTTCATAACCTGGCACCGGGCAACTATGTTATCACGGCACGCAATGCTGCGGGATGTGTGTCGGGCTATACCCATTTTATCATCAACTATCCTCCGCTTGTGCCTGCAGCTCCTGTAGTTACCGTTACACAGCCGGATTGTAATAAACCAACCGGGGCCATTACAGTAAACTCACCTGTAGGCTTCGGGTTAGAATACAGCACCGACGGCACAAATTTCCAGCCGTCGAGGATATTTAACAGTGTAGCTGCCGGAACATATACTGTTACCGTGCGGAATACTGCCGGCTGCAGTGCCTCACTTGCAGACATAACTGTAGATGCAGCGCCGGCACCCGCACCCGATCCGGGCATTATAACCGGAGACAGCGCTGTTTGCGAGGGAGGGAGGATACAACTGGCCGATACCGTAACAGGAGGCGTTTGGGCGAGCAGCGATGAAGCCTTAGCGACAGTAGATGCCAACGGGCTTGTAACCACCATAGAAGCGGGAACCGTAACGATTACCTATTCCATGGGAACCGTATGTACCGCATCGGCAACACACACAATAACCATATACAGGCTGCCGGACCCGCAATTGCGCGACACCTATCTTTGCGTTGATAACGAAACCGGAACACCGGTTACAGGGGTACTGAACAGTGGGCTGTCATCTGCCGAATATGACTTTGCCTGGGCAAAAGGCACAACGCCGCTAACAGCAACAACAAGCGCCCTGATAATTACCGAACCTGGCGACTATACCGTTACGGCTACTAATAAGATAACCGGGTGTGTGGGAACCTCAACCGCTACCGTAGGGCTTTCATCTATAGCGCTTGGCTATGCAGAAGCCTCTGTAGACTTTCATTATAACCAGGTGATCACTGTACATATTACCGGCGGGTCGGGCGATTATGAATACAGCCTTGACGGAGGTCCGTACCAGGATGAAAACTCATTTACCGGGATTTACGAAGGCGAATACCATATTACCGTAAGGGACAAACACGGCTGCGGTGAACTGGAGCTGGACGTATATGCACTCAACTATCCGAGGTTCTTCTCGCCAAACGGTGATGGGGCACGTGACCATTGGAACATAAAAGGGCTTCGTGACCAGCCGGATGCGGAGATCTTCATCTTCGACCGTTATGGGAAGCTGATCGCAGGACTAAGGCCAAACGGACCGGGATGGGACGGCACCTATAATGGGGAGCGCCTGCCTGCTACCGATTATTGGTTTACCGTACAATACCATTCGGCAAACGGCGAAGGCAGGGAGTTTAAAGCGCATTTCTCTTTGTTGAGGTAATTATAGTTTATCCTATGGCATAATTATAAAGAATATAAGCTGTTTTTAAAGCAGCATGAAGAAGTTGTTCGTGTTAGTTTTTGATCCGGAGACCCCTGCCAGCCAACTGCAGGGGTTTCTCTTTTTTATGCCAAAAGGAGAATTAGCTTGCTTTTGCCTTTTATCTATATTTTACCTAATTCTATTTGAAAATCAACTATATATTCAAATTTCATCTTACAATTAACAAAAAATTTAAGCAGCTAACTTTAGCTTCAGAAAATCATAACTGCGACCTTACAGTAAGACAACCTGACTTTTAATACCTCACAAAAGATACTCCATAAGTTTGTATGACATTGATAGTCAATGCAAACAAACCAAAATTATTTTTTATGAAAACACAGTTACACAAGGCATTCCTCAATGCCTGTATGCTGGCCGTTGTGCTATTAGCAACGTCGGCAATGTGGGGCCAGGTCACCCTTCCGGGGTCGTCGCCTTACTCCGAAAATTTCAACACCACGCCGGGCGCGTCGGGAACATCCTACCCAACGGGATGGACCTCCTACAACGGCTCGACAGTGGACAATTCGATGACAGTAGGCAGCGGCACCTCTACTTCGGGAGCCAACTACAACTTTGTGTCACGTATCGGTATCCTGGGTTCGGGCAGCTCTTTTGTGCCGGGCTCTATTGTTCTCAACATTGCCAACACTACCGGCAAGAGCGGCCTTAAGATCTCCTATGATGTAGTTAAGATCATCGAAAACTCAAGGAGCAACTCGTTTAACCTTGAAGTGAGCACTACTTCGGCTACTACAGGCTTTACAGCCGTAACCGGTGGCGCTTATGCCTCGGGAACAATTGCCGCAGGTACTACGACTGCTTACACCGACATCGACATTTCTGCCCTGAGCAACATCAGCGGCAATGTATGGATCCGTTGGAGCTACAACGAGATCAGCGGTTCGGGAAGCAGGGACGGTATCGCCCTTGACAATGTTTCCCTTTCATGGAGCTCTGCCCCTGCCGTAACTACAGCAGCAGCGACTTCGATCACAACATCTTCAGCCACGCTGAATGGTACTATCAATGCGAACAGCAATACTACTGCTGCTTCTTTCAACTGGGGAACTACTGTAAGCTACGGAAACAGTGTAGCCGCAACGCCATCGTCTGTAACAGGTACTACAGCTACTGCCATAAGCGCGCCAATATCTTCTTTATCACCTAATACACAATACAACTTCAGGGCTGTAGGTACTGTAGGCAGTACTGCCAGCAATGGAGCAAACGCGAGCTTTTACACACTGGCCAAAGTACCGGGAGTACTTACTGTTAACAACGCAGGCATCACTACACTTGATGTAACCGTTACAGCTACTACGCAAACCGGCAACCCGGCTGCAACACAATATGCAATAATAGAAGCAGGCGGACAATATGTACAGGCAAGCGGCGCACTTGGCGCTACAGCCGTATGGAGGACAGCTGCTGCATGGGGCACTACTACCGTAACAGGGCTTACTGCCAGCACTACTTACACTTTCAGCGTAAAAGCAAGGAACAATGCTTCTACCCCGGTTGAAACCACTTTCAGCACGGGCGCTGAAGGCACTACACTGGCTAATACGCTTCCTACACTTACTGCAGGTACAATTGCAGGTTTTGGATCGGTTTGTATAAATGTGGCCCAGGGTACCGGCATATTTACCCTTAACGGTATTAACCTTACTCCCGGCGATATTACTGTAGGCCCGCTTGCAGGCTACACGTTCTCTGCTACAGAAACGGGTACTTACACAACTACGCTTCTTATCCCTCAGACTGGAACACTTACACAAGACGTGTATGTGACCTTTGCACCGACGACTGTTGGTTCTTACAATGGTAATATCGATGTAACCGGCGGCGGCGCAGATGCTGTTGCTGTTGCGGTAACAGGAACAGGTATAAACACTACAGGAACAGTGGCTACGGTAGCTGCTACAGCACTTACTGCTGCTACGGCTGAAGTTGAAGGCAACGTAACTGCACAGGGCTGTACAGATGTTACAGAAAGAGGTGTTGTTTACAGCACTGCCATAAACCCTGTACTGGGCGGAGCGGGCGTGACTGCCGTTGCTGATACTGCCGACGGTGCAGGTACTTATACTATCGCTCTTAACGGGCTTATAGGCGGTACTACTTATTATGCAAAAGCGTATGCCACTAACGATGGCGGAACAGTTTATGGCACCCAAATGAGCTTTACTACTGCTAACGTAATCGCTGCGGTTGCTACAGCTGCTACAAGCGTGGAACATGACAGCTTTGTGGCTAACTGGGATGCTGTTGAAGGCGCTGCAAGCTACAGGCTTGATGTGAGCACATCGCCTACCTTTGGTACTATGAGCCTTACTACCGACCTGTTCTTCTCTGAATATGTAGAAGGTTCTTCATCTAACAAATATCTTGAGATATACAATGGCACAGGTGCAGCCGTAAACCTTGCCGACTACAGGGTAAGGCTTTATTCTAACGGAAGCACGACTGCCTCGGGTACGGCTAACGATGTACAATTATCAGGTACTCTTGCTGACGGCGCTGTAGCTGTTATCAAAAACTCAGCGGCCACTATTTACAGCGGCGCTGCTACGGTTGTCGCTTCGGTAAACTTTAACGGTAACGATGCTGTTGCCCTTTACAAAATATCTACCGCGTCAAACGTTGATATCTTTGGTAACATTGGTACAGACCCGGGATCTGCCTGGACAGGAACCAATACTACAGTTGACAAAACCCTTGTGAGAAAATCAACCGTAACAGGCGGTGTAACTGTTGACCCTTCAGGCACAGGATTCCCTACACTTGATACCGAGTGGGATATGTTCAACCAAAATGATATTACACATCTTGGTTCGCACACTTATGCAGGCATTGCTCCGTCTTTTGTTCCCGGTTATGAAAACCTCGCTGTAACTACAGGTACAAGCCAGGTTGTTTCGGGACTTACCGAGCTAACAACTTACTACTACAGGGTAAGGGCTGTTGGCGGAAACACAAGCGGTAACTCTAACGTTATTGAAGTAGCTACAACTGCAAATACAGACCCTACACTTTCTGCTTCGGCGCTTGCTGCCTTCGGTGAAGTTTGTATCGACAGCGAAGATGGGCCGGAGACTTTTACGATCACAGGTTCATTCCTTACTGAAGATAACATTGTTGTAGGCCCGCTTGATGGCTATACATTCTCTACAGATGGCATTACTTATACAGATACACTTAACCTTGGCCAGACGGGAGGAACTTACTCTCAGGTAATATATGTTAAGATCCTTCCTGCTGTTGTAGGAGATTATTCAGGGAACATCCCTGTAAGCGGTGGTGGTGCCGACAGCATTAACGTAGCAGCATCAGGAAGCGGTATCAATACTACTGCTACTGTGGTTGTCAACAATGCTGATGCTACTTCTGCTTCTACAGCTACAATCGAATCTGAAGCTACCCTTTCGGGATGTTCTGATATCACCGAAAGAGGTATCGTATATGCTACTACGGCCAATCCTGCAATTTCAGGCCCGGGCGTATCGCAGCTAATCGATTTCGGTACAGGTACCGGCACCTACACCACAGACCTTGAAGGCCTTGTTGGCGGTACAACCTATTATGTAAGGGCTTATGTTACCAACAACGGTGGTACGTCATACAGCGCTGACAGCACATTTACTACCAATGGTGTTGGAGCCCCTATCGCCAACCCTGCACTTAGCGTAACGGAAAGCAGCTTTGTAGCCAACTGGGAAGAAGTGGAAGGCGCAGAAGCTTACAGGCTTGACGTGAGCACATCGGCAACATTTGGCACAAGCGCTCCTGCAACAGATCTATTCTTCTCTGAGTATGTTGAAGGTTCTTCTACCAACAAGTACCTTGAAATATACAATGGTACAGGCGCTCCGGTTAACCTTTCTGACTACAGGGTAAGGCTATACTCTAACGGAAGCACGACTGCATCCGGCAGCAATGACGTTGTATTATCAGGTACAATTGCCAATGGTGCTGCAGTAGTGATCAAAAACTCAGGCGCTACGATATACAGCGGCGCTGCAACAGTTGTTGCTTCGGTAAACTTTAACGGTAACGATGCTGTTGCCCTTTACAAGATATCTACCTCATCAAACGTAGATATCATTGGTAAAATAGGCCAGGATCCGGGTACTGCCTGGACAAGCGCTTCTAACACTACGGTTGACAAAACCCTTGTAAGGAAAGCTTCGGTAACAGGAGGCGTAACTGCAAACCCTGCTACAGGCTTTGACACGCTTGAGTCGGAGTGGGAAGTATACAACCAAAATGATGTTACACACCTTGGTACACATACGTATGCAGGTATTGCCCCATCTTTTGTTCCCGGTTATGAAAACCTTCTTGTAGAAGATATCAGCCAGGCTGTTGAAGGGCTTGATGCCGGAACAACGTACTACTACAGGGTTAGGGCTGTTGCCGGAAATACAGGCGGTAACTCTAACGTTATTGAAGTTGCCACTGAAGCAGCCGGCAGCGGCGCAAGGATAGCAATGGGCCTTAACGATAATGATGCCAACAACATCATGGTGTACAAACAGAATGGTGCGTTAACAATCTCTTCTGCCAATACAGCTATTACTTCGGTAACTGTATTTGACATTACAGGTAAAATGCTTTTCGCTTCAGACAAGTTTAACCAGAATGAAGTAGTGCTTGAAAACATAAGCGCCTCAAACCAGATGCTTATTGTTAAGATCGGCACAGATGCCAATGAACAAGTAACTAAAAAGATAGCTTACTAAGCATTTACATCTTAAATATATGGGAAATCCCTCTCCGAAAGGAGGGGGATTTTTTTGTTATAGCAACATAAGGTTAATGATAACTTCAAATACGTAACATACTGCTAAACAAATAATAACGCACCAGTTACAGTAATACAACCTATAGCTACCTGATACTTAACATAGATAACAAATCTTTGTCAGGAAAAGATTATTACAAATATCTATCTATAAATTAATTAAAACCACATCTAAAATTTAACTAAAAACAATGATGAAACTATTACATCAAAGCGCACTAAAAGGCCTTTTCACGCTGGGTCTTTTTTTGACAGCCATGGTCTCATGGGGGCAGGTCCTGATCAGCGCCCATAATACCGATTTCACCACCAGCCTCAACGGCTGGAACGGAACGCTTCCGTCAGGGTTTACCTGGTCGGGGGGTAACTACGTTGGGACCGCTTCGGCCACAAACGGAGGAGTATATGCTATTTCCAATGCAGGCTTTGGTTACAGGGCTTCAAGCTCTGTGACGAACTGTACGCTGACAGGGACATTTAAGAATACAACAGGGACGGCGATAACATCGCTCGAAATTGAGTATAAGGCTTTTACGATCAGCGATGATTCCAGGGTTAATGCCTGGACGGTAACCTCATCCCTGGGCAGCGTATCCGGCCTTACCTGGAACCAGACAGAAACGAATACCCCATCATCCCCGGCGTTAAAAACCGTTACCCTTACGGGGCTTAACATTGCCAACAACGGAACTTTTACCGTAACGTGGACAGGAGACAGGGGAACGGGCAGCGGCTCATCCCCTCTTATAGGTGTAAAGGATATCCGTGTAAAATCGTTACCATCATTTTCCACATCTTCAGACATTATCCGTAATACTTCATTCACAGAACCTGCGAACATTAACTACATTAGCTACCAGGGAACTGATATTACTGCTGCCAACTCGATAGAAGTAGGTAAGTTTGACATTCGTGATGGCGGGGGCTCTGCTGACTCAGACACTAACGGCACCATCCTTTCAGGGATCACTTTTACCGTTACGAACAACGCACCCATAAAAAGGCTTGCCCTATATGACGGCGCTACAGAAGTTGGGGAGATCGCGCTTTCTTCTGCAACGGCTGCATTTACAGGAATCTCGCTTACCGCTCCAGATGGAGGCACCAAGACATTTTCATTACGTGCCATATTCAATGCGACAGTAACCGATAACACTGCATTTTCATTTGCAGTAACAGGCGTAACTACAGGAGCTGGCAGCTCTGCATTTACAGCCGCTACAACAGGCGGTACCGTTAAGACACTGAACACCGGCGATAATAATAAGATTGAAGTAACAGCCGACAGGCTGGCATTCGGCACACAGCCTGCAACTACTACCGTGAATGCCGCAATGGCCAACGTTACCGTTAAGGCCGTAGATGCCAACAACAGTACCGACCTTGATTATTCAGGATCTGTTGCGCTTACTTCGTCAGGTACTTTAACAGGCGCACCGGTAACTGTTGCCGTAGCAGCCGGAACCGGTATTGCTACCTTTACAGGGCTTACGCACACCGTGGGTGGGACTGGGCTAATACTTACCGCACAGCGTGCCGCTACCAACGACTGGAGCGTTACCAGTAATACTTTCACCATTAATAAGCTAAGCCAGACGATAAGCGGCTTTACAAGCAATATCACCAAAATCTACGGCGATGCCGATTTTACCCTTGGTGCAACAGCATCATCAGGCCTTGATGTGGTTTATACCAGTTCTGATGAGAGCGTGGCTACTATTACAGGCAACACGGTTACCATACTAAAAAACGGAACCATAACAATTACGGCTACACAGCCGGGCAACGGTGTTTACAGCACCGCGGCTTCTGTCCCGAGGACGCTTACCGTTAGCAAAAAACAGCTCACCGTAACAGGCGCTGTTGCCCAAAGTAAAATATACGACGGAAGCGTTGATGCTGTTATAACAGGCGCTGCCCTATCCGGAGGTGTTGTAGGCAGCGATGACGTTACGCTTGATGCGCTTTACGTTGCCGAATTCAACAATAAGAATATTGGCACTGCAAAACCGGTAGAATCTGCTTTTCAGCTTGCAGGTGCGCAGGCCGGCCGTTACACCCTTACCGACCCTACAGGGCTTGCTGCAGATATCACGGCTAAAGAGCTTACCATTGCCGGGATCTCTATAGCCGATAAGGATTTTGATTCTGATACCGATGCAACTATCACAGGCATACCCGTACTTGTAGGCGTTGTAGGTTCTGAAGATGTTACCCTTAACTCTTCGGCTGCGATTGCAGTATTTGACAATATCGGGCCGAATGCCACTATCCCGGTTACGGTTTCAGGATATGCACTGAACGGAGTTGATAAGGCCAACTATACCCTAACGCAGCCACAAGGCCTTACTGCAAATATCAATGAGACAGGACTTGCCAACCAAACCATTACATTCAACGAACCGGATGCTGTAACCTACGGTGATGCTCCTTTTACCCTTAACGCCACAGCCAGCTCAGGGCTTACAGTAACGTATACCAGCTCTGACGAAAACGTAGCAACAGTTTCAGGAAACACTGTGACCATAACAGGATCGGGATCTGTTACCATTACCGCCTATCAGGAAGGTAACGGTACTTACAACCCCGCTTCTGCCGTAGCGCAGGGGCTTATGGTAAACAAAAAAACGATTACCGTTACAAATCCATCTATAACCGACAAGGTGTATGACAAAACTACATCGGCCCTAGCTACCGGTACGCTTTCAGGACTGGTAAGCAGCGATGAAGGCCTTGTTGGCCTTACCGGTGCCGGTATTTTTGCTTCGGATGACGTGGCGAACGGTATTGTTGTAACAACATACTATTCCATTTCCGGAACACGCGCTTATAACTATATCCTTACACAGCCGGGCGACCAGACAGGTAATATCCTTCCTGCGGAACTTACGCTTTCATCAGCAACGGCCGCCAATAAAGTATATGACGGCACCAACCCTGCTGTTATTAGCGGTACGCTAACCGGGATTTTTGCCGGTGATACCGTTACCTACAATGGTACAGGAACATTTGCAACCGTAGATGTTGCTACAGGTATCGAAGTTACATCAACTACAACACTTACCGGTGCTGATGCAGGTAACTACTACCTTACGCAGCCAACAGGCCTTACGGCTGACATTACCGCAAAAACAATTACTGTTACGGCTATAGCCGAAAACAAAGAATACGACCGCACAACAGATGCCGTAATAACAGTAACCGCCGTAAATGGCCTTGCTGTTGGCGATGTGGTTACCGCAATTGGCGCAGGCACTTTCAACAACTTCAATGTTGGTACAGACAAGCCAGTAACGATTGCCCTTACTTTAACAGGGGATGATGCCGCAAACTATACCCTAACACAGCCAACCGGCCTTACAGCTGATATCACAGCCAAAAACCTTACGGTTACAAGTGCTGATGTAATAGACAGGGCTTATAACGGGACGACCAACGCTACGATAACAAACGCCGTTCTTGATGGCATAGTTGCCGGCGATGAAGCTGCCGTAACTATAGTAGCAGGTACTTTTGCTCAGGCAGCCCCGGGTACGGATATTGCCGTTAGCAACCTGGTTTTATCAGGAACCGCTGCGGGTAATTATAGCCTTACACAGCCAACAGGACTTAGCGGAGATATTACCGGAACAGTAATTACACTTTCGGGCGCGGCGGCACAGAACAAAATATACGATGGTACAACTGATGCTGTTATTACAGGTACGCTTACAGGTGTTGCCCCGGGTGATATCGTAACCTTTACTGGCACGGGAACATTTGCCTCAAAGGATGTTGGCAATGGTATCGAAGTAACGCCATCGATCACGCTTGGTGGTGAAGACGCTATGTTTTATATACTTACACAGCCTACAGGCCTTACGGCAAACATCACTAAGAAAACGCTTACCGTTACTGCAACGGCTGAAAACAAAGTATATGACCGCACAACCGATGCTGTTATAACAGTAGCTTCTATAAACGGCATTGTTGACGGTGATGACATTGAAGTGACCGGAGGCGGTAACTTTAACAACTTTAACGCAGGTATAGCCAAGCCGGTAACCGGAGCCCTTGTTTTGGGTGGTGGCAGTGCTGCCAATTATACCCTTGCACAGCCTGCAGGCCTTACTGCCGATGTGGCTAAAGCAAACCTTACGGTTGTAAGCGCCGATGTAGTAGACAGGGCCTATAACGGAACTACCATTGCTACTATAGCAAATGCTGTTCTTGACGGCATTGTTGCCGAAGACGAAGCTGCTGTAACTATAGTAGCGGGTACTTTTGCACAGGCAACACCGGGTACAGACATTGCCGTTAGCAACCTTGTTTTATCGGGTACTGCAGCCGGAAACTATACCGTTACGCAGCCGGAAGGCCTTAGCGGGGATATTACCGCATCGACACTTACACTTTCGGGCGCGGCGGCACAGAACAAAGTATATGACGGCACTACTGCTGCCACCATCACAGGTACATTATCAGGCATTGCCCCGGGCGATATCGTAACCTTTACAGGTACGGGTACGTTTGCATCTTCAGCTGTTGCCAATGGTGTTGAAGTAACACCAACGATTACCCTTGGTGGTGAGGATGCTATGTACTATACCCTGATACAGCCAACAGGCCTTACGGCTAACATCACTAAGAAAACGCTTACCATCAGCGGGCTTACAGCTGACAATAAAGTATATAACAAGACTACTACAGCTACCCTTAGCGGAAATGCGGTGCTTGTTGGTGTGCTCAACAACGACGATGTTTCGTTAGACGGTATCCCGGTAGCCAACTTTAACAACTTTAATGTAGGTATAGCAAAACCGGTAACCGTTACAGGTTATACTCTCGCCAATGACAATTCGAACTACATGCTGGCACAGCCGACTGGACTTACAGCTAATATTACTGCCAAACCATTGACATTGAACGGTGGCACGGTAACAACTAAAACCTATAATGCCACAACAGCCGCCACGGTAACAGGTACTCTTGTAGGCGTTGAACCCGGCGACGTGGTTACTGCCAAT
This sequence comes from Flavobacterium album, assembly GCF_003096035.1. Classification (NCBI taxonomy): domain Bacteria; kingdom Pseudomonadati; phylum Bacteroidota; class Flavobacteriia; order Flavobacteriales; family Flavobacteriaceae; genus Flavobacterium; species Flavobacterium album. The sequence continues at coordinate 1,308,767 of NZ_CP029186.1, read as the reverse complement.
ACGGGAACATTTGCTTCGGCAAATGCCGGAACACAGAACGTAACTGTATTGCTTGCAGGAGCTAATGCAGGCAACTATACGCTTACTCAGCCGAGCCCGCTTCTTACCGGAACGATAAACAAAGCTACGCTTACTGTGACAGCGGATAATAAATCGAAAACAGTAAATGCCGCAAACCCTGCGCTTACCATAAGCTACTCAGGTTTTGCCGGCTCTGACAACGCTGCTGACGATGCCGACTTTACACCTCCGACACTTACTACTACTGCTGTTACAGGTTCGGCAGTGGGGGCCTACCCTATTACGTTTGCCACTACAGGCGATGCAATGAATTACAACATGACCTATGTGGCCGGCAATCTTTTGGTAAACGCAGCTGAATTGACCGTATTTACAGGAACCCTCTGGAGCAATGCGATCACTGATAACGCTCCGAACAATTATAACCCATATACCATAGGGGATGTTGTGGCAACAAGTACTACGGGCTCACCTGCAGTTCCTGTGGGTACGAATATCATAAGCGTAAGTGGTATCGGCCGCGGCCCCGGAGCTGTTGCTACCGCAGGCAGTGGCAGGTACAATGCCAATTCATGGAATACCACAACGCTGGATGCTACGGCTTACTTTACTTTTACTATTACGCCTGTACCAGGATTTAAGGTGAATTTAAGCCAGCTTTCTTACACAGGCCAGGTGAGCAGCGCTATCAATGGGTTCGCTCTAAGATCCAGCCTTGATAACTTTGCTACCGATATTGCCGGTGCAGGAGTAAGCGGAAACATATCGCTTGCGGTAGCGGCATACCAAAACCTGACGGGCCCTATAGAATTCCGACTCTATGCCTGGGGTGGTACAAACATGGGAAATACATTTAGTGTGAACGATTTCAGCTTTACAGGATCTGTTGCTAAAGTCCCTGCGGCGGCAATATTGCCGGTGATCAGTAATATTACTTCCAATACCACTACCGTTACCGCAACCTATGGCACAGCGGCAAGCTTTGACACTAACGTGAATGCCGATGCTACCCCAACGGTAACTTTCAGCGCTGTTTTCCCAACAGGTGTTAATGGAAAAGCTTCGATAGACCCGGCAACAGGCATCATTACATTCAATGATGACATTGACGCTTCCGCAACGCCATACAGCATTTCGGTAAATTCGAAAAGCTATTTCAATACCGTGACGACCCCTGCAACCAACGGCGATACGAAAATATTAAAGCTGAAGGTGAACAAGAAGGAACAGGATATTACTTTCGATACCACACCAAGTCCGCTACCGGACAATATGCAGCCGGGATATGTATTTACATTAGAATCTAACGTGGCTGAAGGACTTCCTGTAGCTGCATGGGCCAGCTCGAATACAGGTGTAGCCACAGTGGTAAACAACGGCGACGGTACTGCAACGGTAACTATCGTTGGTGCAGGATCTGCTAATATTATTGCATCGAACGCCGGCAATGGCAACTACAATGCATTCAACGGAACTGCTGTCTCGGTTAACATCACAACGCTTACAACAACACCGGATACTATCGGCCTTGTTGGCTACAACGGCCAGCCTACGGTAGCTGTCGGCCTTGACAACATTACGGCAGGCAACCTTAGCCCGGCAAGCGGTGACCTTACTGTAACCGTGACTGACGGAACTGATTATTTTGAAGTCTCAAATACGTCCGGTTCAGGTTTCGATGCTGCTTTTGCTTATGCTTACACCAGTGCAAGCTTTAATACAAATAACCCTGCCATCTATGTACGATTGAAAGATGGACTTGCCATAGGAAGCTATACCGGAACGATCACCATATCCGGTGGCGGCACTGCAACTACCGTTGCGCTGAACGGAGCGATTCAGGATGCGCCGGTACTAACCACTTCGGGTGCTGCTTACGGCCCTTACTGTGCAGGTACCGACAACAACATCAGTCTATACTTTACAACAGAAGGCAACCTGCCGGCAGGAAGCTTCTATGTTCAGGTATCCGATGCAATGGGCAACTTCCCTCCTGGCTTCACTAACATAATAAGTGCCGCTTCGGCTGCAAGCCCGATAACAGCTACGCTTGGCGATGACCTGGCAGCAGGAAATTACAGGGTGCGCGTGGTACACTACTCTGACGGATCGCTGCTTACTGCAAGCATGGCGAATAACGGAAGCGATATCGTGATCAATGCTAAACCAACGCTTACAAGTGTGCAGGTAGCAGTGAACTGTGCGGGAGCTGCCTCGGAAGTTTCGCTTACAGGCCTGCTGCCGGATACAGCGCTTACCATCGACTATATCATCGGTGCCGATGCCCATACTGCTACAGTAACTTCGGATGCCGGAGGTAACGCTTCTTTTGAGGTTACCCTTGGGGGAGTGAATGACGGCCAACTGCTTACAGTAACTTCGGTTACAAGGACAGATGTAACACCATCATGCCCGGCGGCCTTTACGGTTTCGACTACAATAGTTATAGGCGCCAACACATGGACAGGCGCTGCCGGGACATCTGACTGGAACGATGCCAACAACTGGTCGTGCGGTAACGTACCTACACAATATATACGCGCTGTAATTGCCGCCGGTGCAAACCAGCCGGAAATTACAGGCAATGATACCGTTGCGGTTGCCAGCCTTACTATAGAAGATGGGGCTAATATGATCGTACGCTCAGGAAGCAACATTACTGTAACGAATGCAGTTGTTGTAGCTGAAGGAGGGACATTTACATTGGAGAACAATGCGAACCTCATCCAGATAAATGATGTAGATAATACAGGTGATATCACTGTGATAAAAAACAGTGCGCCAATGTTCAGGCTTGACTATGCACTATGGTCGTCTCCTGTTACCGGCGGATCGCTTGTAGAATTCTCTCCGCTAACGCTGCCCAACCGTTTTTACCACTACAACCCGCTAAGCGATGCTTATGCTACAGTGCCGGGAACCACATTGTTTGAAGAAGGTACGGGCTACCTTATCCGCGTGGCGAACACCCACCCTGCTTATGCAGCAGGCCAGTTAGGGACACCATGGACCGGTACTTTTGAAGGGACACCAAACAATGGTGATGTAAATGTAGCCGTTACTCCTGCCAACGGAACATTAGGCGGATACAACGCTGTAGGTAACCCTTACCCATCGCCTATCAATATCGCCGCTTTCTATGCGGCCAATGCCAACAACCTTGGTGATGATACATCATTATATTTCTGGAGGAAGAAAAATGATGAAGCTACATCGTGCTATGCCTCGCTGACACTTTCAGGATATACCGCAAACAGCGGCAACATGTTTGGCGACAGCAGTAACGGTGTTTTCAATAACCCTGATGAAAGCGACACCTGGGTGATCAACCCCGGCCAGGGCTTTATTGTTCAGGCAGACGGCAACACCATAGCATTCAATAACCAAATGCGTGTAGCAGTAAACAACAACCAGCAGTTCAGGAATGCACAGGATGAAACCAATACAGGCTCACGCCTTTGGCTAAACATTACCGGCGCTTCGGGCGAGTTCCACCAGGCACTGGTAGCCTATACTAACAATACTACACTTGGCCTTGACTATGGCTGGGACGGAAAAGCGCTTACTGACGGTACTGTAGCGATATACTCCCTTGCGGGTGAATCAAAACTGGGTATACAGGCAAGGCCGGCCTTTGATGCAGCCGATGTTGTACCAATGGGCTACAAGGCCACTACGGCAGGCAGCTATACCATTACCCTTGACCACATGGACGGGGTGTTTGCACAGAATCAAAACGTTTATTTGAAAGACAATCTGTTTGGCACAACGCACAACCTTAAGGTTAGCGCTTATGAATTTGCTACCGAAGCAGGTACATTCGAAAACAGGTTTGACGTGGTGTATGCCGAAGAACTTGGTACTGATATCCCTGCCGTTGATGCCAACAGTATCATAGTGTACAAACAGGGCAGCAGCATAAACATCAGCTCAGGCACTACAGACATGACCGGCGTTACGATATATGACCTTAGGGGCAGGATGCTTTACAGCCAGGACGGCATCAACGCGTCCGAAACTGTAATAAGCGGGCTTCAGGCGCAGGAGCAGATGCTTATTGTTGAAGTGACAACCCTTAAAGGCAAAGTAAGCAAAAAGATCATCTTCTAAGCCTATAACCCCCAACCATAAGAACCCCTGCCATTACACGGCGGGGGTTTCTTTTTCAAAACAGTGTTTGCTCCTGGTAACCATAAGCTAACAATTTGACAATGCTGGCTTTTCTTAGGATAAATACATCATAATTACCTTTACACTGTAAAAAATAAAACAAAAGAAAATGAAAAAACAATACTTTTTTGCACTTGGCCTTATGATGGCAGGACTAACAGCTTCTGCACAGAACCAGGTTATTAACGGTGGCTTTGAGGACTGGACAGACGCAAATCCGGTAAACTTTACTGAACAGGGAACAAGCCCTATCTATAATGATAACCTGACGAAAGAGACAACACCGTCATTAGTTCACAGCGGTACTAATTCAGTAAGGCAAACATCGCAGGAAACAACACAATATGTTGAATACAGCAACCTTATACCGGTAACCCCGGGCCATTCGTACACTCTTAGCTACTGGTACCTTGATAATAGCCCTAATGCAAGGACAAGGACATGGACTACATGGCTTGACTCGGCTAATAGTTCCGGTGGCGCCCTTGCAGAACCACAGGTGAACGGTAATGCTGCCAACCCTCATACGGTACAAACTCTACAGGACGAGAACTACTCTTCTGACAGCCCTAACTGGGTGTTCAAGACGATGACACAGACTGCCCCGGCTACAGCAGCTAAAGTACGTGTACAGATAAGGACCTATAGGCAGGCAGCAGGCCAGAGCGGCGGATTCATCTATTATGATGATATTTCATTCACTGATAACACAGCCGGTGTAAATGAAAACACTATCAATTCACTGAAAATGTTCCCCAACCCGCTAAACGGCGATGTGCTTACTATACTGACAGAAAGCGATGCCCCTAAAGCAGTTGCAATATTCGACGTATTAGGCAAACAGGTGATAAACACTGTGACAAGCAATGACACTGTAAATGTGGCTAACCTTACATCGGGTGTTTATATGGTGAAAATCACGCAAGAAGGCAAAACTGCTACAAAGAAACTTGTAGTCCAGTAATAAATCCCTCCTCTTATAAAAAAAGCCATCGGGTCCTCCGGTGGCTTTTTTTGTTTTGGGTCCAATTGTGTCGTGCGGTATTCACAGAAAGCAAAAGTTCTGTATGGACATAATGACTAGTCCTAAAATAGGTTGACTATTTTTGATTATTCAAATTTGATTAAAAGTTCAGACATTTAAAAGTTGTCTGAACTTTTTATTTTTAAAAAATATTAGCTTGAGCTTATCTTGTTTATGCATTTGACTCGGTGTCAGCATAGAACAACTTAGATGCGGCCTTAGTTGATTATAAATTCCGACACTCTGGCTTGTCAGTTCTTTTGCCTGTAATATATTTTCAAACTTATCGGAGAGGCCAAACTCCTCTTTCAATATTCCATTAATTCTCTCAGCGATAGCATTTTCATAAGGGTCTCCATTTTCGGTCATACTGATAGCTATTCCGTTTTGTATTAGACAATCAGTATAAATCCTACTGCAATATTGAAGCCCTCTGTCGGAGTGATGTATCAGGTCAGCCTTCTTGTATTTTCGTCTGGATAAAGCCATTTTTAAGGCTTTTAGAGTGGAAGACGCTTCCATATTATCACAAAGTTCATATCCCATTATCTGTTTAGAATAAGCATCTGTTACAAGATGAAGATATGCATTACCATCAAGAGTATCAATATAAGTAATATCAGACACCCACAACTGTTCCGGCCTTTGAAGATGTATCCTTTTTGCTAAATTCGGGTATTTCCTAAGCCAATGTTTTGAATTAGTGGTAACGGTATATTTTCGTTTTTTACAAAGCAAAAGGCCTTCATTCCTTAAAAGAGAGAACAATTTATCCCTGCCTACATGGATACTACCCTGCTTTTGAAGCAGATGATAAAGTTTTCGCACACCAAGACGTGGCATCTGCCTACGCAGAGCAAGCACAGACTCTCGTAGCTGTACTATCTCAGTATCTGATATTTTTCTGTAGGTTCGATGCTTATAATAAGCTTCTTTACTATAGCCAAACAACTCACAAAACATACTTACTTTTCTTGGGTAGGTTTTGGAAAGCTCGTCAATTGTTTGGCAACGTCTTTTTTTAAGATACTAATACCCTCTTCTTTTTCAGTAATGGATATAAGTTTCTCATAGGCCAAAACTTTTAACCTGGCATCTTCAAGCTGCTTTTCCAGCTCTTTAATGCGTTGCTTTTGTGGATCTTTCATCGGACGGCCTATTGCTGAAAATTTAGGATAGTACAATTTACCATATTTACGGCACCATTCCAAAACTCTGGAATTACCTCCAATACCATACTTTGCCTGAATCTGGTCTTTGTTTAAAATCCCCTTTTCATATTCCCGCACAACAGCTCGTTTAAATGCTTCGCTGTACTTGACAACCGGGGGAGATGTAAATTCTTTTAGACTTCGTGTTTTCATAATGTTGACTTTGGGTTAGTCAACTTTTTTCAGGACGAGACATAATTAAAAAAGCCCCTCGTTTCCGAAGGGCTTTGTACCTGGAGTGGGAATCGAACCCACACACCTAAGTACACGAGTTTGAGTCGTGCGCGTCTACCAATTCCGCCATCCAGGCAATTATCAAACACAGGTTTGAGCTGTGCGCGTCTACCAATCTGCCTGCCGGCAGGTTCCGCCATCCAGGCTGGCCATTAACGGGTGCAAATGTAAAAATAAATTTTTAATTTCGGGTAAAATAGATGTAAAAATACTTTCGGGGTCGGATTAAATTCCTAAATTTGCACCTCGTTTACACAACTCAACACTAACTAACTACTAAACAACAAATTAAAAATGTCGTACTTTGAACCGGACGCAAAGATTTTTGCATGTTCAAACAGCACGTACCTCGCCGAACAGATAGCCAAAAGCTATGGTGTGGAGCTTGGTAAGGTTACGTTCTCTAAATACAGTGACGGCGAATTCCAGCCATCGTTCGAGGAGTCGATAAGGGGATTGAGGGTTTTCCTTGTGTGCTCTACCTTCCCAAGCAGCGACAACCTCATGGAACTCCTGCTGATGATCGATGCTGCCAAGAGGGCTTCGGCAAGGCACATTACCGCAGTGATACCTTACTTCGGGTGGGCAAGGCAGGACAGGAAAGACAAGCCAAGGGTGCCGATAGGGGCCAAATTGGTTGCCAAATTGCTGGAAACGGCGGGCGCGACAAGGATTATGACAATGGACCTGCATGCCGACCAGATACAGGGCTTCTTCGAGAAACCGGTAGACCACCTGTTCGCGTCGACCATTTTCGTACCTTATATAAAGTCGCTTAACCTGGAGAACCTAACGATAGCTTCGCCGGACATGGGCGGATCTAAAAGGGCTTATGCTTACAGCAAATTCCTGGGCAGCGACGTGGTAATATGCTACAAGCAGCGCAAGGAGGCCAACAAAATTGAAACAATGGAGCTTATAGGCGATGTGACAGGAAAGAACATCGTACTTGTAGACGACATGATAGACACGGGCGGAACGCTTGCAAAGGCGGCCGACCTGATGATAGAAAAAGGCGCATTGAGCGTGAGGGCTATTTGTACGCACCCTATATTATCGGGCAATGCGTATGAAAAGATCGAGAACTCAAAGCTATCTGAACTGATTGTGACCGACAGCATACCGCTGAAGCAGGAAACAAACAAGATAAGGGTGGTAACCTGCGCGAACTTGTTTGCCGAGGTAATGCACATGGTGCAGAACAACAACTCGATAAGCAGCAAGTTCCTACAATAGAATTTTTTATTTATTAACTATATAATTATTTCAAATGAAATCAATTACGATCAAAGGATCTGAAAGAGAAAGCGTGGGCAAGGCGGCAACGCGTGCGGTACGTAATGCTGGAATGGTTCCTTGCGTGCTATACGGAGGAGATCAGCCAGTACATTTTACTGCAGAAGAAATGGCATTCAAAGGCCTGGTTTACACTCCAAACGTGCACACCGTGGTAATTGACCTTGCCGGCAAAACGTATGACGCTGTCCTTCAGGACATCCAGTTCCACCCGGTATCTGACAAAATACTTCACATCGACTTCTACCAGCTTGACCCAAGCAAAGAAATCACTATGGAAGTTCCGGTAAAAATCACAGGAACATCTCCGGGTGTACTTGGTGGTGGTGTACTTCGCCTTAACCAGCGTAAACTGAAAGTGCGTGCGCTTCCTGCAAACCTTCCTGACTATGTTGAAGCTAACATCTCTGAACTTGAAATGGGTAACAAACTTTATGTTACTAAATTAGAGACTAATAACTTCAAGCTGCTTAACCCTGATAACACAGTGGTTGCCCAGGTGAGAATTTCACGTGCTGCTATGAAAGCTGCACAAGAGGCTGCAAAAGCTGCAAAAGCTCCTGCAAAAGGAAAGAAAAAATAATTTTATCTTTTCGATATATAAAGAAGCGCTCCGGGAACGGGGCGCTTTTTTTGTTAATAAGAACCAAAGGCCTGAGTTCTCTTCTTTATCATTACATTAATAGCAATCCGATACAAGCAAATACATTTTAGGTTTAGCCCTAACTCATCCTAAGATTGTTATTTTTATCTAGATAATCAGTGCTAATATACCATCTTCCTTTATAGTGAATAAAAATATTATTATTGAGCCTTATCTCTTTTTGCCCGGATTCTTTATCAACCCTTAAGAAAAAAGTTCCTCCTCCTGCGTAGAATGGGTTTATAAATACATTCTTTTTCTTGTCACACCCCAAACTGTAAAACTCATAATCATCAAAAGCTTTAAGAAGTGTTTTAATCTTATCATTACTTAAATGGCGTTTAACTGAGTCATACGCCCCTACATTTATAACTTGTCCGTCCTTAAATTCGACGAAATAAACTGATTTATTGATTTCATCAGAAAATATATAAGCACCCCTTCTCAATGTTATATGAACATCCTTAAACATTGAAAAATCCGCGTTGTCATATTTCTCAATGAATTCATCGACCATTTCCTTTCTTTCACAGCTCACAAAAAAGAATACAGCAGCAGACAACAGTAATAGCTTAAAGCCTGACATTGAGCAAAATATTATTATTCGTCAAATATATAATTAATCCCCTCAAGAAAATACATACAAAAAAGAAAACCCCCGCAGAAACGTGCTGCGAGGGGTTTTCAAACAAACCAACCAATTTATAAACTACCAATTTATATTTTTAGTTCACAAGTACTTTTTTGTTTACTAGCTGCTGATTTTCTAATGTTGCTTTTACGATTACTACCTGGTTTGAAGCCGTTAGGGCAGTAGTAGTGATCTCTTGTGCATTTACGTTGTTGTTCACATACATTACTTTTCCAAGAAGGTCATACACAACAACTGATTTTATAGCTTCAGGCGCTGATACTGTTACCTGTTTGGCATTCTGGAAGATGATCACATCTTTTGGAGCTGCAACCGGGGTATCGGTGCCAAGTGATTCAGCTGCATATACGATTTCAAAACGTGCATCGAAAGTACCTGGTTCAGTTGTAAAGCTATAGTTGCTTTCTTTCAGGTTGTGTACTGTATTTGTAAGGTTATCTTTTACATATATCGCCTGGTCGCCTAGGAAGATTCCGTCCATATGGTCGATTGACAATTCGAATGTTCCTGCTGCTTCTGTTTTGAAGCCCATTGGTACAACATCTTCGGCAGTGAATGAAGGGCGCCCCTGGATAGCAAGTGTTTTTTCAGCAGCGATAGAGTAAAGGTTTGCATTACCATCTACAAAAGACTCACCATCTATACCATTGTCAATATCAAGTGTAGCTTCGGCAGTGTAGCCTATTACAGCCTGTGTAAACACATCTTCGCCACTTGTTACGTTAAGCCATATCCTTGAAGCCTCAGTATCTGCTTCTTCTGTCTGGTCCATTGCAGTCCTGAAGAACTGGTCAGAGCTGTTTGCTTTACGCATCCTGTTTTTGAACACAATGTTTGAAGCGCTTTTTGCTTTTACGATAAAGCCCTGTCCTGTGTTAAGTACTCCGTGAGGGTCAACCGCGAACTGGTTCTCACCGCCCGGTGCAGCATTTGCAGCATAAGCAAATTTTGTAAGTACAGAGTAGCTTGATTTTGTAGCATCGTTTGTTTTCCTCCAGAACCAAAGCGTACCTTCGATAACGTTGATGTTTGCATCGATGAACTCACTTACGTTGATTGGAGACGGGTAAGGGTTACCTACTGCGTTGTAGCTGTGTGCTGCATCCTGGTATACCAGCGGGAAAGTTATCGTACCATTGTTCGGTGTTCCTGTAAACACTCCGTTTACTACCGTTGGCGTAGCCGTTGGGTGGTTGTTCGGGGTGCGTATAAGGTAGCCTTTTGCTGTTGTAAACGTTGTTGAAGCAGGGTCGGCTATCGGGGCATACATGTTGCTAAGCGGATTGTAGGTATAGAAACGGTTGAGCAGTGTCATTGGAGAGAACTGAGTCAGTGTCTGTGTACCTGATACCGGGGCAGACCAAATAGTGTAGTCAAGCCTTTTGATAAGTGAGCTGTTCCTTTTGATTGTTGCCGTACCTGTGTTGGATACATTGCTGTTTATCTGTACAAGGTCACTGTTGCTGCTCATTTCAAGCACACCGCCCGGCGCAATATTGATCTGGTTTACTACATACAGGTTTTTCGGTGTAGGCATTATCATTGATCCTGTAGCCGTTATCGTAAGCGAGCAGGCTTTAATATCTGTAGTCGGGGCAAATATACCGTTGATGATTACAGCTTTGCTTGCAGTCGGAAGGCCGTTAGACCATGTACCGTCAGCATTATAAGTTGTAGTTTCTGAACAGCTTGTGTTACCAAATTCGTCAGCTCCTAAATATGGTGCAGTCATGTTCCTTGAGTCACCGTCAATGTCGGTAGCTACGTTAAGCGCCTGGCCTGCTGTAAGCGTCTGGTTGATCACATCAAACGGAGCGATGTGCGAGTCATTAGACGATACGAATACTGTGTTGATCGCTGTTGAAGCAGCATCTTTGCCGGTAGCAGCTTTCCACTGTGCAAGGGTCTTAATGTTGGCTACAGTATAGAAGCTTCCTATCGATCCCATTTTATCTACCGAGTAGTAATTGTTGTTGTTAAGCGTTGCAAACGTTGCCTGGCCTGCAGTTGCTACATAGATAGCGAAACGTGATGAGTAGCTTGGTTGTGTGTTTACGAATATGTTGTTTCTTACGTCAAGGTTAAGTACGTTGTTATCAATGAAAAGCGCCGAAGAGATACCAGCGTTGTTGTATTGGTCTTTAGTAAGCCTTACAGTGTTGTGGTACAGTTTGTAGCCGCTTCCTGAGAAGATACCGATACCGAAACCGTTTTGGTTCTCACCGCCGTTACCCGGTCCTGTTACGTCAAGGATAAAGTTGTTTACTACAGTGATGTTTGTTACAGAGGCTGTAGAAGAAAGGTTGATACCTGCGATACCTTTACCGTTGGCAAGGGTCTTGTCTATTTTAGATAGGTTGTTGGCAGAAATCGTACCGTTGGTGCTGTTCTCAGCAATGTGGATACCTGCAAAGCCAAGGTCGCCGCTGTTTGTGTTCCTGTATACGCCTGTTATAGTGTTCCTGTCAATCGTGAAACCATTTACGTTCGATACATAAATTGCTGTGATGGTCCTTTCGTCATTGGTTGCGCCGCCAAAAGTACTTTTTTCAACTACTACATTCTGTAGCGCTGATGATGTTGAATTATTGTCAAGGATGTAAACGCCTTCTTTCACATTAAGGAAAGTCACGTTGCTAACCGTAAGCTTTTTGATTTTTGCCGCAGCATTGCCTATGTTAAGGCTGTTGCTGGCCGAAGTATCAGAACCTACATACACACCCATTGTATATTGGCTCTCACCGTTAGTATAGCTTTGCTGAAGGTTAGCATTTTTGATGGTGATGTTCTCAGGAGCATTTGTACCTGTAGGGCTTACAAGGTAGATAACCGCACGGTTAGTATAAGTAAGCTGTCCGTTGTTATCTATTGTAAGGTTTTTAGATGAACCGCCTGCGATGTTGCTGCCATCGATGATGATGTTGTCAGCGCCGTTCATTTTGAATACTGCCTGTACCGGCACAGTACCGTTAGCATTGTAAGCATCTATCCTTGCGTTAACGCCTGTGTTTGGCCTGATGGTAAGCGTGTTCGTTGCGCTTGTACCTGCAAACTGGTTGAATGTGATCGGGAAGTTCTCACCAAGCGTATTGTTATATACCGCATCGTTAAGAAGGAAAGTTACCGGACCCGATACACCGATGCTGTTTACAGCTGCTGCTGCATCGCTGATGGTTTTGAAATCGTTGCTCAAAGCCTGTCCTATAGTATAGGTTCCGGATAGCGGCTGTGGAGCAGTTACAGTACCAACGATAGTTGGGGGCAAATTATTACCGCTGGTGTGAAGTATCTTCCAGGTAGTACCGCCTACCCTGTCGTATACATATATCCTTACATACAGGCGCTCGCCGGCAAGTAAAGGAATGTTTACAGAAAGGTCTTTTTGCGTACCTGAGTTATAAAATTGGGCAGGGTTCGTAACACCTAAAGATACAGATCCGGTAAAGTCGGCATTTTTTGAATAACGCACTTCAAATTTCCTGTATTCTCCCTGGTATTTAAACCTTATCTTGGTTACCGTCATCGAAGCGCCTGTTGTAGGCCTTACGCTCATTTGGTAATATTTTGAGTAATCTACAGCAGCGTTGGCATCGCCCCACCCGGAAGTTTCAAAACCCTGCCAGTTGGTATTAAGGTTAACATTGCTGCTTGCAGTAAAATTGTCAGCTGCCACATAGTTGGCAAGTACTGTAGGAACGTTGGAAGGCTGGTCATTCAATACGCCATTCCATTTTACCAGGTCTGTCTGGCTGAAACCGAATAATGGTAGTAATAAGAGTAGGAAATAAATTGGTAATGTTTTCATTTGGTAATTTTGGGGATGATCTTAAATCTTAATTTTCTGTTAACTTTCTGAAGCAAAGATAAGCTCAGATTTAAGAAAGATTTAACACGTAAAATAACTTCTTATCTATCTAACCATAAGAAAATCATATCATTGGTTTTTACTATGCAAGCATAAGAGAAACCTATCAAACTAAATCGTTGTAGTTGTTAAAATTTGGTCATTTGGCGGTAAAATTTCGCCGTTGGTCGATAATTTTGAGTTTTGAGTGTTGAAAAAAAATTTTAAAATATTTTTTTTCACGTCGTTTTAATGGGGTTTTTTAACGATTTATTATGATTTAAATTAAGATTATTCTTACATCAAGAATTTGAAATAGTCAAGTAAAGGGTATTTTTTGATTAACTCTTTAAATTATCATCAAATTTTAATCACTTTAAAGGAGATTTGCTCAGTATTATTGATTTTAACAGCAGTCACGCGAAAACACCTTAAATGTTAAAAAATTTAACATATTAATTAACATTTGAAAATTACTTTCCTTACTAACTCAATGAAGCATGAATTATCGCACGAATAAACATAAAAAAATCCCCACCTGACGGAAGGGGATTTAATTGCATCCAACTAAAAAATTACTAAAACATTATGAATAGAATCCATAATATGCTTTATATATCTAATAAATAAATAATACAAATTGTTACTGCAAAGATATTCCTATGGAATAATATAACAATACGTTGCATAATTTTTACATTAATATAATGTAAAATACGATTTATTTAAATTTTAACTATCCCTTAACAACTTTCACATATATTATTCGTAACGAAAAACCCATGTTACCTAATTATTAAAAACAGCACTGTCAGTAGTTTAAGAATCTTTTGTATGAAAATACATTACACTGGTATAGGAAAACACTTTACTTGGTTCAGGCCCTATCAAAGCAATCCTTTAAGCTATTATTATCTGGAAGATGATTGATTTAATTGCAGATGTTAAACCTGATCAATATAAAAGCCCCATACTAAATTGTACAGGGCTTATATTAAACCTATCGTAAAAACTTTCAGGATATTAAGCAGGTTTTTTTTAGTAAGGCCCCCAAATTGCAACTAATGGGGGCCTCGTATCCACTAAAAAAACTTACTAAAACATTATAATGTTTACTACGCATTATAATTTCTTTGCAGTACCCGTCGCGCCTTTGCGGCGGGTACGTTTATGATGTTTAATTCATCATTATCTTTTTCGAGATCACCTGTTGGTTCTCAAGTACCATCTTAACGATAACTACCTGTTGTGCAGAGTCGATATTAGGAGTTACAAATTCTGCGGCATTTACATTACCGTTGTTGTAAAGTACTCTTCCAAGCGTATCATATACTGTAACCGATTTGATATCCTGCGGCGATTTTATGCTCACCTGGCTTCCGCTGCGGTAAACAATAACTTCTTTCGAGTCAAGTACAGGGATATCGGTACCAAGCTCTTCATCCGTAGCATATACCACTTTGAAACGTTCATCGAATGTTCCGATTTCAGAAGTGAAAGTATAGCTTCCGTTTCTTAGGTTCTGCATTGTGCCGGTAAGGTTGTCTACAAGATAGATAGGCTGGTCGCCTGCACCAAACAATCCGTCGTAATGGTCAAGCTCGAATGTAAATGTACCGGCAACTGCTGCTGTAAAGCCAAGCTGTACACTGTCAGAGATTGCGAATTCAGGGCGTGTCTGTATCGCCAGCTTCATCTGCTCACCATTTTCTGTGATCACAGAAGAGATATCGATGTTGGCACCATCAAGCGCTACGCCGTCAAATCCATTATCATAACCCAAAGTACCTTGTGGCGAGTAGGCTATAAGTGTCTGGGAGAAATCAGTATCAGCACCTTTAACATTCAGCCAGAAACGGCTCATTTCATATTGCACCGGTACAGCAGGGTCTTCGTTATCATTTGCAGTACGGAAGAAGTTCACATAGTTTGTGCTAAGGCGCATGTTGTTCCTGAAAACAAGGTTTTGCGTATTCTTAGCCTTTACAATAAAGCCCTGAGCTGTATTAAGGACCCCAATGCCCGGCGCGATCTCAAACGGGTCGGCAATAAGGTCGTTGTCTGCACTTGACCCTCCCGGCGCTGCATTGGCAGTATAGCCTGTTTTGGTCAAAGTAGAGTAGCTTGACTGTGTCCAGTCATTCGTTTTCCTCCATAACCAAAGCGTACCTTCAATATTATCGATGTTGGCATCGATGAATGCAGTGACGCTTATTGGCGAAGGGTATGGGTTACCCACTGCGTTGTAGCCTATAGTACTGCTTTGGTATTGTAGCGGATAGTAAACGTTTCCGTTATTAGGCGTACCTGTGAATGAGCCCTGGAATACTGTTGGCGTTGTAGCCGGGTGGTTGTTCGGCATACGGATAAGGTAGCCTTTTGCCTTGGCAAACACTACTGCAGACGGATCCGGTAGTGGAGCGTACATATTGCTCAGGTAGTTGTACACATAGAAACGGTTAAGCAATGTTTGCGGAGAGAACTGAAGCAGCGTTTGTGTTCCTGTTACCGGAGATGCCCACATTACATAATCAAGCCTTTTCAGCTTAGAGCTGTTCCTTTTTATAGTAACGGTACCGTTATTTTGTGTGTTTTCGGTCTGCATAAGGTTGCTGCTGCTTTCAAAAGTAAGCTTTGAGCCATCCTGAACATTCACGTTGTGTGTTACAAAAGCGTTCGATTCGCTGATAAAGTTAACCGACGCGCCATTCATTACATATATTGAACATGCATATATATTCTCGCTTATAAAGGTTTTGTCGCCAGAGAAGATCACGTCTTTATTGGCTGCAGGCAGGCCATTACTCCATGAAGTACCATTCCATGTTGTTGAGCTGTCACAGTAAACACCAGTGTTAGATCCCGGTACAGGCATTGCAATGGCGCCAAATTCGTCAGCACCCATGTCAGGAGTTGTAAGGCTCCTAAGCTGGCCGTCGATATCTTTAGTGATCTCGGCGATCGGTGTACCTTTATCGTTCAATGAACTGTTGGCAGTACCAAGGTGAAGGTCTGTAGCCGACATGAACGAAGGGTTAACGCTTAAAGAGTGTGTATCTTTATTGTTCGCGTTGGCAGTATTATTGGTTGCAAGCAAAGCACCTTTCCATCCTTCGAATGTTTGAACATAGTCAGGATTCTCCGGCCATGTAATATTATCGGTAAGATGTATGTTAGCTATGTACCCTATCCTGTCTGAAGAATAGTAGTTGTTGTAATCCAGCTTTGTAAAGACAGCATTCAGGTTGTCAGTATCATTATTTACAATGATGGCGCACCTTCTTGTAGCTGTGTTGGTCTGTGAGTTCACAAAGATGTTGTTCCTCACATCCAGGTTAGAGGCATTGCTGTTTACATACAGCGCTGCACTGTATCCTCCCAAAGGCTGGCTTTTAGAAAGCACCACTGTGTTGTTAAGTATCCTGTAACCGCCACCGTTATCTACAATGATACCGTAGCCGTTGCTGTAGCCGCCGCTGTTACCTTTGGCAACCGGGTCAAGGATAAAGTTATTGGCAACAAGTATGTTAGAATTTGTACTGGTAGAAGCAAGCACGATACCGGCAAATGTATTCGCATCAGCAGTCAGCCTTTGCAGGTCGCTCATATTGTTCTTAGTAATAGAGCCATTAGTGGTGTTACCTTTAATATTGATACCACCGGCCAAAAGGTCGCCGTCTGTTGTAGTTCTGTACAGCCTGTATATCTGGTTTTCTGACACAGAGAAGTTCGAAACGTTGTTCAGCGTCACCGGAAGGATAACCGATTCTGTATTGTTTTCAGCGCCAAGGTCGTTTTGGAAAATGTTCACGCCTGTAGTAACAGTAGTTCCTCCGTTTACATACACACCCTGTTTCACGTTCATAAAATCGTTATCCCAAAGGTACATGTTGCTATTGTTTGCCCCTGCCTGCTGGCTTACCTTCAGGTTGCGGTTGTTCACAGTATCAGGGTTTTCTATGGTATTGCTTCCTGCGAATACACCTATAGTATATTTACCATCCTGGTTCCTGTATCCCTGCCTGATGTTAGTATGCTTTATCGTGATGTTGTTGGCGCCGTTGCTTCCGTTAGAAGCTACCCAGAATACGGCACGATCAAGGTAGTTAAGCGTATTGTTGTTGAATACCGTAAGGTTCCTCGTAGATCCGTTTACAGTGTTGCTTCCGTCAAAGATTATATTATCTGCACCGTTGAACTGGAATACTGTCGTAGCCTGGTAGGCAGAGCTGTTGATCGTGATATCGTTAACTTTGATCGTAACGTTTTTAGCAGGAGCAGGTTTGAATGTTACTGTATTTACAGTGCTTGTTCCTGCAAACTGGTTGATTACCAATGGGAAGCTCTCCCCTGTCGACTCATTATAGTTATTATCTTTCAAAAGGAAAGTTACCGGGCACGAAACACCGTTTGCGTTTAGGTGTGCTATCGCAGCTGTAAGGCTTGTAAACTGCGGGTATTCGTACTGGGTAGTTGCGCTGATCACATACGTACCGCACAGTGGGCCTGTAGTTGTTGGCTGCAATACCGAAATATTTACCGTTGCAGTAGCTGTAGCGTTGTAAGCATCGGTAATTTTATAGGTAAAAGAATCTGTACCTGTATAGTTGTTTGCCGGTGTAAACGTAATCGTGTTGGTTGCAGCATTTACTGACGCAGTACCATGTGCCGGGTTAGTAAGGATTGTTAGTGTAGTTATTGCACTGTTTCCTGCCGTATCGTTTGCAATAGGGTTGAATGTAACAGGGTTGTTCTTTGATGTAGATACCGTATCAGCGTTTGCTGTAGGGCCAACAATGTTTACAACAGTAACTGTAACGGTCGCAACGTTAGACACCTTATTATTACTGTTCGTTACGGTATAGCTGATTACAGCAGTACCGGTAAAAGTAGCTGCAGGAGTATAAATGATATTGCTGCCCGATACCGTAGCTGTACCGCTTGCAGGCTGTGCTGTGATAGCTATTGTACCAATGGTTCCGCTGCCGGCCACGTCATTGTTAAGCACCGGTATTGTTACCGGAATATTTTTTCCTGTAGTGGCAACGTCAGCATTTGCAGTCGGGCTTGGGTAAGCGCTTACCGTAACAGTATAAGTAGATGTAGATGTAGAACCATCTGCACCTGTAATTTTATAGGTGATCACTTTTGCACCGGTTGAAGTTGTAGGCGTAAAAGTTATGCTTGTACCATTTACCGTAGCCACACCTTCTGAAGCAGGAAGTAATGGCGCTACAATTTGTATCGAAGGGTTTATTGTAGTACCTGTAGCAATATCGTTGGCAGTCACGTTTCTTGTAACGGCAGTATTTTCAAATGCAGTATCAGTATCTTCAACAGCAGTAACACCTGTGGCATCGCTAACTACACCATATATTGCAGGCCCGTTACTGTTGGAGTTTGCCACTTCATTCTGCTCGTTCGCATGCCTAAGGAACCATTTGTTATCATTAGGATTGGCCATATACGGATAAACCCTTATATATAATGTCTCACCAGGAGTTACGACCACGTCTGACCCAAATGGCAGGACAACATTTTTGTCATTACCCAACTGTGCATTTATAACAGTAGTAAGGGCAGTGCCGTTGGTAGAAAAACTTGCATCCGACGGTACTCCTGCAGATGATTTTTGGTACACTACTTTAAAGGCATTACATTGTCCGTAATAGGTGAATGTAAAATGCTTAGCCTGTATCTTTTTCCCTGCACCGGCTTTTACATTTACCTGAAAGTACTTTCCGTAATCAATACCGGCTGTCGACCAGTTTTGACCTCCAAATCCGGAATAAAGCTCATAGTTAAAATTGATAGCGCCTCCGCCAGTAAAGTTAGATGCGATAAATTCTGAAGGGGTAGTCATTGTTCCATTAGAATTGTAATAATACATCGGAACTGTAGTTGGGTTGCCCCAACTGATTCTCGTGCCTTCCCAACGAACAAGAAGTTGTGAGGGACTCTGCGAAAAACTAAGGCACGGCAATAGCAATACAAAAAAGAGTAACTTTTTCATTTTAGTAATGTTTTAAATTTTAGGTAGTTATGGGGGGCATAACTATTTTGGGTTGCGGGGGCAAATTTACTACAAAAATTTGTAATCCAAAAAATAATTTTAAGTTAAATTTTAAGAGAATTTTAAGAACTGTCAACGTAACTATCATCAGTCTCAACTGTCTGATATTCAGGATTACTTATAAATGACCATCGTAAATAAGATTAAAAAAAAGATTATTCATTAACTTTTTCTTAACGCGAAATTTACTTACAAATTGTAATCCTTGGTCATTAAAGGCAGGAAATGCACTTTATTCATTTTTTAAATTTTAGAATCCACTGGAAATAGATTCCCTAAACCTTATCCATTAGCATTATTTACACACTTCATTATATTATAGTATTTATTGTTGGGCAAAGTAAGCTGTGCTACGACAGCACTTCAGGGACAAATCCTGACCGCAAAGTAAGGGGATATTTTTTTAATATTAACAAAACATTAATAGACAAAGCATAGACAAAAGAATAAATTTCAACAAAAACACACCTAAAAACCAACGTTTTACAGATGAAGTGCGTTTTTTAAGGATGAATTGCATAGACAAGAGGCGCTAAACGGCTGTTAAAAACCTTCACACTTTTTGGGGCGAATAAATTCATTCCGGAACCTATATTTCCATCAGTAATTTTTCGAAATCGGCATCATCCTGAATTTCCATTTTCTTTTTGATGCGGTATTTTTTAGTGATGGCGCTTTCGTGGGAGATCTGTAGTAATTGAGCAATCTCCTTATTACTCATATTGAGCTTTAGCAACGAGCAAAACTCAATATCATTTTTTGTCAGGTTGGAATAACGGTTTGCGAGAGAGGCCCCAAATCCCGGGTGCAGCATATTAAAGCGCGTTTCAAACTGCCTCCAGTAATCTTTTTGCTTAATAAGGCCCTCCAGTTCTTTTTTAACGTCAGACACTTTTTTTATGCTGTCATTATTGCAACGCTCTATGATTTGCAGGAGATTATCCTGGTAATTGGCCATTTTTAATGCCGATGAAGCAAGCTCCCTTTGCTTTTCCGAAATAATATCTTGTTGCGCCTGAGTGAGCTCCTTTTCATGCTCGTGCTGCTTTCGTAAGATATTCTTTTCTGTGGCTGCCAGTTTAAGCGCTTCCTTACGAAGGCGTTCCCTGAGCCGGTAACTGCGCAGCAACAGCAAAATGAGCAAAATTATCGACAGGCTTATAGCAATATAGGCAATCATGCGGGTTTTTTCGGTTTCATAAGCTTTTTGCAACCCGGCATTTTTTACTTTCAGTGCCCTGTTTTTTTCCCGCTGCAATTCTGCCTGGTACTTTGCCTGCAATTCTTTTGTATAGTTATCGGTGCCCGACCTTGCAAGTGAATCTTTTATTTTTAAGGCCCTTACCAAACCATTTAAAGCTTCCTTATCATTATTGGTCTTACTGTAGGTCTCTGCCATGGCCACATCAAAACGCACCTTATCCGCCTTATTGACGTCATTAAATATCGGGGAACGCTTTGTCTTTTCAATAACCTTTAGCGCCTTATCGTAATCCTTATTCTTATTAAGCAGTTCGATGTATTCTGAGGCTATGATCACCAGGTTTATAGAATTCGATTCTGATAATATAGCAAAAGCAGCTTCATAATTCCTGCAGGCATCTTTTATATTACCTTCGTCTTTTGCAATATGGCCCAGCTTGGAATAAGCAATTGCCAGGTGCTCCGGATTTTTAATCCTTGACAATTCGGCAATGGCTTCCCTGAGGGCTTTTTTAGCTTTTCCCGTCTGATCCAGATGGATAAGCACCTCAGCATAGTTAATAAGTGTCAGCGTGTAGCTTACCTTGTCGTTTTGCTTTTTAAAGATTTTAAGGCAGTCTTCATACAGCTCTTTCGCAAAAGAAAAATTAGACATCTTCATGTAGGTGTTCGCCAGCTTTTGTGTCAGCGCAGCCAAAAGCGGTGAATCTTCCTTTTTCAATATCTCGATCCCTTTAAGGGCATACTCTACCGCTTTGTCATATTGCAGCATGAACTGGTAGTTAGACGACATATTACTGTACACGATCGCCTCCTTCTCTTTAAATCCAAGCCTCTTATTGATCTCGAGCGCTTCCTCCAGGCATTTGAAAGATTCGTCATACTGCCCCATGTTCCGGTAACCGACAGACATGTTCATTAGCGGCATCGTCTTAATCCACAAGTGGTTCTTTAACAGCGCGGCCGACTTTTTATAGGCCACCATAGAAGAATCCAGTTCTCCTACGTGGCTGTAATAAATCCCGTAAATATTATACACAAGCCCACGGATAGTATCGTGAAGGTTCTTTTTTTCAAGTACCTCATCAATCAGTATCCTGGTGCTGTCAGGTGAAGAATAAATATGCTTTTTTAACTTTGTTTCAAATGCCTTATAGTCGAACGCTTCCTGCCCGGCAGCCAATAGCGGGAAAATCAACACCAAAAACCAAAGTAAGCGTTTGTGCATTTTTATATCTCCATGAGCATTTTCTCAAAGTCGGCATCGTCATGGATCTCCATTTTTTTCTTGATCCTGTACTTTTTTGTTATGGCGCTTTCATGCGAAATTTGCAGCAGTGAAGCGATCTCTTTATTGGAAAGGTTCAGCTTGAGCAGCGAGCAGAACTCCACGTCATTTTTTGTAAGCCTGGAAAAACGGTTGGTAAGCGTGGTACTGAATTCCGGGTGGAGGCTGTTGAACCTTGTTTCAAACTGTTTCCAGTAGTCTTTTTGCTTTATAAGGCTTTGCAGCTCTTTTTTCACATCGCTCACTTTCGTATAGACGTTGGAATCGCATTTGTCTATAATCTGGTTGATGTTGTCCTGGTAATTTGCCATACGCAATGCGGTCGATGTTAGCTCCCGCTGCTTCTCCTCAATTATTTCTTTTTGCGCATTGGTAAGCTCCTGCTCGTATTCATGCTGCTGCTTTATCAGGTTTTTCTCAGACTCTACCGATTTCAGTTCTTCTTTCTGCAATTTTGCCTTGAGCCAGTAGCCTCTCAGGAGCAGCAGGATGAGCACAATAATTGCTATACTCACAAGAACATATAACAGCATGAGGTTTTGTTCGGATCTCATTGTAGTTTGCAGCGCCTTATTGTTTGCCTCAAGCGCAAGATTTTTTTCCCGTTGCAGTTCGGTCTGGAATTTTGCCTGGATTTCCTCTACTGCCCCCTGTTTTTCTATCATGGCAATAGAGTCCATAATGGCAATGGTGTGCTGGTAGGCCTTTATGGCTTCCTTATCGTTGTTGGTAGCCTTATAGGTTTCTGCAACAGCGTTTTTATACACCACCCTGTCCTGTATATTGGCGCTGTTGTATACTTTTAGCTTATCTATCCGGGCAATGGCATTGAGGGATGCCTGGTAGTTTGCAGATTTGTTAAGTAACCCGATATATTCGCCACCAATCCTTATAACCCTGTTAGAACCTGATGTAACAAGGAGATCCACCGCTTTTTGGTAAGCTGCCAATGCCTTTGCACGGTTGCCCAATGTGTTGTCCAGGCTGCCTATTTTTGAATAGCAGATGCCAATCATCTCTTTATCGCCAAATTTTTCGAGCCCAACCGCAGCTTCCGATAGCGATTTTTTTGCCCCCTCAAAATCCTTTACCTGTATGAGGGCCTCGCCGAGGTTTACCTGAGTGAGGTAATAATTTTTCATCATGCCCACCTGCCTGAACTCTTCGAGACATTCGCGGTAAAGGTCTATAGCAAATTTAAAATTCTCCTTTGCGACATAGGTATTTGCCAGCTTTTGCTTAATCGCCACAAGCTGTTTGGTATTCTTTTCGGCCTTTAGTATTTTAATCGCTTTCAGAAGCAGGTCGATCGATTTGTCATAATCAAGCATGTAGTTGTAGATGGATGCCAGTTCGCCATAAGCCATGGCAACACCTACATTGTTTTTTTCTTTTTGGTGTATCGCCAGCGCTTCCTCTACATATTTTATGGCGGTCTTGTAATCAGACTTGTTCCTGTAGCCTATAGAAAGGTTCATCAGGCTTCGTGCCTTGTTCCTTGGGTAATCGTCAAGATAGGTTAGCGATTTCTTTATATAGTAAATGGTAGAGTCGGGCTTACCGGTCATGCCATAATACATTCCGTATAAATTGTAGGTATTGCCGTAAACAGTGTCGTGCACATCCCCTTTTTGCGCTAAGGTGGTTTTAATCAATTTCAATGCAGCGGCAGGATCGGAATAAATAAGTTTCCTGGCTTCTGTTTCTGCCTTTTTGAAATCATACGACTGCCCATAACTTAACGCATTGAAGGCCAGCAATAATAAAAGAAGTATCTTTTTCAACATAAATCCATTTTTAGTTCGGGGGCACTAAATAATTGGCACACTAAATTAACAAATATTTATGAAATTCAGGCTATCTAAAAATTAATTACTTTTCAGGCAGGGAATGCACGGCATCAAGCACAAGATTGCTCTCATAGCCCTTTCGCAAAAGATAGTCCATTACCTTTTTTTTCCTCTTCGGGATATTGGTTTCAGGGCTTTCTTCCCATTCCCGGGCCACAAGCCTGTCAAAGGTTTCAAGGTATTCCCCCTCGGGGATTTCCTTCATCGCTTTATTTATATTATAACTGGATATGTTCCTGGCTTTAAGCTCATTGGTAATCCTTCTCCTGCCCCACTGCTTAATGCGGAATTTTCCGCGTGCAAAGCTGCAGGCAAACCGTTCCTCGTTGAGGAAGTTATTCTCTATGAGGTGCACTATTATGGTATCAATAGCCTGTGGTATCATGTTGAGCTCCCTTAGTTTCCGGTACACTTCGTCATGGCACCGCTCCTGGTAGGCACAGTAATGCTCCAGTTTCTTCTTTGCCTCTTCTACCGTATACGACTTATACTCCATCATTCCTCCTGCTTAGATGGTGTAAATATAAAAAAGAATCCCAGTCTTTTCCGGACTGGGATCTATAACGGTAAGTTTAAATTTTTATGGGTCCTTATCAGGGCCTGCTCATTTTTATAATCTATCCACGCCTGACCTTTCAATTTGCGCATCATATTGTCAAAATAACGCATGATTACAATGTTGTACACCGCTTTTGCCAGGTTGCCCGCTTTTCTCGGGAAAGCCCTCAGGCTCATAGAGAAGCCCGGTGTTATGTATTTCATGTAGTGCCAGTATCCTTCGGGCATGTACAGCATTTCGCCATGCTGAAGGTCGGCCACCAGGCCTTGTGCATATTGCAGCGCCGGCCATTTTTGCATATCGGGATTATCAAAGTCAATATCCTCCCTCGAGATCAGGGCATGCGGCACTTTATAAAGATAAGGCGTCTGGTCGGGCGCAAAAAGGATACACCGCTTTTTTCCATGAAAATGAAAATGCAGTATGTTGGAATAGTCGATATCGTAATGAATGAACACTTTCGAGTTCTCCCCGCCAAAGAAGAGCATTGGCAGCTGCTTTACGAGCTTTAACCCGATCTCCGGCCATTTAAAGTCGCCTTTCAGCGATGGCACCTCTTTCATGAGGTTGTATAAAAAAATGCGGTAGTTTGTAGGTTTGGATTGCAGAAGGTCAATGTAGTCGGCCATTTTCATTTTGGCATGTGCCTCGTTAAAGCCGTCTTTATGGGTCACAGGCCTGTCGTCATACAACGGCACTATCTTATCACCTGCGATCTCTTTAATATAATTCAGCTTCCATTTGTTGTAAGCCGGCCAGTCTTCCGTTAGTTTTTCAATGACCACCGGTTTTTGCTTTTTTACATAGTTATTGTAAAAGTCTTCCCGGGTGATGGTTTTTACGCGTTCAATCTCGGTTAGGTTCAATGCCATACTATCGGTTTATTAGCATGGCAAAATTAATAAAGCGTTGCGAAATTGTAAAGTTATGCTCCGCCAATTTTTTCACAATACTTAGTTACCGGCATCAGGTATAATACAAAAAGCACCTGCCGTAGCAAGTGCTTCTTTCATTTATTCAGAGGAATTTATTTATTTACAATGATAAATTCATTCCTCCTGTTCTGGGCATGCTGCTCGTCGGTACATTCTGTACAGGCAACCCTTGGCTGGGTTTCGCCATAGCCTTTGCCCGATATCCTGTTTTCTGAAATGCCTTTAGAAATCACATACTGTACCACTGCCCTTGCCCTCCGGTCAGAGAGATCAAGGTTGTACTGGTCGCTGCCGCGGTTATCGGTATGAGCTTGGGCCATGATAATCAGCTCGGGCTTGGTCCTCATCACCTCTACAAGCTTGTCCAGTTCGGCAGCGCCTTCTTTGGTAATATTGCTTTTGTCGAACTCAAAGTAAATATCGTTCAGCTTAACCTTACCATCAACAATGATGCTTTCAATTGGGTCAAGGCCTACCGGCACTTCTACCTTGCCGCCTGCATTTTTTGCCACAGGGGCCGTGCTGTTCTTATAACCATCAGCCGAGACTACGAGAGAATAAGTCGTATTACAGTCCACACTGTAGGTCACCCATCCATCGGTGTTGGTTTTACGGGTCTCTATCACGTTGTTCTTTTCATCCAGTATCGCTACACTGGCCGAAGACAACGGTTTGCCTGTTTTGGAGTCTTTTACCATTACAACCGCATCTACACCACATATCGGTATGGCGAGGTACATATTATCATCCCCTTTCCTGTTGCTCGAAAAGAAACCTTTGTTGACAGCTGTATTAAATGTGAACGCAAAATCATCCTGCGGCGAATTTATAGGAAGGCCTATGTTGAGCGCTTCGCTGTCATTGGTCAGGTCGGCCACATAAATATCCATAGCCCCGAGGCCTTTCCTTCCGTCCGATGCAAAATACAGCTTGTTGTCGTCCGTAATAAAAGGGAAATTTTCCACGCCTTCCGTGTTTATCTTTTTACCGAGGTTTACCGGCTCGCTATAGGTGTTGTTGCCTTTTACCTCAACTTTCCAGATGTCGGTGGCGCCTATAGAGCCTTTCCTGTTCGATGCAAAATAAAGGGTCTTGCCATCCTTGCTTATCGAAGGATTACCGGTAGACCATGTCTTACCATTAAAAGGCACCGGCTTTATATTGCTCCATTTGCCGTTTACTTTGGTAGCCACGAAAAGGTAGATCAACCCTGTCCTTTGTCCCGGTGTGTCCTTTTCATAGTTACCTTCCTTAAAACTTTCGCTTGAGAAATACATGGTGTTGCCATCAGCCGTTACTGCTGCCGGCCCATCGTGGAATTTACTGTTGATCTCCGTTATAGGCGTTGGCGTGCTAATCGTCCCATCGGAATTATAAGTAGCAGTATACATATCAAGGTACGGCTCTTCGTTCCTGCCATAGGTCCTTCTTGCAGTGTTGCGGGCGCTCGTGAAATAAAGGGTATTATCTACCAGTACAGCGCCAAAATCGGCATATTTATCGTCGTTGATATCGAGTATCTTTTCATCGAACAGCTTAGTCTGGCTTTTAAGTTTCGGCAGATAATCCGGATCCTGGTTAAAGGCAATGGCGCGCTGGTCTTTCGGCGCCAGTGAAGCAAATTTCTGCATCTGCTTGTTCGACTCCTCATATTTCCCTTCTGCCTTCAGCATCTGGGCATAACGGTAGTAGGTCTCGGCATCCTGCTTTGTTTCCACCGCTTTAGCATACCATTTTATGGCTTCTTTGCTGTTATATACATTATAATAGCTCTCTGCAAGCTGCTTGTATACATAAGGGTCTTTGGCTTTTGCCAGCTTCAGGTACTCTTTTGCCGCATCAAGGTATTCAAATTTTTTAAAGAGCTTATCAGCCTCTGCGGTACTTGCATTTTGCGCTGCTACGGCCATAGTAACGAGCAGGCTAAGCGTAATATATAAATTTTTCATTGTCTTTTAGGTTAGAAATAACGTGGGGAACGGGATACTTTCTTCGGGAAGTTCACATCAAACAACAGCATGATCTCGTGCGAGGCAGGGGTCGATACTTTAAGGTCTGATACGATGTGGTCGTACGCATAGCCGATCCTGAGGTTAGGGGTAATGGCATAGTTCACCATCCCGCCGTAAGAATCGTCAAGGCGGTAGGTTGCGCCTATCTCAAATTTGTTGAAGAACAAAAAGTTCAGTGAGCCGTCAATCGATGGGTCTACCCCAAAGGCCGACTTGATCATGAAGGTTGGCTTCATCTTCAGGTTATCGGTAAGGTCAAATACATAACCTCCCGTAAGGAAGTAATGCGATACTTCCGATCCGAACTGGTAGGCTGTACCCTGGCCGTTTGGCCTCACTTCAAGGTGCTTGCTCTTGAGCATGTTCGGCACCGAGAAGGCAAGGTAGTATTTCTGGGTATAGTAGAAAACACCTGTACCGATGTTCAGGTAGGTATTGTTAACGTTCTCCTGGAAGGCAGGGTCATTCGGGTCCGGCACATAGCCGTTGCCGATATCGTCATAAAGGCCGACATTGTGCATGGTAGCACCGGCCTTTAATCCAAGGGCAAGCCTGTGCTCACCGCCTAATTTAAGGGTGTAGGAGAAGTCGGCATAAACGTTGGTTTCCTGCACCGGGCCAATCTGGTCGACAATGGCCGATAAGCCAAGGCCCACATTCTTGCCAACAGGGCTGTGGCCCGAAAAGGTGCCCGTGCTCGGGGAGTCCTGGATATCTACCCACTGCTTGCGGTACAATAACCCAAAGGCAAGGTTTTCCTTCGAGCCCGCATAGGCCGGGTTGATCACGTTCATGTTGTACATGTACTGAGTGTAGTGCGGATCCTGCTGGGCATTGGCATCAGGCAGGCCACACAGCGCTAACAATGCTGCAAGGCATAATTTCTTCATAGATTTTGTGTTTGTTGGTTAAAGGTTATCATAAGCAATTTAGCCGCCATTGTATATATAAACCACTTTCATAGTCTGCCCCGGCCGCAATAGGTTGCGTGAAATTTTCACCGGTAAGCCAAGCTACATCATTACTGCCCGAAATTTATCCGGCCAGTTTATTATCAGGTGGTTAAATTTTTCCAAAGCAACGAAATTTTTTCAATTTCGTAGACTTTTTATGACAAGTAAAATGTTAAAATGGAAAATTTAAGAAAAAACAGGCTTTTTTCGCTTAAACGGACGAAAAAAGCCTGCTTATATTCTTAATCCTGCCGGTTAATATACACCCAGCCGGTTTTGCTTTCACCGGTGGTATCCTCTATCATGTAAAAGTATGTACCTGTAGGAAGTTCTTTGCCACCGGCATCCTGGCCGTGCCATTCATTTACGTAAGTACCATAAGTAAACACTTCCATACCGTATCTGTTGAAAATTGATATTTTCTTCACATTCAATCCGGTAAGGTCAAAGTTCTCGTTCCACTGGTCCCCGTTCGGCGAAATGCCCCTTGGTATCAGGCAGGGGTTTTGCTCAATCATCACGCTTGCTGTAACCTGGCATCCCTCGGCAGTAGTCACTACAACAACATATTCCCCCGATACCGGAACCTCGATTTCTTTTCCGGTTGCCGTAAATCCGTCCGGACCTGTCCACGCATAGGTAGCTGTTTCCGGGTCAAACGTACCGTCTACAGCAACTACTTCTGCCATGTATTTATTGCCCTTACATCCCTGCGCAATATCGAAATCCGGGTCGATAACCTGGGCTGTAATGGTAAACTGCTTGGTTGCCCAACAGCCGTTAACCACATTGGCTATCCTTACATAAATGGTTTGCGGCGACACGGTATTTTCAAACAATGGCCCTATAGGCGAAACATTATCATTGGCATCGGCCTGTGTCAAATGGTAGCTGATGGTGTAGTCATCGGCATTCATCCCGTTGCGTATTATTTCAGTATTTCCACTAAAATCGAACTCTGCCGTACCAGTGGTGTTACAGATTACAATATTTTCAGGGTTGCCGGTAGTCGCAGCAACAGAATCGTAGAATTCGATAACCTTCGATTTCACCGCCACACAAGTCGAGCTGATGTACTGCGCCTGAATAGTATATTTACCCGGTTGGTCAACAGTAATCGCAGGAGTTGTTGCCCCAGGAATGGCCACATCGTTACGCAGCCATGTAATATTATAGAGTGCCGGATCCAATTCACTGTCGATGGTAAAGGTTTCGCCTTCGCAAAGGGCAGTGCCTGTTTCTACCAAAAGGTCATCGCCCAGGTCGATATACCCAATGTCGAACGGCCCTATGAATACCGCCGAATCCAGCAGCTCATCGTTCCTGTCGGCAATTACCAGTTTGATATGGTATACCGTATTCACCACCACATCCGACTGCGCCGTGAGCAGCACAGTCTGACCATTGTAATTGATATCGGCGCCCATAGCGTTGCCGCCCTGATTGTTCTGTCCATAATATTCGGGGTTAACCGGCTCGCAGTTGCCATTGGCACCATCCCTTATCGTAATTACAGATATTGGCGTGTTGCTGCCCGGCAGCACCGCAAGGTTGGTAGTAGTGCCTGTTTCGGTATTAGTGAGGAAAAAAGCAAACGCATCCGAGAAAGCGCACTGGTATTCGCCATACTCTTCCGAAGCAAAAATGAACGGGAAGCTGATGTGGCCTGTAAGCGGTACAAAGTCGAATTCCAACACCGTGGCATTGTTGTAATCTTCAAGGTCAGGGTCTATGCCCAGCCCCTGTATGTAGTTAAAGAGGTCGGTATCGCCGCTCCATGCCTCATTGCCGTCACTTAGCTCTGTGGTGTTCGGCCCGCGCGAACGGAAAGCCTTTCCTGTACTCAGCACAACCCCCTCTTTTATCGGGAAGCCTGAGCCATTATCCTTAAAGTAGGCAATACCGTTATCTGATTCAAAACCTTCTGTTACGCCTGTTTTCCATGTCAGGTTAGATACCTGCGCACAGGCAGTACTTACCACCACATCAGATACCAACTGGGGAACAGTATAAGTCGTTTCATCCGTAAATATAGGCTGTTCCGGCGTGGTAACACAAACCGTGAACGCCGATGTCTGACCCGGATTAGCAGTATAGCTGAAAATGCGAAGGGTATATTTCTGACCCGGAACCAGGTAGGCTGCATTGCTGCTGTTGGTCGTGCTGCAATATACAGGAGTAAGCGCGCCACAATCGTCTCCCTTATACAGGGCGTGCACCAAAACGGTCGTGCTGCCGGTAATATTGGTAATCGCAATATCGTGGTTAGTTGCCGTGGCGGTAAACGTGAACCATATATCGTCATCGGAAGTACCGTTGCAGATGTTCGCCTGGGCAGATGCCGTGGCCGAATAGATCGTACCTGTTACTGACTGGACACATTCCGTTCCGGCATTTACAGGGATCACAATAGCATTGGCACAATCGTCATTAACCGGTGGCGGTGGCGGTGTGGCCACACATATCTCAAAAGCAGTCGTCTGCCCCGGTGCAGCGGTAACGGTATATACCCTTACTTTATACACCTGCCCTATGGTAAGGCCGTTAGCAACGCTGCTGTTGTTATCGCTGCAATACAATTGTGTCAGCGCACCGCAATCGGAACCGGAATATACCACATGGAAAAGATCGGGAGCGGTGCCCGTTACATTGGACAGGCTTATGAGGTGCGATGCATTGGTAGCGGTAAACTCGAACCAAACATCATCATCCGCACTGCCGGTACAGGCATTTGGCTGCGGCGATGCGGTTGCCGAAATTATGGTGCCCGGAACTTTCTGGTTGCAGGCATCGGTTGGGTTTACCGGCACAACCGTGGCGGCAGTACATTCGTCATTTGGCGGTGGCGGCGGAAGCGTGCTTACACAAATATCGAAAGCCGTGTTTTGTCCGGTAGTTGCCGAAAAAGTATACACCCTTATCTTGTAGGTTTGCCCTACGGTAAGGTTCATTGCGGTACTGGTATTCGGGTCGCTGCAATACAATTGTGTCAGTGCGCCGCAGTTGTTGCCTTCATAAAGCACGTGGTACAGGTTGTTGGTGCTACCTGTTACATTATATAAAGAAATGGTGTGGACTGTGTTTGTGGCCGTAAACTCAAACCATACATCGTCGTCATCGCTGCCGTCACAGGTATTTGCCTCAGGCGAAGGTGTTGCCGAAGATACCGTTGCCGAAGCAAACGCGGTACATTGCAACGTTGGGTTCACGGTAAGCACAGTTGCATTTGCACACTCGTCATTGGCAGGCGGTGGCGGCGGCACCCCTATACAAATATTGAACGAAGATGTCTGCCCTCCGGTTCCGGTAAACGAATAAACCCTTACCTTGTATTTCTGCCCGATAATAAGACCATTGGCCACACTACTTTCGGGATTGCTACAATACAATTGTGTCAGGGAACCGCATATATCGCCCTGGTACACCACATGGAAAAGATCCGGTGTGCCGCCCGTTATATTGAGCAGCGATATGGTGTGCGATGTATTTGTTGCTGTAAATTCAAACCAAACATCGTCATCGTCATTGCCTGCACAGGTGTTCGGCTCCGGTGAGGCTGTTGCCAATGCAATAGTGCCCGGTGTAGTCAGGGTACAGGAATCATCCGTATTTACCGGCACCGTTACCGCATTAGCACAAGAGTCATTTACTGGCGGCAGCGGCGGTGATGCCACACAAATATCAAATGTCGTTGTTGGAGTACCCGATTTAGAATACACCCTTATTTTATATAACTGCCCGGGAGTAAGGCTTATGGCTGTGCTGTTGTTGGGGTCGCTGCAATAAAGGAGTGATAAGGCATTACAATCTCCCGAGTACACTGCATGCACCAAATCGGTGTCGTTCCCAACAATATTGTTAATGGTTATAATATGCTTTACGTTGGTGGCTGTAAATTCAAACCACACATCATCATCTGCTGTACCGATACAGGTATTGCCTTGCGGCGATGCGGTCGCTGCATTTAGGATTCCCGGCGATGTTGCTGTACAGGCATCGGTAGGGTTTACTGTCAATGGGGTTGCTGCAGTACATTCGTCATTGGCCGGAGGGGTAAATACTGTAGTAAAATTTATCGCTTCACTCCAGTCGCTCACCATGTCGGTGCCGCATACAGCACGTACCTGTACTTTGTATACTGTGGAATCATCCAGCCCATCTACTGTCACCGGTGGCGGGGTAGTAAAAGTTTGTCCTGTGCCCGTAAACGGCTGGCCTGCCTCAACAACTTCTACTTCCCATGTTGTTGCGCCGCTATTGTTGGTCCAGTTAACCTGTGCCGAATCAAGGGTTATGCTCCCAGCGGGTATTGTTATATCCACCGGCGGCATGCATCTTTTAATGACCTTAAAATCGTCTACCAGCCAGCGGTCGCCGTTGTTATTCTTCATTACAAGGGCTATGTAAACGGATTGCCCAAAATATTCGGCCGGAATGTCCACCACTTTTTCTGTGTAAACATTATATACCGGGTTTATTTCTGTCTCCGTCCAGGCTTGCAATAGCACATACTGGTCAAGGCTGCCCTGTATGGGCGATGTAGATATGCGTACTTCGTATATGTTAGCCTCTACCTGGGGTGTGGTAAGCCTCGAAAAAAAACGCACCTGCGCATTTTCCGGCATGGTAAACTGTGGCGTTGCCAGCCAGTCTTCTGCAATTCCCGAAGGCACGCTTTCCTTGTTCAGGTAGGCCGCATGGTTGCCGGCATGGGGAGGCTGCAATGCGCTTCCTGCCGCACTTTGTACCCAGTGTACCGAGGTACCAATTCCATTTTCATATATTCCCCAACCGCCCGGAGGCCCTGTGTTGGGTCCTGTTCCTGCCGTCCAGGGATCTTCAAACCCTTCGCTAAATTCCTGTGCATAGCAAGACACAGAAAGTAATAACATAAGGCATAATGTCGTAATAATTCTTTTCATGATTTTTTTTGATCTATTGTAATTAAACCTGGACAGGTTTGAAATATAAGTCTAACCGTTTGAATAATTTATATGCCGCTCCTCCGGAGCTCTGGTTCACTCCTATTCAATATTCCTATAAACATATCGCCCCGCCGGGGCTGCCACTCATGAGTCCCGGAGGGACGGAATATTTATAGTAAAAGTTAACGCAGCGTTTTGGAGCTCCGGAGGAGCGGCACGTAATTTAATCTACTTAGTAAACATCTAATTGCATTAAACTAAATTTCAAAACCTGTCAGATCTGTAAAATGATAGTTTGCAGCCCGTTGCCGGGCTGCAAACCAAAAAATGCGGGAAATTCCAGCTTCCCATTCCTAAAACACTACTTATTCTTTTACCAGTTTAGCCGAAGTAACTGCGCCTGAAGCTGTTTCTGCTTTTACCACATATACTCCCTTGCTCAGATGCGAAACACTAAAGGCTGGTTGCGCCGATTCAAGCACTTTTTGACCGGTGATGGTATAAACCGCTACATTTTTCACCTCTGATAACTGCGAGGTGTGTACGGTTACATAATCTGATGCCGGGTTTGGTGCCAGGATTACTTTATTGGCTGCAAGCGAAGGATCGTTAGTCCCTAATACCTCGATCGGGAAGCTGTAACGGATGACACCCATATCTATCGTACCTACATAGGCATTGATATTATCTCCAACAAAATTGAAATCCATGGCATATGATTGCAGGTAGTTCATCTCTGCCGGTGTAACGGTCATCCAGTTAGCGCCGTTAAAATACGTGATGTAAGCATCGGTAGTGTTCTCTCCATTATACACACCCACTGCCATTACACCATTATCAAGGTCAGAAAATTCTACTTTTCGTGCATCAACACCTTCAAGGGCTGTTGTCCAGTTAGCGCCGCCGTCAGCCGTAGCATAAACGCCATTGCTTGTTGCGATACCAAATCCATTCGCGTTAAGCGGGTTAGCCGAAAGATCAGCAATAATGCCACCACCATCAACTGTATAAAGCTCTGTCCAGTTAGCGCCATCGTCAACAGATTTGTATACTGTTCCATTCTTAGCAAGGATAAGCAGGTTCGGGTAGGCAAGTATTCCACCTATCGGGCCGTCTCCCGGAGTCATTACCGGTGTGCTCACTACTGCCCCAAGATCGGTAAGGTCAAGCTTGCTTAGAGAACCCATGCCCCACTCGTCCAGTACTACATAAACAATGTTATCATTTGCAGGGTCTACGGCAAGGCCTTTAAAGCCAGACACGCCCATCAGCATAGAACGGGTTGCGCCATGATCTGTGCTTACATAAAGGTTGCCTCCCAAAAAGCCTCCGCCTTCGGCCATGAATATCCTGCCTTCATTCAACGGGTCGGCAATAATGGTATTGGCCGATGGGCTGAATGTTGCCGGTGATTCTATATCGTATGCATCGGTAACATTCGTTGAATAGTCTTTATGAAGGCGGCCTCCCTGTGCACCATAATATAAATGCTCTGTAGTGCCAAACTTTACTGCCGATACGCTGTTCACCGTACAAAATGGTGCTTTCACCTGCGTGATGGTAGCGCCACCGTTTGTAGTCCTCATCGGGTACATGTTTGTAGTAAGGATAGCCTCCTTATCAAAAGGATTAAGCGTCAACGATAAGCCGTAGTAATATTCCTCTTCAGGATATGCTGTTAATTGCCATGTAGTACCGCCGTCCTCGGTAAAGGCGATCTCGTTCTCCTCAAGTACATAGATCACATCATCCAGGTAAGGATGGTATTTAATAACAATTATATTATTAAGCACCATATCCGTCCATGCTGCAGGCACAATGTTCCATGTTTCGCCACCGTCTATAGAGCGGTACAGGTTTTCAGGTGTGTCGAAATCAAACATATCTGTACCTACCATGATTTCCATCGGGTTTTGCGGATCAAAATCAATAGGGTTCAGCACAACCCCCGGAAGCTTCTCTGTCCAGGTTTCACCGGAGTCGGTCGAAATCAGGACACCGCCATCTACATCGCCAGGGCCATTGCCACGTGTCATAAATAATTTTGCCGGATTGTCAGGGCTAATGGCAACAGTTCCTATCGCCACATCATTATTCTCTGCAGAATTGTATACTTCTGTCCAATTCTCGCCTCCCGTAGTGGTGTAAAACGCTTTGTAACCGGTGTCAGTACTCACGTTGATCAGGATGGTAGAAGCTTCGCTGTCATAAATAGCGAAATTATTAATGCTCGGGTTTTGATCCGGTACCGGCAGTCCAAAAGAGCTCACGATTTCATTATCCTCTATATTTAAAATATAGATCCCGTCCTCTTCGGTGTACAGGTTGACGATCGAAAAGCAGAGGTTCTCATTGCCGGGAAGCATCTTCAGGTTGGTAAGCCTTGCCCCTGTATTCGGGTAAGCATACAGCAGGTCCCACGTTGTGCCGTTATCATAAGAAACAACGATGTGGTTATTCAGCGAAACAGCATAAAGTTTATTATGTACTTCCAGGTCATAAGTTATGCCTTCCAGCCTGCCGTAGTCATCTTTGGCCTCGTAGCTGAACTGGGCATGGCCGGTAAAGCCTGCCATGAGCAGCATGGCGAGAATTGTAATTCTTTTCATATAAATTGTTTTTTAAGTTGGTAAAAATTGACATTACAATTTTCACTAAAAACAATTACATAACAAAAATTTAAACAGGAAATAGTGTGACATAAAAACCTAAATAGCGTGATTACCCATCTTTAAATAGCTGATAAATAATCATATAAGGAAACATCTTCCGGAAGCTCCATTTTAGCAGCTATCCTTTCCTTCCTTTTGCGGCAGGCTTCGGCCGTAATGTTAAGCATAGATGAAATTTCCTTTGTGCTAAGGTTCATGTAAATGTAAGAGATGAACCGGATGTCATTTGCAGTAAGCGAAGGGTGCAGATTTTTGAGGCGGTTCAGGAAGCCGTGGTTTACTTCTTCAAAATGTGTGATGAAGCTGTCCCATTCATGGTCGGTCTTCAAATGGTCCTTTAAGGTTTTTATATGGCCGGATAATGACTTGTTGCCTGACAATGCCGGTATTTGCGAAAGCGATGCGATCACCTCCTCAATAAGCCCGTTCCTGCCGGAAAGGTACAATGCCTTTGCCGACAACTTCCTGTTGCGGGCCTCGATCTCATTCTTCAGTTTTTCCTGTTCCAGCAAAGCCTGGGTTTCTTTTTCACGGATCTGTTTTTCAAGCAGGAGGTTGTCGTTCTTTTCCTTTTCGAGTTCCAGCGCAATAACCCTCTCGTTCTGTTCGGCAATGAGCTTTTTCTGCCTCAGCTTTACCGACACGCTCCTCAATACAAGGATAATGATGGTCACCACAGCGATAATTACCGCTATTATATAATAGAACAGGTTCCTCTCGGCAGCGCTTTTCTCCTCATTGATGGCCAGCTGGTTCTTATAATCCTGTATCCGGAATCTTGCCTCGTTGCTGTTGAGCAGTATTTTATTCTTGGTTTCCTCCAGTTCTTCAATGGCCGATACTACCGAATCCTTATACTTCAGAGCCTCGGTATAATTACCGTTTTTTGTATAGGCCTGCGCCAATAAATCAAAAGCCGTTTTCCTGCTGTCAAGGTTGGGTTTTGTGTCCAGCAGCTTTTGCCCGCTTTCTATCGCTTTAGGATAATTGCCCTCCCGAAGGTAGCTTTTGGTGACAATGAGCAATAGCGAACTGCCCGTTTCGTTGAAATTAAGGTTGGGTGCGGTATTGTAAAGGTTAATCGCTTTTTCCCTTGCCTGGCGCGGGTTACCCTGCAGCAGGTCGTTGTCTGCCAGGCCAACTTGTGCGAGCATGTGCATTTGCGGGTCGGCTTTAAGGTAAGGGAACGATTCCAGGATATAGGCCCTGGCTTCCTTGGGATTGTTCATTTCATTGGCAAGGTTACCAAGGTTCATGGCATACATGCCTATCTTGAAGTTATCCTTATTCTCCCTTGCAATATCATAGGCTTTTTTGAAGTATTCGCGCGCCTTGTCATACTTCTTTTCCTTGGAATACAGAATGGCGATATTATTGAGTACCACCATTTCATGCTTGGGATCAAGTTCCTTTACGGCTATGTTATAGCTTTCCAGGTAATAATGCAGCGCCTCTCCGTACTCGAGTATTGTATAATAGTTGGCCCCTATATTGTTGGTCGCCAAAAACTGCTGCTTGTACCAGTGATTCTTTTCGGCAAGGTTGCGGGCCTCTGTCAGCAACTCGAGCGATTTCACGTGGTCTTTGTTCCACATGGCATCGATGCCTTTTTTTATAAGCTCATCGCAGTGTGCAATGGTATTCGCCATAGCCGGTACGCAAAAAAACAGGCATAGCAAGGCCATGAAGGCTGCTTTGCTGCGGGTATGTTTCTTATGCGTTATCACAATCGGCGCTTATTAGGGTATGCCAAATATAAGCATAACTATTTTATCCCATAAAAAAGGTTTCTAGCTACGAAAAGACCACAAAGGTTTTGAGGAACATACGTGTCTGCAAACATATGAATCTCTCTAAATGGAATTAACCAGTTTTCTACCGGGTTATTTATTTTTATATACCGCTCCTCCGGAGCTTAGGCAGATCCCGTCAGCATTTTCACTATAAATATTCCGTCCCTCCGGGACTCATTAGTTGCAGCCCCAGCGGGGCGATATGTTTATAGAAATATTGGACATGAGTGGGTTAGAACTCCGGAGGAGTGATATATAATTATCAGAACCCTCCCGAACACTCTTTCCAGATCTTTGGCTTGGATATATATCAAAAGACCCGACAGGTTTTTAAAAACCTGTCGGGTCTGGTGCGGACAAAACCCGCATTATTTTTATTTATAAAAATTATACTTTCTTACCCTGGGCCTCGAGGTTGCGTTCAATCTTATGGCCCGGCCTGCTCCATTTCGGCTTTTCGCCAAGCGATGCATATTGCGAGTCTTCTGCTTCCACCGTTTTTGGCTGTGATACCTTGGTGAATGGCTTTTGCGCCACCAATCCTAAGGTTTCAAACATTTTCATGTCGTCATTTACATCCGGGTTTGGCGTGGTAAGCAGCTTGTCTCCCGCGAAAATGGAATTGGCGCCTGCAAAAAAGCACATCGCCTGGCCTTCACGGCTCATCTGGGTGCGCCCTGCCGATAGCCTTACCTGCGTTTCGGGCATCACGATACGGGTAGTTGCTACCATGCGTATCATTTCCCATATCTCTACAGGCTTTTCATCTTCCATAGGCGTGCCTTCCACAGCTACCAGCGCATTGATCGGCACCGATTCCGGCTGTGGGTTCAATGAAGCTAAGGCAACCAGCATTCCTGCACGGTCCTCTATGCTTTCCCCCATCCCTATGATACCGCCGCTGCATACGGTAACGTTCGTTTTCCTAACGTTTTCTATGGTTTGCAGGCGGTCTTCAAAACCGCGTGTGGAAATCACTTCCTTATAATATTCTTCAGATGTATCTAAGTTGTGGTTGTAAGCATACAATCCTGCTTCGGCAAGGCGCTTGGCCTGGTTCTCGGTGATCATGCCCAGGGTGCAGCATACCTCCATATCAAGCTTGTTGATGGTACGTACCATTTCGAGCACCTGGTCAAACTCCGGCCCGTCTTTTACGTTACGCCACGCAGCCCCCATGCAAACGCGCGATGAGCCGCTCGACTTGGCGCGCAGTGCCTGTGCCTTTACCTGCTGTACACTCATGAGGTCGTTGCCTTCTACGCCTGTGTGGTAGCGGGCAGCCTGTGGGCAGTAGCCGCAGTCTTCGGGGCAGCCCCCTGTTTTTATAGACAGTAGTGTAGATACCTGCACCACATTCGGATCGTGGTTTACCCTGTGTACCGATGCCGCTTCAAACAGAAGGTCCATCATCGGTTTATTATATAGAGCTATTATCTCTTCTTTGGTCCAGTCGTGCCTTGTGTTCATAACGGATATTTAATAATGCTTCAAAAATAGCAAATTCCCGTTACCTACAGCACTATACTGTACAAAGATTAGTTGTGAACGTGGTTCACGTCGTCTACTTTGTTGATTTTCTCTACTTTATCTTTCCAGTATTGCATAAGCGCAAAGGAAACAATTACCGATGCTGCCGTACCTTCAACGCCAAGCGCAATACAAAAATCGTTAATGGATGGCTCACCGCCACCAAAAATGTAGCTTTTTGCAAAGGTATGCAGGTACGCGGCCCCGCCCCTGTATTCCACATAGGCCATGAAGGCGAATATCCCCACAACAAGGCTCACCATTGCTGTTAGTATACCTGAAATCAGGTTGGCAAAATAGCCGTCGATGTGGTCTTTATAGTTAGCGCTTATAGTGCGGTTTATACCATAAATAACAAAAATGAAGTTTACCAGCCTTAGATATACCTGGTCTTTCAGCCCGGCTGCCTCCATCAGAAGGAAGAACGCCGCGATGCATGCAAATATGATCAAACCGTTGATCAGAACTCTTGAGATTTTCATAACCCTTTATCTTTTGTGTTTATAATTCAGTTACCATGCTGCAATTCAAAAACTTACAAAAACAAGTGTTTTAAAGCCAATTTTGAAGATTATTTTGCCGCAGCGCTATTTATACCCGAATTTAGCCATAAAATAGCAGATACAAATGTGAATTAATAAAATTTTAATACTATAAGTATGATTAAATTAAAGGATTGTTAAATATCTTGAAAGTTTAATTATTAGTAGTTTTTACGCACGAATTGGCGAACTATACCGTCTCCTTTATGTCCTTGCGAGGAGCCTGCCTGCTGGCAAAGGCAGGGAACGACGAAGAATCTTTCTGCTTCTGTCGACAATGAAAGATCGCTTCGTGCTCGCGGTGACAGTGCGTGAGAAATGTGTGCTAAGAATTGGAAAATTATGTAACCTTGCCTATGGCAGGCATGTTCGTGAAACTGCTACCTTACAACATTCCCTGCCTCATCATACAGAATCACCCAGTCGCAGTGGAAAAAATAATCCCAACGGGCAGCAGCAAGGTCAACATTAGGATCAATAAGCCTTTTATAGGGGCTGCCGTTGATAGACACATTTGCGTCGGCATATACAGCTACATCTTTACCCTGCTTTGCAAAATCTTTCCTTATACGATGTGCCATCTGCCATATCATATCGGGCCGTGTTTCCATGCCGTTCTCCTGTTTGCGGGTCAGGTTCGTGTTAAAATTATAAAAAAGCCTGCCTCCCGTTTTTTTATCTATTATCCTGAAGTCGGTATTGCCGGTACGGGCGCGCAGCATCATGCGCCAGCTCAGGCGGTGGCCCTCCTCAGTCCATAATACATCGCCTTTAATAAGGTAATGCCTCAATGGAAGCAGCAGCTGTAGTACCAGATAAGGTATAAAAAAATAGTACAGCACCTTTTTACCTTCCTGATACCCTGAAATATCTTCTGTAACTTTTGGCTTTTTCCTCAAAAACAGCCTCCGCATCGTTTCAGGTGGGTAAAAGAACACCACAAAGCTGAGTGCAAAAAACGGGAAAATACCTATTTGTAGGGTGATCGCATTAAAAATATGGAAGATAACCGAAGCGATCAGCGCGATTGCCCTTGTTCTCCTGAACAACAGGAAGGGCACCACCAGCAGGTCGAACGCTATGCCTGCATACGCAATGAAAAGGTAAAACCATTTTTGCGACATTATAGTGCGTAAGGCGGGGCTTGTCACCGAATGGCTCAGCAGGTCGCGGGTAAAGGTGCCATCCAGCCAGCCGGGGTAAAATTTGGCCAGCGAGGCATAAAAATAGACGATGCTCACCTGCGCTATCATCACCCAGGCGCACCATACCGGCATAGTGAGCTTTTTTATCGAAGGGTTTTGCCGTGCGTCTATTGAGGCGTATCGGTTTGCCGGAAGAAACCACATTATAAGGCATACCAAGAGGAGCAGGTAGTAGTGGTTATTGTAGGAGGTTTTCTGCATGAAGTACGCCCCTGCCCAAAGGACCGTAAACAAGCCCAGCGTCCAGCGGTATTTGTACCCCGCCATTACCAGCAGCCCCAATGTGCCCATTGTGGCAAAGTACCAGTACATGCCATTGCCGGGCAGCGGCTGCAGCCAGTCCATGCCAATATGGGAAAAGGTAAATTTCGGGTCGATAAGGTTGCTTTTTACCCAGCCCGTAAGGATCGCGCCAAAGGTTTCGCACGCCAGCAGGAAGCCCAGGAAAATCCTGAATACGACCAACGGTGCGTTGTCTATTTGCCGGAAAAGGCGGTTCATGCCGGGTTATCTTTAAAATAAGCCAACGTTGCTTCCCTGTCTTTGTGGAGCTGTCCTTTCAGGGCATCTACCGACTCAAACTTCTGCTCGTCGCGCAGCCTGTAGTGCATGCTTACCCTGATCTCTTTATCATAGAGGTCTTTGTCCAGATTAAAGAAATGCACCTCGATAGAGCGTTCGGTACCGCCTACTGTTGGCCTTGTGCCAATGTTCATCATGCCGTGCTCTTCTTTTCCGTCGATAACTGCAGATGCTGCATATACGCCATTGGCAGGAATGAGCTTGTAGTCTTCTTTAATAGAAATATTAGCAGTAGGAAAGCCAATGGTGCGGCCCAGCTGTTTTCCTTTAGCCACAGTACCTGTCATAAAATAAGGATAGCCCAGGAAGGTATTGGCTGTGTCAATATCACCCACAGTAAGCGCGTTGCGTATCTTGGTGGAGCTTACCGATGTTTCATTAACTTCAAGAGCAGAGATCTTCTCTACCTCAAAGCCGTATTCGTTACCAAAGCGGATAAGGTCGTCTATATTGGCAGTACGATTGCGGCCAAAACGGTGGTCGTGCCCTATGATTATCTTAGAGATACTGAGCTTATCGACTAATATATCCTTTACAAATTCTTCGGCGGTAAGCCTTGAAAAAGCGAGGTCAAACGGATGAATAATGAGGTTGTCCAGCCCGTAATCCTCAAGCAGCTGCGCTTTTTCCTCAATAGTGCTCAGTAGCTTTATATCGCTGTTTTGCTGCAATACCATTCTCGGATGCGGGAAAAAGGTGAGCACCAAGCTTTCGCAGCCGGAAGCCCTGCTGCTTGTTATGAGCCTGTCCAGAATGCTTTTATGGCCTTTGTGAACCCCATCAAAAGTACCCAGGGTCACAATCGTTTTTGCAGGGGAACTGAATTCCTGTATTGAATTGAAAATTTTCAAACCGCAGTGTTAAGTTTAGCAAATTTAATTATCTGTATCCAATTTAGCAGGCGTTTTAGGAAGTTTTTTAAGGGATGTCCCCAACAGCAGCGCTTTTCAGTGAAACGAACGCCTGCAAACACTTCCTAAAAAAAAGTTATATTCATAAAATATGTTAAAATCCAATGCTTTAAATTATTACTTTAGCAGTCTTTAAATTCATTCTCATGAAAAAACTATTGCTCTCCTTTATACTTGTTTTATCGCTTACATTTGGATATTCCCAATCAGCTGTCTGGAGCCCTGTTCCAAAAGAGAGGCTGGCAGTTGCCAATAAACTCGACCGAAGTTCGGTTCCTATGACCTTTTCAACTTTCCGCATCAACCTTCCCGAGCTGCAATCCAGGCTTTTAGCTGCCCCGGCGAGGAATTCGGGCCAGCTATCCACTGTAATTATTCCTTTCCCTAATGGCGAAGGCAAGCTGGAAAACTTCAGGGTCTATGAAGCATCTGTAATGCACCCGGACCTTGCGGCACAGCATCCGGAGATCCAGTCGTATGTAGGGCAGGGTATCGAAAACCCGGCAGCAACCGTGCGTTTCAGCATTACCATTTTTGGGGTGCATGCCATGATATTGTCGGACAAAGGCACCTCCTACACCGACCCGTACACTACCGACCTGCAAAACTATATCACTTACAAAAAGTCGAGCCTCAAAGCCGCGCGTACCTTTCATTGCGATGTAGCGAGCGAGTCGGCAAATGCAGTACCTCCACCGCCGCCTTCCACACAGGCGAATGACGGACTGTTCAGGACCTACCGACTGGCTATGGCGTGTACTATAGAATATACCGCATTCCAGGCGAACGCAGCAGGCGTGGGCTCAGGAACAACAGCACAGAAAAAAGCTGCAGCACTTGCGGCAATGAACGTGACCATGACACGTGTAAACGGCGTATATGAAAAAGACATGTCGCTGACAATGCAGCTCGTACCGACTAATGAGAACGTTATTTTCGTTACTTCGGATGCCCTTACCAACAGTGACGAGAGTGTGATGATCGACCAGATCCAGAACATCATGGACAATAATATCGGTTTTTCAAATTACGATATCGGCCACGTTGTGGGCACCAGCGATGGCGGTATTGCCTCATTAGGCAGTGTATGCTCATCGTTTAAGGCACAGGGCGTTACCGGAAACCCGTCACCCGTTGGCGACTCGTTCGACATCGACTATGTAGCCCACGAAATGGGACACCAGTTTGGCTCCGACCACAGCTTTAATAATTCCTACCAAAGGTCGGCCAGCTACGCAGTAGAACCCGGAAGCGGAAGCACGATCATGTCGTACGCCGGCATCAGCCCTCCGAACGTTCAGGCGCATTCAGATGATTATTTCCATGCGGTAAACCTTGCACAGATGTTCACGTTTATCAATGGCGGCGGTGGCTGCGGAACCGAAGTAGCCAATAACAACAACCCGCCGGTAATAAGTGCACTGGCCAATTATACCATTCCGAAAAGCACTGCCTTTATATTAAAAGGTAACGCAACCGATGCCGATGGCGATGCGCTTACCTATTGCTGGGAGCAAACCAACGCCAACGGCGCCAATTCTACTGTAGATGTTACGCCCCTGCCTACCAGTACTACCGGGCCGAATTTCAGGTCGGTAGCGCCATCACCGTCACCCGACAGGTACATGCCGGTATTATCGAGCGTGCTGAACAATAACCTTACACCAACGTGGGAAGTAGTGCCTTCTGTAGGCCGGACCATGAATTTTGCCCTGACCGTCAGGGACAACAACACCCCCAACGGCGGGCAGACTGCGAGAAGCAATATGAATGTAGTAGTAAGCAGCGCTGCGGGGCCGTTTGCCGTTACATCGCAAAGTGCAGCCAATCTTTCCTGGGATCAGGGAAGCACACAAACCATTACGTGGAATGTAGCAGGAACCACTGCAAACAATATAAATACTGCCAATGTAAATATACGCCTCTCAACCGATGGCGGACTTACTTTCCCAACTGTTCTGGCCGCCAACACACCAAACGATGGCACGCAGGATATTACGGTACCCAACGTATCGGCGCCCTTCTGCCGTATCATGGTAGAGGCTGTAGGCAACATCTATTATGCTGTAAATGCAGCGCCATTTGCTATAGGGGTAACGGTGACCACGCAGTGCAACACGTATACCAATAGCACTGCGGTAGCGATACCGGATAATAATCCGAATTATACTTTATCGACTATCAATGTGCCGGCAAGTGCCACTATATCGAATGTTAAGATTGGGGTAAATATTACGCATCCGTACGTT
Organism: Flavobacterium album; assembly: GCF_003096035.1. Lineage (NCBI taxonomy): Bacteria > Pseudomonadati > Bacteroidota > Flavobacteriia > Flavobacteriales > Flavobacteriaceae > Flavobacterium > Flavobacterium album. Next base: position 1,264,390 of record NZ_CP029186.1, on the reverse strand, counting down.
TCAGACCTCGGCATTATTGTAGCAAGGCCCGATAATACACAGGCTACGCTTTGGGAGGGACAATGCGGGGACAGCAATAACATAAACGTAACCTTCAGCGATACGGGATCTGCTGTAAGCTGCGGCTCACCAACTACAGGCACAATCCTTCCTGTAAGTACGTTATCGGTATTTAACGGCACCCAGGCACAAGGCAACTGGATACTGGCCTTTGCCGATTTTGGCGCAAGCGATGCCGGTACGCTCAATTCATGGTCGGTAGAAGTATGCTCACAAACCATAACTGCTACCAGCGCTTTCGGATTGCAGGATTTTTCACTTTATCCTAACCCGAATAATGGCAGCTTTACCGTGAGCTTTATTTCCGATACCGGAAACGCTATTAAGGTAGGTGTACACGACATGCGTGGCAGGGAAGTTTTCAACAGCTCCTATGAAAATACAGGCCTGTTTTCAGGAAATGTAAACCTTTCGAATATCCAATCGGGCGTATACCTTGTAACTGTGCAGGACGGCGCGAGAAGGGAAGTAAGGAAGATTGTAGTGAATTAATTCAATATACTCTTAAGATTTCTCCTTCGTCGAAATGGAATATAACGTGCTGTTCCATTTCGACGTAGGAGAAATCTCATTTTTATTTAGCTAAACGAACAGTAAACATGTTTATTTGCTGCTGATCGATAATATTATTTGGTATCCTCAAATGCAGAGTTTCATTAGAATAGCTTACCGTACCTTCATTTACCTTATAAAATCCTGCTTTTTCACGGCAAAAACAATGCACACCGAAAAGCATCTTAGTATTTTTTATATTATTACCTACAACAAGATCGGATAATCTTGCATCTGTTTCAAAGATAATTTCTTCTCTGTAGCCGTCATCCTGATAAGCGCCACTTTTTTTAATATAAACGTATTTTGCTACAATCCTGCCGGGAGTATCATTAACCAAATAATATAGTTTTCCGGTGCCGTCTGTTTTAATGATAAGGCTTTTGTCTTTCATTATCTCAAATTTGCAGTCGCCTTCAGGAGGGCACCAGCTTTCAATAGTATGCTCTCCATCAATAAAAGCAGTAGCACCTTTTTTTGAGGCGCATGCTATTAGTAAAAATGGCAGCAATGCAAGGATGAACTTTTTCATGTCCGGGATTTTAGGTAATTAAAGATACAAATTCGGGGCCAAAATAGCGACCTTATTTCCCGTTATAGCTGCTCATGGTATTGGCCAGCCCGGAAAGCACGAATGACTTTACGGCTTCGGCAGCCATATCAAGGCGTTCCGGCAGTTTTGCTTTTTCCTGCTCATCCCATTCACCAAGCACATAATTTACCTGCTGCCCTTTCTTGAACTCATCGCTTATCCCGAAACGAAAACGCGGGTAGTCGGAGGTGTTAAGGATGAGATGCGTATTCTTAAGCCCGTTATGGCCGCCATCGCTGCCCTTGCCTTTTATGCGGATGGTGCCAAAAGGGATATTGAGGTCGTCCGTCACCACCAAAAGGTTCTCGATAGGGATATTTTCTTTGTCAAGCCAGTATTTTATGGCTTTACCGCTAAGGTTCATATAGGTATTGGGCTTTAGCAGGAATACCGTTTTGCCTTTCATCTTCACTTCGGCTACGGCTCCAAGCTTGGCAGTCTCAAACGAAGCGCCTTCCTGCTTTGCGATATGGTCGGCCACTTTAAAGCCGATGTTGTGGCGGGTATTTACATATTCGGCGCCAATGTTGCCGAGGCAGGCAATAAGGTATTTTTTCATAGGGTCTGTGGGTTCTTTTTCCTGTTTTGTTCCAAAGAGGGAGGTTAGCCAGTTCATGGGGCAAAGATAGGAAAGACCCCAAAGGTTTTGAAAAAATTTAAGAATTTGGAAAAGTTGAATCCGACAACAAAGTACGGATTACATTTCGACGAAGGATAAATCTCAATTTTCGCGGTATCATCTGAGATTTCTCACTCCGCAAGCTACGTTCGAAATGACAGAACGTGCTACGTTAGTTTGCTGCAAGGCGTCCTAATGCTTATATTCGAAAACCTTTGGGGTCTTACAGATTAATTCGAAACCAAAATACTCACCGCATTCCCTCCAAAACCTACCGCATTTACCAATACCTTTTTGATGTCCCTGCCGGTTTTCTGCCTGTAGAATGGCACATCTATAAACCTGTTGTGCAGCAGCATGAGTACGGCAAGTTCCAAATTCAGCAGTCCTGAAGCCCCGAAGGTATGCCCGGTTTTCCATTTGTTGGTCGTAAGCAAAGGCAGGCTTTCGCCGAATACCTCCTGTATCGCTTTGTATTCTGACAAGTCGCCTTTCACGGTCCCGGGGGCATGCATCACAATGGCATCTACCTCCGAAATGTCAATATCCTTCAACGCCATACGCATTGATTTTTGCAGGCATGCGGCATCCGCCGAAATAGAAACGCTGTGCTGCAATGTCTCGGTAGCATAACCAACACCCTCAATAAAGGCCAGCGCTTCAGGATGCCTTCCGGTTTCAAGGCAGGCCATAGCAGCGCCTTCGCCAAGTACCATCGAATTGGTTTTCTTTTGAAGGTCAAGCGCACGGCATGGGTAATCGCCATCCAACGATGAATAGATTTTCATGGCCTGCATCTGGGCTATGGTAAAGGGAGTCAGCGGCGCTTCGCTGCCACCCACGAGAAATCTCTTAGCCATGCCGCTGCGCAGCCATGCCACACCATTCAATACCGCGTGCAAAGCGGTAGAGCAGGTAATGGAATGCGACAGTTCGGGCCCGTCGTTCTTAAGGTCCTGCGCTACCCATGAGGCAATGTTGCCAAGGGTTGTAGCAGGCGATGCATGGGCGCTTGTTGTCCCGGTTTTTATGAATTCGGAATGATGCTTTTCAAACAGGCCGGTCGCACCTCGTGAAGAGCCGATGTTGATGCCAAAATTACCATCGCGCCATCCGGCCGAATGGAGCGCTTTTCTCGATGCAAGTATGGCATAAAGCACCGAGTTGTCCAGGTGGCGGTAATTGGGGTTCGAGTTTTTGAGTGCAGAAACTGCTGACTCCAAACTTTCGGACAGCTTTGCCACAGGCACTTTGCCGCCGCCGACAGACATGGAGCTGATAAATGATTGGCCTTTAAGATAATTATCCCAAACCTCTTCCGGGTTGCTGCCCAAAGGGGAAACGGAGCCTATAGAAATGATGGAAACAGGTGTTGCCAATGTCGTGTTTTTTACAAAAGTAGGTAATAAAAAGGTTTCCCTATACGATCTCCTCTATTGCCTGCTTTACGGTATCATAAATAGTATCTAATAATGCATCGCTTATGATATACGGCGGAAGGATGTAGATCGTACTGCCTACAGGCCTCAGGATAACACCTTTTGCTATAAAGAAATTATAGAGCCTGTTCCTGAAATCCCCATAATACTCCTCAGTGCCGCGGTCGATGTTCAGCGCGAAAATAACGCCCAGTACCCTTGCACTTTTTACGCGCGGATGCTTTTCGATCTCTTCTTTAAACAAAAGATGGCGGCGGTTGATGCGCCTGATGTTTTCCTGCATTTCGTCCGTTTTCAGGAGTTCAATGCTTGCCAGCGCCGCGGCACAGCCTGTAGGATTGGCCGTAAAAGTATGTCCGTGGAATAAGGCTTTATTCACATCATCGTCATAAAAACCATCGAACAGCTCCTGCGTGAAAGTCGTGAGTGCCATAGGTATCGTTCCTCCCGTCAGCGCTTTGGAAAGGCACATCATATCGGGTTGCTGTTCCAGATAATCGCAGGCAAACTTTTTACCGGTCTTACCAAAGCCGGTCATCACTTCATCGGCAATGGTAAAGATGTTGTTGGCTTTGCAGATGCTTATAAGGGTATCCAGAGTTTCAGGCTCATACATCACCATACCGGCGGCTCCCTGCACCAGCGGCTCGAAAATGAATGCGGCATAATCATTAGTTGCCGCAAGTTCCCTAAGGGCTTTAATGCTCTCTTCCTCCCTGCCTTCTACCGGCACAGGAATACGAGTGACTTCTATCAGTGAGCCTTTGAATGCCTCTGTGAAAAAAGAGATCCCGCTTGCTGCCATGGCTGCAAACGTATCGCCGTGGAAAGCATTTTCAAAAGCTATTATCTTAGTACGCTTTTCACCTTTGTTGTAATAATATTGTAAGGCAACTTTTAATGCGATCTCCACTGCTGTGGAACCGTTATCCGAAAAGAATATTTTTTTCTGGTTATCCGGAAGCAGCGGCATAAGCCTTTCGGCTAACAGTACAGCGGGCTCGTGGGTAAAGCCACCAAAGAGCACGTGCTCCAGCGAGGTAAGCTGCTTATAGATGGCATCTGCAATGAACTTGTTGCTGTGCCCATAGGGGTTCACCCACCATGAGGCAATAGCGTCTATATATTGCTTCCCGTCCTCATCCCAAAGCAGGGCGCCTTCGCCACGGGTTACAGCAATGGGCGGTGCGGCGGTTTTATGCTGTGTATACGGGTGCCAGAGATACTGGCTGTCTCGATCTTGTAAACTCGTCATAATTTCAATAAATTTTCCCTGAACCTATCGGCGTACTCAAGGATTACATTCTTGTCAAAATACGGTTCGTCTTCTATCCTGCCTATCATTTGTACCCCTATTTTTTGCAGGATGATGCTTTCAGTAGGATTATTTTCATTGCCGTTAAAAACAATTCCCGCTATGGCAATGCCTCTGTTTTTAAGGGCTTCTATAGTCAGTAAGGTATGATTGATGCTGCCGAGGTAATGCCTGCTTACCACAATAACTTTATAATCCGGTTGTATCAGGTCGATAACACTGTTGGTAGCATTCAGGGGCACGAAAACACCGCCTGCACCTTCAACAACAAGGTGATTTTTGGTTTTGGGCTCTTTTATATTTTCCAGACTGATGGCAATGCCGTCAAGCTCAGCAGCCAGATGCGGACTGGCCGGTGTCTTTAAAGCATAGCTGTTGGGGAATATCGTTGTTTTCGGATTGGAAATATAGCGTTTTATTTTATGGCTGTCGCTATTATCCAGGTCGCCTGCCTGTATGGGTTTCCAGTAGTCGGCTTCAAGAGCTTCGGTGATAATGGCCGAGGCGATGGTCTTGCCTACATCGGTCCCTATGCCGGTTATGAATAGTTTCATTGTTGTTTTTTGAATTACAAATTTACTAAGGAACTGTCTAAATTTTACAGACATTAATTTTTTAACCACATAGGCACATAGTCTCAAATGACGGATATAGGGCCTAATAGAATGACACAGAGCCTGAAGCTTCGCTTCACTCTGCTCAACTATATTCATCTTAGGACTAATAAAAACTATAAACCCTATGTTCGTTCCTGTGTGGTTAAATAAATTTTGAACAGTCAATAACGTGGATTTCCGGGTAACGAAAACTTCAATCTAAAAATCTGTTCATCTTCGCCAGTGCGCTAAGTGAGGGACAGAAGCGGCATCCCCATAGCCTGCCTGCCGGCAAAGGCAGGCTTGCGGAGCCGGCATGCCCAAAATCTATTATCATACCACCTGAATTTTAATATAATATTATCAATAAGTGATTTTACAATTCTTAATTTTGAGAGTAAGCCTTTGAAATTTAACACGTTTTTACTGATATGGACACACTAAAAGTACCAAACTATATTAAATCTGTATATATAGCCCTGCTCATCATTATTATCGTGTTTTTCATGATCGTAGCCAAAAAACTGCTGGTGCCGCTATTTATATCGGGCTACATTGCCATGTTGCTCACCTCGTCCTGCAATTTTTTGGAACGCCGGAAGATACCCCGCTCCATCAGCGCTTTTATTTGCCTGTTCCTTTTTATTGGCGTTATAGCCGGAATATTTATTTTCGCTTATTTTGAAGTAAGGGGCTTTATGCAGGATGTAGGCACCAACCTTTCAGACAAATTAAATGGCTTTGTAATTGCCGCCAATAACTGGTGCTTCGAAACTTTTGGATTCGACCTGGGGATGCGCAACGGATTCGAAATGAAAAAGGCAGTGGCGATCGTACAGACGGATGACGCCAGCCCTACACAGCTTATATTTACTACTTTGGGCACACTTTCGGATATTGTCCTGCTGCCGGTATTTATCTTTTTCCTTTTGATCTACAGGGACCACCTGGCTATTTTTATTACTAAAGTATTCCGCAGGCAGAACAATGACGGGCTGCTTGAAAAAATGACATCTATCCGGAAAATTGTGCATGCGTACCTGCTGGGTTCCGGCAAAGTGATGCTTATACTTGGGGTAGTGAACACGGGGGTGCTTTTTGCCCTTGGGATCGAGCATGCCATATTCTTTGGGATGTTCGCGGGAATGCTGAATATCATTCCGTACCTCGGGCCATCGCTTGGGGTTATACTGCCCTTTACATTTGCGCTCCTTACCAAAGACAGCGCCTTTTACCCCATCGCCATTGTAGTTGCTTTTACCTTCATACAGCTATTGGAAAGCGCTTTCCTTACGCCTAAGATAACCGGCGGTAATGTGAACCTCAATGCCCTTGTAACGTTTATAGGCCTGCTTATAGGCGGGTATATATGGGGCATTATGGGCATGATACTCATTATACCTACGATAGCGATCCTGAAAAAACTGTTTGAACTCAGTCCCGATACCCAGCCGTATGCCTACCTGTTTGGCGAGGAGGACAGCAACTGGTTCCGGCGCAGGGAGCGGCGAAGTAAGGCGAAGGTGGCCAGAGCTGAGGGCGAAGCAAATGCTTAATATTTGTGTCCTATGGTAGACGTTGCAATGCAACGTCTCTACAGTGAGGTTTCATCAAAAGTCGTTACTATTTGACGCGGAGTTGAGGCGTTCCACCACAACGTCTAAGTTGCCGGTTTATGTTTAATTTAAACATTTACTAAGTAATTCCAGCATCCCTGTTATCTCAGCTTCCGTAGTATAACTATGCAGGCAAATGCGGAGCCTTTCCGCACCCTGCGGCACTGTAGGCGACAGTATGGCCTTCACGCCAAATCCATTTTCCTGTAAAACCGATGCAACATTTTTTACCATTTCGTTCCCGGAAATTACGGCACAATGTATGGCTGAAGCGCTTTCGATAAAATGGCTTTGAAGTTGCAGGCGATTCACTTCCGACCTGAAAAAACTGATTATATCTGTCAGCCTGTTTCTTTCAGGAGTGGTTTCTAATGTTTTATAAGCAATCAAAATCGTGGCCAGGCTGTGGGGCGGTAGTGCGGTAGTATAGATAAGGCTGCGTGCAAAATTGACCAGGTATTCTTTCAGTTGTGGCGAACCCAATACTGCTGCGCCATGACAGCCCAGGGCTTTCCCGAAAGTGACTATGCGGGTAAAAACTTTATCTTCCAACCCAAGATGCTGTATAAGCCCCTCCCCTTTTTCACCAAAAACACCCAACGCATGGGCTTCGTCAATGACAAGCCTGCAATTATTGGCTATAGCCAAAGCAACAAGGCGGTTAAGATCGGGACTGTCGCCATCCATGGAGAAAACCGATTCGGTCACGATATAAACTTCTCCTTTGAGATCGTTTAGCCGGAATTTCTGCACCTGCTTTTCAAGAATGGCTAAGTCGTTATGCGGAAATTTGTATACCCTTGCATTCGATAGCCGCAATCCATCCCGTATCGAAGCATGGATATACTCGTCATACAGCACAATATCGCCCTTTTGGGGCACCGAAGAAAAGAACCCCACGTTGGCATCATATCCCGAATTGAAGATGAGCGCGCTTGCTGCATTATGGAATTGTGCAATGTGATCTTCTGTAATCGTATAAAGCCTGTGATTGCCTGAAATAAGGCGTGACCCCGTAGACCCGTTCTGCGTAAAGCCGTGTTCTAAAAGATAATTATGGGCACTGTCAAAGATTTCCCTGTTGGCAGAAAAGCCAAGGTAATCGTTAGAGGAAAAATCGGATGCCCATTTTTCGGCAGATAGTTTTCGTAAAGCGTTTGCCTGCTCACGTTCGTTAAGTTTTACCTGTAATGATCCGGGGAGTTTTTCCATATTCAAATGTAGAAAACAGGACGGCGAAAAACAAATTCAAATGAAAAACAACAATTAATTATTGTTTTTCGATAATTTATTTATATTTGTAGCGAACTAATTACACTTATCATGAAACTACTGCCATTACTCAGAATCCTAACCAACATCTTTTTCATCTGCACCTGCATAGGGATCATATTTGCAATACCCTGCCTGCTGATTTCTATCATAATGCCAGATGAGATACCTTTTACAATTAATGGCATTGAAGCCGTCAATTGGGGAGCCGAGGGCTATCTTGTGTTTGTATCTAAGATAATTGTCGCCATATTTTGGGCGTATGCACTGTACCTGTTTAAAAAAATACTCACACAATTCAAAAAGCAGCATTTCTTTCAGGAGCAAATCACATCGCTTCTTGACCAGACCGGAAAGGCGATACTCATCGGGTTTTTCTTTGACATAGTTCCGGAGTTCCTGTATGATGCCATACTGTTTGGCGACCTTAATTTCGAATTCAATACCTATACTTTTTTTGTTGTACTGCTTGGCTTGTTCTTTATAGTGCTTTCGGATGTATTTATACTGGCAAAGGGCAGCAGGGAAAATAACGACTTAACTGTATAAATTATGAGACATCACATCAATATCATCGCGTTGGCTGTACGCTTCGCAATAGTAATTGCTTCCTGTATCGCAATTTTTCATTTGGCAATGGCAGTATTTTTTCATGTTCAGGACGGTCATTTATTGGTAAAGGAATTCTTCAGCGACTATTTTACGCCTCTTGCCAAAAACACTCCCTATCGCAATAATGAATGGTTTGGGTCGGCGTTTTGCATTATCTATGCGGCGCTACTCATTTATTGCGTAACAGGGCTGCGAAGTTTCTATAAAAGCCTTAACCGCATTAAAATAGGCGGTATGTTCGAGCCGGGACAAGACGAGGCTTTCCGTAAGGCAGCGGCGACTATAATCATTTTTGCCAAATCGAAATACCTGCTGTTCTGCACCATGGGAAGTATGCTCTACTTTGACCTTACTATCTTCTTTCGTGAAATACCTTCGTTCCTGGCAGTTTACCTTATCGGGAAGTTTATCTATCTGGTTTCAGGAATGGCGGAACGTGGCGCGTTCATACAGGAGGAAAACCAATTGACTATATAAGCCATGCAGAAACAACAACGCAAAGACAGGCTGGTATCGAGGCTATACTATGTATCCGCAGTGGCATTACTGCTCTTTACAGCATATTTCGCCATGATAGTTGGCTTTGATATATTTCAGGAAAAGCAACTGGATAACTTTAGACCTTATCCGAATCATTTGACTGGCTATAACATGTCAGCTAATATGCGGGTGATGACATTCGATAGCATTATAAATTTTAAGCAAAATACATCCGATGAACATTCTTCTTTCGGATCAGGTTCCGTTATAATAAAGGATGGCGCCTGTGCAGGTGTTAGCAGAGCAGAAATTAATTCTGTTTTAAACGATACAACCTATGCGAAAACCTTTACCGTACAGACAAAAAAGATATGGACAGGAGAAGGCGCTGATGCCAATGAAGAAACAATCAGCCTGTCGCCGGCGGCCGTAGAAGCCTACATAACTATCAAGCCTAAAAGCATTTGGCTGGCCATCATTCTGGCTGTGCGGAATTATTCGTTCATGCTATGCATCATTTTTATCCTCTTTCAGCTTACGTTGCTGTTCAGGAAGCTTAAAAACGATTTTTCATTTAACAGCAGCCTTAGCCGTACTATATGGAAAGTAGGCAATTGCCTGTTGGTATACCAGTTATTACTATTTGTTACCGGAGCACTGGTAATGCAGTTTATAGACGGAGCTGCCTATTATCAGGAAACCGCCGGAACCCCGGGCCGTCAGCAAATACTGACCCTGAGCATAAGCTTTGACGTAAATCTTGCCATAGTTTTTACAGGGCTTTCATTGGTAGTATTAAGCAAGCTACTGAATTACGGATACGAGCTGCAGCAGGAAAGCGACCTAACCATTTAGCCTATGCCCATTATCATCAATCTCGACGTAATGCTGGCTAAACGCAAAATGCGCAGCAACGAACTGGCCGATAAGGTAGGCATTACCACAGCCAACCTATCTATCCTGAAGACCGGGAAGGCGAAAGCGATACGCTTCTCTACCCTTGAGGCGATATGCGAAGTGTTGGAATGCCAGCCCGGGGACATTATGGAATTCATCCCTGAAAATGAATAAGGTAATTTATAAATCGCTATTTTCGGTTCGTAATATATTCTGATATGAGACACTTAAAAATTATAGCCCTTATTTGTTTATCAGGTTTTTTGATATCCTGCAAAAATGAAACGGAACCCAATGCAACACGCAATTCCGGGATTGAGGTACAACAAGCCGAAAAGGACAGGAATGAAATTACACTACTAGTAAAAAACGTGTATAAATGGCTTAATATCGCGGATGGGCCAAGTGGTTTCAGTCCTGTCACCAAAGATAGCCTGATTGTAGGATATGACCACGCAGACCAAAAACTGTATGAAAAAGAGTTATCCAAAAGCGGATTGTTTGCCAAGGAATTTGTGGACAACACAGCCCGCATATTCAACAAGCAGGACGAACTGCTGCGTAATGGCAAAGCAGAATGGCAAGAGGGCGATATGCCGCCTTTTGGAGGGTCTGATGTCAATGCATGGTGCAGGTGCCAGGACCAGCCAACAGATGATTTTGACAAGATAAATGTAGTTATTGAAAAAATGATTTCCAATACCGCCGATTTATACTGGAACTGGACAGGTTTTGGTGAAGACTGGGAAAATGAACACTACCACATAAAGGTGGTTAAGGAAAATGGCAGGTGGAAGATCGCGTGGATGGAAGGCTGGGATTATGAAGAGAATGTGAAACTAAATTACTAATGGGTAAATACATACTTGCTATTGCTGTCAGCCTTGCTGTTATAGCCATTAGTGCTTTCGGGATCCTGAACACTATGGTAAGCCTGAAATACGAAGTGAAGGAGTACGGCGATTGCATCTCGCAAACGTCCGGCAGGGATCTGTGCCTCACAATTGATATCCTTATTGGCATCATAGTTATAAGCATACTGGGTATTGTTTTTTCAACTTATAAATTGATAAAACGGAACAGCAGAAATTAAACGGAAATATCTTTTACGGGAAGTTCAACCCATTTAAAGTCATTTGGTATTGTAGCGTCGAGCATATCCGTATTTAATTTTACTGCTATACGCATAGCAATATTATAGGCAGGTTCAATTTCTACATTACTATATATCGTAAAATGTTTTGATATACCGTACCATACATTTACATCATAGCGAATACTCCTTGTATGGGGGTGTCGGCCATCATCACTTATAGTTCTCTGTTTGAAGACAGATACGTACTCTATCTGAGGCAAGTGATACCATTTACCTACAGCTATTCTTCCTATCGCAACTTCCTTTTTATATTTTCTTTCAGCAAGGTCAAAATGAATATTAGTAACTGCTGAAAATCCCAAACCGATTAAAAATAAGACCAAAGCAAACAACATCGGATCGTTATCTTCGATTTCATCGCTGGCGAAAGCATAATAACCCATCGCCAATGCGCCACCGAAACAAAGGCATGCCACCGCAATACTCAAAATTGACCTACTGCCCTCGCTGACTAAAATATCTTTCTCTTTATAATCCATACCGCAATAATACAAAAAAGCCCCTCTCATTCCTGAAAGGGGCTTCTATATTTCTATTGGCTAAAACTTAGTCAACCAAAATAATGATCCTGTTGTCTTTAAGCTCCAAGGTTCCCGATTTTACAGGAAGCAGGAACTTCTGGTCTTTCTCTGATTTGTTGAACTTTGGAGAGAACTCCTGGTTGGTCTTGAAATCAGGGACAGCTATCTTGATGGTTCCTGCCACGAGTACCGATACGATATTCGCGTGGTGGTCCAACATCTGGAATTCGCCGTCTGCGCCGGGAACGGTTACCGAAGTAACGCCTCCTTTAAACAAATGGCCTTCCGGCGATACTATTTCTAATAATAACATAGTTTCTTGGTTGTCAGTTGCCGGTTGTCAGTTGTTGGAGGCCAATCTGGCAACCATCAACTATCAACCATCAACCGGGTTTTACGCTTCAGTCAACATTTTTTGTCCGGCCTCGATAACGTCCTCGATCGTACCTTTAAGGTTGAAGGCCGCTTCAGGAAGGTGGTCAAGCTCACCGTCGATGATCATGTTGAATCCTTTGATGGTGTCTTTGATATCTACGAGTACCCCAGGGATACCTGTAAACTGCTCTGCCACGTGGAACGGCTGTGAAAGGAAACGCTGAACACGGCGTGCGCGTGATACAGACAGTTTATCTTCCTCGCTAAGCTCTTCCATACCAAGGATCGCGATGATGTCCTGTAGCTGCTTGTATTTCTGAAGTATCTCTTTTACCCTTTGTGCACAGTTGTAGTGCTCGTCGCCAAGGATAAGCGGTGTAAGGATCCTTGAAGTTGAGTCCAATGGGTCAACCGCAGGATAGATACCAAGCTCGGCAATTTTACGGGAAAGTACTGTTGTTGCATCAAGGTGGGCAAAGGTTGTAGCCGGTGCCGGGTCGGTAAGGTCATCCGCAGGTACGTAAACCGCCTGTACCGATGTAATCGAACCTTTTTTGGTAGAAGTAATACGCTCCTGCATCGCACCCATTTCGGTTGCAAGCGTTGGCTGGTAACCTACCGCAGATGGCATACGCCCAAGAAGTGCAGACACCTCTGAACCTGCCTGTGTAAAACGGAAGATGTTGTCTACGAAGAAAAGAACGTCTTTTCCTTGTCCGTCGCCCGCTCCGTCACGGAAGTACTCAGCGATGGTAAGGCCTGAAAGCGCAACACGTGCACGTGCTCCCGGCGGCTCGTTCATCTGTCCGAATACGAAAGTAGCTTTAGACTGCCTCATACCGGCTTTGTCTACTTTGCTAAGGTCCCATCCGCCATTCTCCATAGAGTGCATGAAATCGTCACCATACTTGATGATGCCCGACTCAAGCATCTCGCGAAGAAGGTCGTTACCCTCACGTGTCCTTTCCCCTACTCCTGCGAATACGGAAAGACCACCGTGGCCCTTAGCGATATTGTTGATCAACTCCTGGATCAATACGGTCTTACCAACACCGGCACCACCGAAAAGACCAATTTTACCACCTTTTGCGTAAGGCTCGATAAGGTCGATTACTTTGATACCTGTGAAAAGAACCTCTGATGAAGTTGAAAGGTCTTCAAATTTAGGCGCCTGGCGGTGGATCGGAAGCCCGTTCGCACCGTCTTTCGGCAATTCGTCAAGGCCATCGATGGCATCGCCGATAACATTAAACAAACGTCCGTAAACATCCTGGCCGATAGGCATCTGGATAGGAGCACCTGTAGCAGTAACTTCCTGGCCCCTGCTCAAACCGTCAGTGGAGTCCATGGAGATAGTACGAACGGTGTTCTCACCTACGTGAGACTGTACCTCAAGTACTAATTTTGAACCATCTTTCTTAGTGATCTCTAATGAATCATAGATCTTTGGAAGCTCGGCATCCTGTGAGCTGAACACTACGTCAACAACCGGCCCGATGATCTGTGCAACTTTTCCTTTTACTGTAGACATTGCTTATATATTTATTAAACAGCGATTTACGAATTGTGAAAAAACCTTATTTTTTCGAGTGCAAAGATAGTTTTTTATATCTTAATTATGCAAATTTTACTTTTGCATTTTTTGCAATAATTCAAGGCATTATTTCAAATTGCCTTCATGATTGTCATTTCATCAGGGATGATTTTGAGAAATGGATGGAATTAGGGGATTATTACTCCGCTGCAAACTTCACCACAAATGTCTTTTCAAGACTACCGGTATAATTGCCGTTATCCTGCCACATACCTCCCATCTTCATAAGCCTAGCCATATAGGAATACTATTTCGGCATTAAAGACGCTAGCACAACGTAAATTACGTGCCATGTAACAACATGCCCCTAACAGTCCTAGTTCCTGATCATTTCCAGCGCTTTAGCAATCGCGCCCTGTGGAGGAACTTTTATATCCGGCATAACACCCCTCCAGTCCTTCTCTCCGGCACCAATATTGTAATATAAAGTACTCGAAATCGTCAGGTTTAACTGTGTGTTTGGTAGTTTTGCAGGCACAATATCACCGTAGCTTTTTATAAGGCCTCCACTCTCTTCTCCAATAACCAATCCTCTTTTATAAAAACTGAAGCATTGGGCAAAATCTGCTGCAGATGAATACGTCTGCAGATTGATAAGCACATATACTTTACCTCCAAATCGCAGCGCGTTGTCATCTATCTTTATGTTTTCATAAAAAATCGTATCCAGGGTTCCATTTGCCTTGCGCAACACTTCCAATTCATTTGCGTCCATTGCATTTTGAGGCTTTTGCGCCTTTAGTCTTTCTTTGTAAAATCTGCTGTTTTTAACTACCGCCTTATTATACTGCCGGAATGGATGATCTAAAATATATTGGAGAAAATCATCGCCGATATCAGAATCGCCCCCGCCATTGTCGATCAGGTCTATAATTAAATTTTTTATTTCCTTACGTTTTATTTCCTTAAAAGCAGAATCGATAAATACCTGGTAACCCTCCCATTCAAAACTTTTTACTTTAATGATCGCTGTTTTATCTTGATCCAGTATCTCAAGGGAAAAGTTTTTTTCTGTATCCGAATTATTACTTATAGTAGTGGCAGAAAACTTTTTAATCCTGTCGTTAATTTCATCGCTTCGTATTCCATAGATCAGTACCGTTTTAATTTTTCCATTATTCTTGTATTTAATATTGTATCGCCCATTGGCATGATAAAGTGCCTCCAGGTAAAAATAAATGTAGTTACTTCCAAATTCGGCCCGGAAATCCTCATTCTCACCGGTATTCAATCGAATAATATCTTTTGCAATTTGTGAAGACGGGATGTCGTTAATACTTAGAATTTCGGCATCATTGGGAAGTTGGGACGTAACAGTCTTGTAAGCTCCGGCACAAACTATAAATGGCTTAGCCGGCGACACCTTAAAGAAATACGGAATAATAACGGGGTTCTGGCTATTATACTCTTCTATGATGTGAAAATCGGTGTGGCCATCATCAAACTTTGACAATAATGGTTCAGCAGCAAAATAGAATTCCGTACGGGTTAAATTTTTGGTGAGACTTTTTTTTAACCTGCCTACATCGCCATAGAAGTTTTCTTTTGAGTACCTGTAATATATATCTGGATGCGTATCTTCCAGGTATTTAACCAGCGTATCCAGATCTTCACGCATTTCAGACGGAGTATATACCCTTTGATTGGCCTGGCTCCATACAATACTGGTAAGAAATAAGCAACCAATCAGCAAATTCAGTCTTTTTTTCATTTATCTATTAAAATCAATATATCTCAATTATAAAAGCTCCCAAAAATTACAAAATATATTCTGCCCGCTTATATTGATGTTTTTTGGAATTATGTATATAAAAAAAGCCGTTGGGAAATTTTTCAACGGCTTTTATAATTTATATCGAATGTTACTCTACTGTAACTGATTTTGCAAGGTTACGCGGCTGGTCTACGTTACAGCCCCTCATCACTGCGATGTGGTACGATAGCAATTGTAGGGGGATAGTTGTAAGCAGCGGCGACAAAGCATCCGATGTATCCGGCACTTCTATTACGTGGTCGGCAAGGTCCCTTACCTGTACGTCGCCTTTGGTCACTACGGCAATGATCTTTCCACTCCTTGATTTTATCTCCTGTATGTTACTCACGATCTTGTCGTAATGCTCCTGTTTCTGTGCGATGATCACCACCGGCATCTGCTCATCAATAAGGGCGATAGGGCCGTGCTTCATTTCGGCAGCAGGGTAGCCCTCTGCGTGTATGTACGATATCTCTTTTAGCTTCAATGCACCTTCAAGCGCCACAGGGAAGTTATAGCCCCTGCCCAGGTAAAGGCAGTTTGGCGCATCTTTATAAATAGCAGCGATAGCTTGCGCGGCATCGTTGGTCATAAGTGCCTCGGCAACTTTTTCCGGGATTATCTCAAGCTCCTGAAGGTACCTGTGGAAATCGGAATTGTTCATAGTTCCCTTGGCCTGTGCAAGGCGAAGCGCTATAAGGGTAAGCACAGTTATCTGTGTTGTAAATGCTTTGGTAGAAGCCACACCTATCTCAGGGCCGGCATGCGTATAAGCGCCTGCATCGGTCTCGCGGGATATGGAAGAGCCTACTACGTTGCAAACCCCAAATACAAATGCGCCGTGCTGTTTTGCCAGCTTGATTGCCGCAAGGGTATCGGCAGTTTCGCCGGATTGCGAAATAGCGATCACCACATCGGTTGGCCTTATGATAGGGTTCCTGTAACGGAATTCCGAAGCATACTCTACCTCTACCGGTATGCGTGCAAATTCTTCAAAAATATATTCGGCTACAAGGCCGGCATGCCATGAAGTACCGCAGGCAATGATAAGTATCCTGTCGGCGTTAAGGAATTTCTGGAGGTTGTCCTCGATACCCGCCATCTTGATAAGGCCTTCGTTGGCATGAAGCCTTCCGCGGTAGGTATCTTTTATTACGCTTGGCTGCTCATAGATCTCTTTAAGCATAAAGTGGTCATAACCGCCTTTTTCTATCTGCTCAAGGTTCATCTGAAGCTCCTGTATGTATGGGTCAACCAAAGAATCGTCTTTGATCTTCCTTATTTTTAGCGGCTTGTTAAGGCGCACGATTGCCATTTCCTCGTCTTCAAGGTATATGGCATTCGATGTGTATTCTATAAAAGGCGATGCATCAGAGGCCACAAAGAATTCGTCTTTGCCAACACCTATGGCAAGCGGGCTTCCCAAACGGGCTGCAACGATCTCGCCCGGCCTTTCTTTATCGAAAACCGCAATGGCATAAGCGCCCACTACCTGGTTCAATGCTACCTGTACGGCCTTACCCAGCTTAAGGTTTTCTTTTTTCTTTACGTCTTCAATAAGGTTTACAAGCACTTCCGTATCAGTATCCGACTGGAAGGTATACCCCCTTTTGATAAGCTCTTTTTTAAGCGGTTCATAGTTTTCTATGATACCGTTGTGCACGATTACCAGGTTGCCCGAGTTTGAAAAGTGCGGGTGTGAGTTTACATCGTTCGGCACGCCATGCGTAGCCCAGCGGGTATGGCCAATGCCAATTTTCCCGTTAGTACTTATCTCTTTGGCTGCTTTCTCTTCCAGGTCAGAAACTTTACCTTTAGTTTTGCACAATGTCAGGTCGGAGCCGTCATAAAGAACAACCCCAGCACTGTCATATCCCCTGTATTCCAGCCTTCTCAGGCCTTTTATAATAACAGGGTATGCTTCCCTGTGACCGATGTAACCTACAATTCCACACATAACAATAGCTAATTAATTGGGTTTGGTATAAAAAATTTCAAGTTTAAGGCGCTTGTTTTCAGGTACTGCCGAGTTAGAACCGTACAGTATCGTACCGAAAGGATGCATTACCGAAGTTACCGGCACTGTGGAAACCGTTACAGGGGCCGTTGCGCCGGTAGTCTCCGTAAAAGGCGATTTCAATGCAGCATTGCCCGTAAGGTTAATATATTCCGCCACCACAAGGCCCAGCTTCACGTTGGTCGAATCCTTGTTTACGAGGTTATTTATATGGTCGGTAATCCTTATTTTATATTTGGTACCGCGCCCGTTCTCATCCTCACGAATCCCCCCATGCACAAACTTATCGTATTTAGGATTGATTGTGGTGGTGGTGGCATCCAAAGAATAATCTATCAGCGGCCTTTTGTTTTTTACATCATAGAGTAACAGCCTCAATGGCTCTTTTTCTTTCTTTTTGGGATCAGAAGGTCCCTGGCCCATGCCTGTCTCCGTATTATCATCAATATAAAACACAAGGTTGGCTTCGTTTATCAATACCCTCTGGCCACCCTGGCTCTCTGCTTTGAGCGCGTCTATGGTTGCCTGGTCAATATCGATGAAAGCCATAGATCCTTCGCCGCCTTTCAGGTAAAGCCTCACATCTCCCGCAGCCGCATCAGAAGTATTGATTGCCGTAGTAAAAGCTTCTTTGGGGGTATTCTCAAAAAAGTTAATGGTATTGCCATCAAGGTTCAGCGTCATGCTTTTGGCAAACTTATCTACAGTATGCCCGCTGCTTTCGGTTGTAGAAATATTATGGTCCCTGTATTTTATGGTGATCACTCCCTGGTCGAACCTTGGCACTACCATAACCGACTGGCCTTCCAGCTGCGTTACCCTGAAGTAAAGCCCCCTGAAGTATTCTTTAAAGATGTTGTTATTAACCAGCTTACCGGCTGCTGCAGGGCCAAACAGCATATTCTGGAACTCCGTTTTATCCAGGTAAAGGAAAATACCAGGTGCTTTGCGCTCTACTACTTTCGATTCCGTTTGGCCATCTGGTATTGCAGAACGCGCTATCTCATCGTCAGAGATCGGGAATTCATCGTTTTGCGCTGTAGAAAAATTATTAAGCCTTGAGCCTACAACAGCGGCATCAATAAGGGATTTGTCATTAGAATAATATTTCTGGCCGGAAACGAACGATGTGCCCGGATCTGAATCGCGAAGGAAATAGCCATTCCTGAATACATCCAGCTTTATTTTTGTTTCCGGAGCGCCATAGATAGAATCCAGGTCATAGGTACTAACGCCTGTTGTGGCATCGGTACTTTCAATGCTGCTGAAATATGGTACGTACAAGTACACGGAATCTATTTCCGGAGCGTAAAGCGTTGGGTTTACGGTGGCAAGCTGCACCTGTGTTACAAAATGGGCAACCGTTTTCCCGAACACGAGGTTATCATAGGCACCAAGCGTATTAAGCGTAAGGTTGTTGGACTGTACTATCCCCGTAGGCCTGTCATATGCGGTAACGCCGGCTTCAACCTGAAACATGCCATGGTGCACGTCATCATCAATAATATCGGAACCCAGGTTATTATAATCGGTATCGCACGAAATGATGAATACGGCACTTAAAGCAAGAATTATTTTCTTTAGGAAGGAACTGTTGATCATAGATTTTTTTTAAGATTTACTATAAAACCTGATTTTTATAGAAATTAGTATATGCCTCTGCAAAATTATCTTTGGACACATACGGCAAAAACGGCTTACCGGAATCCTCAACAGCCTGCTGCAGCCCGGCCGAAAGGTTTTCGGAAGCAATGATCAGCGCATCCGAATGTGCTATGGATGCTTTCAGTATATTTTCGTAATTAGGCACCTCGAGCACCTTTACGTCACTTTCAGGGATATTGTCAAACAGCACTTTCTTCAGCATATCGTTGTCAAGCGTGCCGTCGAAAGACTGGTTGTACACCGAAGTCACGATCTTTGTATCGGCAAAAAGGGCTTCATGCTTGTAGTAATGCTTCATATATATAGGCAGCATTGCGGCCATCCAGCCGTGCACGTGGATTATATCCGGCACCCAGTTGAGTTTTTTCACGGTCTCGACAACGCCTTTGGCAAAAAAGATCGCGCGTTCGTCGTTATCCGGGTAAAGCTCCCCTTCTTCATCAGTAAAAGTAGCTTTGCGCTTAAAATACTCATCGTTGTCTATAAAATAGACCTGTATCCTTTCTTTAGGAATAGAGGCCACCTTTATGATAAGGGGCATATCCATGTCGTTCACCACTAGGTTCATTCCCGAAAGACGGATGACTTCGTGCAGCTGGTGCCTCCTTTCATTGATATTGCCATAGCGGGGCATAAAGATCCTAATCTGGCCCCCCTGGTCATTTATCATTTTCGGCACATCATACGACATTAACGAGACCTCATTCTCTGCCAGATACGGCACTACTTCAGATGATACATACAATATCCTCTTATCCTCCATCTTCAATAACTTATTTTATTTGGATACAAAAACATGCAAAATTAAACAATTTTGCGCATTTTATAACTAAAAGATTAATTTTGCCCTGATATTTAATTTAAAGTTAATGCTCATTTTCAATAATAAAGCCGGTTTGACGAAAGTTTTGTCTGACTATTTAAACGTTAAATCAACCGTTGGGTTTGTCCCTACAATGGGCGCATTGCACCAAGGCCACCTCTCATTGCTGCGTCAGTCGGTAAAGGAAAATGACGTTACGGTCATCAGTATATTCGTGAACCCCACGCAGTTCAACAACGCAGAGGACCTGGACAAGTACCCGCGTACCCTTGACGCCGACGTAGAAAAAATAAAGCAGGTAAGCGATGCCATTATCGTTTTTGCGCCATCGGTAAATGAGATGTATGACGGCAATACCATATCTTCCCATTTTTCTTTTGACGGGCTCGAAAACCAGATGGAAGGCGCCCACAGGCCCGGCCATTTTGACGGTGTGGGGACCATTGTTAAGAAATTGTTTGAGATCGTAATGCCTACCAGGGCTTATTTTGGGGAAAAAGATTTCCAGCAGCTGCAGATCGTAAAAAAAATGGCAGAGAAAGAAGGAATGCCGGTTATCATCATAGGCTGCCCGATAAGCCGCGAAGACAGCGGGCTTGCCATGAGCTCCCGCAACGAAAGGCTGAGCACGCAAGACAGGGACAAAGCCGCTTTTATCTACAAAACCCTGAAAGAAGCACAGGAACAGTTTGATAATCAAAGTATTGAAGATATAAAGAAGTATGTGTACGATGCCTTTGCAGCCCACCCGGAGTTTACAATGGACTATTTTGAGATTGCTGCCGAAGACGACCTGAAACCCGCCGTTATAAAGGAAAACAGGAAATACAGGGCTTTCGTTGCAGTTTTTTTAAGCAATGTGCGCCTAATTGACAATATTTCATTAAATTGATTACCTTTGCGCCATGCAAATTCAAGTTGTAAAATCCAAGATTCACCGCGTTAAGGTGACGGGAGCCGATTTAAATTACATAGGTAGCATAACCATTGACGAAGCGTTGATGGAAGCAGCGAATCTTATTGAAGGTGAAAAAGTTTCGATCGTAAACATCAATAATGGTGAGCGCCTCGAGACTTATGTGATCAAAGGAAACAGGAACAGCGGCGAGATTACCCTCAACGGGCCCGCTGCCAGGAAAGTACAGAAGGGAGATATCATCATCATCATTTCATATGGTATCCTGGACATAGAAGAGGCTAAAGTATTTAAGCCCTCTATTGTATTCCCTAACGAAACAGATAACTCCTTAACATAGCTTTGAACAAGAAGTTAAGCAAATTTTTAAGCATTACACTCCCACTCCTGTTGGGAGTTTTTTTAATTATATACATGTACAGGCACGCTACTGCGAAAGAGCTTGCCGACCTCAAGAACAGCTTAAGGACAGCCGACTACACATATGTATATATTTCGCTTTTTGTTGGGCTTACCGGTTTTTGGGCGAGGGCCTATCGCTGGAAATATACCCTGGCGCACCTGGGCTATGAAGTGCCTTTTGGGGTAAAGTTCGGCGCTGTTTGCATTACTTATATCATGAATATGTTCATCCCGCGCAGCGGCGAGGTAAGCCGGGCCGTGGCGCTGAACAAGTATGCCGGCGTGCCTTTCGATAAGGCCTTCGGCACCATTATTGCAGAACGGATCATCGACCTTATCCTCTTGGTGATCGTAGTAGCCCTCACTGCCGCCCTGCAATTTGACGCTCTCAAGGCCTATCTGGACGACATCCCTTTCCAGCAACTGCTTTTTTACGGTACTGTTGCAGGAATACTTTTTATAGGGTCGGTACTTTTTTTTATGTACTCCAAACTGGGCTGGGTACAAAAATTAAAACTGAAGATATCCGGCCTTACAGAAGGCGTGCTGAGCGCTTTCAAAATGCCCAATAAGTGGCCTTTCCTTTTGCTGTCGTTGTACATATGGTTCAGCTATGTCCTGATGTTCTATGTAACGATATATGCGCTTCCCGAAACTTCAGGGCTTGACTTTGGCACTGTGGTCACGGCCTTCGTCATTGGCAGTATCGTTATCACTTTTACCAACGGTGGCACGGGCTTTTTCCCCTTCGCCATATCCAATATCCTTTATGTTTACGGAGTACCAAAATCGGCAGGTGCTGCCTTTGGCTGGATTGTCTGGACTTCTCAAACGGGGCAGATATTATTTTTAGGGATATTATCATTTTTATTGCTCCCGATACTTTACAGAAACAAATAATTGCTATATTGCCAGCTATTTGCTAAACCCCCGTAAAGCTATGAGAACCACATTATTAACCCTTATTCTGGCTGTTATATGGCCTGTTTCGGCACAAAGAAAAACCGAGATAATCGAATCAAAAAAGCTTAATGCCTCGCGCGAAATTACTATCGTGACACCGGCATCCTACGAAACAAATAAGAAGAAAGATTATCCGCTCCTGGTACTCCTGGATGGCGAATATCTTTTAGATCCTTTTGCCGGCACTCTCTCGTATACCGAATACTGGAACGACCTTCCCGAAGTGATCATCGTGGGGGTACACCAGAACAGCGATGAAGAAAGATCCCTGGACACCCAGACCGATGACCACGGCGTACCAATGGACCAGGGCGACAAATTTTTTGAATTCATCTCTACAGAGCTGATGCCGATGATAGAAAAGAATTACCGGGTATCGCCTTTCCGAATCATTGCCGGCCATGGGCTTACGGCAGGGTATCTCAACTTCTTCCTGTATAAGGATAAACCGCTTTTCAATGCTTATATCTGCATGAGCCCCGACATGCCTGTTGACATGGAAAACCGCATACCGGAAAGGCTGGCGCAGCTGAAAAAGCCCACTTACTACTACCTGGCAACCGCCGAAGGTGACGTGCCGCGCCTGCAGAAACCGATAAAAACACTGAACGATAATATAAAGGCCATTACAAACCCGGGGCTTAAATACATGTACGAAGATTTTAAGGGATGCTCCCATTATTCGCTGGTGGTGCATGCCATACCTGAGTCGCTGTACCATATATTTTCTTCCTACCAGCCTATATCCTCTACCGAATACCAGGACAAGATCGTTAAGCTTACTTCGGGCTACGCAAAATACCTGCAGGAACGTTACGATATAATGGAAAAAGACCTTGGCGTAAAAATACCGGTGAGGCTTAATGACTTTAAAGCCATTGAAGCGGCGATCATTAAGAACGGCGCTTATGACGAGCTTCGGGATCTTTCGGACATTGCTTCGAAGTGTTACCCGAAAACAACCCTTGCCGATTATTATTCCGGGATGTACTATGAAAAGACCGGCGACAATAAAAAAGCAATAAAAGCCTATATGCACAGTTATACCCTTGACGAAATAGGTGAATATACCAAAGACTTTATGCTTGAAAAAGCAGAGAAACTCAGAGAACGCTAATGTCTAAACTCAAAACTTCCTTTTTTTGCCAGAATTGCGGTACACAATATTCGAAATGGCAGGGACAATGCAATGCCTGTAAGCAATGGAATACCATTGTGGAAGAGGTAATACAAAAAGAAGAAAAACAGGCGTGGAAGCCCGCTTCGGCCGACACCAAAAAAGCGGCGCGCCCTTTAAAGATTAATGAAATAGATGCGGGCGGCGAGATACGCCTTGACACCGGTGACGGCGAGCTGAACCGTGTATTGGGTGGCGGCCTGGTGCCGGGATCGCTCACGCTGCTTGGCGGCGAGCCTGGGATCGGGAAGAGTACGCTATTGCTCCAGATCTCCCTAAAGCTGCCCTACCGCACCCTTTACGTATCGGGCGAGGAGAGCCAGAAGCAGATAAAGATGCGCGCCGAAAGGATAACACCATCGGCAGAGAACTGCTACATCCTTACCGAAACGAAAACACAGAATATTTTCAGGCAGATCGGGGATATCGACCCTGAGGTTGTTATCATCGACTCAATACAGACACTGCATTCGGACTACATTGAATCGTCGGCAGGTAGCATTTCGCAGATACGCGAAACCACCGCCGAACTGATAAAATTTGCCAAAGAAACCAACGTGCCTGTAATACTGATAGGCCACATTACCAAAGACGGCAGCATAGCCGGGCCAAAGATACTGGAACACATGGTAGATACCGTGCTACAGTTTGAAGGCGACCGCAACCACGTATACCGCATTCTCCGTTCGCTCAAAAACCGCTTTGGCTCTACTGCCGAACTGGGCATTTATGAAATGCTGGGCAGCGGATTGCGGGAAGTAGCCAACCCATCGGAAATACTTATATCGCACAAAGACGAAGAAATGAGTGGTACCGCCATTGCCACCACCATGGAAGGCATGCGCCCGCTGATGGTCGAGATACAGGCATTGGTTAGCTCGGCAGTATATGGCACGCCGCAACGCAGCACTACAGGCTACAATGCCAAAAGGCTCAACATGGTACTGGCCGTACTGGAAAAACGGGCGGGCTTCCGCCTGGGCGCAAAAGACGTATTCCTGAACATTACCGGTGGCATCAATGTAGACGACCCCGCTATCGACCTTGCCGTAGTAGCCGCCATTTTATCCTCTAATGAGGATATTCCTGTCAGTAAAGATTTTTGTTTTGCGGGAGAAATAGGGCTTTCGGGAGAGATTCGCCCTGTAAATCGTGTAGACCAGCGCATACTGGAAGCCGAAAAGTTAGGATTTTCTACTATTTTTGTGTCTAAGTACAATAAGATCTCATTAAAGAACACCCTGATCGACATAAGGCTGGTAGCGAAGATAGAAGATGTTGCAAGCCACCTTTTCGGTTAGACCATTACAATTCAATGCGTAAAAGAAGCAAGAAACAGATAGCAATATTAGTTTTAAAGATATTCGTTGTATTCATCGTTGTCTGCATCATTTCCTTTTTTGCCTTCCGGAACATGCTCCTGCAAAAAGCGATTGCTAAAGTTTCCGACAAAATGCAACGGGAATACAGCAGCCGTTTTACGGTAAAAGAAGCCGCATTTAAAGGATTCTCCGGCATTGAGCTGAAAGAGATCGCATTGGTGCCAAACAATGCTGACACGCTGCTGCATGTGCAGGAGATAAAGACATCGGTAAACTACTTCAGGCTCCTTACGGGCGATGTGCAGCTGGGCACCCTGGAAATGAAGAATGGTTATGTGCAGCTGATACGCAACAAAGACGGCAAGAACTTTGATGCCTTCCTGAAAAAGAATAAGGAAAAGACTGAAGATGACGGGCCAAAGGAAGCCAATTATGCCGAAAGGGCCTACAATATACTGAACACAGCGCTCAACCTGGTGCCTACCGATATGAAGCTGGACAACCTCACGCTGCGCCTTGAGGATATGGGCAGGAAAATAAGCCTCAAACTGCAGCAGATGCGCCTGGCCGACGAGCAGCTGGAGTCGACCATTGGGGTAAGCGCCGACAGCATAAGCCAGACATGGAAAGTGAAAGGCATGGCCGACCCACGGGACAAGCGGGCCGATCTTAAATTCTTCAATTCTGATACGTCACGCATAGAAGTACCCTACATCTACGAGCGTTTTGGCGTGAGATCAGGATTCGATTCCATCCACCTTAACGTCGAAAATATCGATATGGATGGCGATGAGCTGCATGTAGACGGTTTTGCATCTATTGGCAATTTTATGGTGAGCCATCCGAAGATTGCCCAAAAAGATGTAGTGATCGACAAGGCGCGCTTTGATTACCATTTTTTGTTCGGGCCGGATTTCGTATCGGTTGACAGCACCTCGACAGTGCAGTTGAACCGCATAAAATTCAATCCCTATGCACGGTACAGCGTTGACGGCGATACCATTTATGAGCTGAAGGCCAAGATCCCGAAAATGCAGGCGCAGGATTTTATCACCTCGCTGCCGAAGGGGCTTTTTACCAATTTTGAAGGCATGGAAGCCGAAGGCACCTTTAGCTACGACCTGGAATTCTTATACAACAAAAACAAGCCTAACGCACTGGTATTTGACGCCAACCTGAAAAAAGAAGGCCTTAAAATCCTTAAATACGGGGCCGCCGACCTGGCAAAGCTCAATGGCAGCTTTACCTACAGGGCTATTGATAACGGAAGGGCGCAGCGACCGATCATTGTAGGCCCGGCTAACCCTTACTTTACGCCATTATCAGACATTTCTCCTTACCTCCAAAAAGCGGTGCTTACCAGCGAAGACCCTTCGTACTTCAGGCATAGGGGCTTTATAACCGAGGCTTTCCGCCAATCGATCATCAAGAATATAAAAGCCAAAAAATTTGCACGTGGGGCCAGCACCATAAGCATGCAGCTGATTAAGAATGTATTCCTTACCCGCAACAAAACGCTTTCGCGAAAGCTGGAAGAGATACTGCTTACCTACATATTGGAGAACAACAACATATCGAGTAAATCCCGCATGCTGGAGGTATACTTCAATGTTATCGAATGGGGGCCTGATGTTTATGGCATTGGTGAGGCCGCCGATTATTATTTCGATAAGCACCCGTCACAACTGTCGCTGGATGAATGTGTGTTTCTGGCAAGCATCGTACCGAGGCCGAAAGCTTTTATGTGGCAGTTTGACAACGAAGGCCACCTGAAAGGCTATGCCGTTAAGCACAACAAATTTATAAAGGACCTCATGCTGCGCCGCGGGCTTTTGGTTCCCGAAGATACCATTGCGCAACATGGCGACATACACATAACCGGCCGTGGCAAATCGCGCATAAAGCTGAAAGAGGTACCATTGTATGAGAACGACTCGATAGACCTGGATGAGTTCTTTTTCAATGTGACGAAGCGGGCTTTTTAAATGTTTGAAAATAAATCAAATACAATTGCATTCTTCCATTTCGACGAACGAGAAATCCCGGAACATTTGAGATTTCTCCTTCGTCGAAATGGAAAACATGTTTATTCCTATAACTGTTAAATTCACAACCCTTCCCAACCTTTTTATTAAAAGGCTACTCTCTTACTTTATAAATACTTTTTATGAAAAAGATACTCTTTTTATGCCTGCTCATCAGCAGCATGACATTCGCCCAAAAACCGATATTCACTACGGCTAAGGCTGTTGCGGCTACGGTATACTTTAACGGTGCCGAGCTTTCGCAGGCCACAACCGTAAACCTTCCCGCCGGTAGCAGTGAGATCGTGGTAAAAAACGTGGCTGACAACCTCAATGAAAACACTGTACGTATTGGGGCACCCGCCGGACTCACGGTGCTTTCGGTGCAATTTACGCGCGACTATATCGCCGAATATGAGGCTGACGAAACTTCGCCTGCCATTAAAAAAGTGCGCGACAGTATCAGCCTCGTTCAAAAAGAGCTGGAACGGACGGCAACGGCGAAGGCATCTGAACTAAAGGTTCTTGAGCTGCTCGACAAAAACAACCAGGTGTACGGACAGCAGTCAGGGCTCAGCGTTACCGAACTGATGAAGATGGTCGACTATTACAAGGCGAAGCGCACTGAAACGGCTACTGCTATCAATACGCTGACAGAAAAAGAAAAGAAACTGAACGAATTGCTTGCTAAACTCAACAGCCGCCTGGAAACCGACACCACTACTGACGATGATCTTTCTGAGGGAAAACTGGTGTTGCAGGTAATGAACGATAAGGCCGGTACTATCCCGCTGACGATAGATTACCTTGCCCAAAATGCCGGATGGACACCTTTCTATGACCTGAGAGCCGACAATATCACGGAGCCTATTAATTTGTTATACAAAGCGGAAGTAGTGCAACAGACAGGCCTCGACTGGAAAAAGATAAAGCTCACTTTATCCAGCGGGATGCCCAACCAAAGTAATATAGCGCCATCTATCAATCCGTGGTTTCTGACCACGTATAACCCCTTAGCTTACACAAGTAATGGTTTTGCAAATGTTACGGAAACCCTACAGGGACAGGTGGCAGGTGTTGCCATATCTACCGGGCAGGGGCAGCCGGGCGCGAACAGTACTGTTATACTGCGTGGTTATGGCTCTATGAACGGGAACATCGAGCCCCTGTATGTTATTGATGGAGTTCCGGATAATGCAGATAACTTCAGGAGCCTTAACCCCAAAGAAATCGTAAATATTGAAGTACTTAAAGATGCAGGCGCTACTGCCATTTACGGCAACAGGGGTGCTAATGGGGTTATAATAGTTACCACAAAAAAAGGAAAGTTTAAAGAAAAGGCTTCCGTAGATAAATTTACACAGGTCACAGAAAACCAAATGAATGTATCTTTCGATATCGATATCCCTTACGATATCCTGTCGAACGGAAAGAAGCACAGCATTACCATGAAGGAGATAAAGCTGCCGGCATTCTTCAGGCATTTATCGGTGCCGAAACTTGAGGAGGAAGCCTTCCTGATGGCTGAAATAACCGACTATTCTAAATACAACCTGTTGAAAGGCGAGGCCAATATCATCTTTGAAGGGATGTATGCCGGCAAAACGTATATTGATCCGGGACAAACGACGGATACGCTGAGCCTTAGCATGGGAAGGGATAAAAAGATCGATATCGAAAGAACAAAAGTGGTGGAGAAGTCCGGAAGCAAATTCCTTTCGTCTAAAAAAGAAGAGACGTTTACTTATGACATCATCGTGCGTAATAACAAGAAAGAAGCCGTACAGCTGACCGTAAAAGACCAATATCCGCTGAGCACACTGGAGAACATGGAAGTAGAACTCCTGGAAAGCAGCGGTGCCGATGTGGATGAGGAGACTGGCATCCTGCAATGGCAGATGAAGCTGAAGCCCGGTGAAACCAAAAAGGTGCGCCTGAGCTACCGTGTGCGGCACCCTAAAGATGTAGGGATAGGGAATCTATAATATTTTGTTAACCAATTGAATGTATTGCTGTTTATTTGGTTAAATTTACTGATATAACACAATCAATTAATTAGCTATGAAAACAAAACTATTTTTAGCTTCCCTGCTATTCACGGGGTTCGTACACGCCCAGGACATCGAACTGGAACCATTCGCCCAGGGTTTG
This sequence comes from Flavobacterium album, assembly GCF_003096035.1. Taxonomy (NCBI): domain Bacteria; kingdom Pseudomonadati; phylum Bacteroidota; class Flavobacteriia; order Flavobacteriales; family Flavobacteriaceae; genus Flavobacterium; species Flavobacterium album. The sequence goes on along the minus strand of NZ_CP029186.1, from coordinate 1,235,481 downwards.
AACATGCCGGTTGATATTGCTTTCGCCAATGACGACCGGATGTTCGTGGTGGAGCAGGACGGACTTATTAAAATGCTTATCAACGTTGAGGGGGAAGTAACCCAATCAACATTCCTGAACGTATCATCCCTTATCGCTACTTCCGGATCGGAAAGGGGGCTTTTAGGAATGGCGTTCCATCCCGATTTTGAAAATAACGGTTATTTTTTCATCAATTATACCAATACCAGTAACAACACAGTCATAGCACGCTATACTGTTAATTCTGCTGACCCAAATGTAGCCGACCCCAACAGCGGCGTTATCCTGTTGACCGTAACCCAGCCTTTTTCCAACCACAATGGGGGCTGCCTCCGCTTCGGCCCGGACGGCTACCTCTATATAGGCATGGGTGACGGAGGCGATGGAGGCGACCCGGGTAACAGGGCACAGAATATCAATACACTGCTTGGAAAAATGCTGCGCCTTGATGTTGACGGCGCGGCTCCTTATACTAGCCCTGCGGACAATCCGTATATAGGCGTGGATGGTGCCGATGAAATATGGGCCATCGGGATGCGCAACCCCTGGAAATTTTCTTTTAACAGGCTGAACGGCGACCTTTGGATTGGCGATGTTGGGCAGGAACTATGGGAAGAGATCAACAAGGTGCCCTCTACATCCGGAGGGCTTAATTTCGGGTGGAGGTGCTATGAGGGTACCCATACTTACAATACGTCGGAATGTTCAGGCATTACCGGCTTAACCGCACCACTTGTTGATTATAGCAGCGGCTCAGGAAGCGGGAATTGTTCTGTCATAGGCGGCTATGTTTATACCGGGACACTTTTCCCGAACCTGCAGGGAAAATACCTTTTTGCGGATTATTGCAGCAGCAAAATAGGTATGATCGATGAGGCTGGAGGCGCTATTACCTGGACCAGCGCTTTCCCTGGAACCAACTTTGTGACCTTTGGTGAAGACCACAGCGGCGAACTTTATATTGCAGGCATCAGCGACGGAAAGATATACCACATCATTGACAATTCCGTTTCGGGCACTACCGATTTTGCAGGTGGCTCTTATACAGTTTATCCTAACCCTGCCGGTACCGAAGTTTTTTTAGACCTTAACAACATACTGTCCACTGCTTCTGTAAGCATCCTTGATATAAGGGGGAAACTGCTGGTACAGCAGGACGTTGCGGAAGGCAGCTCGCGCATTGATACTTCCGCATTACAGTCAGGCATTTACATGATGAAGCTTGAGGCTTCGGGTAATACTAAGTACCAGAAACTGGTTATCAGGTAGCAGAAAATTTTGTCGCAAGACTAAGGCGGCAGTCATTGCGAGGAGGAACGACGAAGCAATCTTTCTGCTCAGGCAAAGTCGGTTACATAGAAAGATTGCCGCGCTCCGTAAACTCCGCTCGCAATGACACGGAGTGTCTCAGAAATAATATCAAAAGGCCGGATCATCTCCGGCCTTTTATTGTATAAATTACTTACTATTAAATCTCGTTCAGCATTTTGGATATCTCATCCAGTTTTGGTGTTAGGATGATCTCGATCCTCCTGTTTTTTGATTTACCTTCTGCGGTATCGTTGCCTGCTACCGGGGCAAATTCTCCCCTGCCTGCTGCGGTAAGGTTTTGCGGGTTCACTGTTTTATTCTCGCGGATAATGTTCACGATCGCTGTGGCACGCTTGGTAGAAAGATCCCAGTTATCGGTGATCTGGCCGGTGCCTGCATAAGGCACGTTATCGGTGTGGCCTTCTATCAGTACAGAGATATCAGGGTTCACGGCAAGTACCTTGGCAACCTCGACTACCGCTTTTTTACCTTCAGCGCCTACAACCCAGCTTCCTGACCCGAATAGCAGTTTGTTCTCCATCGAAACATACACTTTGCCGTTCTTCATCTCTACGGTAAGCCCTTTGCCTTCAAAGCTGTTGAGCGCTTTAGAAAGCGTTTCCTTCAGTTTTTTCATGCTTGCTTCCTGCGATGCCATCATGCTTTCCAGCTCATTTACACGCTGCGAACGTTCCTGAAGCTCCGAACTTAGTTTGTTCAGCCTCTCCTGTTCTGCCGCCAGCGCTTTTTCCTTTGCTTCCAGCTGCGCAAGGAGCTCGCGGTTCTTTTTCATATTGGTATCCAGTGCATCGCCGCTGTTTTTCTCAAGCGCGGCATAGGATGATTTGAGCGTATTCAGGCTCGATTGTGCGGCAGCATAATCGGCAGCCAGCTTGTCACGGTCGGCCTTCATTTTATCCAGCTGCCCATGCAGGTCTTTCGATTTCAGGTCGAGCGCATTGCGTTCTTTTTCGAGCGAGGTATTCTTATCGGCCATCTCGCGGTTTTCTTTTTTCAGGTCGGCATACTTATTCTCCAGGTCGGTATATACCTTCTTGGACACGCAGCTTGTTGCCATCATCATGACCAACAGGCCTACAGAAATTCTTCTTAGTATCATGTAATATATGTTTATTTAGTGGTCTTTATTCAAATTCTACCAGTATCGGGCAGTGATCGCTGTGCCTTGCTTCCGGCAATATAAGTGCCCGGGTAAGGCGGTCGCGCAGGGGCTCGCTCACAAGTGCATAGTCGATACGCCACCCCTTATTATTGGCACGCGCATTGCCAAAGTTGCTCCACCATGTATAATTGTGCGGCTCTTTATTAAAATGGCGGAAGCTGTCGATAAAGCCGCTTTCCATAAAGCCGCCGAGCCATGCGCGTTCGTTTGGCAGGAAGCCCGAAACCCTCGCATTGCGCACCGGATCGTGGATGTCTATCTTTTCATGGCAGATATTATAATCGCCGCAGATGATAAGGTTTGGTATCTCAGTCCGAAGGTTTGTAATATATTGGTGGAATTCATCCATGTAACGGAACTTGTACTCATGCCTTTCGACATTGGTTCCCGAAGGCAGGTATAAACTCATTACCGAAAAGCCGTCGAAATCGAGCCGTATGTTGCGGCCTTCAAAATCCATGTGCTCTATGCCGGTGCCATATACCACATTATTAGGTTTGTGCTTCGATACTATAGCAACACCGCTATAGCCTTTTTTTTGCGCAGAGAACCAGTAATGGTATGGGTAGCCTGCCGCCTCAATTTCGTGAACGGCTACCTGGTCTACGGTTGCCTTGGTTTCCTGGAGGCAAATGATGTCCGGGCCGGCCTGTTTCAGCCATTCGATAAAACCCTTATTGAACGCTGCACGGATACCGTTTACGTTGTAAGAAATAATCCTCATTATAGTGTGTTTGTTTTTCAAAAGTAACCAAAAAAGTATACAATCCCTTTTCGGCCGAAAATTTATTGCAGTAGAAATGGGGATAATACAAATGTTTTGCCACTAATCCGTTTTAAATGCTGTTTTACCAGGCAAAATCGTATGATCTTTGCACAATAATTAAAAAACTTATTCTCCTTTAGCGTTTCATCATAATTGTTATCTTTGTTTTTCGCCTGAAACACAAATGTAGATGAGTTTAGTTACAGCTAAAGAAGTTGCAAAAGCAATAAAGACTGACAAATACGGGTTTTTAGGAACTTTTACCGGCTGGTTATTGATGAAGGTCCTGAAGATCTCCACGATGAATAAGATATACGACAGGAACAAGCACCTTAGCGACCTTAAGTTCCTGAATGCCATACTTGATGAGTTCCAGATAAAATTCGAGATCCCTGAAGAAGACCTGAAGCGCCTCCCTAAAAGCGGTGCCTATATTACTATATCCAATCATCCCCTGGGTGGGATCGACGGCATATTGCTCCTGAAGTTGATGCTCGAGCAGGAGCCGAATTTCAAGATCATTGCCAATTTCCTGCTGCACCGCATCGAGCCGCTTAAGCCGTATGTGATGCCTGTTAACCCGTTCGAAAACCACAAGGATGCCAAATCGAGCGTAACGGGAATCAAAGATGCGCTGCGCCACCTGAGCGACGGCAAGCCACTGGGCATATTCCCGGCCGGCGAAGTATCTACCTATAAAGACGGTAAGCTGGTAGTAGACAAACCGTGGGAAGAGGGCGCCATAAAACTCATAAAAAAAGCGAATGTGCCTGTAGTGCCCATCTACTTCCATGCCAAGAACAGCAGGCTGTTTTATTTCCTTTCCAAATTGGGCGACACTTTGCGTACCGCCAAATTGCCATCGGAACTGCTCACCCAGAAAGACAGGGTTATCAGGGTGCGTATCGGCAAGCCTATCTCGGTAGCAGAACAGGCCGAACACGAAGGGCTGGAAGCTTATTCGGAATTCCTGCGCAGAAAAACGTATATGCTGGCCAACCCATATGAAAAAGACACAAAACTTATAGACACTTCCAACCTGAACCTTAAGATAAACAAAGGCCCCAAGCAGATTGCTAAACCGGCCAACCACGACAAAATACTTGCCGAAGTGGCACAGCTCCGAAAAGGAGATTACCGCCTGCTGCAAAGCAAGAATTATGAAGTATTCTTTGTTTCGGCAGATAAGATCCCAAATATCCTGCACGAAATAGGCCGCCTCCGCGAAATAACTTTCAGGGAAGTGGGCGAAGGCACGAATGAGTCGCTCGACCTTGATAATTACGACAAATATTACCACCACATGTTCCTGTGGGACGATGATACCAAATGCATCGCCGGCGCTTACCGGATGGGGCTGGGATCGGATATCTATAAAAAATACGGTATCGACGGCTTTTACCTTCACGACCTTTTCCGTTTTGAGCCGGAACTATATGACATGATGAGCAAGTCGATAGAGATGGGGCGTGCATTCATCATTAAAGAATACCAGCAGAAACCCATGCCGCTCTTCCTGCTCTGGAAAGGGATCGTACATACCACGCTCCGCTTCCCGGATCATAAGTTCCTCATTGGCGGGGTGAGCATCAGCAACCAGTTCTCGGATTTCTCAAAATCGCTGATGATCGAGTTTATGAAATCGCATTACTACGACCCGTATGTGGCCCAGTACATCCACCCTAAAAAGGAGTATAAGGTAAAACTGAAGGATGCGGATAAAGATTTTGTTTTCAACGAAGCGGAAGCCGACCTGAACAAGTTTGACAAATTTATCGAGGAAGTAGAGCCGGGCAACCTACGCCTGCCGGTACTCATCAAAAAATACATTAAGCAAAATGCAAGGGTGGTAGCGTTTAATGTCGACCCGCTATTCAATAACTCGGTAGACGGGCTGATGTACATCCGTATCGCCGACCTGCCCGAAAGCACCGTGCGCCCTGTTATGGAAGAATTCCAGAAGGAACTCGAACGCAAGCTTGCAGAAAAGGGCGAAGAGCATTTGTAGAAATTGCACTAATTTACATTGCTAAAGAAGGTGTAACTCATAAAATAAACTGCCCCAATAATCATCAATTATTGGGGCAGTTTTTTATAAGCTTTATTTAGTAGGTTTCCTTTGCACCTATCTCGTCAAATTCGTTATAATTATTTTTCGGGTCAGGGCCATATTGGTTAGGGCCGCGGTCACCTTCAGTAGCCAATAGGACCAGGAGCCATATCCCCCCTACAATCGGAATCAAAACAACAAAATAATACCAACCGCTTTTGTTGATGTCATGCAGCCTCCTTACGGCAACAGCAAGTCCTGGAACGAAAGTTGCAAGGGCATAAATACCATAAAGGGCCATTCCGATAGTGCCAATTAACATCGCTAATACGTAGAGTGCAATCAGGAATATCAGGTTAAACAAAATAAAATACCAATATTCGCTTCGCCTCGCCCTTCCCGAAAAGTTTGCGTAATTGTCGCGTACAACTTTTAGATACCATTCCATAATTTTTATTTTTTTGGTTTGTATACTAAAAGTAATATTATTACATCAACACTTTTGTTAAGCCGAATGATTATTAATAATTTTTTAACGTAGATACAGCATAGCGCTGCCGAACAGCTAAAATGCTTGTGACTATTCTCCCAAACCATTTCGCCGCTTTAGCAATACAATGCCTTTATCTTATCAATGATTACCTGCGCCAGCCGCTCGTGGCTTTCAAAGGTCCACCCGGCAATGTGGGGCGTGAGTAATACCTTATCAGAATCCAGAAGGTATTGGAACGCTTCGGGAATATTGCCATCCATGAACAGGTGCTCAAAAGACGACTTTTCATATTCAAGGACATCGAGTGCGGCACCAAGTACTTTACCCGATCGCAAGGCATCGGCCAGGTCTTTCGTTACCAGGCTTTTCCCCCGCGCTGTGTTTATTAACCAGAACGGTTTTGCAAAAGCATTAATATAATACGCATCCACCATCTTGTGTGTTTCCTGAGTGTGCGGTGTATGCAGGCTGACTACATCGGCCTTTTGCTGTAATTCTTCAAGTGTTACCTGCCGGGCATTGGTATCGCCTACACCAGGCTTTATGTCATAGCACAGCACCTCAACATCAAAACCCCGCAGCTTTTTGGCGAACGATTTACCCATATTGCCATAGCCGATGATGCCTACCGTTTTACCATCCAGCTCATGACCGCGGTTGCCCTCGCGTATCCATTGGCCATTGCGTATTTCCCTGTCGGCTTTATTGAGATTATTGAATAACGACAACAGCATGCCCAGCGCCTGCTCCCCTACCGCGTTGCGGTTGCCTTCAGGGGCAGCGATAAGGTGAACCCCCTTTTGGGCTGCATAATCGCAGTCGATACTTTCAAGCCCGGCACCCACACGGGCGATGAATTGCAGATTGGTAGCCTTATCTAAAAACTGCTTATCAATATCAAAGCGGCTGCGAATCACGATGCCGTTATAGTTGTGGATCTTGGCCTCTACCTCTTCTTTGGATGATTTAAAATCGGCTTCATTGGTAAAGCCGGCCTGCTCCATCTGTTCCCATAGGATTGGGTTGTTGCTGTCTATGTGGAGGATTTTTATATGTTTAGCGTCCATCTGTTTCGGGTTATTTCACAAAGTTACACAAAGGAGGCGCAAAGGCACACAAAGCCATTAATCAATCTTTGAGAAACTTTGTGCCTTCTTTGGGAAACTATCTCTAAAACCCCAATATCATTTTCGCTATAGAAAAATAGATCAATATCCCACAGATGTCGTTGCTGGTAGTAATGAACGGGCCGGTGGCCAGTGCGGGGTCTATCTTGAATTTATTGAGGAGCAATGGCATGAAGGTGCCTATAAGGGAGGCGATAACGATTACTGTTATAAGCGATATGCTCACTGTCAGGGCTATATCATAGCCTCTGCCCAGCAGGAAATGGCTTCCTAAAAACAATATCGAAGCCAGCATCAGTCCGTTAAGCAATGTAAGCAATACCTCTTTAATAAGCCGGTTCCACAAAGATCCGCTTAAGGTGTTGTTGGCCAAACCCTGCACAATGATCGCCGACGACTGTACGCCCACATTCCCGGCCATTGCGGCAATAAGCGGCGTAAAGAAAAACAGTTCGCCGTGGTTTTGCATTGCCGGTTCAAAGATGCCGAGTACTTTCACGGTTACAAATCCGCCCAGTAATGCCAGCACCAGCCACGGAAGGCGGGCTTTGGTGAGGTCCAGGATGCTGTCATCCGCCTCAACGTCCTGCGAGATACCCGCTGCCAGCTGGTAATCCTTGTCGGCTTCTTCCTTGATCACGTCTACCACGTCATCGATGGTAATGCGCCCTACAAGCCTGCCAAGCTCGTCGATCACCGGGATGGCCTCAAGGTCATATTTCTGCATGATCCGCGCCACCTCTACATCGGGCGTGGTCACTTTTACAAAATCTACTTTTTTGATATATACCTCGCTGATCGGTGTTTTGGTGGAAGTCACCAGGAGGTCTTTTAGCGAAAGCCTGCCTTTTAGCCTGCCTTCATCGTCTACTACATATATTGAATGTACGCGCTGCACGTTCTCGGCCTGCACACGCATTTCCTTTACACAGGTAAGCACATTCCAGTTCTCGTTGACCTTTACAAGCTCCTTACCCATAAGACCGCCTGCGGTATCCTCGTCATAACGAAGCAGGTCTACAATGTCCTTAGCGTGCTCGTCGTCGTTCAGCTCCTGGATAACCTCCTCCTTCATGTCCGCCGGAAGTTCCGCTATAATGTCGGCGGCGTCATCCGTGCTCATCTCATCGAGCTCTTCAGCGATCTCTTTCGGCGAGAGGTTTTTTAATATCTTTTCGCGTATTTCCTCATCGAGCTCAAGAAGTATCTCAGAAGTTTTTTCACTGTCGAGGATGTGGAAGATGTAGCTGGCCTCACCGGCATCCAGTTCTTCCATAATCTCGGCAATATCAGCAGTGTGTATATCGTGAAGCAGGGCTTGCAGCTCCTGCTCGCGGTTCTCACTTATATATTGCTCTATCCGGGCAATAAAATCTTTGCTGATTTTAAACTCCATTGGCCGCTATTTTCTGGGTAAGTTCTATGAATTGCTCCACCGACAGCTGTTCCGGGCGGAGGTCAAAGATACTATCTTCCTTTAAAATATCCGAAAGGTTGTATGTTTTTAAACTGTTACGAAGTGTCTTTCTTCTTTGGTTGAATGCCGTTTTTACCACGTTGAAAAACAGTTTTTCATCTACATTGAGATGGAAATTCTCTTTGCGTATCAATCGGAGCACACCCGATTTTACTTTTGGCGGCGGGTTGAATACATGCTCATCAACCGTAAAAAGGTATTCGGCATCATAAAACGCCTGTACCAGCACCGAAAGGATTCCATAGGCCTTGCTGCCTTTTTTCTCGCAGATGCGCTCGGCCACTTCCTTCTGGAACATGCCGGAGAATTCGGGTATCCTGTCGCGCATTTCGAGCGTACGGAATACGATCTGCGTTGAAATATTATACGGGAAATTGCCTATGATCGCGAACGGCTCATCGCCAAAAACTTCGCTTATATTATACCGCAAAAAGTCTTTGGAAATTATCTTACCATGGAGTTTAGGATAATGCGCATTGAGGTATTCCACCGACTCAGTATCGATCTCGATCACCCATGTTTCCAGGTCTTTTTCCAACAGGTACTTGGTAAGAACTCCCATCCCGGGGCCTATCTCAAGGACTTTATTGTACCCGTTGCCGGTTAGTGTATCGGCAATATCCTTTGCAATGCTTTCGTCCTTCAGGAAATGCTGCCCGAGGTGTTTTTTGGCTTTTACTTTATCCATTTTTGGGACCCGAAGGCGTGGCTAATTACTATACCTGTTTAAACTCTTTCAACAACTCCATCTCGGTACGGAAGGCCAGCATCTTGTCGCCAAACAGCTTCACGCCTTCTTCCCTCAGTCGCGGCGCATCTTCTTTGTAATAGGCCTGCAGCTTTTCCATACTGTCGGCAAAGTACTGGATGGCATAAGTGCTTCCGCCCATCTCTTCCACAATAAGCACCTTAACGATCTTGGCCTTGAAAAACTTGCCGGTTTCCATTACTTCGGGTATGTGCTTCTCCATCATCCAGCTAAGCCATTTATCGTGTACACTGTCGTCTATGTTGATGGTAACGTTGTAGAGTATCATTTTTTGGTGGATTTGGTTATTTTGTGATGTGTTGATTCGGCAAATTAAACCTGTTAACAAAGATAGGGGGAACGGCAATTATGGGCTAATAATTTTATGGTAAAATTTATACTGGAGCGTGCCTTCGATTTCGACGATAGGAGAAATCCCGACATCTCCACGGTCATTCTGAGATTTCTCTCTCCGCAAGCTACGGTCGAAATGACACACCGATCATTAGTAATATTAACTATTCGTATCCCCCCGCAGCAGCCTGTATTGTTTCCTGGCCTCTATAAAGTAAATGCTGTCTTCGTGGCCAAAGAGTACTTTTTCATACAGCGGTTTTGCCTTCTCCGGGTCGGATAGTTTTTTGTTGTAGATCTCTGCCGAGAAGAACAGCGCTTCATCTACATAAATGCCTTCCTTGTAGTTATCGATTACCTTCTGGTAATATTCCAAAGCCTGCGGGTATTGTCCCATGCCTTCATATATCTTGCCGATACGCAGCAGGGTAACATCCTGTATGCTCTGCGTTTTATCATTTGCGAGGATGTCCTTAAAACCGGCAAGCGCTTCGGCTTTTTTGTTTTGATATAATTTGAAGTCGGCTTTTGCAAATTTCTTCAGGGCCGTCTGTGTGCTGTCTTCCACCGTATTGTCTATGATCAGCAGGTACAGTTCGAGCGCATCGTTAGCAATAAGCTGGGACGAGTTTGATTTCAGCACCTTAAACTGTTTCTGCGCCCATTCGAAATCACCTTTAAAATAACTGCTCTTTGCCATCTTAAGGCTTGCCTCATGGCCAACGGCATCGTTCTTAAGATCTTCTTCGATCTGGGCATAGTAAATGATGGCCTGATTAAACTTCTCGTCCAGCAGCAGTATATCCGAGAGCTTCATTTTTACCTGCGCCTCCTGGTATTTGTTCAGTTGCAGCTTCAGGGTATTGTTTAGCGTCTCTATCCCGGCTTTGGTATCTTTCCTGTAAAAGGCATCGAAGTCGGCTTTTAGCAATTGCAGCTCCAGAGAGTACGGGCTTACGCCGTACTGGGCAAGGAGGGTGTCTATGCGCTGTTTGATGGCAGGATAATCTTTTTCCGGCGCTGTTTTAATGTCCATGGAAAGCATGTAATAATTCGACTGCATGAGCAATTCCGGGTCCTGCGTATTGTTAAGGATAAAATCCAGTATCTCGCGGGCTGTGGCATCCTCGTTTTCCTCCACCGCCAGCTTTGCTAGGCTCACAATATTGAAAAACATATCGGGGTCACGCTTGAAAATGGCTTTTTCCTGTATGAAAGCTTTGCCATAATCATGCTGTTGCACAAAAAACCAGCTCAGGAACTGGTTCCAGAAGATGTCCTGGGTTTTCTGTACATTCAAAAGCAATGCTTTGCGCAACGATGCGTTGAAACTTTTTTCCGGGCTGCCTGCCGGGTTTTCCTCGCTCTCCTCGTTCATGAAACGCGACAGCTGGTTTTGCACCACCACAAGGTTCTGCGGGTTATTGTACGAATAGCTCAGGAGCTTATCGATCATCAGGTCTACATTGCCAAGCTGCCCCTGCAACAGCGCCACCTGGTAATCGAAGTTAAGGCTTTGGTTGGCTTTTACGGCAATATCATACGCTTTTATGGCCTGGTCCAGCAATGTTTTTTGCTCAAAAGTAGTGGCAATGCTGTAAACATTCGACGGGTTTTCGGTTACCGATGTCAGTGCCAGCTTATAGTTCTTTTCGGCGTTGGCCATGTCTTTCTGCAATTGGTAATTGTAGCCAATTTCTACATACAGCAGGGGCTGTCTTGTCCTTTCGAGCTTTTCTGCGAGCAGCTTACCGGCATTGGCATATTGCTGCAATTGTTGGTAGCAGGCAACGACTTTCTGCGTGAAAAAGGTATTGTTGGGCTGTTTCTTTTCGAAGTCCTGGTAAATGACGAGGGCTTTTTCAAACTCACCTTTTTCAAAGTAATTCTGTGCCAGCTGCTCGTTTTGCGCGAAGGCGGCAAAGGAGATTAGGAAGGCTATAATGGCAATTATCTTTTTCATAGTTTAGAACGCGGATGACGCGGATTTAGGCGGATCTCCACGGATTTTTATTTGTTATGGACACAATCAGTAATCTTATTGAATGCTGATAATAAAAAAACGCAGATGACACTGATTTAGCATACTACCGCGTCATTTTTTAAAATCTGCGGGCATTCGCCAAAATCCGCGTCATTCGCGTTCCCTTTGTGCCTTAAACAAAGCTACTAATTTATTATATCAAATCCGGTATAAGGGCGTAAAACTTCGGGTATTACGATGCCTTCGGGAGTTTGGTAGTTTTCCAGTATCCCTGCAAGCACCCTTGGCAGTGCGAGTGAGCTTCCGTTAAGGGTGTGCGCCAGTTGGTTCTTGCCCTCCTTATCGCGGAAACGCAGCTTCAGCCTGTTGGACTGGAACGTTTCGAAATTCGATACAGAGCTTATTTCCAGCCAACGGTCCTGCGCGGTAGAGAATACTTCAAAGTCATAGGTCAGCGCCGATGCAAAGCCCATATCGCCGCCGCACAGGCGAAGGATGCGGTACGGAAGCTTTAGTTCCTGAAGCAGGGTTTTTACGTGTTCCACCATGCCGTCAAGTGCAGCATAGGAATTATCAGGGTGCTCAATGCGCACAATCTCCACCTTATCGAACTGGTGCAGGCGGTTAAGGCCGCGAACGTGGGCGCCATACGAACCTGCCTCCCTCCGGAAACAAGGCGTATAACCCGTACATAATACCGGCAGCTCGTTTTCCTGCAATATCACATCGCGGAACATATTGGTTACCGGAACCTCAGCCGTCGGGATAAGGTATAGGTCGTCAACACCTACATGGTACATCTGGCCTTCCTTATCCGGAAGCTGGCCCGTGCCGTAGCCGGAAGCTTCGTTCACCAAATGCGGCACCTGGATTTCGCTATAACCTGCGCCGGTATTTTTGTCCAGGAAATAGTTGATAAGGGCACGCTGCAATTTTGCACCTTTTCCTTTATACACCGGGAAGCCCGCGCCTGTTATCTTGTTGCCCAGCTCAAAGTCGATGATGTCGTATTTTTTTGCGAGGTCCCAGTGCGGCATAGCGCCTTCGTGCAGTACAGGGATCTCCCCTTCGGCATGTACCTCAACGTTCTCCTCAGGTGTTTTTCCTACAGGGACAATGTCGGCCGGGGTGTTCGGCAATTTGTAAAGCGCCTGCGTAAGGGCTTCGGCAGCCGCAGCAAGTATTTCGCCCAGCTGTTTGCTCTTCTCTTTATAATGGGTGGTTTTTTCTTTAAGGATGGCGGCTTTGGCTTTTTCGCCGGCTTTCATCAGCTCGCCAATATCACGCGACAGCTTGTTGGATTCCGAAAGTACCGTGTCAAGCTCTACCTGTGTGTGCCTTCTTTTTTCATCGAGGGCTATCACTTCGTCAACCAATGGCGCTGCGTCAAAATTCCTTTTGCCCAAAGCCTGTATCACTTTTTCCCTGTTCTCTCTGATAAATGCTGTCTGTAACATGATGCTGATTTTTATAAAGTGAGCAAATTTAATGATTTGTTTTAATTAGAAGGAGTTTAGCCACGAATTACGCTAACTTTCACTAATAATGTATCTTTAGAGCAGTAAAAAATATTTATTAACAAAGAACTACCGCAGAGAGGTACAGCTTTTTTATTATAGATCGCGGCTCAGACCGGATATGTTTTATATCTAAACTTTATACCACTGTTTTTCAATCAAATTCTGATTATATTTGGGAAATTTTACCCATGATGAAGAATTTTACCTTCCTGCTTTTTAGCCTTATATCCTTTACAGGCGCTTTTGCACAATCTTATAATGAAGAATTACAGCAGATATCTGAAGCGGAAATGAAGTCGGCCGTAGCCCTAAGAAGTTTCCGGGCCAATGTCAATACAGGCAACTATGACGTTGTATACCACAAGCTGGACCTTACAGTGAATCCAGCAGTGCAGTTTATTTCCGGAAGCGTTACTACTACTTTTGTTGCCAACGAAGACATGTCTTCCATAACTTTCGACCTGAGCAATGACCTTACCGTGAGCTCGGTCACAAAAAATGGCAGCAGCCTTTCGTTCACGCAGAATTCCAACGATGAGCTTGTTATAGCGTTTCCTACTCCCCAATTGGGAGGTACAACAGGTACGGTTATCATTACCTATTCGGGTGTACCGCCAAGTGACCAGGAATCTTTTGTAACCGATGAGCACAACGGCTCACCGGTATTGTGGACACTTTCCCAGCCTTATGGCGCTAAAGACTGGTGGCCGTGTAAGCAGGACCTTATAGATAAAGTAGAAAGCATCGATGTGTATATCACTGCGCCTTCGGCCTATGTGAGCGTTTCCAACGGGCTTGAGCAATCGCAGGTAGTAAATGGTGCCAACAAGACAACGCATTTTCATCATGGCTACCCTATCCCCGCTTACCTTATCGCTATCGCGGTAAGCAACTATGCCGTTTTTAACCAGACAGCGGGCACCGCGCCGAATACCTTCCCAATTGTAAACTACTATTATCCTGAAAATACTTCTGTTCCAAGCCAGGTCGCCGTAACGGTGCCTATTATGGATTTTTATGAACAGACCTTTGAAACCTATCCTTTCCACCTCGAAAAATACGGGCATGCACAATGCGGCTTCGGGGGAGGGATGGAGCATACCACGGTTTCGTTCATGGGAAGCTTCGGGAGGCAGCTGATAGCGCACGAGCTGGGCCACCACTGGTTTGGCGACAAAATAACCTGCGGCTCCTGGAAAGATATCTGGCTTAACGAAGGCTCTGCCACCTATATGGCGGGAATGGTAATACAACATATGGATGGGGAAAGCGCCTTTATAAACTGGAAGTTTTCAACGATCCTGAATATCACCTCCCAGCCTGGCGGAAGTGTTTATCTTACCGATACGGACACCCTTAGTGTAGACAGGATATTCAGCAACAGGCTTACCTATAATAAAGGTGCAATGGTGCTCCACATGCTGCGCTATAAGCTGGGCGACGCCAATTATTTCCAGGCGCTGCGCAACTACCTTGCCGATGCCGATCTTGCTTATGCGTATGCAAAGACACCCGACCTGCAGGCGCATCTCGAAGCACAATCCGGCGTGGATCTTGATGAATTTTTCAGTGACTGGGTCTATAACCAGGGATATCCTATTTATGACATTGCTGTATCAAGCAGTTCCAATCAGGCATTTGTCACGGTAAACCAAACGCAGTCGCATCCATCGGTCAGCTATTTCGAAATGCCCGTGCCCATCACATTTATCGGCCCCCAAAGCCAGGTATATGATGTAGTGCTCGATAACACGTTCAACGGGCAGCAGTATACCGTGCCCCTGCCTTTTACTGCAGTTTCCGCAGTGTATAACACACAATGGGATATTATTTCCGCCAGCACCAATATTACGCTCAGCACCAATAGCTTTAACCGCTTATCGGCTGTAAAGCTATACCCAAATCCTGCTTCGGAAACGCTGTCTGCCGATTTACCTGAAGGAATTACACTTGAAAAAGCGATCTTCTACAACACACTTGGGCAAAAAGTACTGGAAACCGGGAGCGAAACCTCATGGAATGTATCGCAGCTTGCTACCGGGATGCATTTTATAACGCTTGTGACCAGTGAAGGAAATGTACAGCTGAAGTTTGTGAAGGAGTAATTTTTTAGTGTTCAGTCGCAGTTTTCACTCTTTTAGGATTTGTTTTTTGAAATTTGGAATTTGGAATTTTCACTCTATTCCCTTTATCCTTGATACCAAAAATGCTATCCCGATACCGAATATCCCAATAATAGCAAATGACATCCGGAGGCTCGTAGCCTGTGCTACGTGGCCTATTACCGGCGGGCCGAGCATAAAACCGAGGAAGCTCACACTGGATACGGTTTGCAACGCAATGCTTGGCGGGATATTGGGCCTGTTACCGGCAACACTAAAAATGATAGGGATAATGGTAGAAACGCCAAGCCCTACCAGCATAAAAGCTATCGTAGCCGGAACAATATAGGGTAATGCCACCGCGCTGTAAAGCCCGAACGACACCATGCACCCCGCGATTTGGAGCACCCTTTTGCGCCCTAATTTCCTGATAATGATGTCGCCCGAAAAGCGCCCTATTGCCATAAAAGCCATGAACGAAGCGTAACCCAAAACGGCAAGCGGGCCCCTAGCGCCAATGACCTTCCTGAAATACACCCCGCTCCAGTCGAACATGATGCCTTCGCTTAGCATACAGCAGAAGGACATGACACCGAGCCAGACCAGTACCGTGTCGGGTTTGGAAAAAAGCTTTCGCTTTTCTTTTTGCTTCTGCCGGCTTTTTACTTTGACGAGGTATTTGTAATTGAAAATGATAACACCCCATATCAGCACAGCTACAGCTATGAAATGGATTTTGGGCTCCAGATGCAGGCTTTTCATGCCGATGCCAATAAGTGCACCGGTAAAGCCGGCCGTGCTCCAGGCACCATGAAAAGACGACATCACTGACCTCCGGAAAAGGCCTTCGGTATAAATGCCCTGTGTGTTTACAGAAATGTTGGTGAGGTTACTGCATATCCCAAAAAAGAACAAGGCCAGCGACAACTGCCACTGCTCCCTTGCAAAGCCCAACCCGATAAGGGCACACACATACAGGCTGAGGCCTAATACAACAGTGCGGTGGCTGCCGTACTTTACTGCCAGCCTCCCGGAGAATGGCATAATGCAGAGCTGCCCAAGGGGTATGGCAAACAGGAGGCTGCCAAGATCGCCTTCGGTAAGGCCGAGGGATGCCTGTATATCGGGGATGCGGCTAGCCCATGTGGCAAAGTTGAGCCCCATGGTAAAATAGAAAAGGGTAACCGCCCACCTGATGCGTTTCAGGTAAGATGCCTTAATGTCTTTGTAGGCCTTCCGTAATTTTTTGGAAGGTTCATCAGCAACGATTAATTCCTGTTCCATTTATTTGTGCCTTTATCGAATAAAATTAAAGAATTAGGAGAAACGGCATGTATACTATTTTGTCAAAATTGTATTTCCTTATCTTATTATGACTGTATTCTTCTTTTGTCCTGAAACAAAAGAAGCAAAAGTTCAAGGCTCCAAATATTTCACTTAAAATCTACGGCAAGCTTCTCCCATCGCAACCCAAGCCGCGGCCTGCTGCGCGCCGCTCGCGGGTCGCTCTCCTTCTCCCAAGACTAAAACTTCCCTTGATTTTTACGCGAAATATTTTAGGCCTGGCTTCACTCAGCCGTGCGCTGCGAGATGTGAATATTGAAATTATTTACTTCTTTAAAAATTCCTTTAACGGCGCAATAAACCTGTCATAGGCCTGGATGTGCGGCAGGTGGCCAACGCCTTCGATCCCTATAAGTGTGGCATCTTTTATTTTCTTTTTGGTTTCACGCCCGAGAACCGGATAGTTGCCGAGTTTTTCCTGTGCTTCCTTCGGTGCTTTATTCTTGCCCAAAGCGGTTCGGTCACTTTGCCCGATAATGAGAAGTACCGGCATTTTTAGGTTTTCAAATTCGTACAAAACCGGCTGCGTGAATATCATGTCGTAAGTAAGCGCCGATGCTTTGGCAATAACAGGATACTCTTTATTGACGGTCCATCCCGCTACAGGCAACAGCCATTTGTCATATTCCGGCTTCCATTTGCTGCCGTAATAAAATTGCAGCTGGTAGTCCTTCATCTTTTGGTAATCCTGCTTTAGTTCGGAAGCATACCAGTCGTTAACGCTTTGGTAAGGCACTACGGTTTTCCAGTCCTCCAGCCCTATCGGATTTTCGAGTATCAGCTTCTCCGTCATTTCGGGATACATAAGGGCAAAGCGCGTAGCCAGCATCCCTCCCATTGAATGCCCGAGTATATTGACCTTAGTTATCTTCAATTCGTCTAACATTGCTTTCGTATTTTGCGCCAAAAGCTGGAAAGTGAACTGGATGTTGCCGGGCTTGGACGACTTCCCGAAACCGATCTGGTCAGGCATGACAACGCGATAGCCGTCCTTGGCCAGGTCGTTTGCCGTTTGCTCCCAGTACATTGCCGAAAAATTTTTGCCGTGTAGCAGCAGTACGGTTTTGCCATTAGGCTTTTGCGGCTGAAGGTCCATATAGGCCATTACCAGGTCCTGTCCCTGGATTTTAAGCGCAAGTTCTTTTACAGGGAACGGATAAGTGATGTTTTCCATTCGCAGGCCGGTGGGCTCAAGAGGCTTTTCCTGGGCGGAAGAAATAACCACTGTCAGAATTGTCAGTAAGGCTGTTAGTTTTTTCATATATTAAAAATTAAAGAATTACCGGAATGCAACTGTTCCCCTACTATTTCCAAAATTCCTGTATACCCTCATTCCCAAGCAACGGGTCGTTATCGGGAAAGGGTACTTTTGCAATATTTTCCAAAGCCTTCACGCGCTCGCTATCTTTTCCGGTCAGCAGGTCATACTCCACTCCCCCCGGATAAGCCCCAAGCACTGCAAAGTCCTCAGAAGCAGATATTTTCTTATGCCCTGTACCGGCAGGAAGTACAAGCACATCTCCAGCTTCTACATCCAGCTTTTGGCCATTTTCGCCACCCATGTGCAATTGTGCCGAGCCTTTATAAACGCCCAGCACTTCATGGGTAATGCTGTGGTAATGATGGTACGGGTATACGCCATTGCGCCAGGCATTCTTCCAGTTGTTTTTAGCGAATGTTTCTTCCATAACATCAGCAAGGTTTTCGCCGGGATCGAAAGCATTTTTATAAACGATTAACGGAAAGACGCTGTTAGGTATTTTTCCGTCGTCTTCGAATTGGAATTGTAAAATGTCCATGGATAAGCAATTGTTTAGTTTAAGCACACCCCTAACCCGTCTCAAGAGGGGAACAGCTACAGTCATGCTGTTTAATTCTCTTCTCTCCCGATAGCAGTCGGGATTCTCCGATACGTGCCTATAATATGTGACATTGTTTGCCGAACTTTTTGTCGAATAACCAAATCAACGCATCAACTTAAAAACTACCACGCGCTTTCCTGCGTCAGGAGTTCGATCTCGTGGGCAGTGATAGGCAGGTCGGGTGCCTTCATGATGCTTTCAAGCTGGTCAACAGTTGTGGCACTTACGATAGGGGCTGTAACCGATGGCCTGTGGATGAGCCATGCCAGCGCTGCCGTTGCGGGTGTGGTTTTCAATTGCTTTGAAACCTCGTCTAGTGCGGCAAGTATTTTAAAGCCACGGTCGTCAAGGTACTTGGCTACACCACCACCGCGCGGACTCTTATCAAGGTCGTCTTTGGAGCGGTATTTTCCTGTAAGGAATCCGCTGGCAAGCGAATAATAATTGAGCACCCCAAGGTTATTGCCAAGACAAACGGGCTCGAGACCGTTCTCGAAAACTTCGCGTTCGTAGAGGTTATAATGCGGCTGGAACGTTTCATAGGCGGGGAGGCCGTTTTCGGCGGCGACCTGTAATGACTCCTTCAGCCTGTCGGCGGTAAGGTTGGATGCCCCAATGTGGCGCACCTTGCCTTCTTTTATCAGTTGGGCATAAGCGTCCAGCGTTTCTTCAATAGGTGTTTCGGGGTCGTCCCAATGCGACTGGTACAGGTCGATATGGTCGGTCTGCAATCGTTTCAATGATGCTTCAACGGCATTGAGGATATATTTCTTCGAAAGCCCTTTCTTGCCGCCGCCCATATCACTGCCTACTTTGGTAGCGATGATCACATCGTTGCGGTTGCCGCGCTTTTTCATCCAGTTACCGATGATGGTTTCCGATTCGCCGCCTTCATTGCCCGGTTTCCAACGCGAATACACATCGGCAGTATCTATAAAATTGAAGCCTTTGCCGGTAAAAGCATCCAACAGCTCAAATGACTTTTTCTCATCGATCGTCCAGCCAAATACATTGCCCCCGAAAGTGATGGGATATACATGCAGGCCGGTAGTTCCTAATTGGCGTTTTTCCATAATTTTTATTTTAAGTAACTGTCTAAATTTAACTTATATTAGGTAAAATACATATTAACGGCTGTCACTTCGAGCGCAGTCGAGAAGCTAAAGCAACGAAAATAGCGCATTTCGACCTGCCTATGTCGTCAGACAGGCTCCGCTCAATATGACATTTCGTTGCTTTTTCAAAATTTAGACAGCTCCTAAATCGACTACTTTTCGTTGTGCGCTGCTCTGCTGTGCAGCGGCTATTATTTTCAAGACCCTGATGCCATCTTCAGCAGTGACAGGCTCCTGTATGTTTTCAGTTATCGACTTATAAAGCCCATCGAACAGGCTGTAATAATTTCCCTGTTGCGTGGGTATGTGGCCACGAAATAATTCGCCGTCATGCTCGGTGTGGAGAAAACCGGCCTTTTCTTCGGGTTCGGTGCCCCAATCCTCAAGGTTTGGCTTTTGCCCGGTTTTGAGCACATCTTCCTGGATGTCGCCCCGCTGTTTCAGGAAGGACCCTTTGCGTCCATGCAGTGTATACGCCGGCACCCCTTCGCGGACAAAAAATCCGGAGTGCAGCTTCACCCTTTTGTCGGGATAATAAAGCATGATGCTAAAATCGTCATCTACCTGCGAGTTTTCCCTTAGCCTGCGTATATCGGCAAATACCGCTTCCGGAAACCCGAACAAGTATAGCGCCTGGTCGATAAGGTGCGAACCGAGGTCCATCAGGATCCCTGCACCGGGGTTGTTATCTTCCTTCCATGCTTTGGGGCTCAGGTTAGGATTGTATCGGTCAAAACGGAATTCCGCCTCCACAATTTCACCCAAAACCTTTTGATCGAGTACCTGCTTCACGGTTTTCAGGTCGCTGTCCCACCTGCGGTTCTGGAAAACGGCCAGCTTCAGGCCTTTTTGCTTTGCAAGGGCATCAAGTTCTTCCGCCTGGGCAACGGTGGTTGTAAAGGCTTTTTCAACGAGGGCATGCTTACCTGCTTCGAGTACTTTTTTGGCGTATTCGTAATGCGTATCCACTGGGGTATTTACGATCACTAAGTCCACATCATCCGCAAGCAGTTCTTCCAATGATCCATAGCTTTTCACATCGGGATAATCCTGCTGTATGAGTTTTTTGCTGCGTTCCCACGAGCCGGTAAGCTCAAAGCCGGGATGCATTTCGAGAAACGGGGCGTGGAATACTTTGCCCGACATTCCGTATGAGAGTAGTGCTGTTTTTATTGTTTTCATTGTTTGGCCTCACCCCCACCCCCTCTCCAAAGGAGAGAGGAGCGAGCTTCACTCTTATATTATTAGTATATAAATATTATTTCGTAGCTATTATAAACCGAAACCCAAAAACCCGGAATTAATCCTTCAGTTGGGCACGTTCGTATTGCTTTGGCCAAATGACTTCTGCATTAAGCTCGTGGGCAAACGTGAGTGCGATATTCGGGTCACGGAGGGCTTCACGGGCAAAGAACACCAGGTCGGCTTTTCCTTCTTTTATAATATCATCTGCCTGATGTGCCTCGGTGATCAGCCCGACAGCGGAGGTACAAATATGCGCTTCTTTCTTTACGCGTTCGGCAATGGGAACCTGGTAATTCGGCCCAACAGGTATCTTTTGGTGCGATACCAATCCGCCCGAGGAGCAGTCTATCAGGTCGACGCCGTTTTCCCTGAGTATCGCGGCCAGTGCTACCGTGTCGTCCTCATTCCATCCGCCTTCTGCCCAATCGGTACCGGACAGCCTTACAAACAACGGGAGGTCGCCCGGCCATTCCAGCCTCACGGCGTCTATAGTCTCCAGCAGGAAACGGATGCGGTTTTCGAAGCTGCCGCCATATTCATCGGTACGTTTATTGGACAATGGAGAAAGGAACTGGTGCTGCAGGTAACCGTGAGCCCCGTGGATTTCGAGTACTTTATATCCTGCCTCGCGCGCCCTGCGTGCAGCCTCACGGAAATCGTTTACAACTTTATCAATGGCGTCCTTGTCCATTTCGACAGGAAGCAGGGCCTCATTATCATGGTAAGGGATCGCGCTCGGGGCTACTGTACGCCATCCGCCCTCATCCGGCACCAGTTTTCGGTTACCCTGCCATGGTGTGCTGATACTCGCCTTTCGGCCCGCATGTGCCAATTGGATACCCGGAAAAGCATTCTGCGAGAGGATGAAGGCTGTTATCTGCCTGTATTTCTCTATATGCTCATCGCTCCAGATACCGAGGTCGCAGAGCGATATCCTTCCTTCCGGCGATACGGCCGTAGCTTCCTGCATGATGAGCGCCGCCCCCCCTATTGCCCTTGCGCCAAGGTGTACCAGGTGCCAGTCGTTGGCAAAGCCGTCTTCGGCAGAGTACTGGCACATGGGCGATACCACGATGCGATTCTTGAATATGATGCTTTTTATCTGGAATAATGAAAAAAGTGATGGAGCCATAGGTGTGTTTTTTAATGATCATCCCGCGGGATAAATGGTATTTATATTGGTAAATATACCTCTAATCCGAAAGCAATTCTTACGGGTACTGATTTCGCAATGTAAATTTACCCTGTAATCGCCATACATAAAACCCCTGTACTGATTATTAACAAACTTTTAAATCAGATGCATGAAAATTAAAATAAGCGGAAGTAAATCAGAAAACACTATTTTTGTGCGTTTATACAAAACTAAAATTTCAGAATGGATATAGTTGTTCAGGTTGCCCAATTGCTGCTTATGTTGTCGATACTTGTAATATTGCACGAATTCGGGCATTATATAACCGCAAAATGGTTCAAGGTGAGGGTAGAGAAATTCTATCTTTTTATGGATGCGGGATTCTCTTTGGTAAAGAAAAAAATAGGTGAAACAGAATGGGGTATCGGGTGGCTTCCGCTTGGAGGCTACGTAAAGCTGTCCGGCATGGTGGATGAAAGCATGGATACCGAGCAGATGAAGCTGCCGCCACAGCCGTGGGAATTCCGTTCGAAACCGGCATGGCAAAGGCTTATCATCATGCTTGGTGGTATTATTGTAAACGTATTGCTGGCGTGGTTCATCTTCACTATGGTGTACTGCACGTATGGAAAAAAATATGTGGCTACCGAAAAAGTACAAAATGTAGGGCTTGTATTTGGCGAGACCGGGCAAAAAGTAGGTTTCCGTGATGGCGACAAGATCCTGAGCGTAGACGGAAAAAGCCAGGAACGCTTTGACAGGCTGGTGCTGGACGTGCTATTAGGCGACACTATAAAAGTGGAGCGCAATGGCAAGCCGGAAACGCTGGTTTTGACCGACGAGAACAAAAAAGAGATACTGGACAAAGAAGGCCGTGATTTTATCCATTATAAAGTGACCGGCACCGTGATTGATAGTGTCATCCCTACGGGCAATGCACAGAAAGCCGGACTTAAGAAGGGCGACAGGGTTACCGGTATAAACAGCCAGAAGCTGCGTTACCTGGGCCAGGCAAGTGAAGTGGCTTATAAAAATAAAAACGGTTTCGTGACGCTGAACGTGATGCGTGACGGGCAGCCAATGGATATTAAGATAAGTGTGGATAAAGATGGCGTGATGGGATATGTAGAGAAGCCGACCGACAAAATTGACCTTGCAACGGTTGAACATTACAACTTTTTCTCGGCAATGCCGAAAGCGGTTGAGGAATCCTATTCACTTATAGTTTACAACATCAAGCAATTCAAGCTTATCCTGCGCCCTTCTACAGGCGCTTACACGCACGTGAAAAGCGTAGTGGGTATAGCCTCGAATATGCCTACAACCTGGGATTGGGAATTCTTCTGGAAATTTACGGCACTGTTCTCTATAGGGCTTGCTTTTATGAACATACTGCCGATACCGGGCCTTGACGGCGGCCATGCACTCTTTACCATTGCCGAAATGATCACGGGCCGCAGGCTTAGCGATAAGGCTGCAGGCGTAGTACAAACTGTGGGAATGGTTATATTATTAAGCCTTATGGTGTTAACTTTCGGAAAAGACATTTACGACCTGATCGTGAATTAGCGACTGAAAAAATCTTTTAAAATTTTCGTCAAATTGTTTGTGAAAACTAAAAATGGTTATATATTTGCACCGCTGTAACAGTAACGCTTTTATCAGCAAACGTTCATAAAGAAGATATAAATACAACAATATACAGTTTCCTCCTTAGCTCAGCTGGTTAGAGCATCTGACTGTTAATCAGAGGGTCCTTGGTTCGAGCCCAAGAGGGGGAGCTTTTAAAGCCGCGCTATTAGTGCGGCTTTTTTGTTTTATAAAATGCTGATTATTTCCAAATGCACTATGTCTATATCCTTCATTCAGAAAAATTAGAACGGTACTATACAGTGTATACTTCTAATATTGATATTAGATTGGGCTTTCATGAAAATGCAGAAGCTGGAAAATTCACTTATAATGCCGATGACTGGAAACTCGTGTACTCATTGTTATGTGATTCAAAGCACCAAGGGATGACAATAGAGAAGCATATTAAATCAATGAAAAGCAAAATCTATATTCAAAACCTGATCCAATATCCTGAAATGGGTATAAAGCTAAAGCTAAAATTTAATCCTTAGCTCAGCCGGTTAGAGCATCTGACTGTTAATCAGAGCCCCGATAGCTATCGGGGTTGGTTCGAGCCCAAGAGGGGGAGCTTTTAAAGCCTTGCAGAAATGTGAGGCTTTTTTGTTTTTATACATCCCCTCACCTTCAAAACCCTTATATTTGGAAAACCAAACCTTTCCAAATGAAAAAACTACTCCTCTTTGTCGCATTGCTCGCTATAAATATCTCCTTCGGACAGGAATCACTTACTATAGACTGGCCTAAGGAAGCTAAACTAAAGATTGCCAGTGACCAGGCAGATGGCCCCACACACATGGTGGAACTCATTCCGGAAAAAGAGACTTTTGAAAACTGGACGTTGATGGGGAATATGATGGCCATCAAAGGTGTCAAAGTGCAGAATACAGCTCAGATAGCCGAACTTTTTAAGCAAAGCGCCCTGCAAAATGCACCGGAATCGAAAATGACGATCATAGAAAGCGATGATACTGTAAAAAACATCTGGGTGCTATTCAAGATAGAAAGCCCTAAGTTCAATGACGACCCAAATCCGGAGTCGCAGTTATATTATGCCATCCAGGGTGATGAGAGCCTGCATGTAAACTTTATTGCCATTAAAAAGAAAAAACTTGATGATACGTTTATCGAGAAATGGTCGAAGGTGTTTAAAGCGAGCCAGCTGGTTAAAGGATAAATCATTATTTTTTTGATTATGATAAAGAAATTTTTGCTTTTCGCTGCGCTGTTTTGCTTCCTGTCTGTAAACGCACAGGAATATAAAACTATAACCTATTTTACCAACGACAGCTTGAAATTGGAGCTTGACCTGTTCCTGCCTAAAGGAAAGCCTGCCGGCAAGCTGCCCTTGCTCATCCATGTGCATGGCGGCGGCTTCTCTGGTGGCGAAAGAAAGAACGGGCACCACATTTGCAGCTATGCGGCATCCAAAGGCTATGCGGTGGCATCCATAAGCTATTCGCTATACATGAAAGGCAAGAATTTTAGCTGTGGCGGCACCATTCCGGAAAAGATAAAGGCCATCCAGATCGCGGCCAACCAGTTACAGCAGGCCGTAGTGTTTTTCATCAGCAATAAAGACACTTACAACATCGACCCTTCAAAAATATTTATATCCGGGAGCAGTGCGGGGGCAGAAACCGTACTTCATGCCGCATTCTGGGATAAAACCATGATGCAGCTGTAT
Organism: Flavobacterium album; assembly: GCF_003096035.1. Lineage (NCBI taxonomy): Bacteria > Pseudomonadati > Bacteroidota > Flavobacteriia > Flavobacteriales > Flavobacteriaceae > Flavobacterium > Flavobacterium album. The sequence continues at coordinate 1,210,325 of NZ_CP029186.1, read as the reverse complement.
CCGGGCAGGCTCCCTGAGGGCTTTAAATATGCGGGTATAATATCGGGTGCCGGTGCTATTATGGACATCAACCTAATCAATAAAAACACGCTGGTACCCGTGATGCTTTTCCACGGCAGCTGCGACAAAACAGTGCCTTACGGAACTGCAGCACACCATTACTGCCCCACAAATTCATCCGGCTGGCTGATGCTCTTTGGGTCGTATTCCATTTATAACCATATGCTGGGGCTCAATGGCAGTACGCACCTGGTGACTTATTGCGGCGGCGAGCACGACTATAGCGACATGCTGTTCGCCAAGGGCCAGCAAACCATTATCGACTTTATGGACATGACGCTGAAGGGCGGGAAAGAGCAGTCGCATACCGTAATTGCCACCGGAAGGAATTGTGAGGCGAACAGTAAGTATAAGTTTTGTGATTAACGCTTCCTTCTAACTAAAAACCTCCCTTAAAACCTCAACCGAATTCGGCCTCCTGAACCCTTCGAGGTGGAGCGCATAATAATCCAGCAGTATCTTCAGCAGTGCCTGCCTTTCCGTTACGTGGAAAGCTTTGCCGCTGTTATCGAATTTCAGCCCCATCAGGGTACGCAGCAATGCCGTTTCTTCTTCTGTTAGGCAGCTGATGCCATGGTAAGGCGAAAATACACCTTCGGTCATCTCAAAGAACGGAAGCATGTCGTTGCGTTCAGGATAAAAACCCAGGAATTTGGTTATCTCCAGGAGCAGTACCAAATGGAAATTGGCAGCATTGTCATGGCTGTCGAGCCAGAGCATTGCCGTTTCGAGAAAGGAATACAGGTTTTGATTCTTTTCCTCCTCCTTAATGCTGTGATGCAGCATTTCTGAAAGGAAAATAGCTATTGTTGTTTTAACGATATCTTTGTTGATAGAAAAATAAGGATGTGCCAGCCTTACCTCTTTGAAGTATTCCAGTGTGCCCTTGTTTTTATGCACTGCTTCTATCTCAAGGAGGCTGAGGGGCTGGAAATAGACTGTTTTCTGGGCGTTCTTTTTAGATGAAAAAGCATCCCTCACATAGTAGGATTTCAGCCCGTCAGATTCAGTGAAACACTTCACGATAAGGCTTTTTTCCTGGTAGCGCAGGGAACTGATGACTATCGCTTTCGTTTTTACTAACATTGTCGTTTGGCTATTCTCCCCTGATGATCATTACCTTTTTTACTTTGGTCTCGGTACCGTCTTCTGACGAAATGAAGATCATGTAAACGCCCGTAGCCACCTTATACTTTCCAAAAGCACGGGTATCCCATAATACCGTACCGCCTTCGGAAGTGGTTTCATATACCAGGTTGCCCTCTATATCGGTTATCTTGATATTCGCTTTATCTACAAGCCCGCTGATATTTACGTCGCCGTCAAAATTGGGACGAACAGGATTCGGGAACACATATACCTTGCTCAGGTCGCCAGCCGCTGCGGTAGAGGTGCCTTTGTAGGAAACCATTCCCCTGTCGGTGGCAAAGAACACTTCTCCCGTTGCAGAGTCGATCTCAATATCGTTTATGTTATTGCTGGGCAGCGGTGAATTTTCTTTTGTAAAATGAAAGAGCGTACCCTGCCCATCCGGCGTCACCAGGAACGCCCCTGCACCCGCTGTACCAATCCATTTGTTGTTAGCGCCGTCAACAACAATATCGGTGATCGTTTGCTCGTACATCAGTTCCTGTGCGAGCCCGTCTTCCAGGATAATAATCGGGTTGGCCGTCAGTTCGTCTTCAGTCATAAAGCGCTCTATGCTCGAAACCACACGCAGGCCGGTTATTGTCCCTATCCACAAGCGGTTATTGTTATCAATAGCCACGCACTTTACATTATCATTAGGAAGGTTTTCCTGTCCTTTTATGATAATAGACTTATTGTTCAGGTTTTCATTAAACGCCAACACGCCATTATGATTTGTCGGAATCCATTTTGTATTGTTCCTGTCAATAGCCATTTTGGCAAAATTATCGGCGCCAATTGCTTCAAATATATTAAATGAGGCCCATTGGTCATTGCCAGGACTATACCTTTTAATTGCATTATGTGCAAGTGAATTGGTCATCCATAAATTCCCCGACTTGTCAAAAGCGAGGCTGTTTATCCTCACACTTATATCCGAACTGGAAATAGGTTCCGGCCCATTGGGTATAGCGGGGCTTTCATCATAGATTGCCACAGGGACATCATTTTCTATTTTAATAAGTCCATCATGAAAAGATGCTGCAAAAACAATATTTTCGTTATTTGGGTTGGCAATTATGTCAGATATTGATGCTGCGTCAAATAAATCATCATTAGGAATATGTGTCCAGCCAGTACTTGAAAACTTGCTAATGCCATAGTACTTTAGCGGGAATGGATTATAGGTCGCAGAATACCCTCCATACACTGCCCATAAATTATTAGGCGTCTTATCCAGCGAAAAAATACTGCTCATCAGAGGCCCATCCGGAGTTATATTGGTAACAGCGGAGAGATTGGTCATAGGAATGGAAAATACTCCCTTTTCCTTTGTCCCGATAAAAATATCGCCGCCAACAATAGTCGCGCAGGTAAAAGTAACATTTTCTCCGGGTATAAGGTTAAGCTGGAATACCCGCACCAATGCATCATTATAAACATTTATCCGATTGGAGCAGGTAGCTACCATGTATCCGTTCGCTTCCCTGAGGTCGACCATCTCAGAAGGAAAAACGTCAAATCCATACGGGATATTATTTTGCAGGTCGGGTTTGTATAGAGTTCCGTTAGCAAATCCAAAAAAACTACCGGAATAAGTGAGTGCGGCCGACCAGGCACCTCCGAAGACTTGGGTCCACTGGCTGAAATCATTCAGGTTCGGATTGGGAAATGTGGCACGCCTTAGCCCGCTTTCATTAGTGGCTGCATACATATATCCATTATATATTGTCGCCTGCCTTACCGAAATTTCAGCGCCGCTCGGGCCTAAATAGTAGGTGTCGCCAAACTCCAGTGTGGCCAAGTTAAATACTGCTATTCCAAAATCACAGGAAATATATGCTTTCCCTTCATATTCATAAATATGGTTGATTTTCTTTTTGGCAGCCGGTATGGTAGTTTCCTGCACGATAGCGATTCTGTTGAGCACAGAAAAATCATTGTTCACTACCAGCAATAAACCGTTGGCGTTGCCTACAAGCGTTTTGCCGTATGTGGGGCTGTGATGTATTGCGGTTATTGTTTCTGCTTTAAGGCCATCTACCGAGGTTATTGTCTTAATTTCATTGGTCGCTACATTTTTGGTAAACATAGCGCTCTCCGATGCCGCAAATACCCTGTTGTTCGATTCGGTAATGTCCTGGACGTTGTTATAGGAATAGTAGCTGCCCCACAGCTGGTTGCCCTGGCCGATGGAAACAATAGAAAACAGTAGGGACAATAACAGGAGAACTCTTTTCATCAAAGCAATTATTTGCGCAAATATAAGCTAAAACGCAATTATAGTCATTTTTGTATAAAGGGCATAAAAAAAGCCCCTGCATTTGCAGAGGCTCAATATTCTTTAAAGGAAATTTATACTACTCCCTGGGCAAGCATTGCATCGGCAACTTTTACGAAACCTGCAATGTTAGCTCCTTTTACATAGTCTACATAGCCGTCATCCTGCGTGCCGTAAGTAAGGCATGCGCTATGGATGTTGTGCATGATGCCTTTCAGCCTTTCGTCAACTTCTTCCCTGCTCCAGCTTAGGCGAAGTGAGTTTTGAGACATTTCAAGGCCTGATGTGGCAACACCGCCTGCGTTAGACGCTTTGCCCGGAGCAAACAATATTTTTGCATCCTGGAACGCGATAACTGCTTCCGGCGTGCTTGGCATGTTAGCCCCTTCGGCAACGCAGATGCAGCCGTTGGCTAGAAGCTGTTTTGCCTCATCGCCGTTAAGCTCGTTCTGGGTAGCACAAGGAAGGGCGATATCACACTTCACTTCCCATGGCTTGCCGCCTGCCACATATTTGGCATTCGGGTATTTTTTGATATACTCGCTGATCCTTGCGTACTGTACGTTCTTAAGGTCCATTACGTAAGCAAGCTTTTCTGCATCGATACCTTCTTCATCATAGATATAACCTGCTGAATCGGAGAAGGTAACTACTTTACCGCCAAGCTGCATTGCTTTTTCGGCAGCATACTGGGCTACGTTACCCGAGCCTGAAACCACTACCGTCTTGCCGTTGAAGCTTTCGCCTTTGGTGCCAAGCATGCTTTGTGCAAAGTACACACAGCCATAGCCTGTAGCCTCAGGGCGTATGAGCGAACCGCCGAAGCTTATCCCTTTGCCGGTAAGCACTCCTGTAAACTCATTTCTCAGCCTTTTGTACTGGCCGAACATGTAGCCTACCTCACGGCCTCCTACACCAATATCGCCCGCAGGAACGTCGGTATCAGCGCCGATATGTTTAGAAAGTTCCGTCATGAAGCTCTGGCAGAAACGCATGATCTCGTTTTCTGATTTTCCTTTAGGGTCAAAGTCAGATCCTCCTTTACCGCCGCCCATTGGCAGGGTAGTAAGGCTGTTTTTGAACGTCTGTTCGAAGGCAAGGAACTTAAGGATGCTCAGGTTTACCGAAGGATGGAAACGAAGGCCGCCTTTGTATGGGCCTATAGCCGAATTCATCTGGATCCTGAAGCCCCTGTTCACCTGCGTATTGCCTTTGTCATCCAGCCAGGTAACGCGGAAAAGGATAACCCTTTCGGCTTCCACCATTCTTTCCAAAAGCATCTTGCCCTGGTATTTCGGGGTTTTTTCTATAAAAGGTATTACCGTTTCGGCAACTTCGTGCACTGCCTGAAGAAATTCCGGCTCGTTGGCGTTCCTTTTCGAAACGGTGTCCATAAAAGACTGTATGCTATCACTCATGTTTTAAAGATATTAGGTTTTAAGAAAACGTTTGCGTAAAATTTCGGCAAATATACATTTTTTGTTTATTTGGTCATGTGGGGATGCGGTAATTTGTTAAAAGGTTAATCTGGTGATTCGTGGATGTGGTTTTGTTTTGAGCTACAGCCGAATAACCAAACCTGCCTGCGGTAGGCAGGTCCACGAATCAACAAATCCACTATCCTAAAGCCTGCTCAATATCCGCTATCAGATCCTCCGCATCCTCAATACCTACACTCAGGCGCACCAGGTCGTCGCTGATACCGATCTCCTTACGTTTGTCTTCCGGTATGGACGCATGCGTCATCAGGGCAGGATGGTTGGCCAAAGACTCAACACCGCCCAGTGATTCGGCCAGGGTAAATACTTTAAGGTTTTCAAGGAATTTGATGGCCTCTGCTTTTTCGCCCGATGTGAATGTAAAGGAAACCATTCCTCCAAAACCGCCCTGCATCTGCCTTTTGGCAAGCGCATGGAACGGGTGGCTCTCAAGGCCAGGGTAATACACTGCTTTTATCTTCGGGTTTTTGATCAGGTATTCGGCTACTTTCTGTCCGTTCTCGCAATGGCGCTGCATCCTTAAGTGCAATGTTTTTATACCGCGAAGTACAAGGTACGAATCCTGCGGCCCAAGAGTTGCCCCTGTAGCAAACTGCAGGAAGTGCATCTGCTCGCCCAGTTCGGCATCTTTCATGATCAGGGCTCCGGCAATAACATCGCTGTGTCCCCCCAGGTATTTGGTAGCCGAATGCATCACGATATCAGCGCCAAGGTCTAACGGACGCTGAAGGTACGGCGTCGCGAAAGTATTATCTACCGCAAAAAGCACTTTTTTCTCCTTGCATATTTTGGCTACCGCTTCAATATCGGCAAGCTTCATCAGCGGGTTGGTTGGCGTTTCGGCCCAAACCAGCTTTGTATTTTCGTTGAATAGCGAACTGAACTTTTCAAGGTCGTTCATATCGACAAAATGAAATTTGATGCCGCTGTCTTTGTACACCCTTGTAAACATGCGGTAGGTACCGCCATACAGGTCGTCCATAGCAATAACCTCATCTCCTGCCTTCAGCATACGCAGTACACAGTCGGTCGCTGCAAGTCCGGATGAGAATGCCAGGGCACGCGCACCATTTTCGATGCTCGCCAAGGCGTTCTCAAGGGCAGTACGCGTAGGGTTGGCCGCACGGCTGTATTCGTAACCGCTGTGGACTCCGGGACTCGATTGTACAAAGGTTGATGTCTGGTACACCGGTGGCATTACCGCCCCGGTAGATGGGTCGTGGTGCTGACCGCCGTGTATGGTTTTGGTGTTAAATTTCATATAATGTGTAGTTTGTTTGTCAAATAATTTAGGCAAATTTACTGTAAAATGGTTATCTGTGTAACAAGGCAGCACAACCTTTTGTAAAAGAATAACACTTTGCTATATGAAACGCTATTTAACCCTGGCACTTGGCTTATTTTTACTGGCCGGATGTAAAAAGAGAAGGAAGAAACCACCGTTACAGAATCGCCTCAAGCGCCTGCAACCCTGAGTTTTGAACCCAAAACCTATTCTAAAAAAAGCACGATCTGCAAAAAGGAATGTACTTATGTGGATATTAAAGTGCAGGAAGCAGCCAATGGCAATCCCGAAGTAGCCGACAGCATCAACCAATCGCTGTTCAGGGTAGCAAGGAGCATAGTTTACTTTGGCGAAAAGCCTACCAATTCGAAGAATTATGAGGAGCTGACGGCTTCGTTCATAAAATCGTATGATGATCTGGCTAAAAAATTCCCTGAAGAGGCAGAAAACAGCTGGGAAGCTAAAATTAAAACCACAAAAGAATACCAGAGCGATAACCTTATCAACTTTAAGGTAAACAACTTTATGTATACCGGCGGGGCACATGGCTACGAAGGCAACAGGTCGGTCATAATCGATGCTAAAACTGGGCAAACCCTAAAGCGGTCGGATATCCTGAAAGATGAAAAAGGGCTTACCGCGTATGCTGAAAAGTCATTCCGTAAAAAATTCAATATTCCGGAAGAAAAGCCTATCAACAGTACGGGCATGATGTTCGACAAAAATGTTTTTACGCTGCCACAAAATATCTTTTATACCGATAACGGATTGCTGCTGCTGTACAACCCTGTAGAAATATCATCTTTTGCCGACGGGGCGAAAGAACTGGTTTTCCCGTATAGCGAGGTGGAGCAATTTTTAAAGGTTCAATAGTTCAGGGTTTCGAGTTCCGAGTTCCGAGTTTTGCGTCACTATGAGCAACCCGAAACCCGGAACTCTATAACTTTAAAGAAATTTGCGGATAGACATCATCATCCCCAAATGGATACCTTCATGGTAATTATTAAAGGCAATAGCATCTTCAACTGTTGACAACGTAAAGCCCAGCTGGGTTTTCCTTTCAGTAAACGTTGTAAATACCCTATTGTAATAATCCTCCTCTGTCCTTACGACAGGTGAGTACAGCAGCGACCTTATCTCATCGACTTCCTTTTGAGTGAGGTCGAACTCCGGTTTTGTGCCGCGGGTGTATTTGCCTGCAAGCTCATCGCTTACCATTAGTGTAAGTCCTGCTCCGCCATAGATCATGATCTGCTGTGAAACGATAATGTGGCCGATGTTCCAGATAAGGTTATTGTTGAAGCCTGGTGGAATTTTATTTAGCTGTTCCAGCGAATAGTTATCAAAAAAGCGGTCGTAAATTTCCCTGCTAGTGCGGGTGATCCTGAATTCGTTTTCCATTTTTGTCTGTATTGTTTGAGGTATAAATATAAAGGATTTTTAATTATGTTTTACAGCGATTAAAGACCCCAAAGGTTTTGAAAACCTTTGGGGTCTGCCATAAAAAACATTTACTTTTACGCCATGAAAAAAATATTCTACCTCAAGACCTGCGATACCTGTCGGAAAATACTGGCGTCGCTTCCCCATAAAGAAGGCTTTACACTGCGTGAAATAAAATCGGACCCGATAACAAGTGAAGAGCTTGAAGAAATGCACCGCCTTGCCGGGAGCTACGAAGCCCTGTTTAGCCGTAAGGCAACCCTTTACAAAGAGCGCGGCATGAAAGACATGCAGCTTACCGAAGCCGACTATAAAAACTACATAATGGAACATTACACGTTTTTGAGCCGCCCGGTGATCGTGGATGGCGACAGCATATTTGTAGGTAACAATAAAAAGGTGGTGGAAGCTGCGATCGCGCACCTTAGCTAATGGGAAAGCGTAACCTTGCCCTTATAGCCGCGACATTGGTATCCATAATTTACGGTGTGACATTTACCATTGCCAAAGATGTGATGCCGGCTTATATAAAACCTTTCGGGTTTATTGTGTTGCGTGTTGGCGGGTCGGCATTGCTCTTCTGGCTGTGTGCCTTCTTTACGCCTAAAGAGAAAATTGCCATAGGTGATTTTCCGCGTATCGCCGCGGCTGCACTTTTTGGCGTGGCGCTCAATATGCTTACGTTCTTTCAGGGGCTCAGCCTCACCTCCCCCATCATGGCATCGGTATTGATGGTTACTACACCCATGATCGTGCTCGTACTTTCGTCCATCATCATTAAGGAAAGAATAGCTGGCAAAAAGGCATTGGGCATCGCTCTTGGGCTTGCAGGGACTGTTGTACTGATCCTTTACGGAAAGACCGTTAATAGCAGCGGGAATGCCTTATGGGGCAATTTCCTGGTATTTGTCAACGCGGTGTCTTACGGCCTGTACCTGATCCTCGTGAAAAAGCTGATGGACAAATACAATCCCTTCACTTTCGTGAAATACATTTACCTGTTCGGGTTTATCATGGTACTGCCTTTCGGGTGGGAACAGCTCTCGGAAGTCGGCCTTGCCGCTATGCCGCAGCACATCATTATCAAAATTGCTTTTGTAGTTGTATTCTCAACGTTTCTTACCTACCTGCTCAACCTGCTTTCTATGAAACAGCTAAAGCCTACTACCGTTGCCGTGTTCATTTACCTCCAGCCGTTTTTTGCGACAGTGTTCTCCATCTCCCTTGGCAAGGACGAACTGAGCCTTGTTAAAATACTTTCGGCACTCTTTATATTTACGGGTGTTTATCTGGTTACGATGACGGGGAAAAGCAAATCTGCCTGATGTTAAAAATCTGGCAATGACTCGCTCTCCATTATTTTTATTAACTTTACGGCTTTAAATTTTTTGCATGATACAATCGATGACAGGCTTTGGTAAGGCTTCCCTGCAGCTGGCCAACAAAAAAATAACGGTAGAGGTAAAATCGCTGAACAGCAAAGGGCTCGACCTGAACGTGCGCATGCCATCCGTATTCCGTGAGATGGAATTGGGCCTTCGTAACCAGATCGCACAAAAGCTGGAACGCGGCAAAATAGACTTCTCACTTTTTGTTGAAGTTACAGGGGAAGAGACTTCTGCTAAAATAAATGCGCCCATCGTAAGATCATACATCCAGCAAATGAAAGAGGTGATTCCCAATGCCGATGAAACGGAGCTGATGAAAATGGCGGTTCGCATGCCCGATGCCCTGAAAACGGAGCGCGAGGAAATCGATGAGAATGAGTGGGGCAATATACAGGGCGTTATCACACAGGCGCTTGACAACATCCATGACTTCAGGGTGACCGAAGGCGTATCGCTGGAAAAGGAATTCCTGATAAGGATATCCAATATCCTTTCTTTAATGAACGAAACCGTAGCGCTTGACGGCGAGAGGCTTCAAACTGTAAAGACCAGGCTTCACGCCTCTATTGAGGAACTGAAAGTAAATGTAGATGAGAACCGTTTTGAGCAGGAGCTTATTTACTATCTCGAAAAAATGGACATCACCGAAGAGAAAGTAAGGCTCGAGAACCACTTGAACTATTTTATAGAAACCATTGCCGGCACCGAGGCCAACGGCCGTAAGCTGGGATTCATCACCCAGGAAATGGGACGTGAGATAAACACCATGGGCTCCAAATCCAACCACGCCAAAATGCAGAAGCTGGTAGTACAGATGAAGGATGAGCTGGAGAAAATAAAAGAACAGGTCTTGAACGTTCTTTAAATTCCAGGCTCCAAATCCCAATAACAAACGACAACACAACGATTAATGAATAAAGGCAAATTATTAGTATTCTCGGCTCCTTCCGGGTCGGGTAAGACAACCATAGTCAGGCACCTGCTGGCACAACCGGAACTGAACCTGGAATTCTCGGTTTCCGCAGCAACGCGCGAACCGCGCGAGGGTGAAAGGGACGGGAAAGATTATTACTTCATATCGCTGCATGAATTTAAGCAGCACATCAAAGCCGAAGATTTTGTGGAATGGGAAGAGGTGTACCGTGATAACTTTTACGGCACGCTGAAAAGCGAAGTAGAGCGCATCTGGGCGAAAGGCAAGAACGTGATATTCGACATCGATGTGGCCGGAGGATTGCGCATCAAAAAGAAATTCCCCGAAGAAACGCTTGCAGTTTTCGTAAAGCCCCCCAGCATTGACGAGCTGAAGATACGCCTCAAGAAACGTTCTACCGAAAGTGACGACAAGATAAACATGCGCATTGCGAAGGCATCGGTAGAACTGGCCACAGCACCGCAGTTTGATATTGTAATAAAGAATTACGATCTGGATGTTGCCAAACAGGAGGCGTATGAACTCGTGAAAAGTTTTGTGAGCAAATAATATGAAAGTCGGGCTGTATTTCGGGACATTCAACCCCATGCACATAGGGCACCTCATCATAGCCAACCATATTGCGGAATATAGCAGCCTCGACCAGGTATGGCTCGTGGTTACGCCCCACAACCCTCTCAAGAAAAAAAGCACCTTGCTGGACGACTACCACCGCCTGCAGATGGTGTTCCTGGCTACGGAAGACTATCCAAAACTGAAGCCCAGCGATATTGAGTTCAAGCTGCCACAGCCCAATTACACCGTACATACACTGGCGCATTTGCAGGAAAAGTACCCTTCGCATGAGTTTTCCCTCATCATGGGCGAAGACAACCTCAACTCCCTCCATAAATGGAAGAACTATGAGGTGATACTGCAAAATCACGACATCTACGTTTATCCGCGCCTCAATACCGAAACCATCAACCCCGAAATTGCTGCCAACGCCCGCATTCACCGCGTCGATGCACCGGTAATTGAGCTATCATCCACCTTCATCCGCGAAAGCATTAAAGCAGGGAAAAATGTAATGCCGATGTTACCGCATAAAGTTGGGGAATATTTGGAGCATAACCTTTTTTATAAAAAATAGTCGCAGTTTTCAGTCGCAGCCTGCCTGCGGCAAAGGCAGGTCACAGAGTTACTGTAATTACAGTGCGATTTAACAGCAATCGTGGCACTGAAAACTGTGACTGTGACTGTTTACTATTTCATGCTTTTATGTAACTTTACTAAAAAACTTCACCATGCTTAACTTCGAACTTTATAACCCCGTGAACCTCGTGTTCGGCAAGGGGCAGATAGCAAAACTTTCTAAACTTATCCCGGCTGATGCCAAAGTGCTGCTTGCCTATGGTGGTGGGAGCATTTTTAATAATGGCGTACATACGCAGGTAACCGATGCCCTGAAAGGCTACGATATTACCGAATTCGGCGGTATTGAACCCAATCCGCGCTATGAGACCGTAATGAAGGCCGTAGAAATTGTACGCGAAAAGGAAATTAACTTCATCCTGGCGGTTGGCGGCGGATCGGTAATCGATGCAGTGAAATTCATGTCGGCAGCCGTAAAGTTTGACGGCGACCCTATAGACATCCTCCAAAAAAGGATACGTATCGAGGGCAACACACTGCCTTTCGGTACTGTGCTTACCCTTCCGGCAACGGGTAGCGAGATGAATTCGGGGTCGGTCATAACGATCAATAAAACACAGGAAAAACTCAGCTTTGGCGGGCCTGCCGTATTCCCGCAATTCTCAATATGCGACCCAACCGTGGTGGCTTCACTTCCAAAAAGGCAGGTACAAAATGGCGTGATCGATGCATTTACCCACGTGATGGAGCAATACCTTACCTACCCGCACGATGCCATGCTACAGGACAGGATCGCTGAGGGGATATTACAGACCCTTATCGAAATAGGCCCTGATGTAGCCGAAAACCCTGCCGATTATAAACTGGCATCCAACTTTATGTGGTGCTGTACCATGGCGCTGAACGGACTCATACAAAAAGGCGTGCCAACCGATTGGGCCACCCACATGATTGGCCACGAGCTTACAGCATTATATGAAATTGACCATGCCCGCACGCTGGCCATCATCGGACCGAACCTGTACCGCGTGATGTTCGACACCAAAAAGGAAAAGCTGGCACAATATGGGCAAAGGGTGTGGAATATTACCGAAACGGATACCGATAAGGCGGCCCATGAGGCTATCGAAAAAACAGTTGCGTTTTTCAAAGCTATGGGAATGCCATCGAGGATATCGGAATATACTGCCGATTATGCGTCAACAGCCGATTTTATTGTAAAGCGCTTTGAGGAAAGAGGCTGGAAGGCAATGGGCGAACGCGGCAATATTACCCCTGATAAAGTACGCGAAATAGTGGAGATGAGCTATTAAAGATAATTGAGTAAGCCTATCATCCTGAACGCAGCTTGCGGAGTGAAATCTAAAAAATTATAGTTAGTGATTCTCCTTCCTCAGACGCCTAACGAAGTGGTTCAGCGAAGCTAGTGACAAATCCCACAAAAAATAAAAGGCATTCCTGAAAATATAGGAATGCCTTTTAAAACACCAAAAACAAAAAATTTAACTAACCTTGTATATCCTTAACTTATAAACAAAACTGTTATAGATTAACGAGGGCAACCTCTTTACATTGTGTCAGGCAATCATAATAAAATGTTAATTTTTACCCAACTGATGCCAAACCTTTTTATAAAAAAAGAACAATAGCATCCCGCAATTGGGCACATTCTTTTAAATTTAAGTATTTTTGGCCTTTCAATTAATTGAAGTAAAATGAGTGACACTCCTAAATTCGCCGTTATCGGCGGCGGAAGCTGGGCTACGGCTATCGCCAAGATGCTTTGCTCAAATGTGCCTGAAATAGCATGGTATATGCGCAATAACGACGCTATTGACCACCTGAAACTGCAAAAGCACAACCCGAATTACTTAAGCTCGGTAGAATTTGACACCAATAAGCTCAGGCTTACCAGTGATATAAATGAGGCGGTTGCCTATGCCGATTATGTGATATTTGCCGTGCCGTCGGCATTTTTGAGCGGGGAATTGGAGAAGCTTACCACAAGTCTTGAAGGCAAGGTAGTTTTCTCAGCAATTAAAGGTATCGTTCCCGAAACCAGCCTTATCGTTGGCCAGCACTTCCATGAAAATTACGATATCCCATACGATAATATTGGCGTAATTACAGGCCCGTGCCACGCAGAAGAAGTTGCCCTGGAGCGCCTTTCTTACCTTACCATTGCCTGCGGCAACGAGAAAAAAGCCAAGATAATGGGTAAGAACCTCAACAGCCATTATATTAAGACCAAGACTTCCGATGATATTGTGGGTACTGAATATGCCGCGATGCTTAAGAACATTTATGCCATAGCAGCTGGTATTGCACACGGCCTTGGGTATGGCGATAATTTCCAGGCGCTGCTCATGAGCAATGCCATCCGGGAGATGAAGAAATTTATCCGCAAGGTACACCGAATGAAGCGCAACATCAACAACTCTGCCTACCTGGGCGACTTGCTGGTGACGGGCTATTCGGTATTCTCGCGCAACAGGATGTTCGGTAATATGATAGGAAAAGGCTATACCGTGAAATCGGCCATGATGGAAATGAGCATGGTGGCAGAAGGTTATTATGCCGTAAAAAGCGCCCACAAGCTCAACAAAGAGTATAAGGCCAAGACCCCTATAATCGATGCTGTGTATGCTATTTTATACGAAGGCAAGGATGCGAAATCGGTTTTCAGCAAGCTAACGGAGAAGCTGGATTAAAACCAGCCCCCTAACCCCCGAAGGGGGAATTCTTACTCTTGCGGCAAGAGTGGTTATGGGACTGAGTGAAATTCCCCCTTCGGGGTTAGGGGGCTATAGTTATCTCATCAATAAATATAAACGCATCACTGCCTGCGCCCTGGTGCCATTCAGGTAACTTGCCATAGTTATAGGCTTTTATTTTTATATATCTTGGCTGGGTATCGAGGTTACCCTCAAAAGCGCTTACCTGCACATCATAGTTTTGAGCCTGAACGTAGTTGTTTACGGTTTGGGCGAGTGTAAAATTCACATTGTCATCAGAAACATAGTATTCCACTTTTGTCGGGAACATTATCCATGCCCTGCTGTCCTGAAGGAACCGTGTGGCAATGCTTTTCACGGGCATTTTTTTCTGTAAGTCTATCACTGCTTCAAAATCCTGCCCCTGGTAACCCTGCCAGTCCCCTTTGCGCCAATTTTCTGTACCGAATATGCCATCCAATAATCCGTCCGGGCCGCCTGCATGGTATTGCGGGTTGTATTTCGATTTAATTGTAATAGTATAGTTGTTAGGCTTCTTAAAGAAATGAGCGGTAACCGTGTTGCTCTTGTGTCCGTACCTTTCTGTATAAGCCAGGACAGTACTGCTTTGGTTTATTTCGAATGGCTTTATATATTTTATGAATGCCGGTTTGCCTGAATTGTCATCAACCATATAAAAGATCGTGTCATCCTTACCATAGCATGTTATACTAATGGTCATTTTATCCTTAAACGACTTGCTTTCCGCTTCGATAACCGGAACAGGCTTTACGGTAGTGTATGGCTCGGTGAAGCCTATGCTCAGTGGCTGCAATTTTTCCATATCCTCCCGGTAATGCGCCTGGCGGAACAGCATTCTGGTACCATCCTCATAATTAAATTGTACAGCCGGGAAATACGGCTTTTGCGTCATCCACACATCATCGCCCGGAGTTACCTTGTAAATGCCTGCACTGGCCAGTACATACCAGGCACTCATTTGACCACAGTCTTCATTACCTATCAGGCCGTCGGGTGCATTTTTATAAAAATTATCAAGGATGTATTTTATTTTCTGCTCTGCTTTTTGAGGCTTTCCTACATAATGATAGAGCCATGCCATGTGGTGGCTCGGCTCATTGCCATGTGCATATTGCCCGATAAGGCCTGTAATATCCACCTGCTCACGACCCGTCGTAGCTGAAGGGGCAGCAAAAAGTTCGTCGAGTTTCGCTTCAAATTTATCCCAATTGTCACCATGCGCATCAATGAGGCTGCGTATGTCCTGAGGCACAAAAAAAGTATACTGCCAGCTGTTGCCTTCGGTAAAGTTATTATTCACCTCACGCGGGTCGAAGGGCTTTTCCCAACCGCCGTTACGCTTCGGCCTCATGTGCCCTGTGGAGGGGTCGAACAGGTTTTTCCAGCTTTCCGACCGGTGCATAAAGTAATCGTAGTCTTCCATTTTTTTGAGGCGCAGCGCCATTTGTGCAATGCACCAGTCATCGTAGGCATATTCCAAGGTTTTCGATACGCTTTCATGCTCATCGTCAATGCTGATAAAGCCGTTCTTTTTATACGCATCCAATCCGAAAATATCGAGCATGGCACTGTGCTTCGCGGCTTCATAGGCTTTTTCATAGTCAAATCCCTTTATGCCCGCTGCCATTGCATCGGCTATAACGGAAACAGAATGATATCCTATCATGCAGTCGGTTTCGTTGCTGGCTAGTTCCCATACCGGCAGCCTGCCCCCCTGTTCGTATTGCTTAATGAATGTATTTATGAAATCGGCCGTACGCTTCTTTTCGATCAGTGTGTACAGCGGGTGCGCCGCCCTGAAGGTATCCCACAACGAGAACACCGAATAGTAGTCAAACCCTTCTGCCTTGTGCAGCTCATTGTCGCGGCCACGGTACATGCCATCCACATCCATCGCGATATTCGGCTGCATCATGGTGTGGTATAGGGCTGTATAGAATATCGAAAGCTTATCTTTGTCCGATTCTGTTATTTCAATTTTCGAAAGTTCTGTATTCCATAACGTCCGTGCTGCTTTGCCTGTTTTTACAAAATCCCAGCCCGGCATTTCGGCCTTCATATTCTTTGCTGCTCCTTCGTAACCTGTGGGTGACAAGGCTACTTTTACCATCAGCTTCTCTCCTGCCTGCACTTCTTTACTAAAGCTTAAAGCCAACAGCGAACCTGCAAAGAACTTGTCAGTCACTTTTGCCGGGGCAAAAGCATTGTTATTCACTGCCGTTATCTTCATCGGCTGGCTGAACTCGATGCGCGCATATACATACTGGTCGGCTGCCCAGGCGCTACTGCGGCGCAGTACCTCGATAGTTTTATTATCGATGACTCTTACCTCGCCCATGATCAGCTTGTCGCGGTGGTTAAGGTCGAGGATGATATTGGCCTGCCCGCTTTTAGAAAAAGTATATTGCTGCAGCCCAACGCGCGGGGTAGCGGTAAGCTCTACCAAAATGGCATCATCGTCCAGCTTTACTGAATAATAGCCTGCTGCGGCTTTTTCATTGGCATGCGAAAAAGTGGAGGAATAGCTTTTGCTGTCGAGTTTTGGCTCGCCCATAGCAGGCATCAGCATGATGTCACCAAAATCCGATACACCCGTCCCGTTAAGGTGCGTGTGCGAAAAGCCGTAGATTACATTATCTGAATAATGATAGCCGCTGCAACCGTCCCAACTGCCGTCGATGCGGGTATCCGGACTCAACTGTACCATCCCGAAGGGCACCGTAGCGCCGGGAAATGTATGCCCGTGGCCGCCTGTACCGATAATGGGGTTGACATATTTGGCGTAGTCTTTATTTTGCGAATAAGAAAATATGGAAACAACTAACGAAAGCAGTACGACTGTTTTTTTCATTTTTTAATTGAAAATTTCGATAAAGATAGAAAAGATTTTTTTTGGTTTTTTTGCCACGAATTACACGAATTTTCACAAATTGCTGCCTGAATAATTTTACCACAAAGTTCACCAAGATTTTGCACAAAGTTCACAAGGCTGGACGGACAGATCTGTACAACTGGATCATGCAGATCAAAATAAATTTGTGAAAATTCGTGTAATTATTGGCTAAACAATTCTCTAACGTATCAGGTATTCCAGAAAAGCCTCCACTGTTTCATATCCTACTGCGTTCAGTTTTTTCTTGAGGCGCATCTTGCAGACACGTACGCTTTGGGGCGAGATACCAAGGATATTCGCCATGTCGGGGCCGTTGAGCTCAAGGCGCATGAGTACCAGTATTCGGGTCTCCGCTTCGGTAAGGGCAACATTGCTTTCCTTTATGCGCGAGAAAAATCCGGGGTATATTGCGCGGAAGCGGGACTGGAACTGTGCCCAATCCTCATCGGTGAGTATTTTTTGGTCAAGCAAAGCCGTTATCTCGTCTTCCGTAGGCTCGTGAAGTTCCGGTGCTTCCGGAGTTTCTTCCTGAAGGCTGGTGATAATGGCATTCTTCCGGGAAAGGTCGATAATATACGTCTTCAGTTCCTGTTCCTTTACATCGATTATCTTTTGCGTATTCAGCAGCTCCATTTCCAGCTGGCGTTCCTTAAAGCGTATCCGCGACAGGTAGCGGTATACGAAAAACGCACCTATGAGCAGCGCTGTAAGTATCCCGAAACCGATTGTCCAGAGGCGGTTGTTAGCTATCTCTTTCTCATTTTGCAGGTTCTGTATGCGCAGGTTCTTTACTTCGAGGCCCAACTCCGCCTGGTTTTGCGAGAGGCGCTCGCTTTGGTTGGCCTCCATCAGTTCACGCTCGATTTCAAAGTATTTTTTGTAGTAGTACAAGGCAGAGTCAGCCGTGCCAAAACGCTCATGGCTCTTGGACAATTCCTCATAAGCCTCCCTTATACGCACTTTGCTGTCGAGCTTCCGTGCAATGGCAAGGCATTTTCGTGCCGCATCAAACGCGCGGGGAGCATCGCCTTTTTTGGTGTACACCGTGCCGATGTTCTGCCAGGCCGTGGCCATGCCTTCGGCGTAATTGATGCTGCGGCATTCTTCCAGCGACAGGAAATAATATTTCAGCGCCGGGTCCAGGTTTTCACCATAGCGGTATATCTGCCCCTCGTTATTATAGGCAATAGCGAGGTCGCGGGGTTCATTAAGCTCTTTAAATATCGCGATGGCAGCACCGTTTTGTTCGAATGCTGCCTTAAAGTCGCGTCGTTCCTTTAGTATAAGGGCCCGGTTGGTATGTGTAAGCCCGAGCAGCCGCTTCATTCCGGTCTCTTCAGCCAGCACCGCAGCTTCATTATAGCATTCCATGGCAGCCTCATTGTTTTCCAGCCGCCAGTGTACCAGCCCCAGGTTATTGAGCAGCGTGGCCATTTCCTTTTCATCTCCCTGCTGTTTTACCTTTTTATAGGCCTGGGTGAAATAGTCCAGCGCTTTCTGGTAATTACCGATGCGCCACTGCTCATTGCCCCGGTCGGTAAGGCTTACCGATTCGGATACCTCTTTTTTACCTGTCGCTAAAGGTTCCTGCCTTTCTTTTTGGCATGCGCCGAAGAACAGCAAGAATGCGGCAAGTCCAAAAGCTAATGCAACAGTTTTTTTCATAGCGGGCAAGGCGATGGTTTCGCTTACCGCAATATAGAAAAAAATTATGTTGGTGGATTTTAGATTCTTTATTTAAACCTACAAGGTTTTTGAAACCTTGCAAGTTAGGCAACCGACATATTGTACCTCCTGCAAGGTCTTGAATACCTTATAGGTGTAATTTAAATTTATTTAAGGAGAAAGATAACTATTCCGCCTTTGCAGCAAGATGCTCCAGCATATCCGCCGTCATGGCATCCAGGTCGAAATTGTGCTTCCAGCCCCAGTCCTGCCTGGCACTGCTGTCGTCAATGCTTTGCGGCCAGCTGTCGGCTATCTTTTGGCGGAAATCAGGTGCATAATCAATGGTGAAATCCGGGATGTGCTTTTTGATGGCATTGGCAATCTCTTCAGGAGTAAAGTCCATTGCCGAAAGGTTATAAGCCGATCGTATCTTTATATTTTCGGCAGGTGCCTGCATGATCTCTACAGTAGCACGGATGGCATCGTCCATATACATCATTGGCAGGCGGGTTTCTTCGCTAAGAAAGCAGGTGTATTTGCCGTCGCTTAATGCCTTGTGGTAAATATCAACGGCATAATCGGTCGTACCGCCGCCCGGCAGTGTAGACCAGCTGATAAGGCCGGGATAACGGATGCTGCGCACATCTACCCCATAAATATTATGGTAGTATTCGCACCAGCGCTCGCCGGACTGCTTGGAAATGCCGTAAACCGTAGAAGGTTCCATCACAGTATACTGAGGGGTGTTCTGCTTAGGTGTAGTTGGCCCGAACACGGCAATGCTCGAAGGCCAGAATATCTTTTTGATCTTCCCCTCTTTAGCAATATTCAGCACATGGAAAAGCGAGTTCATATTAAGGTCCCACGCAAAGGCAGGGTTCTTTTCTGCAGTCGCCGAAAGCAGCGCCGCCATAAGGTACACATCTTCAACCTTGTGTTTTTCAATTATGGACTGCACCTGGTTAAAGTCGAGGGCATTCACTACTTCAAACGGGCCGGAAGCTACAAATGCAGGGTCGCCTTTCCTGACATCCGAAGCCACGACTTCATCTGTGCCGTATATGCTTCGTAGTTTTGCTGTTAGTTCCGTGCCTATCTGCCCGCAGGCCCCGATGATGAGTATTTTTGCCATGTTGTGTTCGTTTGCAATGCAAATATAATAGTTTCGAATTATGAAATTTATTCTTTTACCTCATGTATCTAACAAAATTTTAAAAGATTGTGATTCCGCGAAGGCGATAAGCAAATTATCCATAAAAAAACAAACAATTAAATTATAAGCCTGCCCATCTTAAAGAAATTAAAAAGATGACAGGCGGTTTGGCCCAACATTTGTAAATTTGCCATCAATTCAAAGAACATGAAATACCTTAAAGCAGTCATTATAGTGCTCTTATCATTTGCCCTGTTCTCGTGCGAAGACGACCAGCAGCAGCGCATTGCGCAGGCAAAAAGGATAGAGAGGCAAAACGACTCCATAGTTAAAGCCCTTAATAAGAACTGGAAATTCAGCCTTCCCACAGCTTCTGCCAAAGCACAGCAGCAGATGGGCAGCTGGAACGAGTGGGACCAGTTGAGAAATGAGATGCTGCAAAAACCCGCAGGCGACCTGAGCGCTTACCGCCAGAAAACCAAAAACCTTGTGGCAAAAGCCGAGATGGCCCGTAATACCATACCGGCCGCTTTTAGCAAGCCCCAGGTAAAAAGCCGTTTTGATGTGATGGTCACCAAAATAAAATCGCTCCATACCTTTGTGGGCGTAGATCCGGTACCCGCCAAAAAGGTTTTTGAGATCATGGGAAGCATCGATAAGGAGGCCGCATCGATATTCAACCAGTTCGACGAGATTATCCGTATCAAGGAAATACCGAAAGAAGAAGGCGAGCAGGAAATGCTGAAAGCCCTGGACACGGTGCGTATGGCCAATCCCGAAGCGCAGCCGCAGCCTCCTGCAAGCATATCCCAACCGACACGCAGAATAACACCGGCAGGACATGGTAATTTTATCCGACCAAAAAATTGAGACCTGAATTTTTAGATAAATACGGGCAGTCGCCCAAAGTAAAGCAGATCGCCGACGCTATCGCAAAGCCGGAGAACAAGCTGCAGGTAAAGGGCCTTTTGGGCTCTTCGCTGTCTTTTGTCATCGACCCGCTGTTCCGCCAAAGCGAGCTACCGTTCCTCCTCATCTTAAAAGACAAGGAAGAGGCCGCCTATTACCTAAACGACCTGGAGCAGCTCATAGGCGACCAGGATGTGCTGTTCTATCCCGGCTCCTACCGCCGCCCTTACCAGATAGAGGAGACCGATAATGCCAACATACTGCTGCGTGCCGAGGTGCTCAACCGCATCAACTCACGTAAGAAGCCCGCTATAATCGTCTCTTATGCCGAAGCCCTTTTTGAGAAGGTAGTAACGCGCAAAGAGCTTGAAAAGAACACCCTGAAGATCGCGACAGGCGACCTTGTATCTATCGACTTTATCAATGAGGTGCTTTTCGAATATGAGTTCCGCCGTGTGGATTTCGTTTCCGAACCGGGCGAATTCTCTGTGCGCGGAGGGATTGTGGACGTGTTCTCTTTTTCGAATGATAACCCTTACCGTATAGAGTTCTTCGGTAATGAGGTAGACAGCATTCGTACGTTCGATGTGGCCTCGCAGCTGTCATTGGAAAAGAAAAAGAAAATTACCGTTATCCCGAACGTTGAGAATAAATTCCTCCAGGAAAAAAGGGAGAGCTTTCTGGAATATATCAGTGAAAAAACGGTCATCTTTATAAAAGACAGCGAGGCATCACTGGCACAGCTGGATATTCTTTTCGGCAAGGCCAATGAAGCTTTCGACAAATTATCCAAAGACCTGAAGCACGCCTCTCCGGAAGAGCTGTTCCTCAACCAGCAGGCATTCCTGAAAAAAGCATTAGACTTTACTATAGTAGAACTGGGCAACCGCGCCACTTTCAAAATAAGCCAGGTGTTCGAGTTCCATATACAGCCGCAGCCGTCGTTCAACAAGCAGTTCGACCTGCTGCTGAACAACCTGCACGAGAATCACCATAACGGTTTTAAGAATTACCTGTTCTGCTCGAATGAAGCGCAGGCCAAACGCTTTGATGGCATTTTTGAAAGCCTGGACGAAGCCAATCATGAAAGTACGCGCAAGCAGTATAAAACCATCGTCTTCCCCATTTATGAAGGCTTTGTAGACGAAGAAAACCAGATCGCCTGCTACACCGACCACCAGATATTTGAACGCTACCACAAGTTCAGCATCAAGAACGGGTATTCGAAAAAGCAGACCATTACACTGAAAGAACTCAACTCACTTTCCGTTGGCGATTATGTAACGCACATCGACCATGGTATCGGGAAATTCGGCGGACTGCAAAAAATACAGGTGGAAGGCAGGACACAGGAAGCGATAAAGCTCGTGTATGCGGACAATGACATTGTGTATGTGAGCATCCACTCGCTGCACAAAATATCGAAATACAACGGCAAGGATGGTGCGCCACCTAAGATATACAAACTAGGTTCCGGTGCATGGAAAGCTCTCAAGCAGAAAACAAAGGCACGTGTTAAGCACATTGCCTTTAACCTCATACAGCTCTATGCCAAGCGCCGGTTGGAGAAAGGATTCCAATACGCGCCCGACAGCTATTTGCAGGCCGAGCTGGAGTCGTCTTTCATTTACGAAGACACACCCGACCAGATCACCGCAACACGTGATGTAAAAGCCGACATGGAAAGCGAGCGCCCTATGGACCGCCTGGTGTGTGGCGATGTGGGCTTTGGCAAGACCGAAGTTGCGATACGTGCCGCCTTTAAAGCTGTGGATAACGGCAAGCAGGTAGCCATCCTTGTACCAACTACCATACTTGCCTACCAGCATTACCGCACTTTTAGCGAACGATTGAAAGATATGCCTGTGAGCATCGGGTACCTGAACCGTTTCCGTACTGCCAAACAAAAGGCTGATACCCTGAAGCAACTGGAAGACGGTAAGCTGGACATCCTCATTGGTACGCACCAGCTGGTTGGCAAAGGCGTGAAGTTCAAAAACCTGGGGCTGCTTATCGTAGACGAGGAACAGAAATTTGGCGTAAACGTAAAAGACAAACTGAAGACGATTGCCGCCAATGTAGACACCCTTACACTAACAGCCACCCCAATACCAAGGACACTGCAATTCTCGCTCATGGCAGCACGCGACTTATCTGTAATTACCACGCCGCCGCCCAACCGCTATCCTATAGAGAGCCAGGTGGTGGGCTTTAATGAAGAGGTTATCCGCGATGCCATTTCGTATGAGATACAGCGCGGTGGGCAGGTGTTCTTTATCCATAACCGTATCGAGAACATTAAGGAAGTAGCCGGAATGATACAGCGGCTGGTGCCGGGTGCGAAAGTCGGCGTAGGCCATGGCCAGATGGATGGTAAAAAACTCGAGGAACTGATGCTTGCTTTTATGGAAGGCGATTTTGATGTGCTGGTTGCCACGACCATTATTGAAAGCGGGCTTGACGTACCCAATGCCAATACAATATTTATCAACAATGCCAATAACTTCGGGCTGTCCGACCTGCACCAGATGCGCGGCCGCGTAGGCCGGAGCAACAAGAAAGCGTTTTGTTATTTCATAGCGCCACCGTATTCGGCTATGACCGAGGATGCCCGCAAGCGCATACAGGCGCTGGAGCAGTTTAGCGAGCTGGGTAGCGGGTTCAACATTGCGATGAAGGATTTGGAGATACGCGGGGCAGGGGATCTTTTAGGCGGCGAACAGAGCGGTTTCATCAACGAGATCGGGTTTGAAACCTACCAGAAGATTATGAATGAAGCCATTGAGGAGCTGAAGGAAAACGAATTCAAAGACCTGTATGACGATGGCGATGACGATACCGAAAAAGAATACGTAAAAGATCTGCAGATCGACACCGACTTCGAGCTGCTGTTCCCTGACGAATACATCAACAACATTACCGAAAGGCTCAACCTGTATAACGACCTTGCTACCATCAAGGACGAAGCCGGGCTCATCGCCTTCGAGCAAAAGCTTATCGACCGTTTCGGGCCGCTGCCAAAACAGGCACAGGCGCTGCTTACCAGTATGCGCATTAAGTGGGCTGCGACCAAAATGGGCCTCGAAAAACTGGTATTGAAGCAGGGCAAAATGGTAGGCTATTTTGTAGGCGACCAACAAAGCGATTACTACCAGTCGGCATCCTTCCGTAAAGTGCTGAAGTTCGTGCAGCAGTTCCCGACCTTATCTAAAATGAAGGAAAAGCAAACGAAGAATGGATTGCGCTTGCTGCTTACATTTGAGAATGTGAAATCGTTGAAGAAAGCATTGGAGTTACTGGAGATGGTGTTTGAGGAGTAGAGTTTTATTCATATATCGCTCCTCCGGAGCTTTTGTACTTGCGATAGATCCAAGGCTATAAATATACCACTCCTCCGGAGTTGGCCTGAATGCCCAAGATATCTGTTGTAATTTCTAACTATTTTAAACAGACAGTGATAGTCAACCCCTGATGTATTTACAGCAAATACATAACCGTATTTCAAAGCTCCGGAGGAGCGGTATATTTATAGGATTAAATACGTATCTTTTCTAAAAACTCCGGAGGAGTGATATATAAAATGGCAGACACTTATTCGCAAATATACATTCATATCGTTTTTGCTGTAAAAGGAAGATTGAATCTTATATCTCCCAGATGGAAAGATGAATTGTATAAATATATAACAGGCATCATTACCAATGATGGGCAAAAATTGATCGCCATAAATGGCATGCCTAACCATATCTATATTCTCATCGGTTTAAAACCAACGATAGCATTGTCTGATCTGGTACGCGATATTAAAGCAAGTTCCTCTAAATTTATCAATACTCAAAAATGGATCGCAGGGAAATTCGAATGGCAGCATGGTTTTGGAGCATTTTCATGTGGCCATTCACAATTGACAAAAGTTATAAATTATATCCAAAACCAAGAAGAGCATCATAAGACAAAAACATTCAGGGAAGAATATTTAGAATTCTTAAAACTTTACAATGTTGATTTTAAGGAAGAATTTATTTTCGAGGAAGCGTGAATTATATATCGCTCCTCCGGAGCTTTAGATAATTTCGTTAAATTTTTAGCTATAAATAGGCCGCTCCTCCGGAGCTGGCTGACCGGGAATTCATTCCATTGTATAGAAACTGTGACTGCAACCTGCCTTTGCCGGCAGGCAGGCTGAAAACTACTCCAAACCCTCCCACCATTTCTTAAACACCTGCGGTTTATCTAAACTCACCTTCTCTCCTATCATTGGTGTCAATATTGGCATACCCTGTTTTTCGGCTTCGGCAGTGACGCTTTTTATGGGCTCATCCCAGTCGTGCAATGCGAGCGAGAATTTGGCCCAATGTACCGGCAGGAGCTTTTTGGCTTTGAGGTCGTGTGCGACGGTAACCACCTGTTCCGGCAGCATGTGGATGTATTTCCAATATTCGTTATACTGGCCACATTCTAATATAGCAAGGTCGAAAGGACCGAACTTTTCACCGATCTCTTTAAAGAAATAATCGTAGCCAGAATCACCGCCAAGGAATATCCTGAACGATGGTGTCTGTAGTACGAACGACATCCACATCGCCTTGTTGCGTGTTAAGGTGCGTCCGGAAAAATGGCGTGCGGGAGTCGTGCCGATGGTAAAGCCATTGCCGAGCTCAATGGTTTCGTTCCAGTCCTTTTCCTCAATAAGGGACACGTCATACCCCCATGCCTGCAGATGTTCGGCAGTGCCAAGGCTGGTAATGACTTTTTTTACTTTTGGCTTTAGCTTCAGCACGGTTTCGTAATCAAGGTGGTCCCAATGGTCATGACTGATGATGAGGATATCTATTTCCGGGAAATCTGCTACGGTATAAACATCGCTGCCGGGAAAGGCTTTGGTGGTGAACTTTACCGGCGATGCATTGCCACTAAATACAGGGTCGACCAATATTTTCTTTCCGTCCACCTGCATGAAATAGGACGAATGACCGAACCAAACTAAAATGTTCTCATCCGGTGCGAGGCTGTGCAGGTCGGTTTTCTGCGAAGGCAGCGGATCTTTGGGCTTACTGCGTTTCCTCTTCTTAAAGAAAAACTCATAAAATACCTGGAAATAACTGACCCCTTCTTTAAGGCTGGGCGTGTGGCTGAGGTTTTGGAACTGGCCGTCTTTGTAATTGGGCGATCTTTCGATTCGTTTTTGTCTTTCGCCGGAAGGCAGTTTCCCAAATTGCGGCTGGTTCATGAAAACGGCTATTCCTGCAATGAGGAAGATAAGGATTATGAGGGTTGTGAACATTGATGCGGAGTTATACCCAAAGATAAAGAGAAAAGGGATGTGGATGACACAGATTTCTATCTTATCAGTGCTTTCATTTTTGATTTCACGCAAAGTCGCAAAGCCGCCAAGACTCATGCTGAAACAATGTGCCCAGAAGACGCAAAGCTGAATTGCCTCCAATTCTTATCCGTACAGCCTTTGCGACTTTGCATGACATTATCTACCGATTTGTGGGCAGAGTATTAGCTTAGCATTACGAAACAGATTTTTTGAAATAGATATAAAACCAAAAATGCAGCGATAAGACCGCTGCATTTGTATTTACTATATCAAAGCCTATTGCAGGCTCTTCAAATCTTTTATCACTTTAAAGGCCATATCCACCTCATCTTCGCTAACCAGAATGGTAAACTCATAGGATGTAGAGATCACCTCGTTGATGATGATACCTTCCCATGCCAGCCTTTGGAAGATGTAGTAGTATACGCCCGGCGTAGAGATATTGTCTTTTGGAAGCTTTACCGTGATCGAAGCCAGGTTATCGGTACGCTCTATCTGCTTTTCGTCGGCAAAAAGACCATCTACTACAT
The DNA here is from genome assembly GCF_003096035.1 of Flavobacterium album. NCBI lineage: Bacteria > Pseudomonadati > Bacteroidota > Flavobacteriia > Flavobacteriales > Flavobacteriaceae > Flavobacterium > Flavobacterium album. Next base: position 1,183,938 of record NZ_CP029186.1, on the reverse strand, counting down.
GGCTCATCGAAGAGCTTACCACAACATTGGTTTCATTCACTCCCCTTGACGAGGTATAGAAAACATCGGGATTCGCATTGATCTTTGCAATAAGCTCGGCCTGCTTGTTGAGGATGGTATCGCTTACGGCAAAGGTATAATCCGTGAGTGAAGAGCGCACAGTGATTTCGCCTATGCCTTTCAGCACCTTAACGATCTTGTGGTTAACCCTGAAATCCAGGTCTTCGGAAAGCCTTTTTAACGACATTACCACAGCGCCCTGTTTTACATCTTTACCCAGTTCCTGCTCAAGTTCAGGCATCATGTTGCGGGCAAGCGATGTGAGGTTGATGATCCCTTGGGAGAGGGCACTCAACAAAAATGGCTTTGTTTTAATGTAGTGTTCGACTACAGAAGAAATAGTTTTCATATTCAGATAGTTGTGTTTAGTTGTTTAGTCGTTGTTTGCACGCAAATATACAAACTAAAATAATTTTGTTAAATATTAAACAAACTAAAAATAAAAAAAAGCGTCTTCCAGATGCTCTATTTCAAAGGCAGTGTTATTTTTATGTATTGAAATTATATCGAAGCGCACTTCGCCATCGATGTCGTTCTGTTCTACGAACGCATCCACGGCCCTGACAAGCAGTTTTATCTTGGCAGGCTTAACGAATTCCTGCGGCAGCCCGAACTCGAGTGTAGAGCGTGTCTTTACCTCAACTATAGCCAACACATCACTTTTACACGCAATGATATCAATCTCTGCTTTTTGGTATACCCAGTTCCTCTGTAATATGGTGTACCCTGCTTTTTGCAGGAACTCAACAGCAAGGTCCTCGCCCAGCTTACCAAGGTCGTTATGCCCTGCCATTAATTGAAGGTAATTTTTGTCCCGGATGCCGTTACCTCAAGTGTGATTGTTTTACCCATGACCAGCGAGCGGTTGTCCTGGATGTGGCCTGCCGGAAAGTTAAAGCAGATGGGGATGTTGTATTCTTTGGTAATATCCTGGATAATATCCAGCGCATCATGGCCCCACGGGATGTCGTTATCGCGCATCTTAGTCATGCCCCCGATAATAATACCTTTTACATTTTTGAAATAATCGTTACGCTTCAGGTTCATCATCATACGATCTATGTGGTACAGGTATTCGTCGAGGTCTTCTATAAAGATGATCTTGCCTTTATAATCGGCTTCCGATGGCGAACCGATGATGCTGTAGAGCACCGAAAGGTTGCCGCCAATAATCTCTCCTGTCGCCTTGCCGGGTTTGTTGAACGGATGGGCAGGAATGTTATAAGATAGCTTTTCACCAAAGAGCGCCTTTCGGAAACTCTCAATAGCCTCGGGCGTGGCGCGGCCCACGCTTATGGCAACCATACCGTGCAGCGTGGCGATATCGAAGTTATTGATGTGGCTATGCAGTACTGTTGCATCGCTAAAGCCAATGAACCACTTCGGCTTCTTTTTGAATTTTGTAAAGTCGAGACGTTCAATTAGGCGTACGGTACCATAGCCGCCTTTGGCGCACCAGATGGCTTTTATGGCAGGGTTATCCATCATCTGCTGAAGATCGGTGGCACGCTGCCAGTCGGGGCCGGCGAGCTGGTTATCATCCAATCCTATGGTTTTACCAATGACCACGTGCAGTCCCCAGCTTTCCATGAGCTTTATTCCGGCAGCCAGTGGTGCCATATCTACTTTTCGGGCTGTAGCCAATATACCGATGGTATCGCCTTTTTTGAGGTATGGCGGGATTTTTACGGATTGGGCGAAAAGTGGGAGGTTGACGAGGGCGATCAGCAATAATAGAATTTTCCTGTACATATTGAATGGCTTATATGTACAAATATAATGAATCAGGTGTTAAGGTATGCTGAGTCCAAAAAACTAGTATATTTTGAGTATTTTTGAATAAAATCAATTTATGAATGTTGAAATTGAAAGCGACTATATCCTAAAATTACATTATGGCAGCGATGTACACAAACTGGCAATGGTAATGTGCAGAATGGATTGCAGCATTTATATCCTTGTAACCGATATGCCGACTGACAGCAGCCAGATCATTGAAACAGGATTATTTATCGAAGGCCCCCTTTTGCGTCGCATTATCGAAAATTTTGAGGGCCGCAAGGATTACACGAATAACTTCATCTCACTTAATCATAAAATCACGAGCATTACCCGACCTTATGACGGCCTTTTTTCGCGTAATGCCGATTATTACTCGATTACCAATCATACTGGCGAAGTAAAGACTTTTCATTTTATCTATCACTTGCTTTCCTTTGAGGCGGACTTTGAAAACAGCCGGTTTTTGCTTGAAGGGATTATAAACGATTTCACGATAAATTTGTCTACCATTGAGGAAAAATCAACACGTCAGGTTATGATATATGACCAACAGGGGTATTGCTATAGTAAAAAACTGGATATTGAATACAACCAGCAGTATAACGAACGCGATTATACCCGTTTTATAGATGAAAACAATATTATTTGTTATGACAGCGACCCTTATAGCTACAAATTACATATTTTAAATCTGGAAACAGGTAAAACGTTTGACATAGATATCGATGATGAGAATACCGGTAAAGAGAAAACGGAGTTCTATTATGAATACATACGAGAAATACAATTCAGGCAAAATCATTCGTTAGTTGCCTATACCTGCGACAATCCAACTTATGGCTGTACAGGCATACGTATTTTAAAAATTGATGCAGGGAAACCTTACGCTCAAAATATTTTCAGCTTTGATGCTTATGACCATAAGCCTTTAAATTTGCGTGAACCTGACGAAGTCAGAGAGACATTTCTTTTTTTAGCGATCGATATTAACCAAACAGGACAAAGGGCTGCCGTTATGCGATCAGCGTCAAAACAAAATACTGACTACAGTTATTCTACTTCTTATAGTATTTACATTTTTAATGTTCAGGATGGAAAAGCCCCTTTGAAAATTATTGATGCATGCTCCGATTCGTCCGAATTTGATTTTATATATTTTTTAACCGATGCTGTTGTCGTCGTGCGTTTTTATAGTGTATTCTCATTTTACGATATAGCTACTGGTGAAAATATCAAAAATATTCCATTCAAAAAATTCACCGGCTTCCACGTTTCCAAAAACTACCTTGTTTACATCGACAACAATTCCCTGTGTATGGTGTACGTAGATAAGGACGGGAAGGTTATAAAGTTGGATAATCCATTGAGAATGTAAATATTAATACTATTATTACCCCCTAAACTGCCTGCGCACCCATGCCCAAAAGCCTTTTTCTTCTACCGGCCGGGCTTTCTTGTCCAGGTAATAGCAGTGTGCAAGGCCATACTTATCGGAAGTATATTTCATCTTCCTTAATCGCGCCCTTATGGTTCTTGCCTTATTGCTTTTAGAATAGACTCCCGTAAATATCATATTACGCAGGTTGATGTTGCCATCGCCATCTGTTGTAAAGGCATATAAAGTGTCGTTTATTTTTGCCGAAAATGAAAGACTGTTCTTCCCATCGGTAACCGTCAGCTTATGGAAATTATACGGCCTGCTTGTGACAATATGGATTACCCTGCACTCGCTGTCGTTCACGCAACTGGCATCAAGGTTGATCTTTACGCAATTCTCCGTACCTACCGGCAAATTGAACATGTAGTATTTCCTTTCAGTATCTGATGTAATTTGGATCGAAGTGTTCTCCCATCGCAGGACGCCATCTTCTCCCCTTATCGTAAGCCATATGGACATGGCCCGGTTTATCTTCCGTTTTCCGTTTAAGGGCACTTTTACCGTATAAAATTTACCGGAAGGATCAAGATCTCCCTTATTAAAGCAGATTTCCATCATACCGCAGGTCCACAGCACATTATTGTTCACGTCCACAGCATTCATATTTCCTGCCAGCATGGTAGTGGAGTTATAGTATTCGCTTACGGTAACCGCGCCGGCCGACCCTTTTGCTACACTGGCGATTACAACAGTCCCTTCCGGGCCGGTGAACTCCTGCTGCTCGAAATTGCAGCCGGCAACAGATGGCGTGGCCTTATTCCCTTTTACGGTAATAATTGCCCTCCGCTGCCTTTCGGGTGCCGAAGGTTTTTTATCATGATAAATATTGCCGCCGGTCATCCCGACTGTTACACCTTTTGCTTCAAGATAATCTTTTGCAGCATTCGCCCTGTTAACTGCCAGTATTTTATTATACTCAAGCGTCCCGGAATCATCGGTATAGCCGATGCTGGAAATAGCTGTGCCGGTAAACTGCTTTGCGTATGGCGCCACACTATCGAGCGTTGCCTTAGCCTTATCAGAAAGTGCATAGTTGTCATGATCAAAATAGATGGTGAATGCCTTGATGGTTTCCTGCGCGTGAAGCTCTAGTCCCGCAATAAGCATCAATAGTAAGGGGAATAATTTTTTCATGTTAATTCTTTTTAAAGATAAATGTCCTGTTTCTTGTAGAGATGCGCTTTGTTATAAAAAGGGTTGGAATCTTATGGAGTAATTAAAAAATGAAGAGGGAGATTTTTACCTGGCCTCAAATATTTACTCAAGCCTGGTTATAATGAGTAGCATATCCGAGTGAAGCTGGGCCTTAAATTTTTCGCGTAAAAATCAAGGGAAGCTTCAGCGTCGGGAGAAGGAGAGCGACCCGCGAGCGAAGAACTTGTTCGAGCGGCTCGGGTCGCGATGGGAGAGCTTGCCGTAGATTTTAAGTGAAAAATTTGGAGCCTTGAATTTTTGGTTCTTTTGTTTCAAGACAAAAGAACAATTGCTGTAATTGGCAGCAAAACAAACAACCCATATATTTCGTACTTTTGCATCTTTAAATCCGATACACAAATGTTACAAGACCCGAAACGATATACTGTTACCGCAGCGCTGCCTTACACCAACGGCCCCATACACATCGGCCACCTGGCAGGCGTATATGTCCCTTCCGATATTTATTCGCGTTTCCTCAGGTTGCAGGGCAAGGATGTTGCCTTCATCTGCGGGAGCGACGAGCACGGCGTGGCCATCTCTATGAAAGCCAAGAAGGAAGGCATCACCCCGCAGGAAGTGATCGATAAATACCATGCGATCATCAAGCAGAGTTTCGCGGATTTTGGCATTTCGTTCGATAATTATTCGCGCACTTCGGCAAAGATCCACCACGATACGGCTTCGGAGTTTTTTAAAAAATTATACGATAAAGGCGATTTCATCGAGGAAGTGACCGAGCAGCTGTATGATGAGGAAGCGCACCAGTTCCTGGCCGACCGTTTCGTAATAGGCACCTGCCCTAAATGCGGCAACGAGGAAGCCTATGGTGACCAGTGCGAACGCTGCGGGTCGACCCTGAATGCAACCGACCTCATTAACCCGAAATCGACCATATCAGGAAGCAAACCGGTATTGAAGGAGACCAAACACTGGTTCCTTCCATTGGACAGATATGATGCATTCCTTCGCGAATGGATACTGATAGGCCACGAAAAAGACTGGAAATCAAATGTTTTCGGCCAGGTGAAATCATGGTTGGATGACGGACTAAAACCACGTGCTGTAACCCGCGACCTCGACTGGGGCATACCGGTCCCGGTAGAAGGCGCTGAAGGTAAGGTGCTGTATGTATGGTTCGATGCGCCTATCGGGTACATCTCTTCAACCAAAGAATGGGCACAGCGTGAAGGCAAGGACTGGGAACCGTACTGGAAAAGCGACGATACCAAGCTGGTACATTTTATCGGGAAGGATAACATCGTGTTCCATTGTGTGATATTCCCGGCGATGCTGAAGGCTGAGGGTTCCTATATACTGCCGGACAATGTTCCTGCCAATGAGTTCCTGAACCTTGAGGGCAACAAGCTGTCTACCTCCAAAAACTGGGCGGTATGGCTGCACGAATACCTTCAGGATTTTCCGGGCAAGCAGGATGTGCTGCGCTATGCACTGACATCGAACGCACCGGAAACCAAAGACAACGATTTTACATGGAAAGATTTCCAGGCCCGCAATAACAATGAGCTGGTAGCCGTTTTTGGCAATTTCATCAACCGCGTTGTAGTCCTTACCAATAAATACTACCAAGGTGTGGTGCCACAGCCTAACGAATATACCGATGTGGATGAAGCCACGCTAACCGAAATGCGTGCTTACCCTGCCGTTATAGCGAGTTCGGTAGAGCGTTACCGTTTCCGTGAAGCGTTGGGTGAGCTGATGAACCTGGCCCGCCTTGGCAACAAATACCTGGCCGACGAAGAGCCATGGAAAGTGATAAAGACAGATCCGGCACGTGTACAGACACAAATGTATGTAGCGCTGCAGATCGCGGCTGCATTGTCTGTACTGAGCGAGCCGTTCCTGCCGTTTACTGCCGCTAAGCTGAAGACCATGCTTGGCGTACCGGATGTCACTTCGAGCGCAGTCGAGAAGGCGAGCGCAACCGGGAAGCTTTCATGGAACGACATTTCCCTCAAAACCGACCTGCTTCCTGCAGGTAGCCAAATAGGGCAGGCAGAACTGCTTTTTGCCAAAATAGAAGACGACGAAATACAAAAACAAGTGGATAAACTGGAAGCTACAAAAACCACAAACGCTGCCGAGAACAAACAGGCCGAGCCGCAAAAAGAACTGATCACTTATGAGGATTTTGCCAAGATGGACATCCGTACGGGAACTATCCTGGAAGCGGAAAAAATGCCGAAAGCCAACAAGCTTTTGGTACTAAAAGTGGATACCGGTATCGACGTGCGTACCATTGTTTCGGGCATTGCAGAAAGTTTTACGCCTGAAGAAGTAGTTGGCAAGCGCGTTACTGTACTGGTTAACCTTGCCCCGCGTGCACTTCGCGGCGTAGAAAGCCAGGGCATGATACTGATGACCCAGAACAGCGAAGGCAAACTGGTTTTCGTAAACCCGGATACTGATGGTGTTGGGAATGGGGAAGTGATACGCTAAAACTGTCGGAGGCCGGATGCTGCATGGCAATACGATGTAGAGGCGTTGCACTGCAACGTCTCAGAAGGTTTTCCATTTCGAACGGAGCTTGCGGAGAGAGAAATCTCAAAACAAGAGCGGTTAAGAGATTCTTCCTTCGTCAGAATGACAAACGCCTGAAATTATATAATAACAATACAAAGCCGCACCTCACCGTGTGGCTTTTCATTACAATATACCATGAAAACTAAACTCAACCTCTCCACCTGGCCCCGCAAAGAGCACTTCGGGTTCTTCAGTCAATTTGAGGAGCCGTTCTTCGGGCTGGTGGCGACTATCGACTGCACCAAAGGCTATGCTTCGGCGAAAGCCAAGAATGTATCCTTCTTTATATACTATCTTCATAAAGTCCTGGCGGCAGTGAACAACGTGGAGGAATTCCGATACCGTATTTCGGGGAATGAGGTAGTTGTGTACGACCGTGTGGATGCCTCGGCAACGCTTACAAGAGAAGATAATACCTTCGGATTTTCGCTGATGGAATTCAACCCCGAAATTGAAGTGTTTTCGGCGAATTCCAAAGCAGAAATAGAACGTGTGCGTAACACGACGGGATTGTTCACAAGGGAATTCGATAATGACAATATCATCCACTTTTCGGCAATCCCGTGGGTGGACTTTACGTCGCTGTCGCATGCGCGGAGTTTTACATTTCCCGACAGCTGCCCTAAAATATCGGTTGGCAAAATGACGGAGAAAGACGGCCGGAAGTCGATGCCTGTATCGGTACACGTACACCACGGCCTGATGGATGGCTACCATGTTGGCCTGTTTTTTGATGCGCTGCAAAGGGAAATGGATAATTAACATTCCCACACATTGCCGTGATCGTAAAAAGCAGTAATTTGTGTGGTGCTAAAGCTTCGGCACATGAAAAAGATATTTACTGTTTTATGTATGCTGGCCTTGTACGCAGGGCAGGCACAAGTCCCATTATTTTCAACGCCCCTCGACCTTAAACGCGGCACCGATCAGCAACAGTCACTGGCGGCCACGGATACTGCGTATTCGCAATTCGCTGTTTTTATTTCGGATAAAGAATCGCTGAAGGCATTGCGGCTGAACGGCGCACTGTTCTTTAAAGACAGCCTTACCACAACACGCCCCGTTAAGGACTACGACTTTATGCCCGGCTACAGCTTTACCGATGGTAAGCCCGCCGTGTACTGGGCATCGCGGAACCTGAAAAAGCTACAGGGCGTTTACTTCGATTTTGCGAACAGGGTTGTGGGCCGGGCGAATTTCGAAATGCCTTATGCCGAAGATGAGGAGGTACTAACTACATTCTCCGAATACGAAGCTTTTTATATCGTAACGCTGCCCCATGGAAAAGAAGAGCTGAAATGCTACATTTTCAGCAATGGCACGTATACCACCAAAACTATTGACTTTTCGGCTTTATCCTTCACCGATGCGAAAAGCAAAAAAACCACGCTGAATAACCTTATCGGGGACTATCCGCTGCAAAAAATAGAGACTAATGGATTTACCGACCTCCCTACCTCCAGCCAGAAAATAAAGCTGTATGCGCTGAAGGATTCCTTCTTGCTGACGCTGGACCACAATCCCGGTTACACCCAGATACTCACGATTGATAATGCCAACTATACAGTTACATCGCGGGTATTTACACATTCGGTACTTGCCGACAGCGCCGATGCCAATTCGTTTTACCTTGACGGAAAACTGTACCAGATAAAACTTAACAACGAGGAGATGGCAATGACGGCGACCAGTCTTTCTAATACTTCCGACAGCAAAAATTACCATGTGACCGCAGAAGAGGCTATTGATTTTAAGAATTCGCCGCTGCTGTCGCAAACAGGCAGTAACCGTCCGGACGAGTTGAAGGATACCAAAAAATTCCTTCGGAGGGCGGGTTTCTCGGGGGCTGCTATATCAGTGTACCGTACACCCGATGATATTTTGATTACGGCAGGAGGCGTGCGGACGATAATGCCGGCAGGTGATGTGATACTCGGGGCCGCCGGGCTGCTGCTGACCGGCGGAGGTAACCTGTTTGAAGGCGGCGAATTGCAGGTGAATTATTTTGAAAGCCTTTTTGACGATAACTTTAACCACCGCCCTTATGTAATGCCGGCACTGGCAATAGACTATATTGGCCGTTTTATGGGAGGGAACCGGAACCTTACGCTACAAACGGTAACACCATTTAAAGGTTCCTATATACTTGGTTTTTATGATACTAAAACCAAGCGCTATCTGTTAAGGAAATTCGACGATGATTTTGCGTATTGATCACCTTAATTGAAGTTTTATGAAACGTTCTTCTTTCCTTTTTACTTTAGCTATTGTCTGCCTCGTAATCGTGCTGGCCGATCTGTTCCTGTGGTTTTCGGTTACAGGAGATACTGCTACATTTGAAGAATCGAAACAGCAGTACCTCAGCTATTATCCCGATTCGATGCAAAATGCGAGGCTGCTCACTGTTATTTCTATTTTACTGCTCACGGCAGCGGGCTTCATTTTCCTGAACGCTTCCAAAACAAGGTCACTTAAAATGGTAGCGGCGCTGTTGGGATTGGTATCTGCAGTACTACTGATGTGGAAGATATTTTCGCTGATGTAATTACCAATTTTTAATTTCACGCAAAGCCGCAAAGCTATACGTAGACTACTACGTTACTGGAAATAAATATTATTTTATTATAAGTCCATCTATCTTTGCAAGAAAACCGATTGCATGCTGCCTATTGCCTTCCACCCTATTTACAAACACCCTTTGCCGGAAGGCCACCGCTTCCCGATGATAAAATATGAGCTGCTGCCCCAGCAATTGCTGCACGAGGGCACGGCTGTTGAAAGCGATTTCCACGCGCCGGGCATGCCGGATATGAAGCATGTGCTGGCTGTGCATGATAAGAATTATGTTGATGATTTGCTCAATCTCACGCTTGACCCGAGGGCTGTACGCAAAATAGGATTTCCTCTTTCTGCTGAACTTATAGAACGCGAACTGCGCATCGCACAAGGAACGATCTTGGGCTGTAAAAAGGCTTTGGAAACCGGTATTGCCTTCAACATTGCCGGCGGTACACACCATGCCTACAGCGCCCACGGCGAGGCATTTTGTTTGTTGAACGACCAGGCAATTGGGACGCAGTACCTTTTGGATAATACTCTTGCAAAGAAAATCCTGATCGTCGACCTTGATGTACACCAGGGCAACGGCACGGCTGAGATATTTATAGATAATAAAAATGTCTTTACCTTCTCCATGCATGGGAAAAGCAATTACCCTTTCCATAAAGAAACTTCCGACCTGGATATCGCTTTGCCCGATAACACAGGCGATGAGGAATACCTTTCCATTCTAACAGAAACACTTCCGAATCTTATTGCTACCGAAAAGCCTGACTTTATTTTTTACCTCAGCGGGGTGGATATATTGGCAACGGACAAGCTGGGAAAACTGGGCTGCACCATAAACGGATGCAAAGAGCGCGATAGCTTTGTTATGTCACTTTGCCATAAATTAGGCATTCCGGTGCAATGCAGCATGGGTGGGGGTTATAGCCCGGATATAAAAACCATTATTGAGGCGCATGCGAATACATATCGTGTAGCGAAGGGGTTGTATTGATTATATTCAGAAGGATTTATCGACAGTCCCTGAAGACACACCCCTAACCCCTCTCAAGAGGGGAAGAGCTTCACTCATGCCGACAGGCATTTCGTTATTAAGGATCTGAGTAGCAAGTCTGAGTGTTCCCCTCTTGAGAGGGGTTAGGGGTGTGTTCCTACTCATTAATTTTAAAATTTTTAATTAAAACTCCGCCTGAACTCTACAGGGGATAAGCTGGTTTTGGTCTTGAACAATTTGCTGAACGACTGCGGGTGTTCGAAACCCAGGTCATAGGCAATTTCGCTGACGGATAATTCTGTTGTAGATAATTTTTCCTTTGCCTTGTCGATAAGCTTGCCGTGTATATGCTGCTGTGCATTCTGCCCGGTAAGCGACCGCAGCATGTCGCTAAGGTAGCTGGAGGATATGTGCAGCCTGTCGGCCAAATACTGCACGGTAGGGATGCCTTTGCCTGTTGATGCGTCACTGCCAAAGTATTCATCCAGAATTTCCTCCATGTCCTGCAGGAGTCCGTTGCTTACCGCCTTACGGGTTATGAATTGGCGTTTATAAAAACGGTTGGCATAGTTGAGTAGCAGCTCTATTTGTGAAATAACGACATCCTGGCTGAAATCGTCGAGCCTGCCGGTCAGCTCTTCTTCTATTATCGTGAAAATGGAAATAATGGTGGCTTTTTCCTTATCTGAAAGGTGCAATGCCTCGTTGGCAGAATAAGAAAAGAACCCGTACTGCTTTATCTTTTTTGCGAGAGAGTAGCCCAGTAAAAAATCGGGGTGTATGAGCAGCGTGTATTGCGCGCAAACGCCACCGTGCTTTTCGTCAGCGCCTATGATCTGGCCCGGCGCGGCAAAGAGGAGGCCGCCTTCGTCAAAGTCATAGTAATCCTGGCCATATTTTATCCGGCCGCTAAGGCGCGGTTTATATGATATTTTGTAAAAATGCAGTACGTGCGACTGTGGTACGGCAAGTTCTATTATATTGTTGCTTTCGGCGCCCAGTATCGTGATCAGCGGATGGTTGGGTTCCGGCAGGCCAAAAGTGCGTGCCGCCTCAGTAAGTGAGGTAAAATTATGCGGTGCCGTTGTATCTTTTTTCATCGTTGTATTCTTTATATAAAGATAACCGATAATGTTATTATTACCGGTTATTTTTTTGCTATGAATTACACTAATTCACAAATTTTGAAATCTTTAACCACATAGGCACATAGCATTTGTAACGGTTATGAAGTTTTAATTAAGTTCCACAGAGCCTGAAGCTTCGCTTCGCTATGCGGAATTATGTATCCTTAATCAAGGACTATAAAACCTATGTCCCTATGTGGTTAAGAAAATTACCCCTGGGCAGCGATCGCTATATCTTCCCAGGCTTCCCATTCCGCCATACGGTCGGCATAGGCGCCGCGTACCCAGGCGAGGTTGTTGCTGCCCAACGAAAGTCGCAATGGCGGGTTCTCTGTATCTACAGCTTTAAAGAGGCTGTCGGGCGTTGCAGCAGGGTTACCGCGCTCCATGTTTTGCAGGCTTTTGAAAAAGTTGGCTTTGAACCCGTCGTATATTTCCATAGACGGCGCAAACTTTAAAGATTCCGGTGTACCGAATTCGGTGGCGTACGCACCGGGCTCTATGATCGTCACTTTGACATTAAAATCTTTAACCTCCAGCGCAAGGCTCTCATGGATCGCTTCGAAGGCCCATTTTGAAGACGCGTAATATCCAATTACCGGGAGGGTTACATGTCCCAAATTGCTCGATGTGCCGAGTATGTGTCCGTAGCCCTGTTTCCTTAGTAACGGTAACGCAGCCTGAATTACAGTAACCGCACCAAAAATATTGGTATCGAACATAGCTTTTACCTCATCGGCAGGGGCTTCCTCTATGGTTCCCACAAGCGAGTAACCGGCGTTGTTAAGTACTACATCCAGCCTTCCGAAGTGCTCATAGGCTTTCTGCACCGTTTCTTTGGCCTGTGCGGCATTGGTAACATCCAATTCCAGCGTAAGCACGTTGTCGCCGTAAGTATCCTTAAGGGCAGCTATGCTACCCAGGTTGCGGGCTGTTGCCGCTACCTTATCGCCTCGTTTTAATGCTGCTTCGGCCCATATACGGCCAAATCCGCGTGATGCGCCTGTTATGAACCAAACTTTCCCTGATGTTGTTTTATCTGACATGATTTTGTTATTTAAAAATTATAATACAAAGGTCGGCAGGGAGGTTTGTTGGGATGTAGCCTAAACGGGTGGTTATGTAGGCTAAATGAGGATAGTGATTTTTTTTTGATATTACTCCTATCGGTTAGTCCTCACCCCCGGCCCCTCTCCCAAGGAGAGGGGAGCGAGACGTGCCGACAGTACGTGATATCAGGTAATTGTTTTCGATTTCTTTCCTTCAGGCGTTATAAATATATTATTAAAAAAAATAAAGGCTGCCCGTGCACAGGCAGCCTTTTGCAACAGGGGGACGATCCCCACCTTCCGCCCTGTTACTTACCAAACAGCAGCACGTCACTAACAACGACCTCGGTAATATAGCGTTTCTCGCCATTGGTGTCGTTGTAGCTGCGATGCGTCAGCTTGCCCTCTATGGCCAGCTCTTTACCCTTGGTAACATATTTCTCTATGATCGCCGCGGTCTTTCCCCAGGCGGTAACCGTATGCCACTGGGTATCGGTTATCCTTTCGCCTTTGTCGTTGGTGTAGCTTTCGTTGGTGGCCAGGGTGAGCCGTGCCAGCTTTTTACCTCCTTCAAAGGTTTTGATCTCCGGGTCGGACCCCGCGTTCCCTATCAGTTGTACTTTGTTCTTTAATGCGTTCATGGCGTGTAGTAATTAAATTGTTATCGTTATATTAGCATCAACTGAAGAAACCGTATCATAGTTTCAACGAGGCAAAGTTGCGGCAGGCACCAAACTTTATTCGGTTGTTAACTGTTTAAAATCGGTTGTAGTTATTTGTAAGCGTTTGTAAATGGGAAATTGAGTTCATTTCCATAAATTGCTATCTTTGAACCAAAATTAATTTCAATGAAAAAGTGGATTATGATTAATTACGATTTAGGTTTAAAAGGAGACTATCAAAACCTTTATAGATTTCTAGATAATCATGATGCTTTGGATTGCGGTAATAGTAATGCTGCATTAGAAATAGAAGTTTCAGAAGATAATTTTGATATAATTTATGAAGAAACAAAAGAACTGATTGAATCGGAAATAACCATTTCCAACAACGATAGATTATATTTAACCGTAACTGATAGTTCGTGTCAAATGCGTGGCAGATTCCTTTTTGGTACACGAAAAAGAGCTATTTGGGAAGGATATGGCAATAAGGAGACGTTTCAAGAGGATGTTTTCTAATATTTTATATGGACAAATATATTCTTGTTGACACCGGATATTGGTTTGGGCTATTAGATCCTAGCGATTCTTATCATCAACAAGCTCAAGAGGTTGCTGAAATAATCTCAGATTACACTCTTATAATCCCTTTCCCTACTTTATATGAAGTACTTAATTCAAGTTTTATAAAGAATAAAGCAGCATTAGAAAATTTAGAAAACTTAATCAAATCAGAAAAGACAGCATTAATATACGATGAGAGTTATAGAGATAATGCTCTTCATAATGTATATCAGGTTCATAAATCTCCTATTCCTAAAGTTGCCTTAGTCGATTCAATTATTAGAGAAATTTTAAAAGATATAAATATTAAAGTTGATGGATTAGTTACATTTAATGTAAAAGACTTTAAGGACCTCTGCGATATTAGGAATATTAGCATAATACCTTAAGACATACATAAACCCTCATACAAACGTTTGCAAACGGAAAGTTTTCCCTATCTTTACAAAAATGACTTTCTAATGCAAACAGAAATTTCCAAAGTAGAGCTTCGTAACCTTCGTATAGAGGATTATAAAGAACTCCGCATGACCATGCAGCACGCCTACAAGCCTGCCGATATGGAAATGGAACAGCCCTACTGGGACGAAAAGGACATCAAGCGCCTGCTGAAGATATTCCCCGAGGGACAGTTAGTGGTACTGGTCGACGGTAAAGTGGTGGGCTCTGCGCTTTCGCTTATTGTTGACCATAAGAAGGCCACGATGAACCATACCTACGAAAAGATCACGGGCAACTATTCTTTCAACACCCATGACTATGAGGGCGAAGTGCTGTATGGCATCGACGTGTTCATCGACCCAGCCTATCGCGGGCTGCGCCTGGGGCGCAGGCTGTATGATGCCCGTAAGGAACTGTGCGAACAGCTGAACCTGCGCTCCATCATCTTTGCAGGGAGGATGCCAATGTTCAATGAATATGCCAGTGAGCTTACCCCAAAGGAATATATCGAAAAGGTACGCCTGAAAGAGATACACGACCCGGTGCTGGCCTTTCAGCTGAGCAACGATTTCCACGTTATAAAAGTAATGCGCAACTACCTTGAGGGCGACAAGAACTCGCAGGATTATGCCGTACTGATGGAATGGAATAATATCTACTACGAAAAAGACCCTGTGCTCATCAATACCCGTAAGAGCGTTATCCGCCTCGGGCTGGTGCAGTGGCAGATGCGACCGCTGGCGAATGTGGAGGCATTGTTCGAGCAGGCAGAGTTCTTTATCGATGCCGTGTCGGGCTACGGGAGCGACTTTGCCTTATTCCCTGAATTGTTCGTAGCGCCGCTGATGGCCGATTTCAACCACCTCAGCGAAGCGGATGCCATCCGGGAAATCGCAAGGTATTGCGAGCCTATCCGCAAACGGTTCCAGGAAATGGCAATATCCTACAATATCAATATCATTACAGGAAGCATGCCCATGGTTGAGGACGGCAACCTGTATAATGTCGGGTTTCTGTGCAAAAGGGATGGTACTTTCGAGATGTACACCAAAATACACATTACTCCCAACGAGGTGAACTACTGGGGTATGGTGGGCGGCAACGAGATAAAGACCTTTGATACCGACTGCGGAAAGATAGGCATTATGATATGCTATGATATAGAGTTCCCCGAACTGTCCAGACTCATGGCCGATGAAGGAATGGAGATACTCTTTGTACCCTTCCTTACCGATACGCAAAATGGCTATACGCGCGTAAAAAGCTGTGCACAGGCACGCGCCATAGAGAACGAATGCTATGTGGCTATAGCCGGGTGTGTGGGCAACCTGCCGGGCGTGAACAACATGGATATACAGTATGCCCAGACCGCAGTATTTACGCCTTCCGATTTTTCGTTCCCGTCAAATGGCATCAAGGCCGAGGCTACTCCGAATACCGAGATGACCATTATTGTGGATGTGGACCTCGACCTGCTGAAAGAGCTTCATGAGTTTGGAAGCGTGCGCATCCTGAAGGATCGCCGGGAAGACCTTTACAAAATAAAAAAACTGACCGCAGCCCAGCCAAAGCCGGAAGCCGGTGAAGTAAAACCAAAAACACGTTCGCGAAAATGACACGCACCTGTCCCGAATGCGGCGATGCCATTGTAGGCCGCGAAGACAAGAAATTCTGCAGCGACGGCTGCCGCAATGCCTGGAATAACAAGATCAATAAGGACAGCAATAATTTTATGCGCAACATCAACAACAAGCTGCGCAAGAACTACCGCATCCTGGCCGAACTGAATGTAGAAGGCAAGACAAAGACCACCCGCTCCAAAATGATGGCAATGGGTTTTGACTTTACCTACTTTACCAGCCTGCTGAACACTAAGACCGGCAATACCTATTTCTTTGTTTACGAACAGGGCTACATGCCGCTGGAGAACGATTATTTCATACTGGTGCGAAAAGATATATCCTGATGCAGAACATTTCTATACTCGGCTGCGGGTGGCTGGGGCTTCCGTTAGCAAAAAAATTGCTCAATAATTCTTTTACCATTAAAGGATCGACCACATCTGAAAATAAACTGGAAATTTTAAATAATGAAGGGATAACTCCTTTTCATATTTCGTTACACGAAAATGAGGTTGAAGGAGACATTGCCGGTTTTTTGGCTAATGCTGAAATTCTTATTATTGATGTGCCGCCCAAGGCAAAAAGCGGTGAAGATTTTGCGAAAAAGATACGTACGCTCCTTCCGTATATAGAGCAGTCGGGAACAGATAAAATCTTATTTATCAGTTCGACATCGGTTTATGCGGACGATGCAGCTGTTGTCACTGAAGATACTAGTCCGAATCCCGTTACGGATAGCGGGAAACAGTTGGTTGCGACAGAAAGACTTTTGCAGGAAAATAAAAGCTTTAAAACCACAGTGCTCCGTTTTGGGGGATTGATAGGCGAAGACCGGCACCCTGTTAAGCACCTTGCCGGAAGGGAGAACCTGCCCGATGGTGATGCGCCGGTTAACCTCGTGCATCGTGACGACTGCATTGGCAGCATCCTGAAAGTGATTGAAAGCAATGCCTGGGGAGAAACCTTTAATGTTGTTGCGCCACAGCACCCCACCCGGAAGGACTACTACACAAAAAAAGCAACCGAAGCAGGATTGCCGCTGCCCGGGTTTTTAGAAAAAGAGCGTGGAGGTAAAATTATAGACTCAACAAAAATTCAGGAACTAACAGGATTTACATTCACGGCGGGGATTTAAATATACCCCAGGTCCCGCGCTTTGGTGATCAGCTCTTCATCGCCGCCGGATACATCCAGCAGGCGCTTTATACGGTATTTCCTTTTCTCGATGGCGCTGTCCGATAAAGGTATGTACTTACCAAGGTTTTTGTTCTTAATGCCCTTAGCTAAAAACAAGATAATTTTTATATCGATGTCTTCCAGCAATATTTCGCTTTCCTGCCTCGCAATAAAATTTAAGACCGTTTTAGAAAAATAGGTACTGCCGTCAAGCACTGTCCTGAAACCGTCTATCAGTTCAGATGTCGTGCAGTCGCTTTTGTTGATGAAGCCTTCGGGTTTTATCTTTTCGAGTATCCGCCCCATGATATCTACTTCCTTGTGCATCGTCATCATGACGATCTTGCAGGAGGGCATGGTTTTTCGTACCAATAGCGCAATGTCTTCCCCGGTATACAGCCCCATTTCAGGGTAAGCAGGTATGCTGTAGTCCAGTACGGCGATGTCAAAAGAAGTATCTTTGTTTTGCTGAATCACCTGATAACCCGACCTGCAATCATACGCTTTTGCGAATTTTAGCTCATCAAAAGTTGTTTCAAAATATTTAAATATAGAATAATACCCTTCGAGGACCACAACATGGTCGTCAATACCAAGTACATGCAATTTTTTTCCCAAGCTACTACCTATTTATTTTGCGCATAACAAAATTATATTTTAAATTTTTAGCAAAATTACGGTTTTTCCGCAATTAACATATTCTTGGGAAACGTCTAAAGAAATAACGGTTTACTACAACTAAAATCATTGGATATAAACAAATAACCCACACCGTTTGCGGCATGGGTTATTTTATGATTTCTAAAAGCGAATTACCAAATCCTCACCCGCTTCTCAGGGGCCACATACATGCCATCCCCTTGTTTTATTCCGAAGGCATCATAGAACGCATCTACGTTTTGAAGAGGAACATAAGCCCTGTACATTCCCGGCGAATGCGGGTCGGTTTTCACCTGGTTCTTTATGGCTTCATCGCGCATTTTTGTCCTCCAAATGGTTGCCCATGAGATAAAGAACCTCTGTTCGGGCGTAAAGCCGTCTATCAGTCCCGGGTTGCCGTTTTTCTTAAGGTAGAGCAGTAAGCCATCATAAGCCGCGTTTACACCGCCAAGGTCGCCAATGTTCTCACCAAGGGTAAACTTGCCATCTACATAAATTCCCGGCAGCGGCTGCAGGGCGCTGTACTGGTCGGCCAGTGCACCGCCAAGGCCTGTAAATTGTGCCAGGTCTTCGTCGCTCCACCAGTTCACCAAGTTGCCATCGGCATTATAGCGTGAACCTGAATCATCAAATCCGTGCGATATCTCGTGGCCAATAACCGCGCCAATGCCTCCGTAGTTCACGGCTTCGTCGGCCCTGTAGTCGTAGAAAGGCGGCTGCAATATACCGGCAGGGAACACGATCTCATTGTTCGACGGGTTAAAGTAAGCGTTCACTATCTGTGGCGCCATGCCCCATTCGGTCTTGTCTACCGGCTTGCCGAGTTTCTCAAGGTCTTTTTGCCATCTCCAGCGCATTATATTTTTCATGTTATTGAAAAACGTACCGCCCTCGGCCGGGCTTTGCAATGTAAGCGCCGAATAATCTTTCCATTTGTCAGGGTAGCCGATCTTCACGGTAAGCTTGCGGAGTTTCTGTATCGCATTTTCACGTGTCGATTTTGCCATCCACGGCAGGCGGTTGATACGGTTCTCGTAGGCCAGCATTACGTTTTTGATCATACTTTCGGCTTTGGCCTTGGCTTCAGCAGGGAATTTCTTCTCCACATACAGCTTGCCCAATGCCTCGCCTACAGTGCCGTTTATGACCTGCAGCGCATTCTTGTCGCGTGTCTCTTCTTTAAGCGCGCCTTTCAGGGTCTTGCTGTAAAACTCCCAGTTGGCCGTTTCTATATCAGTTGTAAGGTAGCCGGCAGCCTTGTTAAGCAATGTCCATTTCATATAGGCTTTCCAGTCTTCTACTTTATTTTGTTTAAAAAGCTCCTGCAGGGCAGCCATATATTTGGGCTGCGAAACGATTATAGTATCGATATTTTTTATGCCAATACCGCTCAGGTAAGTATTCCAGTTGATGGCTGGCGTAATTTTTTCCAGTCCTTCCACAGCCATCGGGTTGTAGCTTTTCCTGCGGTCGCGGCGTTCTACCCTGTCCAGCCTTGGCTGTGCCATAGCGGTTTCGAGTGCGAGGATCTGTTTTGCGGCGGTTTTGGCATCGGCTTCTTTATAGCCAAGGTATTTCAGCATCCTGCCTACGTGTGCAACATATTTTTCGCGCTTTTCTTTTGAGTCGGCATCATCAGAAACATAGTAGTCCCTGTCGGGCAATCCGAGGCTTCCCGGGCTTACAGACACTACATTTTTATTGCTGTCTTTGGCATCTTCGTCAATATACACCCCAAAGAACCCTATGCCGCCTTCGGGCTCCATTTCTATAAGGAATGCCTGAAGGCTTTTCACATCCTTAATAGCATCTATTTTTTTAAGGTAGGGCTGCAATGGCTTAATGCCCTGCTTGTTCCTTGTAACCGTGTCCATAATGGTTTTGTACAGGTTGGCCGCCTTACCCTGGTCGGTATTCGACCCGAGCTTTTTATTGGCTGCGGCTTCTTTCAGTATCGCGAGTGCATCGTTATTGGTGTTTTCCCGCAGCTCGTCAAAGCTGCCCCAGCGTGTCTTGTCGCCCGGTATTTCAGTCTGGTCTACCCATGCGCCGTTCACGTAACGGAAGAAATCATCGGCAGGCTTCACTTTCTTATCCATATAAGAAAGGTTGATGCCCGGCTTCTGTTGTTTAGGGTTCTTTGTCTGCGCGGAGCCTGTATTCATAGTTAATAAAGCGGTAACAGCCAGGGCTGTATTTAAGTAGAATTTCATAGTTTATGTTTTGCTTGCATTACAAAAATATTAAGGATGCATGCAAATACCTTTCCGAAAAGTGTTAAATGTGGGTTTCCTCTTGATTTTTAATGTGGTATAATTGCGACAATGGCTGTTTAAATCCTGCGTTGTTTCGTAATTTTGCAAAAATTTACTCCCGATGCCCGGCTTTTTTAAAAAATATAGAATCTTTTTCATTGTCCTTGCTATCCTCTCGGCAATAATACTGACGCTTTTCTATACGGCGCTTAAGCCACGGAAAACGCTGAAAGTATACAACCCTGCCGATGTAAACCCCGAACTGGTAGACAGTACAGCGCAATATATTAAGCGCAATCACCGCATAGCTGATTTTGCTTTCACTAACCAAAACGGAAAGACCGTTACCCAAAAAGATTACGAAGGGAAAATTTATGTGGCCGATTTCTTCTTTACCACCTGCCCGAGCATCTGTGTGCCGATGGGCGAAAACATGTCGTGGCTCCAGGGCCAGGTAAAAGATATGCCCGATGTTATGCTGCTTTCGCACTCCGTAATGCCGGATACCGATACTGTGCCGGTACTGAAGGCTTATGCGAAAAAGAAAGGCGCCATCGACGGTAAATGGAACCTGGTTACGGGAAAGAAAGAAGACATTTACTACATTGCACGAAAATCCTACCTTGCCGCAAAGACCAATACTTCTGCCGAACTTTACGACATGGTACATACCGAGAATTTCGTACTGGTGGATAAAAAGGGCCGTATCCGCGGGTTTTATAATGGCACCCTTTTGGATGAAACACCCCCAAAAGGCGAAAAGAACGTAAAGCAACTGCTCGAAGACATTAAGTGGCTGCGGGAAAATGAATAGTTTTCCTGCCACGAATGCCCCTGGAGCCTGACTGCAAAAGGCCCCGGGCAATCTGATTCGCTTTGATACATGACCCTGCATCTTCCGGTCCTAAATAAATCATTGTAATTCGTTTGAAAAAGATATTTATTCGTAATTTTGCAATCTTAATTTATTCTAAATAAAGCGTTGAAAACAACTCTTGCCGGGCTCAAAAAAGGCCAGAAAGCCATTATCACCGATTTTGATATCGATGCTATCCCGCTTAAGCTCCTCGAAATGGGGTGCCTTCCCGGTAATATAGTGCAATTGTTACAGGTGGCTCCTATGGGCGACCCTATCTACATCAACGTGAATGACAGCCATGTGGCCATACGTATGGAAACTGCTGCCGAGATAGATGTTGAAATCCTAAAAGACTTCTAAACAGTGGCAGCACCAACCCTCAAAATCGCATTGATAGGCAACCCGAATACCGGCAAAACATCGGTATTCAACCACCTTACCGGTCTTAACCAGCAGGTGGGCAACTATCCCGGTATTACCGTAGAGCGGAAAACCGGCGTGTGCAAACTGCCCGATCATGTAAGGGGAACCGTAATGGACCTGCCGGGTACCTACAGCCTGAATGCCAGCTCCATTGATGAGAATGTGGTGATCGAGCTGCTGCTGAATAAGAACGATAAAGACTATCCCGATGTTGCCGTTGTGGTTACCGATGTAGAGAACCTGAAGCGCAACCTGCTCCTCTTTACCCAGATAAAAGACCTTGAGATCCCTACTATACTGGTCATTAATATGGCCGACAGGATGGAGAAGAAAGGCATTACCCTGGATATTCCCTACCTCGAAAGCCAGCTGAATACCAAAATAGCACTGGTAAGCTCGCGCAAGGGAACGGGCATTGAAAACCTGAAACGGCTTATTGTAGACTACCAAAGCCTGTCTACCGAGCCCTGCCTCCATGCCTCTACTATCGACCCTGACTATTTCAACAAGCTGCGCAAAGCCTTCCCCAGCCAGCTATTGTACAAGCTTTGGCTGGTGATCACGCAGGACGTGAATTTCGGTATCTCGGAGAAAAAAGAACTGCTGGGCACCTCATTCACCAAAACCCGTTCAGAACTGAAAAGGCTGCAGCAAAAAGAAACCATAAAGCGCTACCAGTTCATCAACGATGTGCTCAAGATCGGACAGGTTATCGATACAGCAAAGGCAAAAGACCTTCGTGCGCGCCTCGACAGGGTGCTTACGCATAAGGTGTTCGGGTACGTTATCTTCTTTGGCATACTTATGCTCATCTTCCAGTCTATCTTTTCCTGGTCGAGCGTACCAATGGACCTCATCGATGAAACCTTTGCAAGGCTTTCGGCATTTGCTCAGGAAAACATGGCCCCGGGCAAGCTCACCGAACTTATTGCGCAGGGCGTTATCCCCGGCATAGGCGGCGTGGTTATATTCATACCGCAGATAGCCTTCCTGTTCCTCTTCATTTCATTATTGGAAGAAAGCGGCTATATGAGCCGTGTGGTTTTCCTCATGGATAAGATAATGAAGCGCTTCGGGCTTAGCGGCAAAAGCGTAGTGCCCCTCATATCGGGTACGGCCTGTGCCATACCGGCCATCATGGCGGCACGCAACATAGAGAACTGGCGCGAAAGGCTTATCACGATATTAGTTACGCCATTTACCACCTGCTCAGCAAGGCTGCCGGTATATACCATACTCATTTCGCTCATTATTCCGCAAAAATACGTGTTGGGCATTTTCAACCTGCAGGGGCTTACCCTAATGGCGCTGTACCTGCTGGGCTTTACCGGTGCCATACTTTCGGCATGGATACTCAATAAGGTTCTCGACATAAAGCACAAAAGCTTTTTTGTCGCCGAAATGCCCAACTACAAGCTACCCCTCTTTAAGAATGTAGGGCTTAATGTACTGGAAAAAACAAAGGCTTTTGTTTATGGCGCCGGAAAAATCATCCTTGCGCTTTCCATCATCATCTGGTTCCTTGGCTCGCATGGGCCGGGCAATGACCTTGAAAATGCCGAATCGGTTGTAAAGCGTTGGGAATATAAGTCGTTTACCCAAAAAGAGTTTGACGATGCTGTGGCCTCTTACCGCCTGGAGCATTCCTATATCGGCATTATGGGTAAAACCATAGAGCCGGTTATCCGCCCGCTGGGGTACGACTGGAAGATAGGCGTTGCCATCGTGTCATCGTTCGCGGCGCGCGAAGTTTTTGTAGGCACGCTGGCCACGATTTATAATATTGGCAGCAGCGGCGAGGATGAAGTGACCATAAAGCAGCGTATGGAGTCGGAAATTAATCCTTTAACCGGTGAAAAGGTGTTTAATTTTGCTACCGGCATATCATTGCTGCTCTTCTACGCCTTTGCCATGCAGTGCATCAGTACGCTCGCAATAACCAAAAAGGAAACCAATTCCTGGAAATGGCCCATGATACAGTTGTTCGGGATGAGTACTTTTGCCTATGTTGTTTCGTTAATAACCTACCAAATGCTGAAGTAAAATGAAGATAGAATTCGACATCGATATCCAAAGCATCATCGCCTATATTATTGTGATCGCGGCGGCGGCTTTTTTGGCAAAGAAATTCTTTTTTAAAAAGAACAAGAAGGATGGCTGCGAGGATTGCGGATGCCATTGATAAGGTTACCCTTTTTGAAGCTGTACTAATTTTTTTTGCAGTGTTTGTTTTTCTGCCTTCACTTTCGTGATCCTGATTGCTTCTTTATAATGCCGGGCAGCATTATCTGCATTTACATCGCTATACAGGTAACCCAAAAGCGCGTGGTAGTGGCTGCTTTCCGGCAGGTTTAGCTTTTCGGCTTCGGTTATGGCCATTTCATTTCCATGCACCATCGCATAAGCAAATGTACGGTTCAATGCAGTGACCGGCGAGTATTCAATAATTACAAGCTCATTATATAATTGCAGTATAGGCTTCCATTTGTCTGTGGTTGCCGCGGTGGTATGCCAGTAAGCAATGCCTGCCTCCAGATGGTATTTCGAAATTTTGTCCCCTGTACAGGCATTTACCAGGAAATTATTTCCTTTATGTATCAGTTCGTTATCCCACAACGCCCTGTCCTGGTCTTCAAACAGGATGAGCTCACCCTCCTCGTTCATCCTTGCCTCAAGCCGCGAACTTTGAAAGCACATTAATGCCAGCAGCGCATTACTATCGGGCGAATCGGTGAGCGGGTTTTGGGTTAAAACAAGGGTTAGCCGCATCGCTTCGCAACATAGCTCCTTACGGACTGTACGGTTATTCGACCTGGAAAAATAACCTTCATTAAACAGGAGGTACAAAGTCTTTAATACAGTCTCCATTCGCTCCGCGACTTCTTTACCGGCTAAATCCTTAATCCGGAAATTATCATTACGGAGCCTTGACCTTGCGCGATGCAGGCGCTTTTTAATGGTTTCGGCCTTAGCCAGGAAAGCATCTGCAATTTCTTCGACACTAAAGCCGCATAATATCTGAAGGGCCAGTGCAATCTGGCTTTCGGGAGGATTTGCCGGATTGCAAACTGCAAATATCATGGCCAGCTGGCTGTCGGCAATTATCCTGTCGTCGACTTCAAAGGAGTTTTCCTCAAAGATTCCATCGGCTTTTAGCTCCCTGCTTACCTTATCGCGAAAAATGGTGTTGTGCCTGATGTGGTCCCGCGCTTTATTTTTTGCAACAGTATAGAGCCACGCAACAGGGTTATCGGGAATGCCATGCACGGCCCAGTATTCCGATGCCTTGAGGAATGTTTCGCCCGCTATATCTTCGGCAGTCTCTAAATACAGAAGGCCAAAATGACGGCACAAAACTGCCGTCATTTTGGCAAACTCCTGCCTGAACAGATGGGGTATCAGCTGGTTAGTCGTTGTCATCGGGTGCAATTACAGCCCTTACTTCAACCCTTCCGCCAAACTCAAATATAGGGCAGCCTTTTGCAATTTCAACCGCCTCGTCAATCGTATGGGATTTTATTATGGTATACCCGCTTATAAACTCCTTGATCTCTGTGTAGGGGCCGTCGGTCACCACATTGCCCGGCGCTACTACCTTGACATTGGCCGGAGAAAGCCTGTTTCCCCTGTCGACCATTTTGTTTTGTGCAGCAATGCCGGCCATCCAGTCCATCCATTTTGCGAATGCCTGCTGCATTTGCTCCGGCGATGGCCTTTGTGCCGGATCATCATTACTCCTGAAAATTAAAACGAAATCTTTCATGGTATAAATTTTAAGTTATGCCTCTATAACGAGCCGCATTTTAAAACGGGGACAAAACTGTGTAAATTTATTTTATTTTTCCAGAATGATGCTAAAGAAGCACAGATCAATCCTTAATGATCAGCAAGGGTATTTTAACCTTGTGCCGCACGGCATCTACTGTTGTACCGAAAATGATATCCTTTAGCCAGTTGTGCCCGTGGGCTCCAAGAATAAGGATATCAAAAGTACCGTCATCATTAATGATTTGCGGTATCTGCTTTTTCGGGCTGCCGAAGCTGAGCCTTATAGCCACACTGTAGCCCTGTTCGCGCAGGCTGTCGCGGTAACGGGACAGGTACTCCATGTCGCTGCCCGTTTCATAATCTTCGGCCAGGTCGCCATGTATCATGGCGCCTACAGTTTCCACGATATGTATCAGGGTATAATGCGCCGTGTTGCCTCCAAGCTGTAACGCGCTGGAAATGGTACGCGTATCGGTCTTCGAAAAATCGAGGGCGACAGCGATATTGCTGTACACACGCTTTTCGGGAAGTTCATAGAGCATTACCTGGTCCATGTGCAGCCCCCGGGCTGACTTATCTTTTTCTTTCCTGACGAACGGCTCAAGGATGATGTACAGCAGCAGTCCGGCGGCGGCCAATGCCAAAGGCACAACAAATACCCAAATATAAACAGGGTTTTGGGAAGTGGTAATCCAGGAATATATCTCATCATAAACCAATTTGGCATTGAGCGAAACAATAATGAGCGCTATTGCCCACGAGGCGATCTTAGTAATAGTACCGATAGCAAACTCCTTCATCTTTTTCTTATCGCTAACGAAATGAATGAGCGGTATAATAGCGAAGCCCAGCTGCAGGCTAAGCACCACCTGGCTGAACACCAGCAGCTCCCCGGTAGAATCTTCACCAAAATAGAATATGGTAAGGAAAGCAGGGACGATGGCGATGAGCCTTGTAACGATGCGCCGTACCCACGGCTGTATGCGCAGGTGAAGATAGCCCTCCATAACGATCTGACCGGCGAGGGTGCCCGTAATGGTAGAGCTTTGCCCGGCGGCGATAAGCGCGAGTGCAAAAAGTGGGGCCGCCCACCCGGAGCCAAGCATCGGTTCTAAAAGCTTGTGTGCATCTTGTATGTCGGCAACTTCATGGAACCCGTTGGTATAAAAGGTCGCGGCAGCCAATATAAGTATAGCGGCATTGACAAAGAAGGCCATGTTGAGCGCAATGACCGAATCTATAAAATTATAGCGTATCGCCTGTTTTATCCCCTTGAAAGTACGGTCGAACTTTCGGGTCTGCACCAGAGACGAATGGAGGTACAGGTTATGCGGCATTACGGTTGCGCCGATGATGCCTATAGCAATGTACAGCGCAGCGCTGTTGGGTATAGAAGGTATAAGTCCCTTAGCGGCTTCGGCCATATCAGGTTTTGCAAAGAACATTTCTACTAAAAATGAAAGGCCTATAATGGCAATAAGCCCGATGATAAAGGCCTCCATCTTTTTGATTCCTTTGTTCATGAGGAACAGCAGGAGGAAAGTATCGAGCATGGTAATGCTCACGCCCCAAAGCAGCGGCAGGTCGAATAATAATTTTAATCCTATCGCCATACCCAGTACTTCGGCAAGGTCGCAGGCGGCAATGGCAATTTCGGCCAGGCCGTATAACACTACGTTAATGCCCTTAGAGTAGGTTTCGCGCGAAGCCTGCGCCAGGTCCCTACGGCTGACAATACCCAAGCGGGCGCTAAGGCTTTGCAGGAGGAGCGCCATGATGTTGCTCATGAGCAATACCCACAGTAATGTATAGCCAAACTGGCTTCCGCCGGCAATATCGGTAGCCCAGTTGCCGGGGTCCATATAGCCGACGCTGATCATATAGGCCGGTCCGAAAAAGGCCAGTATCTTTTTCCACACCGAGGTATTCTGTCCTACGGCTACCGACTCATGTACTTCTTCCAGCGAATGGCTGTTGCTATTGGTGTGCTGCATTTATACGGTTTTTACAAAAAGGTTGGCGGCAATTTTATTAGATACAGTGACTTCCTTATCGCCCAGGCGAAGGGTAAGCGACATGTCGAAATCTTCCTTGCTTATGATCTCTATGGCAGAGCCGAGGGCGATTTGCTGCTTGTCGAGGTATTGCAGGAACGGCGGCGAGCTGTCCTTCACGCCCACGCATATCATTTTCCTGCCGATCGCCATTTCGGAGAGCAGCTTCTTATCGGTCTTGGCTATCTTGCCGTTGCGGTCGGGTATCGGGTCGCCATGCGGGTCTTCAGTAGGGAAATCGAGAAATTCGTCGAGCTTGTCCGTCAGCTTTTCACTTTTGATGTGTTCCAGCTGCTCGGCTACGTCGTGCACCTCATCCCATGAGAAATGAAGCTTTTCCACCAGAAAAACTTCCCACAGGCGGTGCTTGCGTACGATCATCAGGGCCATAAACTTTCCTTTATCCGTTAGTGCTACCCCCTGGTATTTTTTATAGATCACCAGTTCTTTATCGGCGAGTTTTTGCACCATATCGGTAACCGAAGACGGCTTGCTTTCCATCACATTGGCAATGGCATTGGTGGTAACACCTTTGTTGGCATTTTGCGAAAGATGGTAAATTACCTTAAGGTAGTTTTCTTCAGAATAGGTCATTACGGATAAATTATACACAAATATAAATTAATTTTTAGGTCAGTCTAAATAATTCAAATGCTAAAGTTCTGCCAAATGCGTATTTTTGGCTACTATGAAGCATTACGACTACATTTTTGCCGGGGCTGGGCTGGCTTCGCTGATGACGGTTTACAAAATGGCCATCAGCAGAAAGTTTACCGATGCTTCGGTTTTGCTTATCGATCCTGATAGCAAAAAAGATAATGATCGTACCTGGTGCTTTTGGCAGAAAGGCCCCGGCGCCTGGGATTCCATTATCTATAAAACATGGGACACCGCCCGCTTTGCCAACGACAAACGAAGTACTGAGCTTGACTTCTCAGGCTATAAATACAAAATGATTCGCGGTATAGACTTTTATAATTTTGTTTTTGATGAGTTGCGAAATCATCCCAACATTGAGTTTGCTAACAAGAGAGTTGTTGAGTTTGCCGATTCAGGAAGCAGGGTGACGGTGATGGCAGGCAGTGAAAGCTACACCTGCAACAGGCTTTTTAACAGCATTTATAACCCGGCGCTTCCTTTGTCGCAAAACAAATACCCTGTACTGCAGCAGCATTTCATTGGATGGCATGTGGCAACTGAAAAACCGGTGTTTGACCCACAGTGCCCCACGTTCATGGACTTCAGCGTTCTACAAAAAGGCAACACACGCTTTATGTATGCCCTTCCTTTGTCCGAAACCGAAGCTATTGTAGAGTACACGCTTTTCTCGAAAGACCTGCTTCCGCAAAAAGAATATGAAGATGCCATAAAAAGCTATCTTGATGACCTGGGCGCCATATCCTATAAGATCATCGACACGGAAAAAGGCAGCATCCCCATGACATGTTATCCTTTTTGGAAACGCAACACGAAGAATATCGTTCATATCGGGTCGGCCGGCGGGTGGACCAAAGCAAGTACGGGCTATACCTTCCGCAATGCCGACAAGCTATCGGACAGGCTTGTAGGCCATTTGCTTTCCGATGGACCGGACATGAGGAAGTTTCATAAGAAAAACCGATTTTGGTTTTACGACCTGTTGCTCCTTGATATACTGGCCGAAAAAAACCACAAGGGCGCGGCAATATTCTCGGCCATGTTCAGGTCCGGAAAGGCGGCGCCGGTATTCAAATTCCTTGATGAGGAAACGTCATTCATTGAAGAGCTGAAAGTGATATGGCAATGCCCGAAAGGCCTGTTTATCAAAGCCCTTTTTAAAAGGCTGTTCCGTCTGTAATAAAAAAAGTTGCTGTTATAAATTAGGCGGAAATTATATATCTTTGTACCGTAATTATTAATTAATTGAATTATGTATCC
This sequence comes from Flavobacterium album, assembly GCF_003096035.1. Lineage (NCBI taxonomy): Bacteria > Pseudomonadati > Bacteroidota > Flavobacteriia > Flavobacteriales > Flavobacteriaceae > Flavobacterium > Flavobacterium album. The sequence continues at coordinate 1,154,784 of NZ_CP029186.1, read as the reverse complement.
AGAAGAATTAGTAAGGCCAATGCGCGCAGAACTGTCTGACGCAGGCTTTGAAGAATTATATACAGCCGATGCGGTAAAAAATGCAATGTCTAAAGAAGGTACTACCCTTGTAGTAGTAAACTCGGTATGCGGCTGTGCAGCGCGCAATGCACGCCCGGGCGCTAAAATGAGCCTTGACGGCGCTAAAAAACCGGACCACCTTATCACGGTTTTCGCCGGTGTAGACAAAGAAGCGGTAGATGAGGCAAGGAGCCAGATGTTCCCTTTCCCGCCATCATCGCCAAGTATGGCCTTGTTCAAAAATGGCGAGTTGGTACATATGCTGGAGCGCCATCACATTGAGGGCCGCCCTGCAGAAATGATCGCAGAGAACCTGAAAGATGCTTACGAAGAATTTTGCTAAACAGCAATTTTAGATTTTATAGTAAACCACGCTTTAACGGCGTGGTTTTTTATTAGCAGTGAATTTGGAACGCGGATGACGCGGATGGGGCAGATTTTCACGGATTATCTCATAGCTCGTGAAAATTTACCCTGCCTTAAGGAAAGCCGGACTTGTAAATTGAATAAAACATATTATAGGTATTGAATATAAAATCTGCGGTCATCCGCGTCATCCGCGTTCCATTACTATCTATAAAAAAGTGATCTTCATCACATCGTTATGCCTGCATACTAAAACTTTTTCGTATTCCACAAAAAGGGCTTACTTTTACCGGAATTTTAACCCGATCAATGGAAAAGATATTATCCTATCCCTTATCCATATTATTTTACCTGGCATTTTTAATAATGCTGCTCATCTTCCATCCTATCCAGTGGATCTGCCTTAACGTATTCGGCTACCAGGCCCATAAAAAGAGCGTAGACCTGCTCAATGGCTGCCTGGTGCGTACCACACATATACTTGGCACAACTTACGATATACAGCACCTGGACCGCCTTCCGCAGGGTGCACCGCTCATACTTGTAGCCAACCACCAGAGCATGTACGACATACCGCCCATTATCTGGTTCATGCGCAAAGTACACCCTAAATTCATCAGCAAGAAAGAGTTAGGAAAAGGCATACCGAGCGTGTCCTACAATTTAAGGCACGGCGGCAGCGTTTTGATAGACCGTAAAGACCCTAAACAGGCGCTCCCTGCCATAAAACAGATAGCCGAATATATTGAGAAACACAAGCGTTCGGCAGTGATCTTTCCCGAAGGGACAAGAAGCAAGACCGGCGAGCCGAAGCGCTTTTCTGAAAACGGTCTTAAAATACTTTGTAAATACGCCCCTTCTGCGTATATTGTACCTATCAGCATCAACAATTCATGGAAGTTGGTGCGTTACGGGCAATTTCCGCTTGGATTGGGCAACCGTCTGACTTTTACGGTACAGGAACCTTTTGCTATTAAAGATATTCCTTTTGCTGAAGTGATGGAACGAACAGAGAATGCAGTAGTACAAGGAATAAAAAACTAAGATATTATGTCTACACACAATGTAAGGCTTGAGGTGATGCAATTGCTTGAAAAGGACATCAACACATTTGTTGACGACTACCTCATTCCCGTAGAAAAAATTTGGCAGCCTACCGATCTGCTGCCCGACCCGCAAAGCGAAAGCTTTTATGACGATGTTAAGGAGCTTCGCGAAATCGCTAAAGACCTCCCGTATGATTTTTGGGTGGTTATGGTTGGCGACACTATTACCGAAGAGGCGCTGCCCACTTATGAATCATGGCTGATGACCGTAGAAGGCGTCAACCAGGTAGATGAAGGCGGCAACGGATGGTCGAAATGGGTGCGCAGCTGGACCGGCGAAGAGAACCGCCATGGCGATGTGCTCAACAAATACCTTTACCTTTCGGGCCGCATCAATATGCGCGAAGTGGAAATGACCACACAGCACCTGATCAACGACGGTTTTGACATCGGTACCGACCGCGACCCCTACAAAAACTTTGTATATACCAGCTTCCAGGAGCTGGCCACCTACATATCGCACAACCGCGTATCGCAGCTGGCAAAAAAATATGGCGACAACAAACTCTCTAAGACCTGCCGCCTTATTGCGGGCGACGAGATGCGCCACCACATGGCCTATAGCGAGTTCATCAACCGTATTTTCCAGGTAGATCCAAGCGAAATGATGCTGGCCTTCCAGTACATGATGAAGCAAAAAATCGTTATGCCGGCGCACTTCCTGAGGGAATCAGGCCAGAAGATCGGCGAGGCATTTGAGCAGTTCTCCGATTCGGCACAACGCATTGGGGTATATACCGCGATGGATTATGTAGATATCCTGCGCAAGCTTATTGACAAATGGCAGATCGATAAAATAAATGGGCTGACCGCTGAAGCAGAAAAAGCGCGTGACTTCCTGATGAAGCTGCCGGACCGCATGGCACGCATCTCCGAAAGGCTTGTAATCCCTGAGGAATCGCACATCTTCAAATGGGTGACACCTGCATTGGTGAAATAATATAGGAGCCGCACACTGTTGCGGCTTTCTTTTTGCCGCGAATTAAAGAAGTAACAAATCGGATAATATTAAACCGAATAATCTTGTAAATGCGCTATACTTGTAAAATATGGGCTACAACCGTTGCCATTTCCCCATTGATTATATTAATTCTGATTCCTAATTTTTTCAACGGTAATGATTGGGTATTATATGCTATTACAATGTATTTATTCATAGTTATGTTTGGCGCAGTCTTATCGCTTCCGGCAATAGCAATTTTCTATTATCTAAATATTTACCTCAAAAAATACCTGAGTGGGGTTGCGAGGAAGATTATCTTAAGCATTTACACGTTTTTGAGCGTTTATTTTACATTTGTGCTCAGCGAATTCGATATTATCCCGTGGTGGTTTGCGATTTATAGTTTTATAATGACCGGAAGTTTATGGTTGTATGACAGACAATTAAAACCTGTGTCGGAATAATAAATATGAGTTAATAGATAAAATCTTTCTGATAATTAGTGTAATTTGTACCTGAAATAAATCCCCTATGACCAACCTGATAGACATCACTATAGCCTTTGTTAAAGCACAGCTTGCCCATGCCGAGGGCGGCCACGACTGGTTCCACATCGAGCGGGTGTATAACAATGCCATGAATATTGCCAAAGGCGAGGACTGCGACCTGCTGGTGGTGCAGTTGGGTGCGCTACTGCACGATATTGCCGACAGCAAGTTCCACGATGGGGATGAAACGGTTGGCCCAACTCTGGCATGGCGCTTTCTTTCGGCGCAGGGTGTGGCCGAAGATACTATCATACATGTGGTAAACATCATTGAGAATATTTCTTTCAAGGGCGGCAATTTCGAACGAAAATTCGATTCTATAGAGCTCGACATCGTACAGGATGCCGACAGGCTGGATGCATTAGGTGCGATAGGCATTGCGCGGGCGTTCAATTACGGCGGGTTCAAGAACCGCGGCATGTACGACCCAGCCATTGCACCCAACCTCGACATGGATAAAGAGGAATATAAAAATACTACCGCACCCACCATCAACCATTTTTACGAAAAGCTATTACTTCTAAAAGACAGGATGAATACCGCCACCGGAAAGAAAATTGCCGAAGGAAGACACCAGTATATGGAAGGCTTTTTGGAGCAGTTTTATGGAGAGTGGAAGGGGGAAAAGTAGTTTTCAATTTTCAGTCGCAGTCGCGGTTTTTGGCGCGTTGTGTCATTCTGACGAAGGAAGAATCTCCAGAGTCCACGTAAACGAGATTATTCACTCCGCAAACTCCGTTAAGACTGACAGAATGCTTTATTACCTACGTTGTGTCATTCTGACGAAGGAAGAATCTTTAAACAAACCAAAAGAGATTCTTCACTTCGCAAACTCCGTTCAGAATGACAGAACATTTTATTACCTACGTTGTGTCATTCTGACGGAAAAATCTCAAATTGTTCCTCATGAAATAAATCTTATATTTGATTCATGTATAAAACTTTAGGAACACATAATTACTATGTTTACATGCTTACTAATAAAGCAAAAACCGTTTTATACACCGGCGTTACCAATGAATTGAAAGAAAGGATTTATTATCACCGAAATCCGGAACCTTACTCTAAAGCTTTTACTGCAAAATATAAATGCTTTTATTTAGTTTATTTTGAACACTACCAGGATATAGAAATTGCAATTGACAGGGAAAAACAAATAAAAGGGTGGACCAGGGAAAAGAAAAATAAACTTATTGACGACTTCAATCCGGGATGGAAATTCCTGAATGATGAGATTTGAGATTCTTCACTCCGCAGGCTACGTTCAGAATGACAGAGGTCGGCTTTCATTCTGACGAAGGAAGAATCTTTAAACAAACCAAAAGAGATTCTTCACTTCGCAAACTCCGTTCAGAATGACAGCGTTTATTCATCTATTACCTTATTTGTCAACACCCATTTGCCCTTTTTGCCTTTATAGGTGCTTTCGCTGTAGCCCTTGCCTGTTTCGCCATTAACATTCGTGCGGTCCTGTACCTCTTTTGTTTGCGGTTCTGCTATGAAGCCTTTCAGCTTATACCTACTTCTAAAGGATAACCCGGCATTACCGGAGATACGGTTGCAGGTAATGGTCTTGGTTTTGGGGTCATATTCCGGTGTATCCCACACATCGGTGCCTTCTGCTGTGTTTTGAAGCTTTACCAGCTTTTTGGTCTTGCGATCAGCTAAAAATATAAGCGTTTCCAAATTGCCATGCACATCTGCACCGGTATAGATCACAAGGTCCTGGTCGCCGTCGTTATTAAAATCGGTTATCAAAAAACCGGGAAAGTATTCGTAATGTTCATGGCTAAACAGCTCGTCCAGAAATCCGGGAACAGTTACCGTTTCCTGGTAGGTAGTGATCGTGTTTTCATTTTCATCGCTGGTGGCAGTATACATTTTTAGTATTTCGTCCCCATCCTGTTCGAGCTTATAATGTATAACATCCATTTTGTCATAATCCTCATACCCCAGGCCCAAAGCCACATCAATCTCCTGCCGCGCCAACGCCCAGCGGTCTTTTTCACCCTTAAAATATTTCTCAAGCCAGCTCTGGTTATTACGTACCTCTACATGCATCTCCAGCGGGATAGCCATATAGCCTTCCAACCGGTACGTAGCTTCCCATGAGGATCCGAACACGCCTCCGGGCATTTCGCAATGAATGGTCTTTGTTGCTGCATCATAGTTGGCCGCAGGCCAGGAATCATCATCTTCATCCACAAATGCTTCGTTTTTCAGTGGAATTAAAGTACCCTTATCATCCTGCATGTAAATGTAATACCCCATAACACCATGCATATTGGTCATCGGCAGGAACATAAAGTCTTCAAGGCCATCTTCATTAAAGTCGGTAATAATGAATTGAGGTGTAATATATCCCTCATCGGCAGGGAATACCACATAAGATAATGTATCTACAACATACCATTTGTTTTGGAGGGACTGCTCCAATAGCACCACACCTTTGGGTACAACTGTAAGCCTGCACTTTGGATCGTTCTTGCCTTTCAGGGTAAATCCCTGATGGATCTTATCTTTACCAAGCCAACTGATACTGTCGTATTCTGCATCTTCCGGCCTTTCGTGTGCAATGAAATCAATATAGCGCTCCTGTGCAAAAAGCAGGCAGGGGAAGGCAATGAACATCAGTGCAAAAAACTTTTTCAGCATCGCTTTTGTATTTAGATCCTTATAAAGATATAGCAATTTCAACTGTAACATAACTACGTGCCGTGAAGTATTTTGCTAAAAACATTTCTTTCATCACTCATCAAACACAACACTACTGGAAACTGCGACTGCGACCTGCCTTTGGCAGGCAGGCTGAAAACTATCCCTTTACCATCTCCAATATCACATCATACACCGGCCTCTTACTTGCTTTTGCCAAAAGCCACGCCATAAAGCTCAGTACAAAAATATCTTCCTGCGCACCTTCTGCTTTTAGGCTGAGGATGCCTTTAGTAAAATCAGGGTGTTTGGCTATTTCGGGTTTCAGGAGGTAGCGCTCCACGATGAGGGCATAGTCCATCACGCGTTCCTCTTTTACATCAGAGAGGTACTTTTTGTAACGCCGCTTAAAGCTTTTCAGGCGGGAAAGCGCGAGTTCGGTATTCTCAAATTGTGCATGTGCCAGTATCTCCACAAGGCTTTTTTTGATGGCCCAATCCATTCCCATTTTCTTTTCGTACCAGGCATCGCTGTGGGCAAAAAGCTTCAGGTGCTTAAAGGCGGCTTTGTCATTTTGTTGCAGGCATATGATCACGGCACACATCCGCAGGTCGTTTACATCTACCGGGTCGGACTTTGCAGTAAGCGCTTTCAGGGCCTTTTCCACACGCTCCAATGCGGGCTGCCATGAGCCGGAGTAGTTATCATTCAGTGCCACAAGCAGCGAATAGCGCAGGACAAAACGGCTATGGTATTTCCCGGACTGCTTCTGCATTTGCGCATACATCGTATCAAGGTATGCCTTTGAATCGGTAAACCTTCGATTGCGGAAATGCATATTGGCCAACAGGTACAAAATATAAATGTGGTAATACAACTGCCCTTCTGCCTTGTCTTCTTTCGCGGCGATAAACGCGTAGCTCTTTTCGGTAAAAGGCTCCACAAGGCTGAAGTCGCTGTTCATGGAAGCATATTCATTGGCAATAAATAATATCTGGTACAGCGATTTGAAGGAAAGGATATCGTCTAATGAAATGCCCTGTGCCGCCATGGTGTCTTTTACAAGCGTACGAAAGTTGACCACCTTGCCTTTGTGGTAGATCTCGGCCAGTTCCCTTCGCAGCAATGCATAGCCCATGTTGAGCTTTTCTTCCTGTGCCATTTTTTTGCGGTTGGTATTGTATTTTTCGATCACATCTTCTAATGGTAAGCCGCTGTTGAAATGGGCATACTGCGCCTGCAGTTGGTAGATCTCATTTAGCAAACTGAAATGGTCGAGCTTGAGCGCTTTTGCTTCTGCTTTTGCCAGGCATTTATAAGCGGCTTTATACAATTTATGCTCAAAGAAAAGGCGGCTTACCACAATAAGGCGGAGCACCTCGTGGGGTTCGGAGGTGCCTTTTTCAAAAGCCCGATTGGCCATAAAATCGACCAGCGTATCATACAGCCTTTTACGGAGCGCATGGTAGGCATCGCTGTTTTTTTTGGTCTTTACAAATTTTTCCTGAATATTTATATCGTCAGTTTCTATAGAACGAAATAATTTTATGTTTTGCACATCATTCCGCTTGTTCCGCGACTGAAGATATCCTTTAAATGATTGTTTATCTTCTTCATTCATCAGGTTTATAATATCGGAAAGGCTATTCATTGCGATAGTTTTTAGTACTTTCTAAAATAACACGAAATTTTTAACTATTTAAATTTAAGTAAAATAAATATTTAACCACATAGGCACATAGCTTTAAAGAGGGATTATAAAACTCTATTGAAGTGACACAAAGCATGAAGCTTCGCTTCTCTATGTGTAAATATGTTTCCTTCAGCAACAATAAATCACTATGAAATCTATGTATCTATGTGGTTAACAAAAAAGTAGATGTGTATATGTTTATATCGTCAGTTTCTACATAAAATTGGTTTTTGCAGCTTTGGTTTTTGGCGGAGATTTGTCCTATAATTTTAAACAATAAATTATGGAACCGCTAAAACCACAGGAAGCTACAACTTCCGAAACTATGAAGAAAGAAACAATTGCTAATGGCGTGCTTACGCTAAAACCGAGCCCTGCCTTCGTGGGTGCCTCATGGATGGCGCTGCTCATCGGGATGACCGCATTCTGTATCGGGCTTTTTAATGCCGAAATGGAGCTGAACGAAAAAGGGTACTATTTTACCATCCTGCTCTTCGGTCTGTTCTCGGTGATATCCGTGCAGAAAAGCGTGCGCGACCGTATGGAAGGTATACCGGTAACCGACCTGTACTACGGCATCAGCTGGTTTACTACCATAGCCGCAGTTGTGCTGCTGATCATCGGCCTCTGGAACGCCGACCTGCTGCTAAGCGAAAAAGGGTTTTTCGGGATGGCATTTACCCTTAGCCTCTTTGCCGCGATAGCCGTACAGAAAAATACCCGCGACCTTAAACAGGCCGAAGCACAAAATATCTAACGCTTAGCGGTAACCCCATGCTCCCACTCCGGTGGGTGTGTGGGGTTTTTATTTCTTTACATCGGGCGGATTCGGGATGTATAAAAACCAAATAAAGCACGCCAATAACTATGGCGATATCTTGTGGTCGGATATACTTTTTTAGGCATCTATGAAACCCCAAAAGCATTCACGACCTGCTGTGGCTTTTACAATGAAAAAGAGCAGCGGTTAGAAGATATGCTGAAGTTTAAAGATATGCCCGAGGAATAAGGTTACTATAAATAAGAACCCCGGAATTGATCCGGGGCTATTATGTTTCGTGTATTATAAAGTCAGCTTTAGCAGTTGCTTTTTCTTTTTAAGCTGGCCGAGAAAATAGATCGAGTTACCTGTTTTTGTGGTAGCCCCGTTAGCAACCATGAAAGGCACCTCATTATTTTTGTCATCCAATAGCTCTTTAAAATCAATATCTCCGTCTTTATTTATGTGGATAATATTCAGGTTTGACTTTTTAGCTGCTTTTTGGCTAAACTGAATTCTGTCCTTGCTTAATTTCTTTAGTTTATCACCAGCATTGATGAAAAAGTATGTATCATCACCTTTTACCATTGAAGAATAAGATACGTATTGGTCATTGGTCATAGTACTCTGACGCTTGTTAATATTCCTTGCCCATACTAAATCCCCATTGTCTGCTATTTTAGCACATACTATATCATCGTAATTGTAGGTGTAGCTATAGGAAGTATACATGTTATCTATTCCCTGAGGGCCCCATCCTTTTGCGTTCGACAAATAATATTCTTCAGCGTTTAAAATAATACTGTTGTCGTCAGTAAGTGAGACATTCTTAAATAGTATATCCTTGAGTTCCCCGCCTTTCTTTGTACCGTATTTGTCTGTCATGAACTGGTCCGTAAAAGGATTATACCTGGCGATTTTCGTTTCAAGCGTAACAGGGTCCATGTCGAAATAACATACTCCTTTGAAACGATTATCTTTTCGGTCAGAATAGAAGCCGAGACATGCAATCGTGTTTTTCCTGAATACAATTTGTAAAGACTTTGCATAATGTTCCTCCGTATCGAATACTTTAGTATTGCTGCCGTTTGCGGTAATACGGGTAAGTTCATACTGGTATTTGCCACCATCATTTTTCTTCCTGGCTTCTTTTGTATACGCCTTGCCTAAAAGGTAGGCAACGCTGCCATCCGGAGATATGTCTATATTTTCAAAAATGAATTTACGGTCCTTGATATCCCTCCTGAACGTATGCTCGATCTTTAGGTCCAGGTTTGCATCATAAACATATATTTTCCGCATCTCCTTTCTTTCATCCCTGTCGTTAATATCTATCGATATTGCAAACGCCGTCTTGTCGTTGTTGAAAATTATTTGCGCCCCTTTATCATAGCGGTCCCGTTCAGGATCCCAGGAATTACCAATATATGGAGATACATAAAGTTGCATATCCTCACCTTCAATTCGAAACAGTTCTTTGGGAGTGGTAAAACTAAGATTTTTAATATTCCCTGGTATTGCGCTATATATGTATGCTTTATCCTTTTTATCATATTCTACGGCGATCATATTGACATTGTCGCCTTTTATACAAATGCCTATTATTGAACCGTTTTTAAATTCGTATTTATAGTCTTTAATTAGCTTCATATTGGCATCGTAATGTTCAAAATAATAGCCATCAGGTATTATGTTGAATAAGCCTCCTTCCAGATAAGACCGCACAATGACCACACCTCCATTGCCATCATCCTCCGCCATTGCCATAGTGGACTTTTTAGCCTCATCACTAAATATTGTACCTTTTTGCACTTTGCATTGAATTGTAGACTGCTGTCCAAACGCATTGAAAAGTCCTATAACTAATGATAAGGCAAGTAATGTTTTTCTCATAAAAAAATTGTTAAATATGGTGCAAACATAATAAAAAAGAGGCTCTTAATGAACCTCTTGATAGTCTTAATTATTTTTAATTATTCCCCCGGAAACTCCGCTTTCCTCTTTTCCAAAAATGCGGTAGTGCCTTCCTTAAAATCGGCGGTGCCAAAGGATTCGCCGAAAGCGCGTATCTCTGTGTTATAGCCATTCACGCCATCCTCATAATTGGCATTGATCGCTTTTATGGCATTGGCAATAGCCACGGATGAGTTCTTCATTATTTTGGCGGCAATGCCTTTACAGAAGTCGATAAGCTCTGCCTGTGGCACCACATGGTTTACCAGTCCGTAAGTTTTCGCCTCTTCTGCATTTGCCATTCCGGCGGTCATGATCATTTCCATAGCGCGGCCTTTGCCCACAAGCTGAGGAAGGCGCTGCGTGCCGCCGTAGCCCGGTATGACGCCAAGCGATACTTCCGGAAGGCCCATTTTAGCATTGTCGCTGGCCACGCGGAAGTGTGCCGCCATAGCCAGTTCCAGTCCGCCGCCAAGGGCAAAGCCGTTTATAGCAGCAATTACCGGGGTGCCCAGGTTCTGTACGAGGTCAAAAAGAAGTTCCTGCCCAAGCGCTGCCAGCTTTTCGCCTTCTTCCTCGTTGAAATCGGCAAACTCTGCAATATCGGCGCCGGCCACAAAAGCCTTTTCGCCACTGCCGGTCACGATGATCACTTTTACAGCCTTATCAGTATTAAAGGCGGTAAATGCTTCATTAAGTTCGAGTATCGTTGCCCTGTTCAGTGCATTCAGCTTCGTAGGCCTGTTGATGGTTATCAGCCCAATGCCGTTATCTTTTTCGGCGAGTATGTTTTCGTAGTTCATGGTTATATCGGTTTGTCGTTTGTTTCCATTTCGTTGCCTTCGGGTGCGGTGATCGGGAGCGTTACCAAAAAGGAAGTCCCCTGTCCCGGCTCACTCTCAAAGGTGATAGTACCGTGGTAGTTTTCCACTATGTTCTTAATAATTCCTAACCCAAGGCCCATACCGCTGGTCTTGGTAGTGAATTTCGGCTCAAAAATACGGTTTTTGTTTTCTATGGTAATGCCTTTGCCATTATCTTTCACCAGGATCATCGCTTTGTCGCCCTTGCGGTACACCCTTACATCTACGGTCGGGTTAGATTGGTTTTCGTCAAAAGCCTGTGTAGCGTTCTTCACCAGGTTGGTAATGATGCGTATGAGCTGGGTACGGTCCATACGCGTGATAATATAGGGCTCATCACTATGGAAGGTGATGTAGGGCTCGTTAAATATCTCCAATGCCAGCTGAACGATCTTCACCACGTTCAGCGTTTCGTTCTGCTGTGCCGGCATCGAGGCAAAACTCGAGAATGCCGAGGCAACAGCGCTCATAGTATCAATTTGCTGTATCAGCGTTTTAGAATATTCGTCCAGCTTTTGCTTAATGTTGGGATCGTTCGGGTCAAACTTTCGTTGGAAGCTCTGCACGGTAAGGCGCATGGGCGTGAGCGGGTTCTTGATCTCGTGGGCTACCTGCTTGGCCATTTCGCGCCAGGCCTGCTCGCGTTCGCTCTGGGCAAGTTTGGTTGCGCTTTCGTCGAGGTCTTCCACAAGGTTATTGTAGGCATCTACAAGCAGGCTTATTTCCTGCGGTGAGTCGCCCAAATCTATTTTTTCATTCACTTCATTCAGGCGCGTTTCCTTGATGCGCTCACTGATCTCCTTGATGGACCTGGTAATATAGCTAGACAGGAAATAGGCTATGATAACCGACAGCAGGAGCATGAACGAATACACCTGCACAAACCGCATCAGGAAGTTGTTGGTTTCCTTGTCGTAGTAACCATCGTCTTCAATATAAGGGAGGTTCAGTATCCCGAGCGGCTTGAATTTATTGTCCTTAATATAGCTGTAGGAGGAACGGCTTTTTTTTCCGTCGTTAACTTTCTGATCAACATAGCGCTTTTCGGCAATGGAGCGCAGCACCTTAAGTATCTTAGGCGGTATGTTGCTGTTGATGGTATCTACCGAAAAGGCAGCTTTTGATGACTTCAGCAAATGCCCGTTAAGGTCGTAAATATTGATCTCCATGCCGTGTATATTGGACAGCTCGTGTATGCGCTCCCTGAATATCAGCGGCAGGTTCTCGGTGGTCATTGGATAGGTAGTAGTGGAAAGAACGTAATTCATGTGTGCCTTGATGGCGGCTTCCTTGCGTTCAAGACGGTCTTCGTTGTAATCTTTGGCTTCTTTTTTAAACTGGTAAACGGCTACAATGGCAATAAGGAACGATGCAAACAGCGTGATGAGTATCATCGACAGGAATATCCTTGTGCGGAGCGACCAGCGTTTTATTTTGAAGCGTTCGTTCATGCGTTTCAGGAATTGTTTTTCTGCCTGATGCGTTTGTAAAATTTATAGCCCAGCATCAGCAGGATACTGAAAAGGATGATGCCCACAACACCGTATATCCAGTTGATTGCGTTTTTCATGATCACCAAAAACACTACGGCAAACAGTATGATAGTAGCGCCTTCGTTCCATAAGCGCATAAAGCCTGTTGTATATTTTACCTCCCCACGTTGCAGCTGCTTAAATATCTGGTGACATTTAAGCTGGTACAGTATCAGCAGGAATACAAAGCCAAGCTTTACATACATCCAGTCTTCCTTCAGCCAGCCCGGCATGAGGACAAGGAGCGTTATCGCAAAAATAACAGCCAGCACCGCCGATGGCCATGTGATAATGTACCACAGGCGGTAGCTCATCAGCTTATATTGTTCGGTTAATATCTCTTTTTCGGGCGAAGGCTTGTCGTTAGCTTCAATGTGATACACGAATAACCGCACGATATAGAACAACCCGGCAAACCAGGTGATCACGAAAATGAGGTGGAGGGATTTTATGTAGTTGTAGTATTCCATTATTTTTGTTTAAGATCGGTTGCCATTTCTTTCCTCAAAAAGATTCCCGTCACTATCGTAGAAAGCACATCGGCGATCGGGAAGGCAACCCAAACCCCGAAGATACCAAAAAATTGCGGCAAAATTAATACCAAAGGTATCAGGAAGAAACCCTGCTTGCTTAGCGTGAGCATTAAAGCCTTTGTGGCCTTGCCGGCAGCCTGGAAATAGGCCGCACCTATCAACTGCACCGCGATAATTGGCGATGCCGCGAAGACCCAACGCAGTGCACCCGGCGTATCGCGTATCACTTCGGGGTCTGTGGTAAATACAGCGGTTATCGGCCGTGCAAATACGAGTATGACAACAAAGATGATTATCGCCAGTCCGCCGGCATACTTTATAGAGGTGGATATCGTTTCGCGGACACGCCCGTAATTACCCGCGCCATAGTTGTAGCCCGCAATAGGCAGGAACCCCTGAGTGATTCCTAACACCGGAAAGAGCGCAAACATGAGCATCCTGCTGATAATGCCATAAACGGTAACGGCATGCTCGCCCCCAAAGGCATACAGCGTGTGGTTGAGTAATACCGCCAGCACACTGATTACTCCCTGGCGTGCAAAAGTAACAAAGCTCAGGGATGTTATCTCCCCAGCTATCTTTTTACGGAAAACAAAGTTCTTCCAGGACAGGCGGAGTTCGCTTTTGAAAATAAAGAACCATAAGATATATAAGAAGCAGGCAAAAAAGGAAAGCGCTGTAGCCAGTGCCGCCCCAAAGATGCCCATATCCAGTATATTAATAAAGAGGATATCGAAAACAATATTGGCAACTGCCGAAATGATCATCGATACCATGGAATGCCGCGACTTGTCCTCGGCACGGATCACATTGTTGCCCATCATGCACAATGCCTGGAACGGTACGGCCAAAAGTATTGGCAGGAAAAATTCGTGCGCGGGTCCTTTTATCGCGCCGTTGGCTCCAAAAGCATAGAGTATTTCATCGCCAAAGAAGATCCCGAAAACCACAAAGATGGACGACAGCCCGAAAGTGAGCATGATCTGGTGGGCAAAAGTATTGAGGGCTTTTTCTTTATCATTGGCACCCAACGCACGCGAAAGCACGGAGCCACCCCCTGTACCTATTGCCAGTCCTATAGCAGAAATGAAAAACGTGATCGGCATTACCACCGATAAGGCGGCAATGGCAAGCGATCCTATCCAACGGCCTACAAAAACAGCATCGATAAGCACGTTCACTGTCATGAACAATATGCCTATGGAGGCGGGGACCGACTGCTTGATGAGCAATCCCCTGATGTCTTTTTTTGCAAGGTCCCGGTTGGATAATTCCATTAGGCTACAGGTATTTCAGCTGAGGCCCATTCATTGATCCAGTTGGCTACAACGGCTACCCATTCATCACTGTCGTTTAGGCACGGTATGGCAAGAAACTCTTTGCCTCCGTTTTCCTGGAAATCCTCTTTGGCCCGCATCGCGATCTCTTCGAGCGTTTCAAGACAGTCGGATACAAACGCAGGTGTTACCACAGCGAGGTTTTTAATTCCGTTTGCCGGCATTTTATTAACCTCGATATCGGTATAAGGCTCCAGCCATTTGTCACCCGAAAGGCGCGACTGGAATGTAAGCGAATATTTATCTTCCGGCAGGCCGAGCGCTTCAACTACCAGCCTTGTAGTTTCATAGCACTGGTGGCGGTAGCAGAATTTATGTGCTGCCGACTGTGTTACACAGCAGGTATCGTTTATTTTGCAGTGGGACTTCGTTACGTCCGTTTTCCGGATGTGGCGTTCCGGGATACCGTGGTAGGAGAACAGCAGGTGGTCGTAATTGAACCCTTCCAGCGAACGCTTAATGGAATTGGCAAGCACCTTTATATAGTCGGGCTTGTTATAAAAAGCAGGGACATCGGTAAAGGTCATCTGCGGGAATTTCTTTTTGCGGATCTCTTCGGCAAGCACTAAAATAGTCAGCGTTGATGCCATGGCATACTGCGGGTACAGCGGGAACAGCAGCACTTCGGTGACGCCTTTATCGGCAAGTTCCTGAAGCCCTGTTTCTATAGAAGGCTTGCCGTAACGCATGGCAAGGCTAACCGGCATCTCCGTTTTTTGCTGCACTTTTTTGTGCATCCTTTGCGAAAGCACAATCAGCGGGGAGCCTTCCTCCCACCATATTTTTTTGTAAGCATGCGCCGATTCTTCCGGCCTTTTGCGCAATATAATGCCGCGCACGAGTAATGCCCTTAGCAGAAAAGGCACGTCTATTACATATTTGTCCATCAGGAACTGGTCCAGGTAGGGCTTTACATCTTTTGGTTCCGGGCTGTCCGGCGATCCGAGGTTAACGAGTAGTACTCCTTTCATGGTTACATCTATTTGTTGCGCCTGCATAGGTTGTCAAAAACCGTGCGAGGAGCGATTTGTTTGTTTTATTTAACTTTTGTTTCCAACCTGCAAGGTCTCTAAGACCTTGCAGGTTTATTTTTTTATTTCCTTTTTACACCTACAAGGTCTTTGAGTCCTTGCAGGAGTTACAAGAGTGCGTTTGTCGATTCCCATTCCCAACCTGCAAGGTTTTCAAAACCTTGTAGGTTTAAATTATTCTAAAGTTAACTGTTCGTTCATTATATCATTTTTAAACTGATGAACATACAGGTAATTTTCTTTATCGCCAAAGAGTTCCAACACCTCACTGCGATTAACTTTCGTGTCTTTATCGGATAAAATAGCATTGAATGATGAATATCTAAAAGATGTGAAATCAATCCCGAAGTGGTGTTTCGGATTCAAATGTATGTAAACCACTACCTGTCGTAAATAATCTTCATCACTAATTCTTATACGTTTAAAATGCTTTTCAAATAAGCTTCCCGTTCTGTTATTAGCTTTATTAAAAGCTTTTGCATAAGCATTAAAGAGATTTGACAATATTTGGGTGGCAATATCACCTTCAGATACAATGTTTAATAGGAAATGGAAATGGTTATCCATTAAACAGTAAGCCAAAATGTCTATTTCCTCATTTATATATTTATCCATTAGCTTCAGAAAATACTTTTTATTTTCTTCAGAAAGAAAAATAGGCTCGCCATTTATCCCTCTGTTATAAATGTGATACGTACCGTCTTTATCTAATGTTTCTAATTTCAAATTCCTTGTTTTCCCAACCTGCAAGGCCTTTAGAGACCTTACAGGTTTTATTATATGTTACGTTTTACGCCTACAAGGTTTTGAAAACCTTGCAGGAGTTACAAGTACGCGTTAACTACACCCTCTCATTAATACTCATCAGATACTTTTTCGGCGTGGTGCCGAATTTCTTCTTGAATGCCGAAATAAAATGGCTTGCCGTGCTGTAACCTATTTTCAGGCCGACTTCATTTACGTTATACGATCCACTATCAAGCAGCTTGCGGGCATAGTCCATCTTGTAATCGAACAGGAAGCTGTACACGCTGTCGCCGTAGATTTGGCGGAAGCCCATCTTCAGTTTTTTCAGGTTGATACCCACCTGGTCGGCGAGTTCCTGCAGCCCCGGCGGTTCGGCCATATTGGCGATCACGATATCTTTCGCTTTTCTGATCTTCATTACGTTTTCCTCATCTACCAGGAACGGGCAGGCTTCGGTGTTGGCATCCTCGGCACGGTTGAAGTACAGGCTCAACAGCTCGTAGACCTTACCTTTAAAGTATAATTTCTTTATCGAAGGGTGCAGGTTGAAATGGAACAGCTGGCTGAGTACTATAGCCATGGAAGGGTTTATTTTCTCATCCTTGTAATATTTTTTATCGATGTTATCGGGGCTGAGGAACGGGATGTGGTCCGCCTGGTCAGAAAAGAACCCATGGAATTTTTTTATCGAAATAAGGACTGAGATAACCCACGAATGCGGGGCGATCTCAAGATGCACCGGCAATTCCTTTTGCGGATTAAACAGGAACAGCGACAGCTCTTCCCGCAGGTCGAGCGCATAGCGTCCCTGGTTGAATATGAATTTGGCCCTGCCTTTTACCCCAAAATGGAACTGGATAAGGTCTACATCCACTTCCCTTTCAAAATGGATGGTTTCGTCGCTGTTGTTCTCGAAACGCAGCACATAAAAACCATCTTCGATCATAACCTCCTCATGAGAACCCATAGCGGTATTTTTTTGGATGCCATTGCAAAAAAACGACACGGCTTTATTTAGAATTATTCTAAACTAACTTTTTACAAAGCACTGATTTTGCTACAAAAATAAGGCTTTTGGATTAAAAAAAGCATTTTGCCTGCAAAATATCCCGCAGCGGTATAAATAGGACTTTGAGCGTTACTTTTTAAAACGGGTAAAGTATAATTTTGTGAAACTTTTAGGAAAGTGTGTATTATGGAGAACAATAACATCCCAAAGCATCTGTACTTTTATGCCATTGGACTTAGCTACAGGAAAGCTGATGCGGGGATAAGGGGAAAATTCAGCTTAGGCAACGAAGCTAAGGCGAACGTGCTAACGCAGGCGAAAGAGGAAGGCATTACCAGCCTGATAGTTACCTCTACCTGCAACAGGACCGAGATCTATGGCTTTGCGCAACATCCGTTCCAGCTGATAAAACTGCTTTGCGATAACAGCCAAGGGACGGTGGAAGAATTCCAGCGTGTTGCCTTTGTATATAAAAACACCGAGGCCATCAACCATATATTCCGTGTGGGCACAGGGCTCGACAGCCAGATACTGGGCGACTTCGAGATCATCAGCCAGATAAAGACGAGCTTTACAGAAGCCAAAGCGCAGGGCCTTGCCAACGCCTTTATGGAAAGGCTGGTAAACAGCGTGATACAGGCCAGTAAGCGCATCAAGAATGAGACAGAACTGAGTTCGGGCGCTACATCGGTGTCGTTTGCATCGGTGCAGTACATCATGAACAATGTGCCGGACATCAGCAATAAGAATATCCTGCTCTTCGGCACGGGGAAAATAGGCCGCAATACCTGCGAGAATCTGGTGAAGCACACGAAGAACAACCATATTGTGCTGGTAAACCGCACCCGCGAAAAGGCCGAACAGGTGGCCGGAAAGTTCAACCTGATCGTGAAGGACCACGACCTGCTGCCCCTTGAGATCCCGAAAGCCGATGTGCTTGTGGTAGCCACCGGTGCGCCGCAGCCCACAATAGACAAAGATATCCTGGTGTTGGACAAGCCGTTGCTGATCCTGGACCTTTCTATCCCGAAGAACGTGCATGATGATGTAAAGGAACTGCCGGGCGTTACCGTAGTGCACCTGGACGACCTTTCTAAAATAACCGACAGCACACTGGAAAACCGCAGGCTGCATATTCCTGCTGCCGAAGCGATTATTGAAGAAGTTGTTGAAGAATTCAACGACTGGACCAATGCCCGCAAATTTGCACCGACGATCAACGCGCTTAAAGAAAAGCTGAACTCAATAAAAGACAGCGAACTTGATTTCCAGCGCAAGAAAATAAGTAATTTTGACGAAGAGCAGGCCGAAATTATCAGCCGGCGCATCATCCATAAAATTACTACCCATTTTGCCAATCACCTGAAAGACCGCGATACCGTAGTGGACGAAAGCATCGAATGGATTGAGAAAGTCTTCAGGATCGAAACTCCCGTAAAATGAAAAAACCTATAAGGATAGGCACCCGCGACAGCGAGCTTGCCCTGTGGCAGGCACACACCGTAGAGCGGAAGCTGAACCACCTGGGCTACCCGACCGAGATCGTAGCTGTAAAATCTACCGGCGATATTATACTGGATGTGCCACTATACGAGCTGGGCATTACCGGCATTTTCACCAAGACCCTTGATGTTGCCATGCTGAAAGGCCAGGTAGACATCGCCGTACATTCCATGAAAGACGTGCCTACCGCGCTGCCGAAAGGCATTGTGCAAGCGGCAGTGCTGGAACGTGCAGACGTGAATGATATACTCGTGCACAAAGGCAAAACAGGCTTTTTTACCGATGCTGCCACCATTGCTACAGGAAGCCTTCGCCGACAGGCACAATGGCTTAACCGCTACCCCAACCATGCGGTGGTCGACCTTCGCGGCAATGTGAACACCCGCTTGAAGAAACTTAATGAAAACGACTGGCAAGGCGCTGTGTTTGCCGCTGCCGGGCTGGAGCGCATCAACCTGCTGCCGGAAAACCACATGGTACTGGACTGGATGATACCCGCACCTGCACAGGGCGCAATGGTTGTGGTTGCTATGGAAAACGACCTGTACAGCCAAAAGGCATTGGCACAACTGAACCACAAGCCCAGCGAGATTGCTACACATATAGAACGCCAGTTCCTGAAAAAACTGGAAGGCGGCTGTACGGCCCCGATAGGCGCACTGGCTACTTATATTGATGACGAAATACGCTTTGAAGGTGTGCTGCTCTCGATTGACGGAACCGAAAGGCTGCATATTGAAAAGGTGCTGCATGTGGGTAAAGACTATACAAATTTTGGCAATGAGTGTGCTGAGGAAATATTGAAAAATGGTGGCGCCGGACTGATGGAGAAGATCCGCGCCGAACTTAAAAAATAAACCGATGCGGATACTTTCCAGTAAAAAACTGCAGCCTAACCACAGGCAGTTCCTGCTCAACGCCGGCCTTGCAGTTTTGGAAGCAGATTTTATCAGCATCAGTTATAAGCCTTTTGAATTAAACGATATAAGTCCAAATCTCATCTTTACCAGCCAGAATGCTTTTAAAAGTTTTTCTGAGAATGAAAAAGCAGGCGATTATAAAAGCCATCCTGTTTTCTGTGTAGGCAGCAAGACAAGGGAGGCGATTGAAAAGGCGGGTTTCAAAGTTTTGGCATTCGCCGAATATGCCGAGGGACTGGCGGAGATCATTATAAAAGATTATACAGGCGAAAGCTTCACTTTTTTTTCGGGAAGCATGAGGCGGGACACACTCCCGGATGCTTTGGCGAATGCAGGGATAGCTTTCAACGAGATTGAAGTGTATGAAACGGTATTGAGCCCGCAAAAGATAAATGCCCCGCTTGACGGGATATTGTTTTTCAGTCCGTCGGGAGTGGAGAGTTATTTGAAGGAGAATAGCATTGGGAATGCGGTTTGCTTTTGCATTGGAAATACAACTTCGAAAGCATTAGAAGGCATTACTTCGACTATAGTAATTGCCAATAAGCCTACGGTAGAGAATGTAGTAGTGCAGTGTGTGAATTATTATCGAAATTTGTAATCCTGCAAGGTTTTGAAAACCTTGTAGGTATAAAAATAAAATATTCAGGAACAAATAATTAAACCTACAAGGTTCTGGAAACCTTGCAGGTTGAAAAACAAAAATATGACCTTAAAAAACGACCTCTTTTTAAAAGCATTGCGCAACGAGCCTGTAGAAAGGCCGCCGGTATGGATGATGCGCCAGGCCGGCAGGTACTTGCCGGAATTCCGTGCACTGCGCGACAAGTATGATTTCTTTACGCGCTGCCAGACACCGGAACTTGCTGCCGAGATAACCGTTCAGCCAATCCGCATTGTGAAGCCGGATGCCGCGATATTGTTCTCAGACATCCTTGTAGTGCCGCAGGCCATGGGCATCGAGGTGCTGATGAAGGAAAGCGTTGGTCCGTTTCTGCCGAATCCTATCCGCACTGTACAGGATGTGGAAAGAGTGATCGTGCCGAACATCCACGAAACGCTTGGCTATGTAATGGATGCCATTAAGCTGACGAAAGAAATGCTGAACGACGAGGTACCGCTTATAGGTTTCGCCGGTTCGCCATGGACGATCTTCTGTTACGCGGTAGAAGGAAAAGGATCGAAAAGCTTTGATACCGCAAAAGGGTTCTGCTTTTCGCAACCGGAAGCTGCACATGCTTTACTGCAAAAAATAACCAACACTACCATTGCTTACCTTAAGGAGAAAGTAAAGGCTGGCGTGAATGCCGTACAGGTATTCGACAGCTGGGGCGGAATGCTCTCCCCTGTAGATTATCAGGAATTCTCGTGGAAATACATCAACCAGATCGTGGAAGCACTGGCACCGGAGACTCATGTTATAGTGTTTGGCAAAGGCTGCTGGTTCGCACTTGGCGAAATGGGCCAGAGCAAGGCATCGGCGCTTGGTGTTGATTGGACGTGCTCTGCAAGAAATGCCCGCTACCTTTCCGGTGGTAAAATAACGCTTCAGGGTAATTTCGACCCAAGCAGGCTGCTTTCGCCAATACTAACGATAAAGAAAATGGTGCACCAGATGATCGATGAATTCGGCAAGGACAATTATATTGTGAACCTGGGTCACGGAATATTACCGAATATCCCGGTAGACCACGCGAAAGCTTTTATAGATGCGGTGAAAGAATACAGATAGTTATCGGTTGCTGGTTGTCGGTTGTTGGAAGCTTCCGACACCGACAACCAGCAACTAACAACCAACAACTAAAATATGCCCTTAAGCTTAGGACTGCGCGACGAGGAAAATGAGAGGATCAATAACATCCTTAACAAGCTTATGGAACTGGTTTACGTTCCGGGTGGCATGAGTACGCCTCATGCCGAACAGCTGTTGGCGCAAATGGGGCTGTCTGTTGAAAGCATTGCAGAAATGAGCAATGACGACCTGAACAGCCATGTAGTTAAATTCCATTTCGATTTTGCCAATATGGAAAAGCTGGCCGATATGCTGGCGACAATCCCTTCGTTTAAGGAAAAAGCGGTATCACTCTATAATTTCATACAGACAGAAAGCAGGATGTTCTCATTTGATATTTTTAATAAGATAAACAACCTGAATAAGTGACCAACTGGAAAACCGATACCCTTGCCGACATCCTTCCGGAGGAATTTTATGCCCTCATCGACAGGAACAGGGATCATATTGCCAAAACCTTTCCGGGGACACTGGCCAACAACACCTATTTTGAAGACACCGTTGCGGCATTAGGGCAGTCGGCTATGAATGAAGGGCGGAAAGAAAACTATTACTATTATCTCCGTAACCTTGACACTAATGCGCTTATCGGTTATGTGCTTGTAAAGAATATCGACCGGAAAATTGCCAAATGCGAACTCGCCTATTTTATAGATAAAGATTTTGAAGGGAAAGGTATCATCACAAAGGCAGTCGGCAACCTCATCGCTTTTTGCTTTGAAGAACTGCACATGAATAAAATAACCATCTGTACTTCGCCTGTCAATTACGGCAGCCAGAGGATTGCACTGAAACATGGCTTTACAAAGGAAGGTGTATTGCGGCAGGAGTTTAAGAATGGACAAGGCGTTCTGGAAGATATTTTTTATTATGGATTATTACGATCAGAATACAATGAAAGATAAATTTTACCAATACATACAAGGCTTACAGGATGCCATAACTTCTAAACTTGAGGCAGTTGATGGCAGCGCCAGATTCCGTGAAGATCTTTGGCAGCGTCCTGAAGGCGGCGGGGGACGCACGCGCGTGATAGAGAACGGCGCTGTTTTTGAAAAAGGCGGTGTGAACATCTCTGCAGTGCATGGAGAACTGCCAAAAGCCATGCAGGCCTATTTTAATGTAGGCGATGTAGATTTCTTTGCCTGTGGCCTGAGCCTGGTGATCCATCCCAAAAACCCTTTTGTGCCAACCGTACATGCTAACTGGCGTTACTTCGAAATGTATGACAAGCAGGGTAATATTGTAGATAGCTGGTTTGGCGGTGGGCAGGACCTTACGCCTTATTATTTATTCGATGAGGATGCACGCCACTTCCACCAAACCTGTAAAACAGCTTGCGATAAGCATAACCCGGAATTTTATCCGAAATTTAAAAAGCAGTGCGATGAATACTTTTGGAATGCTCACCGTGGTGAAGCACGGGGTATTGGCGGCTTGTTCTTTGACCATTGCAAGGCCACTGACGATTTTTCGATGGAAAACTGGTATGATTTTGTAACGGAAGTTGGCAATAGTTTCCTTAGCGCCTATGTACCGATAGTAGAGCGAAGAAAAGATATTGCATGGGATGAAGCCAACCGTAACTGGCAGGAAATACGCCGTGGGAGGTATGTAGAATTCAACCTTGTACATGATAAGGGAACGCTCTTCGGGTTAAAAACCAATGGCCGTATCGAGAGCATATTGATGAGCCTGCCGCCGCATGTGCAGTGGGTATATGACCATCATCCGGAGCCGGGGAGTGAGGAGGAGCGATTGATAAAAGTTTTGAACGATCCTAAAAACTGGATAGAATGTATATAGCCTATTTTGACGAATCCGGAGATGATGGGTATCCAAAATTTTCATCACAATTATTTGTGTTGAGTGCTGTTTATATGCATGAAAGTGACTGGAAAGATAATTATGACGTAATTCGAAAATTCAGGCAATATCTTAAAGATAAATATGATTTCCCGATCAAAATGGAATTTCATTGCCGCCAACTTATACAGGACAAGTATCCATATCATGGCAAGTATTCAACAGAAGAGAGAAAAGAATTAATAGAACTTCACTTTAAACTTATAGCTGCCCTAAAGTTAAAAGTTATCAATGTAGTCATTGATAAAAACAGGATTAAGAAAGAAGAATATGATGTTCTAAAAAATGCTTTCACATATAGTCTTCAGCGAATTGAAAATGATATGGCTGAAGGAAATGACAATCGTTTTATAGTAATTACAGACGAAGGGCGAATAAAAAAAATGACCTCGGTTGCCAGATTACTACAAAGGATAAATTACATTCCTTCACTTTTTGATGAAGGCAGTTATAGAAATGATTTGAAAACAATTATTGAAGACCCACTGCCTAAGAAATCCAACGAATCATATTTTATTCAATTATCAGATACATTGGCATACATTGTTAATTTATACGCCCAGCATAAGTTGGTTGAAAATCCTTTGTCATGGCCAAAAAGAGTGCAGCAGGTGCTAAAATACGGTGATGATGAAGGCTTTCTCGATATATTGCTGGAAAAAGGAAAGCTAAATACTAAAGCTAATAAAAATAATAAGTTTGGTATAGTATATTACCCAAAATAAAAACACCACCCTACACCCCATTCAGGGTTCAAGTGGTTCACTGCAAAGATAATAAAAAAATCGCAATAAAAAATGTTCCCATTACACAGAAATAGAAGACTAAGAACCAACGATTCCATACGTTCGCTCGTTCGTGAAACGATAGTAACACCCAATGACTTTATGTTCCCGATGTTCATTGCAGAAGGGACCAATGTAGAAATACCCATCCCGTCGATGCCCGGCATTTACCGCCGCTCGCTCGACCTTACGGTTAAGGAAGTAAAAGAGCTTTGGAGCCTTGGCATAAAGGCAGTGAACATTTATGTAAAAGTAGATGACACACTGAAAGACAACACCGGCAAAGAAGCGTGGAATCACGACGGGCTCATGCAGCGCGCTATAAAAGCCATTAAAGATGCTGTGCCGGGAATGATCGTGATGCCAGATGTAGCACTCGACCCCTACTCTATTTACGGGCACGACGGCATTATCAAGAATGGCGATGTTGCTAACGATGAAACTGTAGAAGCATTGGTACGCATGGCCGTATCGCATGCTGATGCCGGTGCCGATTTTGCAGCGCCAAGCGATATGATGGACGGCAGGGTGCTGCGCCTTCGCGAAGGGCTGGATAGCGCAGGGCACCAGAAGGTAGGCATCATGAGCTATAGCGCCAAGTATGCCTCGTCATTCTACGGGCCGTTCCGCGATGCGCTGGACAGTGCGCCTAAGGATGCAGAGATTGAAGTACCGAAAGACAAGAAAACCTACCAGATGGACTACGCCAACCGCATCGAGGCTATTAAAGAGGCGGTTCACGATGTGGAAGAAGGCGCGGATATCGTGATGGTGAAACCCGGTATCGCTTACCTGGATATTGTGCGCGAAGTGAAAAATGCGGTGAACGTGCCGGTATCGGTATTTCATGTGTCGGGAGAATATGCCATGATCAAGGCGGCATCCGAAAGGGGCTGGCTCGACCACGACCGGGTTATGATCGAACAGCTGTACTGCATCAAGCGTGCGGGTGCCGATTTGATATCGACTTATTTTGCTAAAGAAGCTGCGATACTTTTGAATAAATAGGCCTCACCCCTAACCCCTCTCCGAAGGAGAGGGGAACTCATACCGATGCACTCATGTTGTTTAAACAGCTAAGCCGTTAAATACAAACTATAATGAAAAACATCTTTTTACTTTTTCTTACGCTTACACTCTTCTCCTGCAAGACCGAAGAGAAAAAAGAACAGATCACAACAGGCAGCGAATCATCTGCCGAAGGCGAAGTTTCCAGCCTCACGCCCGCACAACAGATGGGCCAGGAGATCTTTGATGGTAAAGGCAACTGCTTTACCTGCCACAAGCCGAAGCAAAAAGCCATCGGGCCAAGCATAAAGGAAATAGCCAAAGTTTACAAAGAGAAAAAAGGCGATATTCCAACATTCCTGAAGGGCAAAGGCGAACCGATTGTGGATCCGTCGCAATATGAAACGATGAAAACCAATTTTTACATCACCAAAAATTTCAGTGATGAAGAACTGAAGGCAGTGGAAGCCTATATTTATAGTTTAGCCCCCTAACCCCCAAAGGGGGAACGCCACTCTTGCTTAAAACGACTGGCGATTTCTATGTCGTTCCTGAAAGCTGTTCCCCCTTCGGGGTTAGGGGGCTTACGGAGCCACAAGCTTAAACCCTATCCTTGGGATATTTTCTATGCGAATGGTCTCGTCGTCCTTGAATATTTTGCGAAGGCGGGAAATGAATACATCCATGCTTCGCCCCATAAAATAATCGTCAGTGCCCCAAAGGGCGGTGAGTATCTTTTCCCTTTTCAGGATGGCATTCTTATTATCGATGAACAGCTTTAGCAGCGCCGACTCCCTTTCGGTAAGCATAATGGTTTCGCTGCCTTTGGTAAGCGCATAATTCTGCGGGTCGAAAGTAAAAGACCCAATGGTGCAGGTCATATTCTTTACCGGTGCCTGCTTCTGGCTGCGTTGCAGGAAGATTTCGATTTTTAATATCAGTTCTTCAATGCTGTAAGGCTTTATAAGGTAATCATCAGCACCCAGCTTCAGGCCTTTAATACGGTCTTCCTTGAGCGTTTTCGCCGAAAGAAAAATGATCGGCACCTCAACATTCCGTTCGCGTATGGCGGCGGCCAGCTCAAACCCGTCCATTTCAGGGAGCATCACATCCAGTATGCAAAGGTCGAAATCCTGCTGCTTAAATGCCTCAAATGCATCCTTTCCGTTGGCAAAATGGGCCACGTCATAGTATTGCTCCAGGTTATCAGCCGTAAGGAACGCCAGCGTATTATCGTCTTCTACATAGAGTAACTTTTTCCTCATGCCATGCTCTTTTTAGGAATGTGCAGGGTTACTGTCATGCCCTGCCCTGCATTATTTTTTATCGATGCCTTCCAGCCGTGAAGTTCACAAATCTTTTTTACATAAAAAAGCCCTATACCGAAACCTTCAACATCCTTTGCGTTTTCGCGCGGTACACGGTAAAAACGGTCGAACACATAATCGATATGTTCCTGCGGGATGCCGGGGCCGTTATCAGAGAACTGCAGGTCAAGCCCTTTGTTTTCCGTTATCAAGACGACCACTTCGGGTGAGACATTCCCGTATTTCACCGCGTTCTCCACGATATTATAAGCAATATTGTAAAAATGGAATTCATCTGCTTTTACAAAGTATTCCGGTTTATCGGATACTATCTTTACCGATGCCTGCTCAAATTTGAGCAATGCGTTCTCCTTTACCAGTTCGAGTGTATCGACAATATTGAAACGCTTTTTCTCAAGCGTAATGATGTTGGAGTCGGTCTTTGCTACAGAGAGTATGCGCTCTACATGCTGGTTGAGCTTGTTGCTCTGTTCAATAATGATGCGCAGGTATTTGTTGAGTTTGGGGTTCGCCTCGATCTCATGCTGCTTCACGGCATAGTTCGATGCAATCAATATCGACGAAAGCGGTGTCTTAAATTCGTGCGTCATATTATTGATGAAGTCCTTTTGCAGTTCGGTATATTTCTTTTGCTTCAGCAGCAGGAATACCGAGTACACATAGATGACAAGTACCAGCAGCAGCACACCGGTATAGATCCAGTACTGTTGCAGCGAATTGATATAGCTGTGGCGCAGTTGGGGAAAACGCACCGCAAAGTAATATACAAGGCCGGGGCGCTTGGTAAAGCAGTTCTCGCACTGCATCTTTTCCGAAGAAGCCGTCTTACCGCTCATGGTTACATATTCGCCATACACCATTTCATCAGAGGAGCAGTCGTACATGGCATACTCATAATCCATGTCGAGCTTTACCTTTTGGAATTCGGTCTTGAGGTAAAATTCGAGGATTTCTGCCTCAAAATCGTCCTGCACATCCACAACATAATAGTCTTCGGACACTTTTTTTATGGGGCTGGCAGCAGGCGGCTCGCTTTTATTATCGCGGTATATTTTCTTTACAACGTCCTGCAGGGCAAAATGTATTTTCTCGCCAAGTTCCTTTTTTTCAAACATATACGCCTGGTTGAGCATCACCAACTGCATAGTAAGCACCCCCACTATGGCGAGCAGTCCAATAAAGACGATTATATTTAACTTATTGAATTTCAATTTTGGAACGCCGTTTGCTATTACAGGGATAAAATTATGACACGTAACGTAATAAATAACGCTAAGGCACAACCCGTTAACATGTTATTAACAATACTTTGAAACGGGTTAACAACTTTGTGCGATTAAGTAAATATATTTGTATCGTTACAAGTCGAAAAATTTATTAACTATATTAATTATTAAACTATGAAAACTTTAAAACTTTCTCTATTTGCAGTTGCCGGCGCACTTATGCTTTCGTTCTCTGCAAATGCACAACAAACAACTGTAGCTAAAAAAGGAAAAGCAACTACTGCAAAACTTGAAGCAAAACCGGCTCCTGCTGTAAAAGCGGCTCCTGCTATGAAAGCTGCTGACGGTACTGAAGCTCCAAAAAACATGACTCCTTCAGGAATTACCTGGAAAGAGGATACTTTCACTTTTGGCGACATTGAAAAAGGAAAACCTGCATCGCACGATTTCACTTTCAAAAACACTACAAAACAAACGATCCTTATTACAAACGTAAAAGCTCAGTGCGGCTGTACTGCTACTAACTATACTAAAACCCCTATCAAACCGGGAGAGTCTGGTACAGTTACCGCTACTTACAACGCTGCTAACGCAGGTACCTTCTCTAAAACTGTTACTGTTACTACAAACGACAGTGACGTGAACAAGATCCTTACCATCAAAGGCAAAGTGATTGCGCCGGAAGGCGAAGCTGCTCCTGCACCGGCTACTCACCAGTAATCAGTTCTCTTATATATAGTAGTTTGAAAAGCCATCCGTAAACCGATGGCTTTTTTATTTTACAAAATGTAAAGTTTGTTTGTCATATTGGAAATTTTATTTTACATTCGTTTTAATTTAAATTAATTATCATGAAAACGAATTATCTGTTTCCTTACAAATGGAAAGCTGCCAGCGGTATCGTATTTACCCTGAGCTTTGCCTGCCTGTGCCTTGTATTCTTTTTTGATAAGGCCGACTTTGAGATCAGGGCCAATGTGTTTGCCATCATTGGGCAGCAGGACCTGTCGGATAACATTTTCTTTAGTGTTATTGAAGACAGCATCACCGATGAGCTCCTTATGTTGCTGTTAATTCCTTTCGGGATCATTTTTGCGTTCTCCAAAGAAAAGCAGGAAGACGAAATGGTATCGGCCATACGCCTGAACAGCCTTGCATGGGCTACCATTGCCAATTATAGTATACTGCTGTTCTGCTACCTTTTTATCTATGGCTTTCCTTTTTTAAATATACTGATGGGCGCCATGTTCTCGCAACTGGTTATCTTTATAATCCTTTTCCGTTTCAAAATGTACCATTTCTATAATTCCCGGCAAGATGAAGAATAACATAAAAGTACAGCGTGCCATATTCAACTTCACACAGCAGGACCTTGCGGAAAAGATCGGCGTAAGCAGGCAGACCATCAATGCGCTCGAGGCTGGGAAATATGTGCCGTCTACGGTTCTGGCTCTAAAACTTTCCAGATTGTTTGGCAAAAATGTGAATGAGATATTTGATTTGGAAGAAGGGGATTGATTCGAAAAGATGGAGCGCGAATGACGCGGATCGAGCGGATAACTACGGATTTTATTGTATGTGTGAAAGTCTAGTTGCGTAGAATTTGCGTCATCCGTGTTTCATTTTCTATTTATATATTTGAAAAATGCAAAAAGCCATTATACATACGCCCGTTGGCCGTTGCCTTATTGAAGGTGATGCAGCGGGCGTATCTAAAATACATGTGCTTGATGAGCCACAGGAATTATCATTGGAAATTCCGGCGGAACTTGATGAAGCAGTGGAACAGCTATACGATTATTTTAACGGAAAACGACAATCATTTGACTTTAAATTAAATCCCGCCGGTACCGGTTTCCAGAAGAAAGTATGGGAAGCCCTGTTGGAAATACCCTTTGGCAAAACAATGTCCTACCACGAGCTATCGGTAAAACTGGGCGATGTAAAAGCCATCCGCGCCGTGGCTGCTGCTAATGGCAAAAACCCGCTCTGGATCGTTGTACCCTGCCATCGCGTTATCGGCAGCGATGGGTCGCTTACCGGCTATTCAGGAGGGTTGTGGCGCAAAAAATGGCTATTAGAGCACGAGACCCCGCCAATACAGCAGAGCTTATTTTAAAATTTTATCCGCAAAGAAGGCACAATGTCCCGCAAAGTTTTAAATAAAAACTTTGCGGGCTTAAACACTTTTTCTTAGTGAACGTTTGTGTCTTCTTTGCGCATCTTTGCGATACAGCTTCTCTTACAGCAGTGGAATTAGTGTAATTCGTGTAATTCGTGGCAAAGAAAAATTATGTAAATTCGTACCAGTCCATTAACCATTGCATTATGAGATCCCTGAAAAACTTCCTGCTGTGGCTTGCCATCGTACTTTCTTTTATCACCATACTGGCTTATCTTTTTGATGTCGATTACCTGTTTAAGGCTGTCCGCGTAGTGTACCTCCACGGAAAGACCACGGCCTACCTCGATGATTATACCCATTTCGATAACCGCGAGATCAAAAAAGGCACTGGGCAGCCCTGGGCAATGCATAAAGATTATAATAAAGTAAAAGCCACAAAGCGACTGGAAGATGTGCACAAACAGCTGGGTACAGTGGCGTACCTCATCATAAAGAATGACAGCATCTGGCACGAAAGCTACTATGACGGTTATAATAAAGATTCTAAGTCGAACTCTTTCTCCATGGCAAAAACGGTGGTTACGGCAGCTATGTTCAAGGCTATAATGGAAGGCAAGATCAAAAGCCTGGACCAGCCGGTATCGGATTTCTTTCCGGAATATAAAGATAGGCTTGCGGCAAAGCTTACCGTTGGCGACCTTTCGTCAATGGCGACCGGGATGGACTGGGGCGAGCAATACAGCAGCGCTTTTTCGGTAACCACAAGGGCCTATTTTGGCGACAACCTCGAAAAAACAGTGCTCGATGTGCCAATTGTAAGAGAGCCGGGAAAGGAATTCGAATATGTTAGCGGGGCAACCCAGCTGCTGGATATGGTAATTACAAAAGCCACAGGCGAACATTTGTCCGACTATGTTTCCAAGCATTTCTGGCAGCCTATGGGCGCAGAGAATGATGCACTCTGGCAACTTGACCATGAAGGCGGGATTGAGAAAGCCTACTGCTGTATTGGCAGCAATGCACGCGATTTTGCCCGCTTTGGCAAATTGTTCGAACACATGGGCAACTGGAACGGCAACCAGATCATTGACAGCGCCGCCGTAAAAAAAATGATAACACCGCGTTTCCCTGCATCGCCACAATATGGCTATGGCGTGTGGCTTAATGATTATCTGGGCAAAAAAATGTATTACATGCGCGGCCACCTGGGCCAGTTCGTTATTGTAATCCCTGAAGACAATGTCATCATTGTAAGGCTGGGGCATACCAAAGGCCTGCAAACCACTACCGATGCGCACAGCAACGACTTTTATGTTTACGTAGATGAAGCCTATAAAATGATGGGGCTGATGAAGCCCAATGAAGGGAAAGGAAATGGCCTCCCAATGACTAAGGAAGCCGAAGTGAATAGTATGAAATAACGACCAACCTGCAAGGTCTTCCTCTGACCTTGCAGGTTTAAAAATATTCAATACCTACAAGGTTTTGAAAACCTTGCAGGAAACCAAACATAATGATCGAAAAAATAAAACTGGAAAATATCCTTTTCCTTGATATAGAAACCGTATCGGAACACAAGCATTTTGGGCTGCTCGATGAAGAGACCCAACAGCTGTTCGCGCTTAAGACCCAATACCAGCGTAAGGACGAATTCCAGCCCGACGAGTTTTATGACCGGGCCGGCATCTGGGCCGAGTTTGGGAAGATTGTATGCCTGTCGGTTGGATATTTCACTTTCCGCGGCGATATACGGCATTTCCGCGTTACTTCTTTTTGCGGTGAGGAAGTGCAGATCCTCAAAGACTTCAATAACCTGATCAATAATCATTTCAACCAGCCGCAGCATGTACTTTGCGGACACAATGCCAAGGAATTCGATTTCCCATTCATTGCCCGCCGGATGATCATCAATCACATTCCTATACCTGCAAAGCTTAATCTGTTTGGCAAAAAACCGTGGGAAGTGCCGCATCTCGATACCATGGAGCTTTGGAAATTTGGCGACTATAAAAGCTTTACCTCCTTAAAGCTGCTTACAAAGATACTCGGCATCCCTTCCCCGAAAGGTGATATCGACGGCAGCCAGGTTGGCCAGGTGTATCATATCGAAAAAGACATCGACCGCATTGTGACCTACTGCGAAAAAGACGTGATTGCCGTAGCCCAGGTACTGCTGCGTTTCCGCCGTGAGGATTTGTTAGTAGAGGATGAGATTATTCATGTTTAAGGGCCCACTAACCAGTATTTATTTGGGCACAAAATCGCTCCCATAGCGGTACAATGACCTGAATGTGATTCACTCATCATGCTTCATATCAGTAAATTACACTTTAACAGGAAAAACTGCTTTTCGTCGCTAAAATTATTAAAAGACTAAAAGTTAGCACATTAAAACTTACATTAGCGATACCGCGGATGCCGAAAAACGAAAGAGTTGGCTAAAATCAACCAATTACCTTTTGAAAAAAAATTTGCGTTTTTTGTGTTGGCAGCTACTGAAATTCAGGTAGACGTTAATTTAGTACTTAAAAATGAAATATACAATCCTTCTTTTCATCGTATTTGTTTTTTTATCCTGCAATACATTGCAGTCAGGTTATTATAATACCAACCAACAAAAGACTTTTCCATCGGTGCAGTCCTATATTGACACGACAGCAAAGGAAACAGGGCTGGACGCTAGCAGAATTATTGTTTTGAAGGATGCTGAATTTAAAAGTATAGCAACTGATATAGTAAGAGATGGATTGAGCACTTATTACGGAATTGCCTATAAATCCGAAATTATCAGCGCCAATGAGCTAAATATAAAAAGCTGCCAGGGGCAGATTATCCAATTATATCGTGCCATCCCGGATAAAGGACAGTTTTTAAAATCAGAGATATCTTCTTTCGAATATCTGAGGAACCTGCATTTTAATCCGGTAAAAAAAACCATGGTTATATTATATTCCTATAAGTTGGGAGGATTAACGAAAGCCAAAATATTGCCGGTTATCGATGGGTTAAAAGATGATCCCGACTTTGAATATTATGTAATTTCTCTTGACAATCCTGACATAGTTAAATAACAATTTATACTATATAAAAGCCGGGAATTAATATTCCCGGCTTTCCTGTATATATCTCCTAGGTTACTTTTCAAAGTTAGTACTAAGGCCTTGAAATTGCAGCTTCAACTGAATACTTATAGCCTGAAATTAACCGCAAGTGTTACCCTGTGTTCGTACTTTTTCAGTTCTGCAGCCCAGGGAGTTCCGTCTGTCGGCCCATTGACCCAGCCACTTGGCGAGGTAGTACCTCCCCTGCCCGTAAAATAAGGGATGCTGCTGTTTCGATACCCATACTCCAGCCTGAAAGTTACAAAGTCAGTCGGCATGATGTCGAATGTCGAAGTGAACTGAAACAGCCTCAGCTTCTCTCCATTGGCAATTGCCGTGTCATAATTATTAGGTAAATCGCTTGTCGCTGCCGGTGTAAAAGCAAGGTAAGGCGAAGTATTTACGCCATTAATGACCGACTGGTTTGTCATATAATCGCCTCTTAGCGTAAGCGCCATCTTATTTTTATTGAACCAGATGCGATTTGCAAGCGATGTGCCCAGCATAAAATTCTGTGATGGCTTTACCTCATCGCCCTCTTCATTATTGCTCTGGAAGCCGTAGTGGTTATTAAGGCTGAATGCCATCTGCGAAACGCCTGCAGCCCCGGTGTTTTTATAATACCGGTGCACTATGCTGTTATCATGGTGAAAGCGAAGCCTTTTGCTTTGGTTGCCCCCTGCATCGGGATTTTGGGTATCATGGCCAAAGTAAAAATTCGCAACCAACTGCAGGTTTTCATTGGGACGGTAATAGGTCGAACTTCCCAATCCCGGGCTGTTGCTGTAGCTGTTGTAGCTCTGCCAACCGTTGAGCAGCCATATCTCGGTTTTCAGGTTTTTGGCAGGGAACATCTGTACCCTTGCCCCACTGAAATAGAAAGGCGTAAAGTCGCATACCATGCTGCGCTGGTAACTCCAGTTTTCCTGTGTTATATAGCTTTCCAGGCCAATGTAGCTCATGAATATCCCTAGCTCGACATTGATGCCGTGCCATTTGTCAAAATGATAGCCTGCTGCGGCTTCGCGAATATTTTTCAGGTTATTGATGCTGGTATTGCGCCCACGGTTTACTGAGCCGTCCAGGTCTTGTATAATAGAGGCCATCTGTCCTGTTTGCAGCCATATCCTTCCTATTATATTCTTGTAGTTCGTCTCGATCCCGATGCTCGCCAGGTTGAGCGTAAACTCATTATGCCGCCCTATGGTTGAGGATATCGTTTGGGTATTATCTGCCGGATTGGCAAAGTTATAGTTGTAATAGCCATCGAGATAAGCAACCCCTGTAAGTATTGTTTCGCCGTCCTTGTCTTTTAGCGTAAGCGGGAAATTTTTCTGGCGGTTTTGCCCGTTTATCCAGGTCAGGTCCATTCCGTCAAAAGGGATTTTTTTAATCGTGTCCTGCGCGTGCAGGAAATTTGCCATAAAGGCCAAAGCAAAAAATATCGTTCTCATAGTTAGTCGTTTTTTCGTGTAAGTGTAAAGGGGCTTGCGGGTTGGTAAATCAGCGGTGCCTTCTCGATGGTAATGTCGTGGCGGTCGATGCCGAATGCCCTTTCATCTTTCTGCCCCATCCGCTTAAGCCAGAAATAACCGTTAAGCAGCAGGCCTTCGCGCAATGCGAATTCGTTTTCCTGCGAAAGGAATTTTTCTATGATCACAAACTGGAAGTCCGGTTCAGGATTGTATTTGGTTGAGCCATCCGGGCGCTTGTGGAGGTTCAGCTCTTTATTATTCACAAGGTCCTGTACGATCTGCTTAAAGTAGAGCTCTGTCTTCGGCTGCAACCTGAACCCGATATTGATGGTTACTTTTATGAGTTTGTCATCTACCAGTTCAGACACTTCATAATTTAGTGTATAAGGGTCTTCGGTGCGGTTCAGGTGCAGGAACCAGTATACTTCGGCGCGTTTGGGCTTTTTAGCGAATATCGACCGGATGATTTTTTCCTCCACCTGGTGGCGGGTGTTGGCTTTGGTAAGGTAAATGAGGTGCGTGGCATACATTGGGATATCTTTATCAGCGCTCAGCTCAACTATCCTGTCGGAGTATTTCCCGATGTCTGTAAAATTTGTCAGGCGGTTTTTCACCCTGCGGGCATAGTACCAAGTGTACATCACCATGAAAATGAACAGCTCGAAGAAAAGGAACATCCAGCGCTCTTTGATCTTGACGATATTGGCTACGAAAAAGGCAACCTCAATAGAACCGAAAAGCATAAGCAGCCCAATAACGTAAGGCCTTTTCCATTTGAGCCGGTAATATAAAAAGTAACTTAGCAGCAATGTGGTCATCATCATGGTAATAGTAATTGAAAATCCATATGCTGCTTCCATGTGTTCCGATTTTTCGAAATAAACCACCATCAGCACACAGCCTGTCCAGAGTATGGTGTTGACGCTGGGAATGTACACCTGGCCTTTGGTTTCGGTGGGCTGTTTGGTTGCAACGCGTGGCCAGAAGTTCAGGTTCATGGCTTCGCTTATCAGGGTAAACGACCCGCTTATCAGGGCTTGGGACGCAATGATGGCAGCCGATGCCGCAATAAGTATCGAGGGGAGGAGGAACCATTCCGGCACGATCTCAAAGAACGGGTTGCGTCCGTGCAGTGTAGCTTCGCCCTGGCTCATCAGCCATGCCGCCTGGCCCATGTAGCTCGCCATGAGGCACACTTTTACGTAAACCCATGTAATGCGGATGTTTTTGATGCCGCAATGCCCCAGGTCGCTGTATAACGCTTCGGCGCCGGTTGTACAAAGGAATACCGCACCCAACAGCCAGAACCCCTGCGGATAATTAGCCAACAGGTTATAAGCATAATAGGGGTTGAAAGCTGCGAGTACACCGGGATGCTGCACGACCTGGCTTACGCCCAATACCAACAGCATGGTAAACCACAATGCCATTATGGGCCCAAAGAACTTCCCGATAACCTGTGTGCCGTAGCGCTGGAAGAAAAACAGTATTGATAATATGGCGATCACGATAATGACAGTAATCATCCCGCCCGGCGTAAACACGGTCTCAAGGCCTTTTACCATTCCCAATCCTTCTATGGCAGAGGCTACCGATATGGGTGGTGTGATGATACCGTCGGCCAACAGGGTTGTGGCGCCCAATATAGCAGGTATAACAAGCTTTTTGCCATAGCGGCGCACCAGCGCATATAGCGAGAAAATACCGCCTTCGCCGTGGTTATCTGCTTTTAGCGTAAGCCAGATATATTTGATGGTGGTCTGGAAAACGAGCGTCCAGAAGATACACGACACCCCGCCGTAAACCAGGGTTTGCTCAATCGGCCTTTCGCCCATTACAGCCCTGAGGGCATACAGCGGGCTGGTGCCAATGTCGCCATAAATAATGCCAAGAGCCACCAGCAGTGAGGCGGCGGTAACTTTGTTGGCAGTGCTTTTTGTAATTTGCATAACGAATTATTTGTGATGCAAATTTCCGGCGCAATGCATAAGGGAAATATCAGGATTTGAGCAGGGACATAAAGATTTTATAAAGAAAGGATACGGGTAACGCTGATTATAGGATGACAACGGATGCCACATATGACACAAAAATAACCCAGCATATCAACGTCTAAACAAACCTGTAGCCTATCCCGCTCTCCGTAATGATATGTTTTGGATTGTTTGGGTCGTCTTCCAGCTTTTTGCGGAGCTGGGCTACAAATACACGGAGGTATTGCGTTTCGGCCTGGTAGCCTACACCCCATATTTCTTTTAAGATAAACTGATGGGTAAGCGCACGCCCTTCGTTGATGGCAAGCAATGAAAGAAGGTTATATTCGGTTGCCGTGAGCTTTACAGTAGCGCCATTCTTTTTTACAGTACGGGCCGGAAGGTCAATTTCCAATGTTCCAAATGCTAATAGGGGTTCAGCATCTTCATTAGGGTTGCGCCGGAGCGCCGACCGCATCCTGGCCAGCAGCTCCCCGCTCCGGAAAGGCTTGGTGAGGTAATCGGTAGCGCCGTTGTCAAGCGCTTTTACAATATCCTGCTCGCTATTTTGCACAGATACTATAATGACAGGGCGGCTGTACCAGCTGCGTAGCTCTTTAAGCACTTCATGTCCGCTCTTATCGGGCAGGCCAAGGTCAAGGATAATGAGCGCGGGGGTATGGGTGGCTGCCATAACAATACCTTCCTTACCGGTGGCCGCCTGTATTACTTTGTAATCGTTACTCTCAAGGGTGATCTCGAGCAGTTTGCGTATCTGCGGCTCATCGTCTATAATCAGTATTTCGGCTTTATTCATTTTTAAGCTTATTTAGGTAATTGGCTTCTGCAGGCAGCAACAGGGTGAATAATGCCCCGCCTGCAGGCACATTTTTAGCGGTAATAGTACCTCCATGGGCTTCCACAAAGCCTTTTACGATAGATAACCCAAGACCTGTGCCCCCTGCGGCGGTATTGGGTACACGGTAAAATTTATCGAATATCTCCAGGAGTGAATCTTCCGGCAGCCCGGGGCCATTATCTTCCACAGAAATACTAATCATACCGCCTGTATGATTTCCCGAGAGCTTTATCTGCGAACCCGCAGGCGTGTAGGCTACTGCGTTTTTTACCAGGTTATAAAGTGCCTGATGTATCAGCCCGATATCCAGTTTTACTAACGGCAGATTTTCGTTGGGGACAACCTCAATACTATGGGTTGATGCCTTCGCCTCCCTTGCCATCGAATACAACAGCTCATTGACATCGCACCAGTCGGGGTTGATCTTTAGCATGCCGCTTTCCAGCCGCCCCATGTTCAGGAGGTTTTCCACCTGGGTATTCAGGCGCAGTCCGGCTGTACTTATTTCGGCCAACAGCTTTTCTTTGTTTCCTTCGCTCAAAGAGTGATTCTCCCTGAGCGTGTCGGTTGCGCCAATAATAGTGGCAATGGGCGTTTTCAGCTCATGCGAAAGCGAGTTGAATAAAGTGGTGTACAGCTTTAGCGTATTGCGTCGCTCGGCACGTTCGCGGGTCTTGCGTTCCTCGCGTTTCAGGCGCAGGGTAAACACCGCATTCACTACGGCTATCACAAAGTAAATGAGCAGCATGAGCAGGTCCTCATGCGTATTAACGTGGAAGGTGTACAACGGTGGCATAAAGAAAAAATTGAGCAGCAGCGCGCTGAGTGTAGCTGACAGCAGCACAGGGTACACCTCATACACCATTGCTATTGCCGAAACCGCAAGTACCAACAGCAGGGCAGCTATATGATAGGATATATAATCGCTAAAGGCATAGCATACCAGCGCTGTTGCAAGTACAATCCCGCAACTGATAAAGTATTGCGGGGGTTTTCCCGGGTTCATGTACATGGGGTGCTTCATACCTTCAAAAATACGGAGAAAGGTGTAAAGATTTTATAAAGATTCGCCTTCTCAAATATTGCTGCCTAAGCGGCATATCACTGCATTGCCTCAACTAAAACTGTAACTGCGGATGAAAACTTTTTAGTATTTTTACTTCATGAACAACCCTTTGCTCCATCTCGATAATGTGACCATTTCTGCCAAAAAAGAAGGTCAGTGGGTGCCTATTGTAAAAAGCGCGTCTTTTACCCTCAATCAAAACGAGATACTTGGTATCGTGGGCGAATCGGGTTCCGGGAAGTCGGTTACCTCGCTGGCGCTTATGGGGCTTTTGCCGAAAGGCGTGCTGGAGATCACTTCCGGAAAAATCGAATCTGAAGGCAGGGATATTTCGGCTTTAAGCCAAAAAGAGCTCCGGAACCTTCGTGGCAACGAAATTGCGATGATCTTCCAGGAACCTATGAGTTCGCTAAACCCGTCGCTAAAATGCGGCTTCCAGGTTGAGGAGATACTCATGGAGCACACATCACTTTCCAAAAAAGAAATAAAGGCAAAGGTGCTTTCGCTCTTCGAAAAGGTGAAGCTGCCTAACCCTGAAGCGATTTATAATCGCTATCCACACGAAATATCCGGAGGGCAGAAACAGCGCGTGATGATCGCTATGGCCATTGCCTGCAAACCCAAAATACTCATTGCTGACGAGCCCACCACAGCGCTGGATGTAACCGTGCAAAAGGAAATCATATTGTTGCTGAAGGAACTGCAGCAGGAAACAAAGATGAGCATACTGTTCATTTCGCACGACTTGTCGCTGGTATCGGAAATCGCCAACAGGGTGATCGTGATGTATCGCGGCGAGATCGTGGAGCAGGGCGATGCGCAAGCCATATTTACAAATCCAAAGCATACCTATACCAAAGCGCTTATCAGTTCGCGCCCATCATTGGATGTACGCCTGGAAAGGCTCCCAACTATAAAAGATTACCTGGACGGGACAGTTAACAATAAGGAAGTGACAACTACGCAACGCACCGAAAGGCATTCTAAATTATATAGCCAGGCACCCTTGCTGGAGGTTATCAATGTCGAAAAAGAATATGTTTCCAATGCCGGCCTGTTTGGGAAAGATATAAAATTCAAGGCCGTCAACGACGTAAGCTTTAAAATATACGAAGGCGAAACGCTTGGGCTTGTCGGTGAATCCGGCTGCGGTAAATCGACCCTTGGCAATGCCATACTCCAATTGGATAAAGCCACTTCAGGGAAAATTTTGTACCGCGGGAAAGACCTGCTAAAATTATCCAATAGAGAGATTAGGGAGCTGCGCAAAGAGATACAGATCATCTTCCAGGATCCGTATTCATCGCTTAATCCGAGGATAACTGTTGGCAAAGCAATTATGGAACCCATGCAGGTGCATAATCTTTATAAAAACGTCAAGGAGCGCCGGGCTAAAACTATTGAGATCCTGAACCGCGTGGGGTTGGGCGAAGAGCACTTCAACCGCTATCCGCACGAGTTCTCCGGGGGGCAGAGGCAGCGGATAGGGATAGCGCGTACCATAGCGTTACAGCCTAAGTTAATTGTTTGTGATGAGTCGGTTTCCGCACTGGATATTTCGGTACAGGCGCAGGTGCTCAACCTGCTTAATGAGCTAAAAGAAAACTTCGGATTTACCTATATCTTCATATCACACGACCTTGCCGTGGTAAAATACATGAGCGACCAGGTGCTGGTAATGAACAAAGGAAAGATCGAGGAAATGAACGAAGCCGATGCCTTGTATGAACATCCGCAGAAAGAGTATACAAAGAAACTGATAGCGGCTATACCTCATTAGTTTTCAGTCGCAGTCGCTGTTTTCAGTCCATTATTGCGTTTCCTATTGTAACGCTGTTTTATATGGGGCAAGGCTTGGCTTTCGCGAATGATTTTAAAAAAAAGCCCAAAGGATTTGAAACCTTTGGGCTTTATAAATCAGAAAAAATGTTTATTTCTTCGAATATTTTATATCTCTGGTAAACTCTGCATTTTTAACTTGTTTGCCGTTCACTATTCTATAGCGTGTCTGCTTTATCCAGTTTAAGTTTTTATCATATACATATGTAAATTCATAGCCGTCAGACCTTACCGGATCCCCATTTTCATTTACAACTTCATCATCATCATACTTCGAAAAATCTATTTTTTCACTATGAGTTGATAATATATTTCCATATGGTCCAAAAGAAGTGATTGTAACTATATTGTTCTCAATATCGTATTGTGCAGTTTCTTTTCCATAGTCAACAGCATTTTTAGTAACTACCGTTACTTCTATAGGATACCCTTTTTCATCATTAATGATCGTTGTCGTACTGGTTACTTTACCGTTTTGGTCTTTATCGATCACCTTAACCTGAAAACCATTAGCATCATATTCATAATATGCTGTTTCACTTATATAACCTAATGCATTCATCCAGCGCTCATATTTTCTGGCTATACTTTTAGATCCTGTTGCATCATACATCCATGTCAGCCGGTCAGTCATCTTTCCGGTGCCATCATAGCGTATTTCTGTTGTAACCTTAAACTTATCGTTGAACGAGAATACCTCTTTTTTAACTTCAGTACCAGACTGGTTATAAAATACGGTTTTAGTAGTTACCTGACTAACGGGCACATCCTTTTTTATATCATAAGGATTATCATGATGTAAAGCACTGTAAATATTTTGGGCAGATGTTGTAAATACCGAAAGAGAAAGTAAAAATGAAATGCTGAAATATTTTAATTTCATAATGCTAATGCTTGTTGATCTATTTTTTGGCTACGAATGAAATCTAATCGATAACCATTTCCGGTATTTCGCCTTCAATGATAAGGTTGCCTTCGGTGGCATTTTTAATATCTTCTACAGTTACGCCCGGTGCACGTTCCAGCAATTTGAAACCTTCAGGCACTATCTCGAGCACAGCAAGTTCAGTTACTACTTTCTTTACGCAGCCTACGCCTGTAAGCGGCAGTGAGCAGCGTTTCAATAGCTTCGATTCGCCTGCCTTATTCACATGCATCATGGCCACGATGATGTTCTCTGCAGAAGCTACAAGGTCCATCGCGCCGCCCATGCCTTTTACCATCTTGCCCGGAATTTTCCAGTTGGCAATGTCACCATTCTCTGCAACTTCCATAGCGCCAAGAATGGTAAGGTCTACTTTTTGTGCGCGTATCATCCCGAAGCTCATGGCCGAATCAAAGAATGATGCGCCCGGCAGCGTGGTGATCGTCTGCTTGCCTGCGTTGATAACGTCCGGGTCTTCCTCGCCTTCAAACGGGAACGGGCCCATACCCAGTACGCCATTCTCGCTTTGGAATTCCACTGATATATCATGCCTCACGTAGTTGGCTACCAGGGTTGGTATACCGATACCAAGGTTTACAAAATAACCGTCTTTTACTTCTTTAGCTATCCGCTTTGCGATTTGTTCTTTACCTAATGCCATAATTAACTTCTTTGCCTTACAGTACGTTGCTCAATTCTTTTCTCATACTTTTCACCCTGGAATATTCTCTGCACAAAAATACCCGGGATGTGGATGAAGTTCGGGTCCAGTTCTCCAACCGGAACCAGTTCCTCTACCTCAGCAATGGTAATTTTTGCCGCGCCTGCCATACATCCATTAAAGTTGCGCGCCGTACCTTTAAAGATAAGGTTGCCCGCCTCATCGCCTTTCCATGCTTTTACTATAGCAAAGTCAGCTTTGTAGGCTTCTTCCATAATGTGCATTTTCCCATTAAATTCGCGTGCTTCCTTGCCTTCAGCTACTTCGGTACCATAGCCCGCAGGCGTAAAGAATGCAGGGATACCCGCCTGTGCGGCACGGCATTTTTCTGCCAGCGTGCCCTGTGGCGTGAGCTCCACATCCAGCTCGCCGCTAAGCATTTGCCTTTCAAATTCGGCATTCTCACCCACGTAGGACGATATCATTTTTTTTATCTGTTTCTTTTGGAGCAGCAGGCCCAGGCCAAAATCATCCACGCCTGCATTGTTCGAAATGCAGGTAAGGTTAGTCGTCCCTTTTTTTACAAGCTCGGCAATACTGTTCTCGGGAATACCGGAAAGGCCGAAACCGCCCAGCATAATGGTCACGCCGTCGTTTATATCACGCAACGCTTCTTCAACGTTTTGTACTTTTTTATTAATCATACAACAGAATTTAATTTTCGCGTATAAATATATAAAAAAACGCCTTCTTTCGAAGGCGTTATATACTAAAAATCAAATTCGGAGTCTATTGCCGTACTGTCTACGGCTGTGGTATCAACGACAGGCGCTTTCCAGCAGTCCACTTTGATGGAGAGGTTGGCCGGACGCTCAAACGGCTTTTCTGAAATTTTATAAACCAGGCTGTCATCAGCGTAGCATTTCTTCATGAAAAGGCCCCATATCGGCAGCGCCATCGTAGCGCCTTGCCCGTAGGTAAGGCTCTTAAAGTGGGCCGAACGGTCCTCGTTACCCACCCAGACCCCGGTAGCAAGGTTGGGCACCATCCCTACGAACCAACCGTCGGACTGGTTCTGTGTCGTACCGGTTTTACCGGCAATCGGGTTGATGATGGCATACGGATAACCGGTCATACGGTCGTAGCCATTGCCGCCACCGCCGCCCCATTTCAGCCTCGCGCCCGAGCCGCTTTCGGTAACGCCTTCGAGCAGCTTTATGATAGCGTAGGCAATATCTTTGCTCACTACTTCGTGTGTCTCTACTTTTGGCTGGAATAATACCACGCCATTTTTATCCTCTATCTTGGTAATTATGATAGGTTTTACATACATCCCCTGGTTGGCAAAGGTGCTGTATGCCGCTACCATGTCGCTAACGGTAATTTCTACTGCGCCCAGTGCAATAGCCGGCTGTTCCGGAATATTCGATTCCACACCCAGCTTGTGGGTCATGTCTACAACAGCCTTTGGACCCACACGGTCGATCAGCTTGGCCGATACGGTATTGATCGAAAGGGCAAGCGCTTTCTTAAGGGTAACGGTGCCCAGGTATTTGCCGTTAGAGTTTTGCGGATTCCAGTCGGCATCAATACCATATTTACCTTTAGGCATGCTGAAAGGCTCATCACGGATGGAGTCGCATGGCGAATAATGCAGCTGCTCAATGGCAGTTGCATATACAAACGGCTTAAAGGTAGATCCTACCTGCCTTGCACCCTGCTGTACGTGGTCGTATTGGAAATGCTTGTAATTAATACCCCCTACCCATGCTTTTACATAGCCGGTCTGCGGTTCCATCGACATCATACCCGATTGCAGGAAATGCTTATAGTACCTTATGGAATCAAGCGGGGTCATCAAAGTATCCTTTTCCCCTTTCCAGGTAAATACCGACATGCGGGTCTTTTTCTTAAATGATGCTTTAATTTCCTGTTCGCTCTTTCCTTCTTCCGTCATCATTCTCCAGCGCTCAGAATTCTTCATTGCCCTCTCCAATATCTTTTGCGTTTCAGCATCCGAAAGCTTTACAAATGGAGCATTCTTATTATTCTTCTGGTCGATGTAAAATTGTTCCTGCAGGTTGGCAAGGTGTTCATCTACCGCTTCTTCCGCATACTTCTGCATTTTAGAATCGATAGTTGTATAGATCTTTAGTCCGTCCGTATACAGGTCATATTCTGTACCGTCTTCCTTCTTATTTTCCTTTAGCCATTGCTTCATGTATTCCCTTAGGTATTCCCTAAAATAGGTAGCAACACCTTCTTTGTGACTCTCAGGCGTATAGTGAAGCTTTATAGGCTCTTTCTGAAGTTTTACTTTTTCTGCTTCGGT
This sequence comes from Flavobacterium album, assembly GCF_003096035.1. Lineage (NCBI taxonomy): Bacteria > Pseudomonadati > Bacteroidota > Flavobacteriia > Flavobacteriales > Flavobacteriaceae > Flavobacterium > Flavobacterium album. The sequence goes on along the minus strand of NZ_CP029186.1, from coordinate 1,110,864 downwards.
AAGCTTATTGTTTTTCACCATTTGGTGAAGCACAGTATTACGGCGGTTAAAAACCAGCGTTCTCCGTTTTTCACTTTGGCTTGCCGGGTTATACAACGACGGGTTTTTAAGCATTCCCACCAGCACTGCTGCTTCTTCTACTTTCAGGTCCTTAGGCTCTTCGCCAAAATATGTTTTTGAGGCAGAGCGTATACCCACCGCGTTGTGCGTAAAATCCACAGTATTCAGGTACATCGCGATAAGCTCATCTTTGGTATACTGCCTTTCCAATTTTGTGGCGATAATCCATTCCTTAGCCTTCTGAACGATCCTGAAAAGGAAAAAATGAGAACCTTCGCCGTGGAAAAGGTTTTTTGCCAGCTGCTGTGTAATGGTACTTGCACCACCGCTGCCCCCAAGGGTAACGATAGCCCGCAGCGTACCTTTTGAGTCGATACCAGAGTGCTCATAGAAACGCTCATCTTCGGTGGAGATCAATGCATCCACAAGATGCTTCGGCAGGTCGGCATATTTTACAGGAGTCCTGTTTTCAAGATAGAATTTTCCGAGTGTCTCCCCATCATATGAAATGATCTCTGTCGCTACATTCGAATCCGGGTTCTCCAACTGGTCAAACGATGGCATGGCGCCAAAAACGCCCCATGATGCCAACAGGAAAAACAGGATTACCGACAGGAAGCCGATACCGAATATCTTCCAGAACTTCCTTACATACTTTGAATAATCTTCGTTGTTACTGCTATTGTTTTTTGCCATATTATTTTTATTCAATTGACTCAATCCTGAAACCTACATCTGTTATGCCCTCCAGCTCCTGCACGCCGGGTACCTTTCCGCCCTGCCTTACAGCCTGCTGGATGCTCACCTTATATTTACCCGGTTTAGGGAAATTAACTTTCTCCTTGTACCAAAGCTTGCTTTCCTTTATATCGCTAAAGCCATCGCCTAAAAGCGAGCCGTCAGGGTTGGCCATCTGGTATTCCAGCGTATCTACCTTTACCACCCTGGTACCCGGCTCCTGCATCTGCACGATAAGGAAAAGGTTATTATAGGGGTAACTGTTGTTGTCCCTTATATTCACAAATAAATTATATTTCGACACGGTATCCTTTTGCTCAAATTCAAAGGAAACGATACTGTCTTTATTCCACTTGCCGTCCAGCGACTTGTACTCATCGAATACCCGTTGCCTGTCGCACGAGCAAAAGAGCATCAACGCGCCAAGGAGCGACAGGCTAATCTTTGTTCTCTGCATTACCTGCATTATTGTTATCCCTCGGAGGGCGGTTACGGTTCTTATTCCTGTTGCGGTTCTTATCCTTGTTTCGGTTGGCATTAGGGTTTGGCCCTGCGTTTGCTGCACCTTCGGGTTTTGGCCCCTGTTGGCGCTCTGCGTTTTGGGGCTTCTGGCCCTGGCCCTGCTCACGGTTTGGCTTATTGTTATTCCTTGCTTTGTCCTGCGGCTTTTTATCCCTTGGGCCATCGGCATTTGCGGTAACTTTATTCTTGTCTTTGCCGCCACCCGGTTTTTTCCTGTTCTTACGCTTAGGTGCATCAAAACGGGTAAGGCTGTCCTGGCCCATGGCGTTCTGGAAAGTCTTTTCAGGCTCTATCGCTGTAACTTCTTCAGCATAATCCTCAAGCGAAGTTACTCTTTCCTTCTGCTTGTTTATGGCTATCATTTCCTTTACACTCTCGGCAGTTAAAACATGCCAGTGCGCCATATTATCGGTATAGGCAAACCACATCAGCCCTTTGAAGATATCTACCTTCTGGCAGAAGGCATCGCCTTTTTCGGTATACAGTTTCGTATCCATATCCGGAAGGCCTTTCAGTGCATCCAGATAGGTATCCAGTTCGTAGTTAAGGCAGCATTTCAGCTTGCCGCACTGCCCTGCCAGCTTTTGCGGGTTGAGGGACAGCTGCTGGTAGCGCGCTGCAGAAGTGTTCACGCTCCTGAAATCGGTCAGCCAGGTAGAGCAGCACAATTCACGTCCGCACGACCCTATGCCTCCAAGGCGCGATGCCTCCTGGCGGAAGCCCACCTGCTTCATCTCGATCCTGATGCTGAAAACGCGCGCAAAATCCTTGATAAGCTGCCTGAAATCCACCCGGTCATTGGCCGTGTAGTAGAAAGTGGCCTTTGAGCCATCACCCTGGAACTCAATATCCGAAATTTTCATTTCGAGCTTAAGCTTGATAGCCAGCTCGCGGGCAACTACCTTCATGGGTTCTTCCTTGTCGCGGGCCGCACTCCAGATATCGATATCCTTCTGGCTGGCTTTACGATATATTTTGGGAAGGTCGCCATAGGGCTTCTCCCCTTTTTTCTTCATTTGTATCTTTACCAATTCGCCTGTCAGGGTAACGATACCAATGTCATGGCCCGGAGAAGCTTCTGTTGCAACAATGTCGCCAATGCTTAACGTAAGCTTTTCGGTATTGCGGTAAAATTCCTTGCGCCCGTTCTTGAAGCGCACCTCAACAGCGTCAAAGGGTGCCTGCCCGCCCGGCAGGCTCATGTTGGAAAGCCAGTCGAAAACCGTCAGTTTGTTGCAGCTGTCGGTTCCGCAGGTCCCATTATTTTTACATCCTCTCGGGGTTCCGTCCTTGGACCCGGTGGAACAGTTGGTACATGCCATAGTGTGTGTATATAGATCGCGGCCTGGCCGCTACGGATCTTGTTAATTACTTGTAAAACGTTTTGTGGGTAAAGATAGTATTTTTTTATGAACAGGAAATTGTTAATATGTGTTCCTAAGTCCTCTCCCCCGACCCCTCTCCCAAGGAGAGGGGAGCGAAGCGTGCCGACAGTACGTGATTATTGGTAGATTTATACTATATTAAATAGTATAGCAAGTCATTAAAGTTATACAATACTATATCTGAATTGAAAACGTACGCGTGAGGGACAGTACCTGCCTGCGGTAGGCAGGGCGGCATCCCCGATGCAGGAGGGATACAGCGGATGGCCCGACGCGGAGCGCAGCGGAAGCGGCACGCCTAAAATTAATTGATATCCACCGAGTAATTGAGCATATTACGGTTTACCTGCTCCAGGCTTTTACGGGAACGGAAGACGTTTCGCAGCAATTCCATATTCCAGCTGTTGCGCTTTTGCCAACTGGCAAAAGTTTCGGTACGCCAGTCGTAGTCATCCTTCCACGAATATTTCGGTGAAATATAAAAATAGGTGTAGGGTTTGAGGTAGGAACTGTCGTTGCCCGATCGTACCTTGAGCGATTCCTCCTCATTGCGGACGACTGACGCGGGCGCCAGTAATGTAATGTGCCTTTTGGCTGATTCTTCTCTCATCACTTTGAGGATGCCCGGGAAATCTTTTTCGATGGTCCTGAGGCTAAAATCATTATAGGCAGTCTCCCCTATTTTGTCTATTGGGCGCAGTTGTATAATATCGATGGCATAATTTCCGTATACGTTAAAGAAGTCGGCCAGCTCATGGAAATTATCTTTATTAAAAGTATAATTAATCCGAAGCCTTAACCCCGGTGTGTGCTTTTTTTGCTCGGTGATTGCCTTCAGCACAGCATGGAATTTCTCATAGTTCCCTTTGTCCATAAGATCTTCATACGACTCTTTATAAACGCCGTGCAGTGACATGATAATTTCATTAAGCCCTGCATTGGCAAACGCTGCAATGTCCTCATCTTTCAGCAGGTTACCGTTGGTTACCATGCTAATGTAGGGAACCCTGTGCTTTTTGGCAAGCCCTATTAGCTGCAGGTTATGCTTAAATAAAGTAGGCTCAGCCCCACAGCCTATCTGGAGCTTGAGCGCATTCTTAAAAGTTGCCTCAGCTATGGGTTCCAGGTCTTCCTCCTTAAACGTGCCCTTCATGTTCTTCCGAACAAAATCATCATCGGTAAAGTAGCACATTTTACAGCGCAGGTTACAGGCCAGCACAGGATCCATTTGTATAGACAAGTACCGCTTATTTAAGACCGAAAGCAGCCATAGCCCAAGGAATTTGACCCTGTGGCTCTTTATGGACTGGTTGAACCTTAACAGCTTATAATTATCCATACATGTTTGATTATCCCGGCAATTTAAACAATTTGTCCGAAAGGCGTATCCTGAACGGCAGGTTTAACGTTACCCTGTCGCCGGCAGATGCGGTATCAGCTTCGTTACCGTTTACGAACATTTTGTCAATTACCAGCTTATGGTCGCCTGTAGTCGGGCCCGAAATAAGCACGGTATCGCCCAGTTTCAGTTCACCCTCAACAGAGAATTGCCCTACGCCTGCTTTAGGGTAGTAATGCTCGCCTTTGCCCACCAGCACTTTTTTGATGCGCTGCCTTGGCGACGGCTTTACTTTTGGCGCTATGGCGATATCAGCTGCTTCACCGATTTCTTTTAAGGAAATATTTGTTGAACGGCCTTTCTTGAAGATCATATTGCCGTTCATGATGCCGCGGCGGCGCCTTACCTGCTCATCCAACGGAAGCTGTATATAATCGAGGCACTCTACCGAGCAGGTGTTGTGCATGATCTCTTTGCAGTCATCGCACTGTATGAACAGTAGGTGGCACGCTTCGTTAGCGCAGTTGGTATGGTTGTCGCACGGCTTGCCGCACTGGTGGCAGTTGGAAACAATATCGTCGGTAATGCGCTCGCCCAGGCGGTGGTCGAACACGAAGTTCTTGCCTATGAATTTACTTTCCAGTCCTTCAGCTTTTACCTGGCGGGTATATTCGATGATGCCGCCCTCGAGCTGGTACACGTTTTTAAAGCCTTTGTGCTTAAAGAATGCCGAAGCCTTTTCGCAACGGATGCCGCCGGTGCAGTACATCAGCAGGTTCTTGTCTTCCTTGTGCGCGGCGATCTGCTCTTCGATGATTGGCAGCGACTCGCGGAAGGTGTCCACATCGGGAGTAATAGCTCCTGTAAAATGGCCTACTTCGCTCTCGTAGTGGTTACGGAAGTCGACCACAATTGTGTTCGGGTCTTCCAGCATGGTGTTGAAATCTTTCGCGCCAAGGTGTATGCCTTTATTGGTTACGTCAAATGTGGCATCGTTAAGGCCGTCGGCTACGATTTTATTGCGGACTTTAATGGTCAGCTTCAGGAAGGAGTGGTCGTCCTGTTCCACCGCCACGTTCAGGCGGATGCCGTTGAGGAACGGTATGGTGTCCAAATGGTCTTTGAATGCATAGAAGTTATCCGCGGGAAGCGACAGCTGTGCGTTGATGCCTTCGGTAGCGACATAGATACGTCCGAGTACCTCGAGCGGGTCCCAGGCCAGGAATAGAGAATCGCGAAATTGTTTTGGGTCTTCGATGTGTGCGTAAGCGTAGAAAGACAGCGTAAGGCGCTGCTTGCCGGACTGGTCTATGAGTTCGGCTCTTTCTTCCGCGCTTAAAGTGTTGAACAGTTGCATGCTATACAATTTTAAGTGAGAAAGTTATGTAAAGGTTTCAATTGGTGAAACCGGGGCAAAGGTAGGGAAAAATGTGAATTGTGCAAGGGCTATTTAAGCTAGTCGGGGGTCTGATGCTCTAAGGTCTTCATCAGAATGAGCCTGCAAAAGCAATATCATCTTGCTCCATCTTAATTAGTGTTTCATACTTTCGATAGAGTAATAGCATTCATTATAGTTTATAGGCCTATTTCTTAAAACCATTATTATACTGGGCTCTAAATAATATTGCGTAAATTAAAGAACATAATAACAATTTGGGAATCTTAGGGGAGTTTTTTTCACCGATAATGTTAATATAAATTCCCATTATTATATAAACTGCTAAGAGTATACTACTGATTAAAACACTGTTTTTAAACACATCCTTTGAAATAAAATTAAATATTTCTGAATATGAACTTTCTTTATCAATTAGAGATTCTTTTGAATTTAAATATGGTATACAATATATGAAACAGCCAGATAAAATTATGCTAGAAAAGAATTCAAATGCATCGATCTTCCTATCGTACCAAATATTGTATAACATTCCTATTGATATTAAAATCAATATGATTGATGCTTGCTTCCTTTTATTTAGCAATAATAACCTATTTAGTTTTTTTTCTTTCAAATCTTCTGTGTGATCTTTCGAAAGCTGTTCTTTCCCATGTTGAATCAAAATTTTTCCAGAATAATCTTATTTTGGTTACTACATCGTAGGTAATCAGTATGTCTATGTCATCATATGTGAAGACAATATTGTTGGTTCCTGTACCATCGTGTAAATACTTTTGTTCACTATCAATGATTTGCTGAATTTTGTCAAGAAACTCGGTCGCCTTTTCTCTATCAAGATGTTTAAAACCAAAACCTGTGTGTATAACACCGTGTTCATTCCAATACGTCCCATAAAATCCAAGTACCAGACCTTCTTTTTCTCTTTCTTCACACTTATAACTAAGTGTGGTTAATTCTCCCGATGAAGCAGCAGCCAAAGGATCAACTTCAAACTTCAATGGTTTATCAGAAGTCTTCAACACCTCCCTAAAAAGAAATTCCTTCGCGTCAAATAATGCTATTTCTTTACTATATTCTTTAGAAAAAATAGAGTAATCACCCGATACTTGACCGGAACAATAAGATACAGATATCATCAAAACCCAAAAAGTCTTTCTCACAGTGTATTGCAAATAAGTTATATAAAAAGTAGAATCAAACCTACAAAAATATTTTCTTCAAAATAAATTTATTTATTAGAAAATATTCTTATATTTGTCTCATCAAATAAAATGTTACTTTTACATTCATATACTATATAACATGAGCGGAGAAAAAGAAGCAAAATTAAAAGCCTTACAGCTAACATTAGATAAACTGGATAAAGCCTACGGTAAAGGCACCGTGATGAAATTGGGTGACCGTGCCGTTGAGGAAGTAGAATCGATACCTTCGGGATCATTGGGGGTTGACCTTGCCCTTGGGGTAAATGGCTACCCGCGCGGCAGAATCATAGAGATCTACGGGCCGGAATCATCGGGTAAAACCACCCTGACATTGCATGCCATTGCCGAAGCGCAAAAGGCAGGTGGTATCGCAGCTTTCATCGATGCGGAGCATGCTTTTGACCGCAGCTATGCCGAAAAGCTGAATGTGGATGTAGAGAACCTTATCATATCACAGCCGGATAACGGTGAGCAGGCGTTAGAGATCGCCGAGAACCTTATCCGTTCGGGAGCAATAGATATCGTGGTTATCGACTCGGTTGCGGCACTTACGCCAAAGAGCGAGATCGAAGGCGAAATGGGCGACTCTAAAATGGGCCTTCATGCACGCCTTATGAGCCAGGCACTAAGAAAATTAACTGCTACTATAAGCAAGACCAACTGTACGGTGTTCTTCATCAACCAGCTTCGTGAAAAGATCGGTGTGATGTTCGGTAACCCGGAAACAACAACGGGTGGTAACGCGCTGAAGTTCTATGCTTCGGTACGTATCGATATCCGCCGTGCCGCCCAGATCAAGGATGGTGAGAATGTAATAGGTAACCGCACCAAAGTGAAGATCGTAAAGAACAAAGTAGCACCACCGTTCAAGACCGCTGAGTTCGACATCATGTATGGCGAAGGGGTTTCGAAAACCGGAGAAATACTCGACCTGGCAGTAGAATTCGAGATCATCAAGAAATCAGGATCGTGGTTCAGCTACGGCGATACCAAGCTCGGGCAGGGACGTGATGCCGTGAAAGCGCTCATCAAAGACAACCCCGAACTGGCCGACGAGCTGGAACTTAAAATAAAAGATGTAATCAAAGAAAATGCATCGTAAATTTAAAACCCGAATATTTCGGGTTTTTTTTGTTTAAACACGCAACCTTTCGGGGTTTCGTGCATCTAACGAACATAAGTGGAAATTATATTTAGAAACGATTTATGAAAAAGCTGCTACTATTATTTGCCGTTCTGGGTGCGGCAATAGCCTGTACCGATGAGCCTGACACCCTTAAATTCCATGTGGCATTTGTTCCGGTTGTAAGCGTAGAAATGCCTGAAGAAATGGTCTTCGGACAAACGTATGAGATCAAAGTTAAATACAAAAGGCCGAATGACTGCTACTATTTTGATGGTTTTTATCATGATCCCAATGATACTTCTGCAGAGATTATAGCTGTACAAACCCTTGTTATAGAAGATGCACAATGCACGCCTTTGGATGGGCTGGAGCCGGATGAGTCATCATTTGATTTTACGTGTTCATCTACCTATGCAGGCACCAGCTACCGGTTTAAATTTTACCAGGGAGACGACGCAGACGGTAACCAGCAATTTCTTGAAATGGAAGTACCGGTACATCAATAAACAAAATAAATGGAACTCATTGGGGTTAGAGCAACTCATACAGAATTGTCAGAAGGACAGCATAAAGGCACAGGAACAGTTATACAGGCTATTTGCCCCAAAGCTGTTTGCGGTGTGCCTGAAGTACTCGCGCAATTATGAGGATGCTCAGGACAACCTCCAGGATGGTTTCCTGCTTATATTTAAAAAAATAGGCCAGTACCAGTTCAAAGGGTCTTTTGAAGGCTGGGCCAAAAGGGTGATGGTGAATAACGTATTGCAACGGTACCGTACAGAAGGTATTTTTGATATCGTTAGTGAGAACATTCCCGATGAGCCCGATGTAGAAATTGAAGACGACTCAGTGAGTATGGAGTTCCTGGTCTCCATCATACAGGCGCTCCCCGACAGGTACCGGATGGTTTTTAACCTGTATGTGATAGACGGCTACTCGCACAAAGAAATTGGGGAGATGCTGGGCATTAGCGACGGCACATCGAAATCGAACCTTGCACGGGCAAGGATGATATTAAAGGAAAAAATTGAAACGCAGCAGGGAAATAGTTTACCTTCAGCAAAATGAATGAACAAAAGAACATAGACAGGCTATTCCGGGAAAAGTTCAAGGACTTTGAAGTAGCGCCTCCAGAATTTGTTTGGGAAAACATTGAGGAAGTGCTCCGGGAAAAGAAAAAACGAAGGGTTATCCCACTGTGGATAAGGCTTTCGGGCGTGGCTGCGGTTTTAGTAGCAGGGACATTCTTCATGTCTCCCTATTATAGCGGCACAAATACCAATGAGAATCCGGTTGTTATAGATAAAAATGGCAACAGGCGCATTTATCCTACCGACAACCCGGTACAGAACCACGAAACCATTATTGGGAAAAGCCAAAAAGACAACAATGATCTAAATACTGCCGTGGCTTCCGGAGAGAATGCTTCCGGCAATAAGGGCGGCACTACAAATGGCATTGGTACGAAAACTGAAAATACTTCTGCTGAAGGGCCTGAAAACAATACCGCTTTTGGCAAAACAAACAATGCTGTAGCCCATGATGATAAATCTGGTGCAGCCGGGAACAAGCGCAACAATCGCACACACACAAGTAAAAATATCAGGCAGGCAGAAGGTGGACTTGCTAACGAAGCCGTTGCCCAAAGTTCTTCAGCGCAAAAAAACAAACCCGGAAAAAACAAAACTAACAGAAGTAATAGAAATAATAATGCAGTACAGGGCCTTCCGGAAAAATCGGGAAGCAATGAAAATGCGATAGCAGCGGGAAGCGAAAAAAACCCTGCCAAACAAGCGGCATCGCAGAACGCTTCAGTACAAAATAAAGCAGGCCAGGAAACCGGCATCATTAAAAAAGACATTCCGACAGAAGGGGCAATAGCCAATGCACCTGTTGACACCACAGCGGTACAGGTGCCTGAAAATGAGCTTGAAAAACTGCTTCAGGAAAAACTCAACGCGAAAAAAGACAGCGAAAAAGCCCTGGCCGATAACAGCAACAAAGGCAAGTGGAATATCAAGCCGCAGCTGGCGCCCATATTCTATAACTCACTTTCGCAAGGATCGCCGATAGGTGGTGAATTTGCCGGGAACAGCAAAAGTTTCGACAACGACCTTAGCTATGGCATCGGCATCGATTATGCGGTAAACGACAGGCTTTCCATACGTTCGGGTATCAATACCGTAAACCTTAATTACTCAACCAACGACATACAGTTCAGCGCATCGCTAAATGATCAGACAAGTAATGTTTCGGCGAATGCCAGGACAGCAAATATAGTGGTCACCCCAAGAGGCCAGCAGCCTATTATAAGCAATCCGAACGTTGCGTTCACTTCGATGTCAGACCAAAGCTTCAATGGCTCTATGGTGCAAAAAACAGGCTACATCGAGGTTCCGGTAGAAATGTCGTATGCATTGCTAAACAAAAAATTCGGCATCGACGTGATTGGGGGTATGAGCACTCTTTTCCTTAATGAGAACAATGTTAGCGTGGTTTCCACACAGGGCTACAGCACCGATGTAGGACAGGCGCAAAACCTCAACAGCATACATTTCAGTACTAATGTCGGCCTGGGTTTTAAATACCGTTTCTGGAAATCGTTCCAGGCAAATTTTGAACCTACGTTTAAATACCAGGTCAATGCCTACAGCAGGGATGCGGGTAACTTTAAGCCGTACTTTATCGGCCTTTACTCAGGCATAAGTTTTAGTTTTTAAGCTTGTTGGTTAGCTTAGAACTTTTAGGTAGTGCATCAGCGTCCCCAATTGGGGACGCTTTTATTTCTTGGAGAATCGTAGCAATTGCTGGTAAATAATCTGGCGTACTTTATCCTTCAGCTCTTTTTTATCGTCGAGCGTCAGGCCGGTGGTTTCCACAAAGGTATGGACTTTAGCACGCATCGGTCCCGGGCTGCCACTGAAGAATTTAAACGAGAAGCGTTTTTTATTGTCAGGGAAAGTCATCGGCACGATCGGGATCTGGTGCTCTATGGCAAGACGGAATGCGCCGTCCTTGAATTCATCGAGCAGCACCGTTTCATCATCCGGCACCCCGCCTTCGGGGAAAATGCAGATGCTCAGCCCCTGCTCGAGCCGTAGCTGTGCCCGCTTGAATACCTCAAACCGGCTTTTAGAACTGCTCCTGTCTACCAATATGCAGGTACGCTTATAGAAAAACCCGAAGATGGGTATTTTGGCCAGTTCTTTTTTACCTACAAAGACAAACGGATTTTTAGTTATGGCCAGCATCAGCATGATGTCGGTCATAGACGTGTGGTTGGCTACCAACATGTAGCTTTTTCCTTTTTCAAGCTCCTGCTCACGCTCCACTGTATAAGGCAAGCCCATGCCATAAAGGATAATCTTTGCCCAGATTCGCGCAAGGATGAAAAACTGCGGGTAGGTCTTTTCGGAAAGTATGGTAAGTATCAATAATGGCGAAAGCATAATGATAGGTACACCCATAAGGATGTAGAACCATACGCGCCACAGCGTCCATAAAATATACCGCACTATTTTCATACCTGCCAAATGTAAGAATTCAATTCCTATGTTTTACCCAAAACCGTTACCTTTGTGCAAAAATCAGATCACAGTTACAATGGCAAAAATATTAACCGGCATACAAAGCACCGGCACCCCGCATTTAGGCAACCTTTTGGGCGCGATACTACCGGCTATTGAAATGGCGAACGACCCAAAAAATGAATCGTTCCTGTTTATAGCCGACCTTCACTCTGCAACACAGATAAAAGACGGCAAAACCCTTCGCGAAAACACCTATAGCGTGGCAGCTACATGGCTGGCCTGCGGGCTTGATATTAATAAAGTGATTTTTTACCGCCAGAGCGATGTGCCGCAAACCGCTGAGCTGTCGTGGTACCTGAGCTGCTTTTTCCCATTCCAGAGGTTAACGCTGGCACATTCTTTTAAGGATAAGGCCGACCGGTTGGAAGATGTGAATGCCGGATTGTTTACCTACCCGATGCTTATGGCAGCCGACATATTATTGTATGATGCCAACTTTGTACCTGTAGGCAAAGACCAGCTGCAGCACATAGAGATTACCAGGGATGTAGCGTCGCGCTTCAACCACCAGATGGGGGAAACATTTGTACTGCCGGAACCTATAAGCAGTGACGACACCAAAATAGTTCCCGGCACCGATGGTGAGAAAATGAGCAAATCGCGCAACAACTTCATCAATATATTTCTTGATGATAAAGCGCTGCGCAAACAGGTGATGAGCATCCAGACGGACAGCACCCCATTGGAAGACCCTAAAAATCCGGACACCGATAATGTGTTCGCGCTGTATAAGCTGTTGGCATCACCGGAGCAGACAGATGCCATGCGTGCCAATTACCTTGGCGGCAACTATGGTTACGGCCACGCCAAGCAGGCGCTGTTCGAACTTATTATAGAAAAATTTAAAGATGTAAGGGAGAAATATGCCTACTACATGGCCAACCTTCCTGAAGTGGATGCCGCACTTAAAACTGGCGCTACAAAGGCTTCGGCTGTAGCCAATGGTGTATTGGCGAGAGTTAGGGAAAAACTGGGCTACGAATAGTTTTCAGTTGTATATGTATAATAAAGACCCCAAAAGTTTAAAAACCTTTGGGGTCTTTTAGTTCTACTATAATACCCAAGCGATAATAAATAAGCCAAAAGCTTCTCCCTTAGCCCTGATGGAAGCGGCATCCTGCGGAGGCACGAAGCAGATAAAGCGGACAGCAGGAATAGGGATGGCTGAAAAGCACTGCCCTTCCGCTCATAATGTAGATGTAATTCTGAGATTTCTCACTCCGCAGGCTGCGTTCGAAATGGAATACCGGATATGTCTGAAAACTGGGACTGCGACCTGCCTTTGCCGGCAGGCAGGCTGAAAACTATTATATCGCTTCAAACAATTTTCCCGGCAACGGACGGATTACACCTTTCAGCTCCATTGTCAGTAATAAAGAGGAAAGCCTGAAGATGGGCATTTCGCATTCGAGCGCGATAATGTCCATTAATTCCTTGCCTTTTTTCTGAAGGTAGTCATAGACTTTTTGCTCTTCGGGCTCAAGCATTACAAAAAGCTGTTTCTGTATCGGCTTGTCCTTCTTTTCTTCCAGCTGCCAGTTGAGCATATAAATAAGGTCTGCTGCATCAGTAAGCAGGCTGGCGCGCTGGCTTTTGATAAGGTTGTTGCAGCCCATACTGTACTTGTCGGTCACGCGCCCCGGTACAGCAAACACATCACGGTTATAATCGTTGGCAATGTTAGCGGTAATGAGCGACCCGCCCCTATCGGCGCTTTCGATGATTACGGTAGCTTCCGACAATCCCGCTACTATACGGTTGCGGCGTACAAAATTCTCTTTATCAGGATTGGAAATGCTCCAAAACTCAGTAAGGAAACCTCCGTTTTCTTCCATCTTTGCCACATACTTTTTATGCACTTTTGGATAGACCTGATTGAGCCCGTGCGCCACTACGCCAATAGTCTGGAGGTTTTGCTCCATGGCAATTATATGGGCATGAATATCTACCCCATAAGCAAACCCACTGATGATCACCGGATCGAGCGGGGCGAGATCTTCAATCAGTTTTCTGCACAAATCACTACCGTAAGACGTCATTTGCCGGGTACCGACAATGCTGATGGTTTTGCGGTTTTCGAGGTTTATTGTGCCTGATGAGAACAGCAGTACAGGGCCATCAATACAATGCTTCAGCCTTTCAGGATAATTCGGTTCGAGGTAAAAAAGCGGCTTTATCCCTGACGTTGCAATGAATTTCATTTCGGCTTCCGCCAAAGTGAAAACATGAGTGTTCTTAAGGTTATTGTAAAGGATTTCTCCAATACCTTCGATCGCCAGGATCTGAGATTTTTTTGCTTTAAAGACCGCTTCGGCCGATCCACAATGGTTTATCAGGCGTTTAGCTACAATATCGCCCACGCCTTCCACACGGAGCAGCGCAAGGGTGTTAAGTAATTCTGTGTCAGTCATCAATAAATGTTTACAGGCGTTTAATTAATCATTTTGGCATTGTTAATAAAATTTGTGGATAAAATTTTGGTTTCACCCACGAATGGTTAATTTTGTTTCTATGATGATAGAAAAACACATATCGGCTTTATTATATCGCTACCAGTGCGTTACCGTTCCGGGCTTCGGCGCATTTCTTACTGAAATCCGCACCGCACAGCTGGATACTGCCGCCAATACTTTCTATCCTCCTAAAAAACTAATTTCCTTTAATGCGAATTTAAAAAATAATGACGGGCTTTTGGCTAACCATATCGCATTGCAGGAAAAAATTTCTTATCCGCAGGCTGTTGCCACCATTGAGCAGGCTGTAGACCTATGGCTCGCAAAGCTTTCGCAAAAAGAAACCCTCGGGCTAAAGAACCTTGGCACGATGTCCTGCAACGTTGAAGGCAGCCTTGTATTTACGCCCGACACGCCAATAAATTACTTTACGGATGCCTTCGGACTTACCGCTGTGGTATCGCCCGCTGTAAAAAGGGAAGAATACAGGCAGCAGGCCGAAGCTATCGAAGAATTGGCCCCGGTAGTATTTACGCCGGAAAGGAAAAAGGATTATTCGTACCTGAAATATGCCGCGGTGTTTGTGGTAATGGCATCTGTTGGAGGTGCAGGCTTCAAAATGTACCGCGATAATGAAGTTGCCGCCCAAACGCTGGTTGTTGAAAATGCCGTACAGGAAAAAGTGCAGCAGAAGATTCAGCAGGCTACTTTTTTTATAGAGAACCCGATGCCGGCGGTAAAGCTTCCGGTGAAGGAAGAATATAAAGTGCTACCGTACCATGTAGTGGCAGGGGCTTTTAAAAGTGAGGCCAATGCGCAGAAAGCAGCAGCCCAGCTTATCGACAAAGGCTATAAAGCACGGGTAATCGAAAAGAACAAATTCGGATTGTACCCCGTAATCTATGGCAGCTTTGCGACGTATGCCGAAGCACATGAGAATATGAATGAGATACACCGCACAGTAAATAAAGAAGCATGGCTTTTGGTAAAAGAATTATAGATGAATCCTCCGGTTGGGGGATTTTTTGTTCAGTATAATTTCCTGGATTATTATTTTCACGCAAAGGCGCTAAGACGCCAAGACTCCTGCCGGAATGTATGACCTTTAAGACGCAAAGCAATGCTTCGCAATTTTCAGGGATCACTCTTTGCGTCTTAGCGCCTTTGCGTGAAATATTCTGTAGATGACTTGAGAAAAAACAAAACCATTTCTTAGCGCGGAAATTTCCTGTTATCTATCTTTGCCAAAAAAACTGATGCAGCCAAAATATCCTTCCGATTCCGCTTGTATAATGACCGACCTGGTGCTACCTGGAGAAACCAACCCGCTGAACAACCTTTTCGGGGGTGAGCTCCTTGCCCGTATGGACCGCGCCGCAAGCATTGCCGCACGCAGGCATTCGCGCCGCATTACCGTAACGGCATCGGTAAACCATGTGGCCTTCAACCGTGCTATTCCGTTAGGGAGTGTGGTTACTGTCGAGGCCAAAGTATCGCGTACTTTCAAATCATCTATGGAGATATTCATCGATGTTTGGACGGAAGACCGCGAATCAGGAACAAGGGCTAAAGCCAATGAGGCTATTTATACTTTTGTGGCGGTAGATGAAACCGGCCGCCCTGTTGAAGTGCCGCCTATTGAACCGCAAACCGACCTTGAAAAACAGCGCTTTGATGCCGCGCTGAGAAGGAAGCAGCTGAGCTTAGTACTGGCAGGCAAGATGAACCCGCATGAGGCAACGGAACTAAAGGCATTGTTCCAGTAATAATTATTATATAGTCTGTTCTTATAACCCCTAAGCTTTGAGGGATGCCTGTATCTTCTTTTCAATGATATCGGCCGATGCTTTGGTAACACCTGCGTCTTTAGCAAACGATTTCCATTGTGATACCGCATCGGCAACCTTTTCCAGGATTAAAGCCCCGCTTTTCAGACTAAATTCTTTGGCTAATGCCATCAGGTGATTTCTTGTAGGATTGGCACCTTCACCTGCTATAGTCGTACTGTGCATTCCGTGGGACGAATTAGAATAGGTGAGGTCATAAGCGGGTGCCAACTGCCAGTTGCCGGCTGCATCCATTAAATACGAGATATTCTTGCTGTGATCGTCACGGTTATGGGCAAAAACATTAAAAGCAGCTATCCTTAGTATTTTTTCATGACCGGCTACATCATTTTCCAACCGGAAGGTCGCATCCATCAAATTACCATAATCCATGCTGCTGTACCTGTAGTTATCATTAAGCATACCTGCTGCCGAATGCATATGGAGCCTACCTCGCTCTGTCCTGTCAAATCTTTTTGTGCCAAAAAAAACATTACCTGATCCGGACTCAAATAACCTGCAGGGGTTCATGTAAATCCCTGCGGCTAAGGCCATTTTATGATATGCATACTCTATTTGGGCAATATCCCCCTGTCATTCGATGATGGGAACTTGATAAGCCAGTCTTCATATCCTTTTGGCAGCGGTTCACTTCCGTGGACCAGATAGCCTGTTCCCGGATCATATCCCACCAGTATTTTAGGCCTTGCCCCTCCGGACGACCCGCCCATTTCATACAATTCATCGATAACCGAAGAACTGTCTCCCTGCAATACCGCAGCCATTTCCCTGGAAATAGCATCCAACTCTACCTGCAATATCTCCTGATGAGATGTTTCTGTTTGTGGTCGATAGGTTAATGCGCCCATACCTTTTAAGCCAACATGGGATAATCGTTGTAATGGAGAAATGTCCTGTATCAGAATCCCTTTCGCTGTTAATGCCCTGTCGAGTAATAAGCGCCCCACCCATCCGGCAGGGAATCATAAAACACTCCCGGCAGGCCTTCGAATATTTGTGAAGGTGCTGTATAGATCTTATCATTCAATGGGAGATGAAAAGGAGATATTTGGATACCCGATCTGATGAAATCAGTATAATATTTAAAGAAAATATCCCTGCCTTGCTTTATTTATTCCCCAACCTGCAATTCTTGATTTCCAAGATCAATCGAGACGATAACTTTATTAATAGGCTCCATTGCTACCGGGTTTTATCGCTGAATAATTTTTCGACAGCATCCAGATTGGTATCTGTTTGGAATACCGGTGTGAAATCATCAAGGCGGTTAAAAAAGTAAGCTATTTTTAAGAGTGCTTCCAGCGAAATTTGCCCGGTAGCTTCAAAACGCTTGATGCTGCCAAAAGATACACCTGATCTTGTAGCTAATTCTAGTTGTGATATCCCATTATTTTTACGCAGCTTTCGGGTCTTTAAAACCAATTCAGCCATGACGGAAGCAGGCGTTTTTACAGCGCTATATTTTGACATAATCAGATAATATATTATACAAATATACCTAAAAATAAGATATATAGATAATATAATATCTGTTTCCTAAAATCAGTCTTACTATTGCGCCACCCAGGATGAGGGGTTCAAGCTCGTTGTATTCTGCATCACGCAGAATTTAAGCACTGTCTTGCCGGATGGGCTTGTGGCTACCGTACCTATCGTTTCATTGGCATTTACCTTGTCGCCTGATTTTACATTGATGCTGGCCAAGTTATAATATACGGTAAGATAGTTACCATGCTGGATGTACACGATCTTATTCATCGATCCCTGTATGAGTTGTATCTTTCCTACCTCGCCGGCAAACACTGCGCGTACCGCAGTTCCCGGATTTGTAGTGATATCGATGCCGCTATTGTGTATTTTAAGGGTTCTGTCGAGCGGGTGCGGCTGGTCGCCATAAGGCACCGATATGTAGCCTTCTTTAACCGGCCATGGAAGCCTGCCTTTGTTGGCCTTAAAGTTATCGGCTATCAGCTTGCCTTCCTTGGTAAGCGCGATTTTGTTCGGTTCGGCCTTTACTGCTGCGGCAATCTCTTTTTTCTCTTCTGCCGTGGTTGCTTTGGCAGCAGCTTTCCTGTTGGCTTCGGCAATTGCATCTTTTATCAGCTTATCGATCTTCCTGTCGATGTCTTTGGCTTCACCCTGCATTTTCTTTATTTCGGAAGCATATTTTTTCTTGTCCTTCTGTATTGCCTTTACAAGCTTTTCCTGCTCCTCCTTGTCTTTTTGCAGTTTCTCCTTTTCCTGCTCGCTCTGCGTAACCAGTTTTTCTTTCACTTCTTTCTGGCCGCCAAGTATGCGGTTCAGTTCTTCGAGCTGGAGGGTTTTGTTGCGTATCTCATCGCCCTGTATTTTCCGGAAGCTGGCATACTGTTTCATGTACTGCACCCTTTTATACGCCTGCAGAAAATCCTCTGAGGACAGGATAAACATGATACGGCTCTGTTCCGACCTGTTTTTATAGGCCTTTACCACCATGTTGGCATAATCCTCCTTAAGCAGTTTCAGTTCCCTGTTGAGCTTGTTTATTTTTAGTTGGTTCAGGTAAATATCGTCGGTAAGCAATTTGGTTTGCTTCTGGGTGGTATTGATCAGCTTTTCGCTGAGTTTTATCTTCGCGATATTCTCAGTGATCTTGCTTACTACGGTCTTTTCCTTTTGGCTCTCGCTTTTTACAAGTCCCTGAAGCGTCTTCATTTCTTTAAGGATCTGGGCTTTACGCTGCTCCAGCTTTTTTTGCTGGTCCGTTTGGCCCCAGCTTAAAGCGGTGCATCCGATAAGGAAAATAGTAAGGAAGAATCTGGTCATTTTGTGTTGTCTCTTAATCTATAAATATCTGTTCGTAGCCTTCAGGAACATCATACGGGAAGGATAGCTTCTCGTCAAAGGTAACTGAATTATACTCGATCTTTAAATTCACCCTGTCTTTTTGCTCGGCCTCAATCTTAATCTCCGCCGGAAGCACCGCCTTCGGGTATTCCTTGTGGGCTGGGTACTGGATATCAAGGCTGCGGGGCTCCTGCCCGCCCTGGGCTACAACCTGCTTCTTAAGCAGGAAATTGGCACCCTCAAAAAACAATTCCTTATTGATGCCTTTAGCTTCTTTGCCTTGCAATTTGTATTGTCCGTTTTCTACTGCCATCTGGTAATTTCCTTTTTCCAGGTTATCCAATGCTTCACCAAGCAGCATGTTCTGTACCTTATCATAATTCAGCTCCGTTCCCAGCCAGCGGCTCAGCATGGCATAATTACCTTCAAAATAGGTGTTGTTTATCTTTTCGTAGTAGCTGACTTTTTTTGGGGTAATAAGCGCTTTCGCCATCGTGATGCCCAAAAAACGTACGCTCACCAAAATCATCTCGCCTTTTTTGATCCTGATGTCAGCCGAAACATTTTGCGATTGCTTGCTGTCCTTGTAGCTGGCATCCGCTTTTATATAGAGGGTCTGGAAATCTTTCGGTATCCTGTTATGCCCATCTATCACCTCTTTAGCCGATCTGGCAGTTTCAGCCG
The DNA here is from genome assembly GCF_003096035.1 of Flavobacterium album. Lineage (NCBI taxonomy): Bacteria > Pseudomonadati > Bacteroidota > Flavobacteriia > Flavobacteriales > Flavobacteriaceae > Flavobacterium > Flavobacterium album. Next base: position 1,091,690 of record NZ_CP029186.1, on the reverse strand, counting down.
TTACAGCCTGCTCCGGCACTACAGCCTGCTTTGTTTTGCAGGAAGCAAATGCCAGTGCCATGATCAATATCCCTATGCTTTTTCTCATATAACCTTTCTTCAATTATTTGGTTTTGGCCAATCCATTCTTCGCATTTGTCAGCTCCTTTTTGAAACCGGCTTCAAGCGCATTGTCTTCCACTACAAAGTCGATTCCATCTTCAAGCCATTTTTTTGCTTTCGCATATTGCCCAAGCCCGTTAGCGCCAAGACCTGCAAAATAGTACAGCCGTGCATGGGTAGGATACAGGTCGATATACCTTGAAGCCTTTTTAAGAAGCTCATCATTACGTCCGCCTTCAGCATAGGCATAAAGTAGCAACTCTATGGCCTCAATGTCATCCGCCTTATTGCCCAGGCTTTTCTCAAAATACTTCGACGCCTCGGCATATTTCTTTTTATTGAAAAAGAACTTGCCTACCTCTTTTGCCACATCTACATTTTTATCATCTTCAAAATATCCAACGGCTTTTTCAAGCTGCGGTGCATATTGCGGATTGGCATTCACGAAGATCAGGAACTCGTTCAGTACCCTGTGCTTTATCTTGCTATCTATCTTCTTGCTTCCCAAAACACGGAACATCGATTCTGCTGCCTGCCCGCCTTCATTTTTATTGAGGTGAAATTTGAACATACTCACCTGCGCCCAGTCCGACTCCGGTATCTCCTTTTCCAGCTGTTTGGCCACCTGTTCCGCTTTTGCTTCCTGATTGCTTTCCGAATAAAGGTAGATCAGGTCGATGTAATTGGACTCTGCCTTCGGATTCTTTTTGATTGCTTCTTCCAGGGCTTCTTTTTTCGATTTCTTGTATTTACTGTCGCTTAGGATCTGCATCTTGTAAGCTTCCCTTTTTTCAGACATGCCTACCGTAGCCTCCATCTCGTTGATAAGGTCGAGCGCCTTGTCGTATTGCTGGGTGTACATATACAGCGAAACCAGGTCTTCCTGGTAAAAATCCTTTTTCCACTCTATCAGCTTCTGCACGATAGGAATGGATTTATTGTAATTTTTCGTATCGTAGTACACGTCATACAGCCCCTGCCAGTACCAACGATTCTTAGGGTCGAGCTGCGTAGCTTTAAGGAATGCCTTTTCGGCCTCTGAATAATTCTTCATGCCGAGGTAATTCTTCCCAAGCTCATTATAGAGTACTGGGTTGTTGGGTTCCCTTACGAGGCATTTCTCAAGAGACCGTACTGCCCTGTCGTAATTTTCAATCCCCTTTTGCTTTAATGCTTCGTAAAAATTATCCTGGAACTCATCTTTGGCCAACGCGAGCGAATCAGGCTCTGCCTGGGCATGAAGAGCCACAGGGGCTATTATCCCTGAAAGCAATAAAGTGTAAAGAAGGATCTTTTTCATATTTTAGCCTCACCCCTGCCCCCTCTCAAAAGGAGAGGGAGATCGTTGGAGCGAATATTTAGTTATTCCAATACCGAATAGTCGCCGATGCTGATGTGGGTAAACTTTCCGTCGAATGTGGCATAGTTACCTATCATGGCATTATCCAGGTTAGCATTTTTTATTACCGAGTGCGTTTGCACAAGGCTGTTCTTTATCGAACTGTTCTCTACTACGGTCTTATTGCCTAACGAAACGTTCGGGCCTATCGTAGTGTTCTTCAGCACTACATTTTCGCCTATGTAGCACGGCGGGATAATGGTACTGTTCTCCACCGTTGCAGACGCTGAGACCATGTGCTCGCCATCGGCATGCAAAAAGCCCAGCATCCTCGTGTTGGTCTCCACAGTTACGGCTTTGTTGCCGCAGTCCATCCACTCGTCTACTTTACCGGGCACAAATTTCATGCCCTTTATTTTCATGTTTTCAAGGCCGTCGGTAAGCTGGTATTCCCCGCCTTTCGTGATGTTGTTATCCAGCAGGTACTGCAATTCGTCGCGAAGCGTTTCACCGCTCTTGAAATAATAGATACCGATAATGGCAAGGTCGGAAACAAAATCTTTCGGCTTCTCCACAAAGTCAACGATCTCGTTCTTATCATTAAGCTTCACCACGCCAAAAGCAGAAGGGTCGTCCACCTGCTTTACCCATATCACACTGTCTGCTGAAGTATCTAACGTAAAATCGGCACGGAATAGTGTATCGGCATAAGCCACTACCACCGGCCCGCTCATCGACTCCTTTGCGCTCATGATCGCATGGGCCGTGCCCAATGGCTGCTCCTGGTAATAGATCGAGCCTTTCGCGCCAAGCTTTTCGGCAATGGCAATAAGGTCTTTCTCGACCATAGGGCCAAAGTCCTTATGTATTATAAATGCTATCTCTTCGAGTTCCTGGTGTATCAGCCCGGCGATATCCTCTACAAGGCGGTGCACGATAGGTTTGCCCGCAATTGGGATAAGCGGTTTCGGGATGGTAAGCGTGTGTGGGCGCAGGCGTGAGCCCCTGCCGGCCATAGGTACTATTATTTTCATTGTTTCTGGGGTTATCCTGTTTCTGTTAAAGTGTTTCGATATTGTTATTTCACGCCCGTACTCCCAAAGCCTCCCTCACCACGTGCTGTTTCAGTCAGCACTTCCACTTCCTGCCATTCGGCACGCTCGTGTCTGGCAATTACCAACTGGGCAATACGCTCGCCATTTTCTATGGTAAATGCCTCATTCGATAAATTTACTAAAATTACTCCAATCTCGCCACGGTAATCCGCATCAACTGTTCCGGGGCTGTTGAGCACCGTTATCCCTTTCTTGGCGGCCAGGCCGCTACGGGGGCGCACCTGAGCTTCATAGCCTATTGGAAGCTCAATAAATAATCCTGTTTTAATAATGGCCCTGCCAAGCGGCGACAAGGTTACAGGTTCGTCAAGATTGGCCCTAAGGTCCATTCCTGCCGAAGCAATGCTTTCATAATTAGGTAATGCGTGCGATGATTTGTTGATGATCTTAACCGTCATTTTTTATTTTCTGATTTTTATTTTCTCTTTAGGAACCGTTGCAGCACCTGTTTTTCATTCTTATAAATAAGGGCCATAAAACCTATGAGCGAGGCAATCCCGAAAAGGTACGTCTCACGCAAAATGTCTACATAGAATGTTATGGCAGAAAGCGCTATGGATACCCCAAGGTACAGCCCAATCCTTTTCATGTCGTAAGGTATCGGGTAGTATTTGTTGCCGAGCCTCCAGGATATGAACATCATGGTACCGTAGGCCGCAATGGTTGCAATGGCCGAGCCCATGTAGCTGATGTAAGGTATTAATGCGAAGTTGAGCGCCAATGTTATAACTGCACCTACTATGGAGATATAGGCTCCGATCTTTGTTTTATCGGATAGCTTGTACCACACCGAAAGGTTGTGGTAAATGCCAAGGAAGAAATTTGCGAGAATAATCAGGGGAACTACTTTCATGGCTTCCCAATAGCTTTCGTCCTGTATGATAATGACTTTTAGCAGGTCGGCGAACACAACTACCCCGAGCAGTATCGCTGACCCAAAAATGACAAAGTATTTCGTAATCGTGGCATAGGTTTGGGCGGCACTGTCGCTGCCGGCATGGCTGAAGAAAAACGGCTCTATACCAAGCCTGAACGCGGTAGCGAACAAGGTCATGAACAGTGCAAGCTTGTAACATGCCGAATAAGCACCTACCTCGCCATCGGCAATATTCGCCGGAAGGATGTAACCGAGCAAGATCCTGTCGAAAGATTCATTAATAGCAAATGCCATACCCGCTACCAGTACCGGCAAGGAATATTTCATCATTCGCTTCCAGAGGGCTGCATCGAAATGCCATGACAGCCGCAGGTAATGCGGAAGCAATACAATCAGTGTTGCGAGGCTTGCGATAATATTGGCCACAAAAACATAGCCTACTTCAAAATCCTCAACATAAAGGCTGGCCATAAAACTATCGGGGTCGGATGCTGCCAACTTGGGCAGGTAGAGCAGGAAGAAAAGGTTGAGCCCCAGGTTCAGGGCGACATTACCTATTTTTACTATTGCATAAAACATTGGCCTCCCTTCCGCCCGGAGCCTGGAGAACGGTATGATGACCAGGGCATCCAATGCCAATACCCAAATGGTATAGGTGATATACTCCACATCAATGTGTGATGCTTTGGCAAGGAAATCACGCGCAAGCAAAGCCCCGCCAAGAAACAGCAGTGTTGACCAAAACAGGGATATTGTCGAGGTGCTCAATACTTTCTTTTTACTCTCGGTATGGTAAAACCTGAAAAAAGCCGTCTCCATACCATAAGCCAGAATAACATTGAACAGCACCAGCCACGAGAAGATGATAGACACCTGCCCGTATTCGGCCTTGTTCATCACATCGGGGTGCGTATAGAGCGGGGTAAGCAAAAAGCTGAACATCCGCGGCACCACGGTGGCAATGCCGTATATGGCGGTCTGCTTAAAAAGGTTTCTGTAAAGGCTCAAATGGTTTGTTTGTCTAGTTACAAACAAAAGTAGCAAATTTCAGGGAACGAAGAAATTACATTACCGTAAAACCTGCGGTTTCATTATTAAATTCCGGGTGCTTATATTTGCACCGATTCAATTGCTATGAAAAACTTCTTCTTATTTGCCATGATATCTATGGCAGCGCTGGTTAACGCACAAAACTATCCGGCTACAAAAAAAACGCCTAAGAATATTACGAAACACGGCATAACGTTTACTGACGATTATACCTGGCTGGAAAACACGCAGGATAAGGAAGTAACTTCGTGGGTTGAGGCTCAGAATGTGCTTTTTTCAAACCATCTTACCGAGATCGGTACCGAAAAAGCAATCACAAAAAAAATAAAGGAATATGATGCCGGGTCTTCTTATGGGCTGCCTGCAAAGCGGAAGAAGTATTATTATATGATGGTGCGGATGAGTCCCGGCAAGCCCGCGCAACTTCACTATATGGACAAGCCCGACGGCATACCACAGCCTTTACCTAACCCGCTTAACGATTATGGCAGCAACGCATATGTGGTCAATTATTACCCTTCAGTCAACTCGGCATATCTTGCATTCAGCATAAGTCCTGACGGAAGCGACAAGCATGATGTCAAATTTCTTGATATGAAAAAAAGCCGGTTTGAAGATGATGTGCTTACCGGCATAAAGTATTCCGGCATCCAGTGGAAAAATGATGAAGGCATATTTTACAAGCATAACATAAACAAGACTGCCTTTGCCGCAGACAGCACCTATCAGCTCTATTATCATGCTATAGGTAAGCCGCAGAAGGACGACAAATTGATATTTGATTCATCAGCGTCAGACAGCCATTTTAGTTTTGGTGTCAATGAAGAGTACCTGTTTATTACTGAGGAGATAAACGATGGGGCTAGCAAGAATTATTATCGCCTGCACCTTGACAGCCTGTCGAAATCACCTGTCAAATTTATTTCTAATGTGGCCGCAGACTTTGATTTTAAGTATTACCACAAAGGCAGGTTTTATTATTCTACACAGCAATATGACTGGGGCGAATTGCGCTCAAGAAACCTGGACGGCACCGATGAAAAGGTGGTGATCCCGCAGTTTTATAACCAGTTGCTCAGGAGCACACTCATGTTTGGCGATTATATTGTGTGCAAATACAAAACATTAGGCAAATACCACCTTTCCCTTTACGATAAAGATGTCCATTTTATCCGGAAATATGACCTGCCGCCCGGCACAGACTGCGAGGTGTCTTTTTATAATAAAGAAAACAATTGCCTGTATATCAGCCTAAGATCGTATACTCTTTCTTCCCAAAATTACACCTTAAACCTTGATACCGGAGAGTTTAAGCCCTTCTTTTCGACAATATTCAAAGCAAAGCCCACAGTGTTTCCGCTGGATTATTTTGAAAGCAAAACAATTACCTATAAAAGCCGCGACGGAAAAGATGTACCCATTACCATAGTCCATAAAAAAGGGCTTGTGATGGACGGCAGCAACCCAACACTGTTAAAAGCTTATGGTGGGTTTGGTAATGTAAGCACACCTGCCTATAACACCGGGCTGCTGTACTTTTTAGAGCAGGGCGGCGTTTTTGCCTATGCCGAAGTGCGGGGTGGCGGTGAGAAAGGCCTTAAGTGGCATGCAGCGGGGCGCGGTAGAAATAAGATACATTCTGTAAATGATGTTATTGATGCCGCCGAATTCCTTATTGCCGAAAAATATACTTCATCTCAGAGGATAGCATTTACAGGTGCATCTAATGGTGGGCTGATGGCAACAGCCGCTATGACCCAACGCCCTGATTTGTTTAAAGTTATAATATCGGAAATGGGATTAACAGATATACCTTCAGCAATGCTGCATACTGTAGGAAATTATCATAAAGATGAATATGGCAATCCCGAAATTAAGGAAGATTATGAAGCTATGCTTACTTACTCACCTTATCAAAAGATAAAAGACGATGTCAACTATCCTGTAACTTTACTGATAGCCGGTGAAAATGATGACCGTGTAACTCCTTTCCAGTCATATAAGTTTGCCGCAAAGCTTCAAAACAGGCCCGCCCAAAAGAATCCGGTTTATATAAAGACCAGTGAATTCGGGCACAATAAATCAGTTACATACGATGAGCGCACGAAAGACAATGCTGAATTTTACAGCTTTTTACTCTATCATCTTACGAAGTAAAAGTGCCCTTTATTTTTAATGTAGTAAGCGTCGTTGCCCAGTATCTCGGCACATTGTATTCCTGTTGTAAACAGCAACAGCGTCATTGGATTTTTTGTCTGTTACACTGAAGTCGTTCAGTATCACAATCCATTCCGCTAGATTTTTCCTTGTTTTTCGATGACCTGTTCGTCGGTTACATCCCAGTATTCTTTTTTCATTTAGGTAATTTTTTCAATATAAAAGTAACGAAAAATTGGCTGGATAAATCACCCCGGCTTTCAGGCAATTGTCCAAAGGAGGGGAATATTCTTACTGACCTTGACAGATGACATTAGGAAATATATATCAAAAAAATTGTGTGGTTTCAATGAGAATACGCTTTTTAATGTTTTGGTTGAAAGTTTCTTCATCAAATTTAAACTTAGCCCTTTTTGAAATGCCAGTATGATTTTTCCGGGCTATAGCTTTCTCTTCTTCTATACATGCCAGCTTTTTAGCCGCATATTCATCTGTAAGCAGATAATATTGGTACTGTTCCTCCTTAAATGATTCCATTTCCGCATGATCGAATGTTTTAGCACCGGTAAGGTTTCCGTTGGTGATTTCCAATACATAATAACGCTCCCATATATTTAATTCAGCAGGAAGTCTTGGATTTCCTTCATAACTGCCATCGTATATCACAATAAGTCGTGTCATAAAACTAAGTTTCTGTGGGAAGCCGGATGGAAAAACTTTTATAAATAGTTCACGGCCTTCATCACTTATAAGATCCAAATCATTTAAAAACAACTCGTTATCCCTAATCTCGAAACAAGCCAAATAACCCCGCCATAAAGCTGTCATTGTAGCTGGAGGAGATATATTTTTCTCAAACAAATAATTGGCTAATAGCTCATCTTCCAAAAAATATTCTTCACCTTTATAAATAATTGTATCGGATATTTGCTTTGTCATAGGTTTGTAAATGGTAAACCAATATACTAAAAAAAGGCTCCCTTTTCAGGAAGCCTCTTCAACTATGTTTGTTTGTAATCTTAATTGTTCAATGCCTCAGCACCTCCTACGATCTCAAGGATCTCGCCGGTGATGGCTGCCTGGCGGGCCTTGTTGTAGGTAAGCTTAAGCTGGTTCCTAAGGTCGGTGGCGTTGTCGGTTGCTTTGTGCATGGCCGTCATACGGGCACCGTGCTCAGAAGCGAATGAATCGCGGATGGCTTTGTACAGCTGCGTTTTTAGCGAAAGCGGCACAAGGCTTTTTACGATCTCTTCTTTAGATGGCTCGAAAATATAATCTGTTGCTGTTGTTGCAGCTTCAGTTGTTTGGGCCGGGGCCAACGGAAGGAACTGCTCTGTAAGCACTACCTGTGTGGCTGCATTCTTAAAGTGGTTGTACACGATCTCGATCTTGTCGTATTCGCCGGCTGCAAACCTGTCCATAAGCATTTGTGCCACATTGGCCACATTTTCAAATGTAAGGGTGTCGAACAGGCTGCTCTCATTGCCTACAATATTGCAGGTTTTCTTCAGGCCGTCGTTACCTTTCTTACCAATAGCAAGTACGTCGACTTTTTTGCCTGCATACGCATCCTGAAGCACTTTTATCTGCTTGATCACGTTTGCATTGAAAGCGCCGCACAATCCCCTGTTTGAGGTGATCGCCACGATAAGCACTTTGTTCACCGCACGCTGCTCGGCAAATGCGCCGCCGTTATCGCTGTCAAGGGTTGCGCTAAGGTTTTGCAAAAGTTCGGTAAGCTTTTCAGAATAAGGCCTCATGGCAGTGATGGCATCCTGTGCTTTTTTAAGCTTGGCTGCCGACACCATTTTCATCGCGCTCGTGATTTGCATGGTCGATGAAACGGAAGCGATCCTGTTACGTATTTCCTTTAAGTTTGCCATTTTTTATTTAGTATTGAGTAGTGAGAATTTAGTATTGAGCCGTAGCCCGTAACACCCCTCTTATAGTATTAAGTATTGAGATGTGAGAATGAGAGGGCTCAGTCTCACTTCTCAATACTAAAATCTAATATCTAAAATTAATATTTCGCAGAGATCTCGGCAGCGGCTTTTTCAAGCACGTCGGTTATCTCGTCTGTAAATTTACCTGCTTTAAGCGCATCAAGGGTTCCCCTGTGTGTAGCTTTCAGGTATTCGATATAGTCTTTTTCGAATTCTTTTACCTTGTTAACCGGTACGTTCCTAAGTAGGTTTTTAGAACCTGCATAGATGATCGCAACCTGGTCTTCTACAGTAAACGGATCGTTAACCGCCTGCTTAAGGATCTCCACGTTACGTTTACCTTTTTCGATTACGTTTAGTGTAGCCGCATCAAGGTCGGAACCGAATTTCGCGAACGCTTCAAGCTCACGGAACTGTGCCTGGTCAAGTTTAAGCGTACCGGCAACTTTCTTCATCGACTTGATCTGAGCGTTACCACCTACACGGGATACCGAGATACCTACGTTGATCGCAGGGCGAACACCCGAGTTGAACAGGTCAGACTCAAGGAAGATCTGTCCGTCGGTGATCGAGATCACGTTTGTTGGGATATAAGCAGAAACGTCACCCGCCTGTGTTTCAATGATCGGAAGTGCAGTAAGCGATCCGCCACCTTTAACGATTGGCCTTAACGATTCCGGAAGGTCGTTCATATTTTTTGCAATGTTGTCATCGGCGATAACCTTCGCAGCACGCTCAAGAAGCCTTGAGTGAAGGAAGAAAACGTCACCAGGGTAAGCCTCACGTCCCGGTGGCCTCCTTAGTAGAAGGGAAACCTCACGGTAAGCAACCGCCTGTTTAGACAAGTCATCATAGATGATAAGGGCAGGACGGCCCGTATCACGGAAGTACTCACCTATCGCAGCACCTGCGAACGGAGCGTACACCTGCATCGGCGCAGGGTCGGAAGCATTTGCAGCAACGATAACCGTATAAGCCATTGCGCCTTTTTCTTCCAGTGTTTTTGCGATACCTGCAACCGTTGAAGCTTTTTGCCCAACCGCTACATATATACAGAATACAGGTTTGCCTGCATCATAAAATTCTTTTTGGTTCAGGATGGTGTCAATACAAACGGTAGTCTTACCAGTCTGGCGGTCACCAATTACAAGCTCACGCTGTCCACGGCCTACCGGGATCATCGCGTCGATTGCCTTGATACCTGTCTGCATCGGCTCAGTTACCGGCTGGCGGAAGATAACGCCCGGAGCTTTACGCTCAAGCGGCATCTCATACAGCTGGCCACCGATTGGGCCTTTACCGTCGATTGGCTGCCCAAGGGTGTTCACCACCCGGCCTACCATTTCTTCGCCTACTTTAAGCGAAGCAATACGGTCAAGCCTTTTTACGGTAGAACCTTCCCTGATACCCGTTGAAGGGCCAAGCAATACTACGCCCACATTGTCTTCCTCAAGGTTAAGTACAATAGCCTCTAACCCGTTGTCGAACTGTACCAACTCACCGTATTGAGCGTTGGAAAGTCCGTAAACACGGGCAATACCATCACCTACATTAAGAACTGTTCCCACTTCTTCCAATGTAGCACCCGATTCAAAACCGGACAATTGTTTCTTTAATATTGCTGAAATTTCAGCTGGTTTGATCTCTGCCATCTGATTATAGTTTAAACACTTATTGTGATAAAATTCTAATTACTCAATTCTCTTTTCAGCGTAAGCAGGCTGTTTGCCACAGAGGCATTGAACTGCTTATCACCTACCCTTAATATGAAACCGCCGATAATCGCCGGGTCTACAATATTCTTAAGGGTGATCTTTTTATCCGAAAACTCCTTTACCTTGTCGAGCACTTTCGCTTCAAGCTCGGGAGTGATAGGGAATGCCGTAGTAACGGTAGCCACCTCAACACCATTCATGGTATCGAACTGTGTCTTGTACTCGGCAGCTATTGCGCCAAGGATCTCAAACCTCCTGTTTTCAAACAGCAGCCTGAAAAGTCCCTGCGTAATGTTTCCTGTATTGGCAAACACTTCTTTCAAAGCCGACTCTTTCACTTCGCCCTTGATAGTAGGGTTATTAATGAAGGATGAAAGCTCACCGCTCTCTTTAAGGGTAGCGGCAATTAGCGCCATGTCATCGTTCACCTGCTGTGCAGCGCCCGAAGCCTGTGCCATTTCCAGTATTGCCTTTGCATATCGTATTGCAGCTCTTGAACCTGTCATAACGATGGATTAGTTTAGTTTTACTTCGCCCAGCATTTTCTCAACCAAAGCGGTTTGAGCTTCCCTGTTCGATAGTTCGTTTTTAAGCAATTTTTCGGCGATCTCAAGCGAAAGGCCTGATACCTGTGCCTTAAGCTCAGCCATGGCAGCGTTTTTCTCGCTTTCGATAGCTGTTTTAGCCTGCTCTATTAATTTCTCGCCCCTTACTTTTGCATCAGCTTCAGCATCAGCGATCATTTTTTCTTTTATCTCACGGGCTTCTTTCATCATAGCATCCCTTTCAAGCCTTGCTTCCTGAAGGATCCTTTGGTTATCAGCCTGTAGGTTGTGCATTTCTTTACGGGCAGCCTCGGCAGAAGCCAATGCATCCTTAATTCCCTGCTCCCTGTCATTTATAGAGGTAAGAATTGGTCTCCAAGCAAACTTCTTAAGAAGCAGTATTAACAGTACGAAAATAATTATCTGCCAGAAAAACAGACCAAAAGAAAAATCGTTGAGTAACTTTTCCATAATATATATTAAGTTGCCTTAGTTAATTATTTGTTTTAATTAAAACTATGGTTACAACCAACCGTTGCAACCATAGTTTATGAGTTTGGATTATTTTGCGAATAACGCAGCGAAACCAATACCTTCAATAAGAGCGGCAGCGATAAGCATAGCTGTCTGGATTTTACCAGAAGCTTCCGGCTGGCGTGCGATAGCGTCCATTGCTGAACCACCAATTTTACCAATACCAACACCCGCACCGATTACGATAAGGCCTGCTCCAATAATTTCTGGGATTTGCATAATGTATATATTAAAAATTAAACATTCAAATTTTAGTGATGCGCTTTAACTCCTTCTTCTTCATGATGATGCTCATCGTGGTGATGCTCCTCTACAGCTGCACCGAAATAAAGCGCTGAAAGCATCGTGAAAATATACGCCTGTAATAATGCTACAAGAATCTCAAGGATTGAAAGTACAAATGCAAGTCCGAAAGACAAGCTGCTGCCTATCCAGTTTTTGAAAATAAACATCAAAGCAATGATACTCATCAATACTATATGGCCCGCAAATATGTTAGCATAAAGACGTATCATTAATGAGAACGGCTTGATGATGGTGCCCAATAGTTCAATTGGCGCAAGAACGATTCTCATAGGCACAGGCACACCAGGCATCCAGAAGATGTGCCCCCAGTATGTTTTCTTGGCTGTAAATGTTGTAATAAGGTATGTAAGTATAGCAAGTGCTGCCGTTACTGCAAGGTTACCTGTAACATTCACTCCCAGCGGTGTCAATCCAAATATATTAAGAAACCATATAAAGAAGAATATCGTTAATAGGTAGCTCATGTATTTTTTATAGTGCTTCTCGCCGATATTCGGGATAGCAATCTCATCACGAATATATATCACCAATGGCTCAAAGAATCTTCCAAATCCTGTTGCAATACCGCCATTTTTAGGATATGTTTTTGCAAGGCCGCTAAATATGATAAGCATCAAAATTGCGGTAATAATTATCATCAACACACTTTTTGTAATAGAGAAGTCAAGCGGCTTTACATTAGTAGGATGTTCGTGGTGCTCACCTTGGTAAGTAAGTGCACCTGCAGCATCCGTTTTGTATATTTTGCCGTGGTGCAGCTTGTAATAGTTGCCGTCTACTTCGGCAACGCTTTCACCATGGTTGAATTTTGAAGAAGAGAAAACTTTAAGGCCGTCATCAATCAAAATTACAGGAAGCGGGAAACCATAATGCTTTCCTTCAGCCTCGTCAGAGAAAAACGTAAAATCATGCGAATCCTGAACGTGGTGCAGGATGTGAGTTTTACTTTTCGCCTTTATATCGTCTGCAGCACCATCCTCATCTTCAACTACTTTAACTGACTCAACAACAGTTGTATCAGCTTGGGCGTGGTCATTATGCTGGGTTGAATTTGCAGATGTAGTTAACGGAAGACAGGCAACCATGGCTGCCATTATAAATTGAAGTGGTTTATTAGAAATCACCATTGCCTTATCTTAGTTTTATACGGTTCTAAAATTTGGTGCAAAGGTAAACTAATTATTTACACAGCCAATACACAAAAAATTATTTTTTTTGATTATTGTCGTTCAAAAGCCATTTTACTGCTTTTTATTTAATAATCTTATAGTTAAGACTGTCTCAATTGTCAAAAAGAGAATAAAAATGAAAAAGAAATTCATTTTTTCAAATCGACCTCCTTCACCCGCTTCAAGTATTGGCTTTAACATTAAATAGCAAAGCCCCATTTGAACCAATGTTGCGCCTATAAAAACATAGCCCGTATTGTCCATGCTATGTTTGTATACCTTTAAAAGGACTGTGATTAGTATTACTGCACAGGTTATGAAAAATAAATATAAAACCTCTAATGAATGGTGATATGCAGTATATTTTATGCTAAAATCCGGAAGCAAAAAAATCAGCCTGTTCACTGCATAAAATACTATACCAAAAAGTAATGCCGTAATTTGTAGGCGGTACTGGTTTAATGCCATGTCTATTTTTTCTTGTCGAGGTTGTTCACCTGCCTGATTACATAATATAAAGAGAGGAATACACCAAGCAGCGTAGTTATTTTTTTGTAGAGCCCGTTATCGTTAGGGTATTTTTCGTCAAGCCACCCGCCAAACCAGGAGAAGGCGAAGATCACGATTCCCATTTGTATGGGCAGGCTTATAAGCACAAGCCACTTGTTGGGATTTTTATCCGGCTTGTTGCTGCTCATTGTTTTTTGGCAAAGGTTTTACCTGGGTCTTCATTACGCATGAAGCACTGAATTCGGCACCCGGTTCTACCGACAGCTTGCCGGTAATGACCTCGCCCTTTATGTGCGCCTTCGATTTTACATTAAGTTGTTCGTCTACCTCGATTTTACCATTAAAGCGCCCTTCTATGTCGGCATTCTTGCATTTGATATCGCCGGTAACACTTCCGGCGGGGCCTATGACTATCTTTCCCCTGGAAGTAAAATTGCCGGTAAGCTCACCATCCAGCCTGAAATCGGCCTGCGATATGATATCTCCTTTAATAGTTGTCCCTTCTACGATCCTGTTGGTTTTCCCGAGCAGGTCGGTATACGATTTTTGGGGCTTCTCAAACATAATTTCTTATTTTATGGCTAAAAACCCGGTAAGGTTCTTTTTGATCTGTACCACTTTATAGTCCTCAGTCGAAATTACTATCGGCGTTTCAGCGATCTTATAATCCTTATATTCTTTCAGTACCGATGCAGCATCCTCAGCAGCCAGCTTGCTGTTGAAGCCGTGCACCACGAGAAAATCTTCATTCGTAGTATAAACATCCTGCGAAATGGTGATGCTGTTGTTAAGTCCTTCTTTAATGAATTTCTCTATCTTGGCCTTTAGCGGTGCAATTTTAGGATCGGTCGGGCTGTCAAATTTAAAGATCATTTTATAGGTTACCGACGGCTTGCCAAAGGCGTTCTTCTCAAGGTTGGGAACATCCGTTTTCAATATCGTTTCGGCCAGTTTGCCTTCGGTGCTGTTCGGATACGTAAGCGCTACAAAGTTGAGCGATTTTTTATATTCTTCAAGCCCCTGCAGCCTGCCCACGATCCTTGCTTTCAGCAGTTCGAACTTAGAAACGATCTCCTCGCCAGTATAGGTTTCAATATTGGTTTCCAGCAACGCGATTACTTCCCTCGTTTTGCCTTCTTCATATTTTTTATACACCGAAGCATACACGGCTTCCGGGCTTGCATTGTTTACCGCATCCATTCCTGGATTCTTTATGATCTCGGCATACCTGCTGTCCGGGTATTCGTCCAGTACCTGCTGCTTGTATTTATCTGCTTTCGATGGGTCTATGATCTGGTATATCTTGTACAGGTTGTATTTTGCCGGAAGAATAAGGCGCTCTTCAGGATTGTTTACCAAAAGCTTTTCCAGCTTGTCGGCAGCGCGCTTGTACTCCTTGAACTTCTCCTTATAAATAATACCCAGCTGGTAGTAGGCAAAGTTGCGGTCTTTTGCAAGGCTGTCCAGCACCACCTGCGATGTAGGCAATTGTTTGATATAAAAATCGGCAGTATAGCGCTCGTCGATTTTTTTATCTTCTTTTCCCTCTTTACCCGCTACAGCAAGGGTGTCACCCTCTTTTCCGGCAGCCGCGGGATCATCATTTTCTTTGCCCTTGTTCTTTATTTCAGACGACCATCTCCAGTTATCTACCAGCGGCCTGTCGCCCCAGCGTTTCTTAAATTCAAGCTTGCCATAGGAAACCGTTGACGGCGTATAGAAATAAAACTTACTGTTGCCATTTCCGCCAGAGGCACCACCAATGCCTGATGTTGGCATTCCCGGCTGGGACTTTGCGCCCGCAGGAATATTTGGCGCCCCGGATCTTGAATTATCACCTTTGCCTGAATTTGTGAAATCGTCACCTGAATTCTTGCGAAGCGATACCTGCCCATTGCTATTTGCATTCGAGCCCGGGATAAATGCATCATCATCGTTAAAGGAGCGAGCCCCGGCAGCAGCTATGTTGGCCTGCTTCTGCGCCTCTGCCTCAAGCCTCTTTCTTTCCTTTTCTTCCTGCTCTTTCAGCCTTTTGATATAGTCCTCAAAAAAAGCGACCCTTCCTGTTTCGGAAAGCGACACTATATGAAGTATGCTGTCATTGTTCTGTGCAATGGCTTCATATTTTATTACATCCTCAAGGTTATCCCTTTTCTTTTTGATGGCCTTGAATTCCCTGCCCCTGTTGTCAAGATACACCATGGTACTGTCATAATACTTACCGGCCATCGGGTATTTTGCCTTTTCAAAATTAATTTCGGCAATATTCCTGTAGTTGGAAGCCATCAGGTACTTGTCGGCCGATTTGGTGCGGAGCGATTTGTTGTAATGCTTTACCGCTTTCTCATCATTGCCCTGCTTGTCATAATACAGTGCCACCTGGTGATGGATAATATCAAGGTAAGGCCTGTTCTCGCGGTCTTCCAGCAGTTCCCTCATGTTGGTCATGAAGGCGAGGGTATCGCCCTTTTCATGATCGAACATCCCGGCCTGCATGGCATGCGCCTGTATCACATAGCGCCTCGGCGACTTCCTGTTCATATCTATAACCGACTGGTAGTAGGCATACGCGCTGTCGGGCTGCTTCATCTTGCCGAAAAGCTGCCCCAATATAAAGCGGTAACGGGCTTCCTGCTCGCGGTCCCTCGTGAATTCCATTGCTTTTTTTAGCACAAAAACGGCGCTGTCGTTCACGCCTGTATTGATATAGGCCTGCGCCAGCATTGCATTGGCATCGGCATATATCTGCTCGTCCATTTTGTCCTTTTTTTCTTTCAGCAGCTGGTTCAGGTTCTTTATGGCTGTGCCTTCATTCTCAAGGCGGATGTTGGTCTTTTCGCGCCATACTTTCACCTCATCTATCCTGCTGCTCCCTTTGTGCTTGTACAGCACATAGTTGAAGGCTTCGAGCGCAGGGATAAAACGGTTGTCGTAATATCTTGATTTCCCCAACAGTAAGTGGGCCTCATCCATTTGCTCGTTCCTTTCAATGCCGCCAAGGTTCATGGAGTGTTTTTGTATCGCCTTGGTTGCCTTGGTCTCTGCCCTTTCAAAATTGGCATTCCGTTTATCGGTAGGCTCCATTTCCTCTTTGGCCGGCTGCATCTTTTCTACAGGCAGCACATCCCAAAAATTATCGGCATAGGTGGTTTTAAGGTCGTTGATACCAGCCTGCAGCGCATTCTCACCATTATATAATACATTATATTTGGTAGTCATTGCGTGATAATTCCGGTTTACGAAAGAGTCTTTCTTGGTGGAGCAGGCTATGGCAAAGCCGAGCACCCCGCAAAGAAGAATATATTTATACTTGCTGGTTTTCAATGTAAAAGCTTTTTATCCTTAACTTTTAAAATCTCTTTTTAGTATAGAGAGGGGTAAAAATACGCTTCTTTTTTCTAAGTGGGAGTTTTTTGGCAAAAAAAAACCGGCAGCATGCCATTAGCGCATGCTCCGGTTTTAGCCACGAATTACACAAATTTTCACAAATTGTGATATTTTTTAATAACAGGCATATAATTTATATATGGAATGAAATCTTAGTTAATATAAACCACCCCACCCTTCAGGCACCCCTCCAAAGGAGGGGAAGAGCTTCACTCAAACTGGAAATTATGTGTGACCTACACCGCAAAGAATTCTTCCAGCTCTTTCAGGGTTTCGTCCGATGTTTGTATGTCTTTTACAATTCGTCCTTTATCCAGCGCCACGATGCGGGTGCTTACCTCGGTGGTGTGCATAAGGTCGTGGCTCGATACCAATATGGTCACATTCTTATCATCGGCCAGTTCCTTGATGATCTTTTTGAGCCTGAATTGCGTGGTGGGATCCAGGTTGGCAAACGGCTCATCGAGAACGATAACTTCGGGATTGCCAATAAGCGTGGCGATGATGCCCACTTTCTTCTGGTTCCCTTTGGAGAGGTCGCGCAGGTACTTTTTCTTATTGAGTATCTCACCATTAAAAAAGTCTTCATGCTTTTTCAGCAGCCCATCTACATCGGCTTTGTTCTGGCCACGCAGCTCGCCGATGAAATAGAAATATTCCTCGGGGGTAAGGTAGCTTATAAGGAAGGTCTCATCAAGAAAAGCCGCCGTTACCGGTTTCCATGCCTCGCTTTTGTTTACCACAATATCCTTTATCTTCACTTCGCCGTTCGAAGGCTCGATAAGGTCGAGCAGCAGGCTGAAGAATGTTGTTTTCCCTGCGCCGTTATTCCCTACCAGCCCCAGGCTTTCGCCTTTGCGAATTTGCAGGTGGTCTATATTCAGTACGGTTACACCGTTATATGTTTTCCTAAGGTTTTGTGCCTGTATCATTATCGTAGTTATTTATTCTTTTTGTTTGTAAGCATCCAGTGTTTTGTATTTCTCGCTTTTGTAAACCTTCTCTATTTGCCGGAACATCATGTTACGGAAGGCAAATCCGATCAGGCCCGCCCCTGCTACAAAAGCATAGCCGCCATTAGCGCCGGCAATATAATTCCCCAAGGCGTAAAGCCCGATGGGTAATAATAGCTTCGGTATGGTAAGCAGCATGGTCTTTACGTTGAAGGCTTTCTTGTTCCCAAAAGCCTGTTTGCTGCTGGCAAGGTCGATAGGCGTTTTGATGAAAGCCCCGCCCAACAGTACCAGGTGCGAATTCACTCCTATATTATATACCGCACCGGCAAGGATAATCAGATAGGTACTCAAGCCAAAGTAAAGATAGAATGCTGCCAACACTGTACTGATAAGCGTACCGATAACCACCAGCCACCATTTCGAAGCGATATAGTCTTTATACTGTATGTTCTGGCTCATCATCAGAGGGTAATAGGCGCTGTCCCAGCTCGGCACGAACTGCCCGAAGGTGAACATGAAGCCTCCCGTAACAAAAATACCTGCGAATACTTTCCAGAAATCATTATCATACTGCTCGATAGCGCCGGTCATGAACAGCAGCCCGTAAAACAGGAACAGCACACTCATGGTAACGGTGGTTTTAGAACGCTTGTTCCTGCGTATCAGCTTGATGTCGTTCTTCAGGAAGGTACCCATGGTGCCAAACCGGTTAAGCCAGGTGTAGTCCTGCGTTTCGGCAATTTCATGTTTGCCTTTAAGGCCGGTATCAAGATACAGGTTTTTACGGAAGTAGGAGAAGGTGATGATCCATAGCGCTGCAAGGATGGCTATCGGTATCAGGAACATATAGTACGTGCTGTAAAACCCGTGGTAAAATATCGAGGTTATGATGGTAATGTCAAACAGCTGGTAGTACTGCAATGCCCCGATGCCGACGAAAAACACCAATATCACGGCAAACACCCAGTCTTTATTATTAGCAAGGATATTCAGGAAGTTATTGCAATACACAAGCGCCGTAATGCCAACGTACCATAAGACCGAATTAAGCGGGTCGTAGCCATGTAAGAGCAGCATTATCGTGAAAGGCACCAAAAAGAAGGCATGCAGGAAATTGAAGAACGACAATACGCTTTTCCCTATGGCAAAGTGTACGATGGTTTTTCGTTTTATCGGCAGGGTCAGCAGCGGGCGGATGTTCATTACCGGGATCTTCTGCAGGAAGATGCGCATCATCAGGTCTGCCAGGGTATAATAGATCATGTATTTGCTTACGATGACCAGCGGGTCCTGGCCGGTATCTTCGATAAGCTTGTAAGCTAAAACACCGGAGGCCAAAAACACCAATGAGAAATAGATGGCCGCTATGATCATGAAGATCTTTAAGGCAACATTGGCTTTAAAGGAAGAAGCCCTGGTGAATGCTTTCCATTCGAGGCTGATAAATTTCCTGAACATTATAATGTGGTTGTTTAGTTGTATTGAATTAGTCAGCTAACTTTACTGAAAGTTACACTTCCCGGTGTTAATTTTCCATGGCATATTCAGGATACGCTTTTTGCAGGTAAGCTTCGGCGTGACGGGGCATCCTGAAAAGCACTACATATCCATACAATATAGAAAGTATCAAAATAAGCGCCATGGCTGCGGCAACACCCGAAGGGATGTTGTCCTGCAACACATACCGGAGCAGCTGGAACGGCAGGTTAAGCATAATTCCCAATCCGCCACAACTGAAAATGATCTCTTCCAACAGCCATTTTTTGCCTGTACTGTCCAGCTTCTTTTTGTATTGCCTTCGCAGTTGCCAAAGCCTGTAGCAGCTTACAATCAGGGAACCCAGTAAAAGCACGAAATAGCTCCACGGCAGAAGCATTACTATTTCATATACCGCAAGGGTACCCAAAACGGCAATAAGTACCGCACGAAATGTAAGCGCCGACAGTAATTCCTTACGTACAAGCCTGTAGTATTTTTTAAAAAGCGCATTTTGCCGCTGTTCTACTATGTCGCTGAACCCGAATATTCCAAATTTTTTAAACTCCAGGTGCAATGCTTCATCAAAGGTAAGGGCGGGTTGTGCCTGCCAGCGTTGTTCGATAGCATTGGCAAGATGGTCGGCCAGCTCAACCTGCAGGTCGTAATATTCTACAAAATGCTTTCGGGTAAAGGCAAGCAATTGGCTAAACTGTTCCGTGGAGATCTTTTTAGCTTCCATACTGCAATTCGTATTTTTTCTTCAGTTGCCGGAAGGTGAGTACTACTTCAATCATGAATACTAAGAAAAATCCGTAGTAAGCGGGTATGAATTCGTTTTCCATCCAGCGTTCTGCGCGAAAAGCAATGATAGCCAGATAAATTACAAAAGAAGAAATGCCAATTACACTATTAGCTACCGAGAATTTTGAGCGCCCTGACAGCCGTATGTACCAGTAATATATTACCATCACAACAAAAAACAGC
Source organism: Flavobacterium album (assembly GCF_003096035.1). Taxonomy (NCBI): domain Bacteria; kingdom Pseudomonadati; phylum Bacteroidota; class Flavobacteriia; order Flavobacteriales; family Flavobacteriaceae; genus Flavobacterium; species Flavobacterium album. Next base: position 1,071,522 of record NZ_CP029186.1, on the reverse strand, counting down.
ATGAAGCCGGTAAAGAAATTGTCGGTGACGGTTTCTAAATCATAAGCCTGTACCATAAGATAGGTGACAGAAATAATTGTTGCCAGCATTATCAAAAAACGCAGCCCGGCAAGATTCCTTAACAACAAAAGCACTGCTTTCCTGCCCGCGATCCTGCGAAATTTCCTGTTGGATGCCAGCAGGCCTTTTTTGTGCCGCAGCATGTATGCTTTAAAATTATCCATGAATTCCCCTTCCTGCTCTTCAAGTGCCGCCGCAACATGGTCGGTCATTTCGCAGCGAATGTCCAGATATTCCACACCTGCATTTTTCAGGTAGGAGTCGATAAAACGTATTTGCTCTTCTGTAAGTCTCATATCAATATCCTAATTTTAGGTCACGGTTCCCCATTAAACTCTGCATATTCTTTATGAAATCCTCGAGCTCGCTAAGTCGGTTCACAGTTTCTTTCTGGCCGCTTTCGGTGAGCTTGTAGTATTTGCGCAGGCGGTTGTCAACTTTTTCGACTTCCACATCCAAATGGCCGTCGGCTTCCAGGCGGTGCAGCGCCGGGTAGAGCGCCCCTTCGGTAATATTGAGTTCGCCGGCTGTAATGAGCTTTACCTTCTGGGTGATCTCATAGCCGTACATCCTGCCGTTCTCTTCCAGCAGCTTCATGATTATGGTGGTGAGGCTGCCTTTATAAAGCTGTGAATTTTTCATCGGTTATTTTTACAAAACAAATATACATAAAAATGTTATGCATAATATTCTTAGGTATATTAAAAACAGGTTACTTTTTTATTTCCGCAAAAGGATGCGTATTTTTGCAGGAAATTTACAAACATGTCTACATTTCATTCGCTTGTCATAAAAGATATCAGGAGGGAAACGCCACAGGCTGTTTCCATAGCTTTTGAGATCCCCGAAAAATTAAAAGAAGATTATAGCTTTACCGCAGGTCAGTACATCAATATCAAAACCGAATTTGAAGGCCAGGAGATCCGCAAGGCCTATTCTATATGTTCCGCGCCGGGCAGCAATGAGCTTCGTGTGGCCATTAAGGCAGTAAAGAACGGCGGCTTTTCTGTTTTTGCAAACGAAAGGCTTACCATAGGCGATACCATGGAGGTAGGCACCCCCGAAGGAAAATTCACTTTTGAGCCAAAAGCCGACAGGCAGCGCAACTATGCAGCATTTGCAGCCGGCAGCGGCATCACCCCGGTACTTTCTATAATACAGTCGGTTTTACAGAGCGAACCCGAGAGCACGTTTGTGCTGGTATACGGCAACAAGACACCAAACGATACTATCTTCCACGACTTCCTGCATAAACTGCAGCAGGAATATGTAGGGCGCTTCTTCGTGCATTTCGTGTTCAGCCAGGCCAGGGCCGAAGATGCGCTTTTCGGCAGGATCGAGCGTTCTACCGTTAACTTCGTTATCAGGAATAAACACAAGGAAAAAGAATTCGCTAAATTTTACCTGTGCGGTCCGGAGGAAATGATCCTCGCGGTAAATGAGGTGCTGAAAGAAAATAATGTACCCGAAAAGAATATTAAATTCGAACTGTTCTCAACACCGATAGCCGAGAAGAAGATCGAGGAGAACTTAGATGGGCAGACAAAAATAACTGTACTGGTTGACGACGAGGAGGTTACTTTCCTTATGTCGCAGCAAATGACGATACTGGATGCCGCACTAAAACAGGGCATCGATGCGCCTTACTCCTGCCAGGGCGGTATTTGCAGCAGCTGTATGGCCCGCATCACTAACGGTAAGGCTGAAATGAAGAAAAACGCCATACTGACCGACGGCGAGATCGCCGAAGGCCTTATCCTGACTTGCCAGGCACACCCTACCACACCGGAGATCTATGTAGATTATGATGATGTGTAGGTAGTTTTAAATGCCCGAACCTTGCTTTCATTTCGAATGGAGCCTGCGGAGTGAGAAATCTCAGATAATCATTGGAATTAAAGATTTCTCCTATCGTTAAATGGAAAAACGTAATATCAATAAGGATGCTTTAACGGGCATCCTTTTTTAGTATATCATTTATTTTACTGACGACTGTTTCGGGCAGTATGGTCTGCATGGCATCATCATAGCCTTTCACCTTCTTATTGCCGTAAACTGATGTGGGCAGCAAGGGGTATTTCTCCCTGTCGGATACCAGGGCATAATCTGCCGGCTGGTTGAATGGTGCAAAGCCGGTATAGGGATGCGTGGCGCCCCACAGCGTGACTACCTTAACACCTAACATTGCCGCAATATGTGCATTGCCGCTATCCATACTCAGCATAAGGTCGAGGTTGCTGATGAGCCGCAGTTCCTGCTTGAGGTTCATTTTCCCGGCAATGACAAAAACATTATCGAGGCCTTTGGCATATTTTTTCAGGGTACTTGCTTCCTGCTTGCCGCCACCAAACAGCATTAGCTTATAGTTGGGATTTGCAGCCAGATTGGTTATCACCTGTTGTATCAGTTCGCGTGGGTATATCTTGCTGCGGTGCTGGGCAAACGGCGCTATACCTATCCATTGCTCATTCTTAGGGCCTAATAGTTCTAAAAGGTCAAGTGTTATTTTTTGCTTTTCAGGGAATACCGGGTTTTCCAATGATATAGGGAAGCCCAGTTTTCCAAAAACGGCCGCATACCTCCTGCTTACCGGCGTAAGCGGTTCGAATACCTTATTGGTAAGGCTGGTGAGCGCTGCCCTTTCTTTCCTTGCTTTATCTACCGTGGCGGTTTTTTTGCCCCTGAAAGCAAAAAGTTTGGTAATGATCTTCGACCGCAGCACATTATGCAGGTCAGCCACCGCATAAAAATGGAGTTTTTTGAGTTCGCCATAAAGGCGCAGGAGGCCGAAAAAGCCCTTGTGCCTGCCTTCGGTATCGGCTTCAAAAAAGGAAACGCGCGGAATTTCGTCAAAGAAAGCCTTATAGGCTGCTTTTGACACCACGGTCACCTTTACGTTCTCATGGCTTGCAACCAGTTCGCGAATGACAGGTACGGTCATTGCGACATCGCCCATGGCAGACAGCCTTATGACCAGTATATGTTTGGTTCCCCGCATGGGAGTTTACTTTTTGTTTTGGTACAGTACCGGGTTCAGCTCTTCGTCATTATACATTTTCATCTGCTTGTACACCTTCATGTACTTGTCGCCATTCTCAATATCAGTAATAAGGTCGTCAATAGCGGTAGAAAGGTCTTTCTTCTGCTCCAGCAGCACATTCAGCTTTTCCTGGCATTTTGCCCTGTGCTCCGGCGAAGCGTCTTCACGGGTAGCCTCCTCGTTCATGTGGAATATCTTAAGGGCAAGTATCGAAAGCCTGTCCAGTGCCCATGCCGGGCTTTCGGAATTTATTTTGGCATTGTCCTTTACCTTTACATTGCTGTATTTCTGTAAAAAATAGCTGTCGATATACTCTACCATATCGGTCCTCACCTGGTTGGAGGCATCGATTTTTCTTTTAAGAACGAGCGCTTCAACAGGGTCTATAGCCGGGTTACGGATTATGTCTTCATAATGCCATTGTACAGTATCTACCCAGTTTTTTGCATATAACAGGTGTTCTATCTTATCTTTACTGAATGGATTGTTTACCGGCTGGTCTACATTATCAAACTGGTGATAATCATTGATGCTCTGCTCAAATATGGGGAAAGCTATTTTAGAAAACATAGTCTTAAATTTAATTTTACAAATATAGTTTTAATACTTTTAACCTGCTAACACAAATTTTAACCCCATGCATGTACACTACCTTTCAGAAAATAACAGCATCTTAAACCATTTTCTTTCGCAGATCCGTGATGTGGATGTGCAGAAGGACAGCATGCGGTTCCGTAAAAATATCGAACGCATTGGCGAGATCATGGCTTATGAGATTAGTAAGGAGCTTGAGTATAAAGACCGTGATGTACACACCCCTTTGGGAATTAAAAAAACAATGGAAATAAAAGATGGTGTGGTATTGTGCTCTATACTGCGGGCGGGATTGGCGCTGCATGACGGGTTCCTGAGCTTTTTCGACGATGCCGAAAACGGGTTTATCTCGGCCTACAGGCACCACCCGCATAACGATGAATTTTTTGATATATTGGTGGAGTACCAGGCTGCGCCATCTTTTACCGGTAAAAACCTCATCGTGCTCGACCCAATGCTGGCCACGGGAATGTCATTGGCCGAAGTGCTTAAAAAGATACTGCCGGGACAAAGCCCTATATCCTTCCACATTGCTGTTGTTATTGCCGCGCCCGAGGGCATTGCGCTGTTGCAGGAATCGTTGCCGGACAATTGTCACTTATGGGTTGCCTCGCTGGACAGCCACCTGAACGAAAAGAAATATATTGTTCCGGGGTTGGGTGATGCAGGGGATTTGGCTTATGGGGTGAAGTTGTAGGAATCAGGGCAAAAAATCCATTAATTCCCTACGGGAAATGTTCATTGGTAATTTAATATCTCTACCAAAATTTAATCACTAAGTGATATCTTTTCGTGAGTTTTCAATTTCCCGGAGGGAATCGATTTTGGTAGATAAAAGAATTTAGCCCCGGAAAATATTTCCCGTAGGGAATTAATCTGTACGGAAAATTAAGTAGTATTAAAGCTGCGAACTAAACAGGAATATCGCTATCACTACTATTAATGCCAAAATGATTTCTTTAACCCAGACGTTTTCCTGGCTTTCAAGGTAATTGGCGCCCATGATGGCAAGCGGTGCAAACGTGAAGGCAAGGAAACTGTTGTTCTTATTCGCCGAAAGCACGTATATCGCAACGCCAATGAGGAACGAATAAATTATTTTCTTGTGCGATGCCTGCAGGTTGAGCGGCTTGCTGGTAATAGAAAATATATACGGCACCGCAAAAAGTACCGCGATGGAAGAGAAAACTGCGAGGGCGATATTCTGGTAAATGTTCTCGAAATAGGTAAAGTCAAAGCTTACCTGTATCTCATCGATCACCTGCTTAAAGAAACCTTCCCCGGCAATAAGGCCGCCCATAAAATAAATTATCGCGACACCAAAAAAAGCGATAAACGGTATAAGCCAGTTCCTGTAGTCCCGCGACACGTGGAAAACAATGGAGATGAAAACCAGTACTATATAAATGATGCTCCAGAAATGGAAAACAGCCGCGGCAAATATCCAGAAGGAAGCATCGAAGATCTTCTCTTTCGGCGTAATTAGGGACTGGAGCGATATAAGCCTCCGCAAAGCCAGCAGCAGGAAAAAGTTGGAGATGATGATATTGGTGTTCACCATTATGGTGGGGAACAATATCAGGAAAACCAGGAACAGGAACATGGCATAGGTGTTCGCTTTGCTGAGTGTATTCCTGCGCGTAATGAAATTGACAAGGAAAACAGATCCTGCCAAAATGAGCAGCAAGCCTGCTTTTTGCAGCACCAGAAGGTAGTTGGATGTCCAGTGGTCATCCTTAAAAAGGTATAAAAAATAAAACAAAACCAGCCCTGCGCCAATTAATGCGTAATTTACCGGCCTTGATTTATTAAAAACACTTGCTAACATGCGATTATTTTATACTTTTGTGACTGTAAATATAACACTTGTCTAAAAATGAAAACATTTTTCGAAGCACTGGGATCTCTTTTCACTGATTTTCTTTTTGTTCCAATGCACTTTTTCCGTGCCCTTGAGCTTAAGAACTGGTGGATAGCAAATATCATCACATGGATATTTATCCTTATCTGCTGTGCCGCTACCTGGTACTGGCTAAAACAGCTGACCATATTCAAGCAAAATAACGACGACGACCAGGATACTACAGCGCACTCGTTCTTATCATAAGTCGAGCCCGATATCCTTTCTGTAATACATCTTATCAAAATGTAGTTCTGCTATATTTTGGTAAGATTTTTTTATGGCTTCCATAAAGCCATCACCGTACGAAGTTACCGCTATAACTCGGCCGCCATTGGTCACTACCTCTCCATTCTGTAGTTTCGTCCCTGCATGGAATGCAATAGAGCCTTCCACTTTTTCCAGCCCTGTGATGACATCGCCTTTTGCATAGCCTTCGGGGTAGCCGCCAGCCACCACCATTATTGTAGCCGCGCTCCTCTCGTCGGTTTCCAGCACTGCCTCATCCAGCTTTTCATTGGCTACAGCCAAAAACAATTCTACCAGGTCCGATTTTAACCTTGGTATTACAACTTCCGTTTCCGGGTCGCCCATCCTTACATTATATTCGATCACGAACGGATCATCGCCTACTTTTATAAGCCCGATGAACACAAATCCTTTATAATCGATATTATCTTTCTTAAGCCCTTCTATCGTAGGTTTTACGATGCGGGTTTCTATCTTTTCCATAAATGCTGCATCGGCAAATGGTACCGGCGATACCGCTCCCATTCCGCCAGTATTAAGGCCTGTATCTCCTTCGCCTATGCGCTTATAATCTTTGGCGGTAGGCAACAGCTTGTAGCTTTTGCCGTCGGTAAGTACAAAGCAGCTCAGTTCTATCCCGTCGAGGAATTCTTCGATCACTACTTTGGCGCTCGCTTCGCCAAATTTTTCATCAACAAGCATGTTCCTCAGTTCCTGCTGCGCTTCGGCAAGGTCTTCCAGTATCAGTACGCCTTTCCCTGCCGCAAGTCCGTCAGCTTTTAGTACATAAGGTGGCTTCAGGGTAGTAAGGAATTCGCATCCCTCCTCCACGGTTTCTTTGGTAAAGCTGTCATAGGCCGCGGTTGGGATGTTATTCTTTATAAGGAACTGTTTTGCAAATTCCTTGCTGCCTTCCAGCTGTGCACCCTGCTTTGACGGCCCAATGACCGGAATATTCTTCAGATCGGCACCATTCTTAAAGAAATCGTATATCCCTTTTACCAATGGGTCTTCGGGACCAACGACCACCATACCTATATTTTTTGCAAGTGTTGCTGCCTTTACCGCTTCAAAGTCAGTCGAAACGAAGTCAAGGTTTGTTGCAATAGCCGATGTGCCGGCATTTCCGGGCGCTACATACAATGTATCGCACAATGGGCTTTGCAGCATTTTCCAGGCCAGCGCGTGTTCCCTTCCTCCGGAACCAAGTAGTAAAATGTTCATGTCGTGTTGTTGTTAGTTGTGTTGTTGTTAATGGCCGGTAAGCATTAATAGGCTTTTTCGTCGCCCATGAAGATGTTTACAACCGTTTGCACTATTATTTTCAAATCCAGAAGCAAAGACCAGTTCTCTATGTAGAACACATCATACTTAATACGGAATATCATGTCTTCGTCGCTGCTTATTTCGCCCCGGGCCCCTCTTACCTGCGCCAGCCCCGTAATCCCTGGCTTTACCCGGTGCCTTAATACATATTTCTTTATCTTGTTGGTATACTTGCTATTGATGAGCCCTATGTGCGGCCTTGGCCCCACTACCGACATATCACCTTTTAATACATTCAGGAACTGGGGCAGTTCATCAATGCTCGTTTTCCTGATGAACTTTCCTATTTTTGTTACCCTCGGGTCATTTTTTGTTGCCAGTTGGTCTGTAGCATTGTTTATCTGCATCGACCTGAATTTAAAACAGAAAAAATGTTCTTCGTTTATACCGGCCCTGCTCTGTTTGAAAAAAACCGGCCCTCTTGATTCCAGCTTTATAAGCAACGCCAAAATGGGTGTGAGCCATGAAAGCAGCAGTATAATGACCAGGGATGAAAAAACGATGTCGAATAGCCTTTTACTAAATTGTGCCAACGGTTCGTCAAATGGTGTTTTTTGCAACGAAAGTAATGGGAAGAATTCATAATAATCTATCCGCAGGTTCTTGGAAAAAATTTCCTTTGCATCCGGTATAAATTTTATGGTTTTGCCATTAATGTCGGCAAAGTCAACTAACTCCTTGAGTTGTGTATTGCTAAGCTCATTGAGCGAGCAGTAAATATCATCAATATTATTCTCGTTAACAAAGGTGCCGATCTCGGCTATTTTCCCTTTGATATGTGCATTGTGTTTTTTATCGGAGAAAAACCCGAGAAAATTATACCCATAATCTGTCCTGGTCTCAAAGAGCTCTTTCAGTTTGATGGCCTCGTGCGTATAGCCTACAATAATGACATTCCTTAAATTACTTCCGGTTGCTATGCGGTAGTGCCTTAAGTAATAAAAGAGGACAAATTTAAAAATGGATATGAGTACAAAAGCCGTACTGAGGTATATTACGATAAGCTGGCCGCTAAAAATGGTTTGTTTTGCAAATGGAAAAAACGCCACTACAACCAACAGGAAAATAACGCCCTGCCTGATGATCTTAGACAATATCTCTAACGGCTTGGTATAGCGGTATACCTCATAAAACCCTGAAAAATAGGATATGATAGACCAGCAGACAATTTGATAAAAGCCAAAATGCAGGTAGTTTAGGCCCAATTCCCTGAAAAAAAACTGGAACAGAACCGTAACTACCAATATATCATAAAATATACTGATGGGCCTTAAATATTTTGAATACCTTCCCCTGTCGGATAAAATCATTTTTTAATGTATAAATCCTGAAAAATCCTTATGCTCCTCTTTCAACAACTCTTCGTTGGAAAGTGACCGGAAATAATCGTAAGTTATTTTCATTCCTTCTGCCCGTCCTGTTTTAGGTTCCCAGCCTAAAAGTTTTTTTGCAAGCGTGATGTCCGGCTGCCTTTGCAGCGGATCGTTTACAGGCAATGGCATATGTACCACTTTTTGGTTGGTGCCCGTTAGCCTGATTATCTCGTCGGCAAAATCCTTAATCGTGATCTCGTCGGGGTTACCAATATTTACAGGGTAAATATAGTCGGAATGCAGGAGCCTGAAAATCCCCTCTACCTGGTCGTCCACATAGCAAAAAGAACGCGTTTGCATGCCGTCTCCAAATATGGTAAGGTCTTCGCCCCTAAGCGCCTGGCCTATAAATGCAGGAATCACGCGGCCATCGTTAAGCCTCATCCTTGGCCCGTAGGTATTGAATATCCTTACAATGCGGGTTTCAACTCCGTGAAAGGTATGGTAAGCCATTGTTATGGATTCCTGAAAACGTTTCGCTTCGTCATATACCCCGCGCGGGCCAATGGTATTTACATTGCCATAATAATCTTCCGGTTGGGGATGCACCAGCGGATCGCCATAAACCTCTGAAGTAGAAGCAATGAGTATCCTTGCTTTCTTTACCCTTGCCAATCCTAAAAGATTGTGTGTGCCCAATGATCCAACTTTTAATGTCTGGATCGGGATCTTTAAATAGTCTATAGGGCTTGCCGGCGATGCAAAATGCAGTATATAGTCAAGCTTTTCGGGAATGTTCACGAATTTAGTAACATCGTGGTGGTAAAATTCGAAATTCTCAAGTTTAAAAAGATGTTCAATATTCTTAAGGTCGCCCGTTATAAGATTGTCCATCCCGATAACAAAGTAACCTTCTTTTATAAACCTGTCACAAAGATGTGATCCTAAAAAACCTGCCGCTCCTGTTATGAGAATTCTTTTCATGATTTATTTTTGAAAGATCTTTCGGCAGTAAGCCATTGAAAAGGCAATAGAATACCGTAAAGAATACTACGCCTCTTTGCCTCCATAAGAAAGATTCTGTCAAAAATAAGGCTATCATTACAATTGCAAAAGCAATATGGACAAAATCTTTAGATTTGACCGCATTTTTGATATTAATTACAAGAAGGGCAACCACAAGCAAAAACCCAAAAATACCCAGATCGGCAAAAGCTTCGACATATTGGTTGTGGAAGTTCATTTTGTTATAGCCTATATTCTCGTCGCTGCTCTGATAAACGGTGTGCTCATTGCCTTTTTCTTCTATTTTTTCCATAGAGGTATTAAGCCCGTACCCGGTAAAGAAAATCGGGTCTTCCGCAATCATTTCTGTAAAGATCCGCACCTGGTAGGTCCTGAAGGCAATGCCGTTGAAGTAATCGTTCTGGTGGAAATTAGGAGCATTCCAGGCTTCATGTATGGTCACGTTGTGTATCACGCTCATATCGGTCCCGGCCTTTTCAATATTCGGGCGGAATTCCTCTACTATCCTGCCTTTTATTTTACTATTGTAGCCGCCTATCCCTATCAGTCCCAAAAATACTATAACAGCCGTTGCTTTTGCCCAGGGCTTTAGCGGTGAATAAAACAGGTAATAGCTCACTACCAGCAAAACGTCGATAATGATGATCGTTTTTGATGACAGAAGTATAATGAATGCAAGCAGAAACAATAGTGCGATATAGTTCCAGAACGTTTTTGATTTCTTTACAAGGAACCAAAATAATGCTACCGACACTAATGCCGAAAAGTATATCGCATTAATATCATTGGTTGCCAGCTCATGATAAAAGAAAACATCTGTGCCTCCCCCATAAACATATCGTACAACCGCACGTGCTAAAAAATAAAAGCAATACAAACAAATGCCGATGCTGTAATTGTTAAGTATATCGTGAACGCAACGGCGAGGCAGGCGGCGGTTGAGGCAGAAAGCAAGTGGAATGAATAAAAGCGGCGCTTCTTTGCTCAACGCCTTCAGTGTATTTTGGCTATCGATGCTCCAGGCCACCGAGAGCACCATTAAACCAAAAAGAAGCATAGGCAGCACCAAAGGAAAACGCAGGGAAAACACCTGTTTTTGTGCAGAAAGTACAGAATATAGTACGAACAGGATAATGGCTACGCTATTGTAAACATAGCCCAGCGGAATGGTAAGCAACACTGCGGAAATAAAAAATACTATGAGTTTCTTACCGGGAGCGAGCCCTATTCTTTTCAGCAAGGCATTCCTTGAAAAATTGTAAATATTCGCCATTAATTTTTTCCCAGTTAAACTCTTTTTTTATTGCTTCTACGTTGTTTGAAACAAGGCGCAAATTATCACTTTTTTTTAAATGAAGCAGCAAATTTGCAACTTCTGACGCATTTGAAAAATAACAGGCATTTTCTTTAAGAACGCCTTTGTTAAAGTCATTATTGTGCGCCGCTATAAGCGCCCCTGACGCCATGGCTTCGAGAAGTGAAGGATTAGTCCCTCCAACCGAGTGCCCGTGGAAATAAATTTTTGAGTAATACCTCAAATTATTCAGGTGCCCTATATTGTACAGCGCTCCTATAAACCTTATCTGAGGGTAACCGTGGTATTTTTCTTTCAGGTAATTTCCATATTTTGTATTATGGTTGCCAATTACCAGCATGGGAGTGCTATCATTGCTGTTTGCCACACCCTCCAGCACCATATCTATATTATTCTCGGGCTCAAAGCGGGCCATGACCATATTATAGCCTTCTTTTTCCAGTCCAAAGTCTTTCAGCACGGCATCTTCGGGATCTTCGAAAGCGTGCGCGCCATAGGCTATGTAAACAGAATCTTTATTGTAACGCTGCTTAAGGGATTTCTGAATTCCGATCGAGTCGGCTACGAGATAGTCGCTGCTTATGGCGGCGAGCCTTTCGGCAAATTTCAGGAATTGGCGCATGGGCCACGGATATTTGGAGCGTTTCCATTCCAGCCCGTCCATATTGGTTATGATAACCGGTTTTTTTGGCAAAAGGAAAAACCATACCGAACTGCTGGTATAGCCCAGCTGCAGTATAACATCAAAATTATGCCTGCGGGAATTTACAATAGCGTTATAGTCGTATATGAATTGCCCGAAAGAGCCCATCTTATGCTCGGGATCATAGCTGTGTATTATGTTGACGCCTTTAAAGCTAGGGTCTTTATACGGATGGTTATGGGAATTGTACACATATACATCATGCCCTTTATCGGCAAGGTATACCGAAAAATATTCTGCAAACTGCTCAAAGCCCCCGTAATGATTAGGGATGCCCCTTGTACCTATTATGGCTATCTTCATTTTTCATCTTGCAAGGCTGCAAATATATACTTTTAAATTTTTAGCCGGTAAAAATATCCTGAAACAAAAGATTATAATTATTGTTACTTTTACGTAACACAAAAATTAATTAAGGATTAATACCATAGCAAAGGGCGCCCGAAAGGTGCCCTTAATTTTATATCAGGTTTTATTTCTTTGTTTCCTAATTATCAGCCATTGCAAGCTTATAACCTCTAATTGTCGCTTCGGCTGTTTTTTCCCATGTATAGTTTTCAAGTATCTTCTCTTTAAGCCCCGGGTTAACTACGGCGTTAAAAGCCCTGTCGATCGCATCCCTTATAGATGCTACATCATCCGGTTCGCAATAGAAAGCATAATCGCCAAAATAATCTTCTGTGTCACCTTTTTTAGTAACCACGATATTGCAATTCATAGCGCCTGCCTCAAGTGAAGACAAACCCGGTGTTTCCATCCAGCTTACCAGCGCATGTACTTTGGCAACTTTATAAAGCTCCCTCAGTTCTTCATGCGGCATGGTTCCTAAGAAAAAAACATTATCTCCTGCCTCTGCATGCACCTGGTCTACATACGCTTTCTGGTTGGCCGATTCTTTGCCCACTAAAACCAGCTTGTATGGGGAATCTTTAACGGCCCTTACCAGGTTTAGTGTCGATTTGCGACCTTCAATACGGGCGGCACAAACAATACAATCTTTAAATTCCTGATACTTATTAGATGCAGTATTTTCATCAGCAACGAATACTTCTTTGTCTATTGCATTGGGTACGCTAAAATAGTTATAGTGCTTTAGGTTGAATTCCTTTGCAACCCTTTTCATTTCAGAGTGTGAATTCGGCAAGAATACCGATGTATTATCTACTATCTCCTTCATCATGCCATAATAACCTTTAAAAAGCATATTATAAACGCCTTTGTGCATCCTGCTTTCTGCCATGTGCCTCACGAGTGTTTTTACATAGCCAATCTGGTAAGGCGAGAGTATATTAGCTACTTTTTGAAATAACCCACCCCTCGCTTTTCTTTCAAATTCGGTATATAGTCCGTAGATCGTTGAAAGCAGCACTTTTTTGCCTTGCTTTTTGGCATTGCGCATCTGTAAATAAATATCCTGTGGCTCCATGAGGTTAAAGAGATGCACCAGGTCGTAGCCTTCAAGGTTTGGTTCGGCTTCGAGTGATATATCTACCTGTACACCTTCTTTTTCGAGGAATTGCTTTGTCTTCTCCATCTGGACAAGATCTCCGCCAGGGGCAGAATAAAGATTAGACCTTGATTGAAACAACACTTTCATCCCTATAATTTTTTAAGCCTTGCAAATATAGTTTTAATTAGTAGTTTTACGGACATAAACAAATTACCTGCATAAAAAGCATAAATGAAAAATATACTATTCGTTTTCGGGACCAGGCCTGAAGCTATAAAAATGGCTCCTCTTATAAAGGCATTTAAGGAAGACAGCAATTTTTCCGTAAAGGTAGGAATCACTGCCCAGCACAGGGAATTGCTTGACCAGGTCCTTGCTTTTTTTGACATACAGCCGGATTATGACCTGAATATAATGGTGCCTAACCAAACGCTTCACGAACTTACTTCCAGCCTGATATTACGAATAACAAACGAAATACTCCTTAAAGAAAAATTTGACCTGATTTTTGTACAGGGCGATACCACAACAGTTCTTGCGGCATCTTTGGCCGCGTTTTACCAAAAAATCAAAATTGCACATATCGAAGCAGGACTCAGGAGCCACGATATGCTTTCACCTTTTCCGGAAGAAGCCAACAGGGTTTTGACGTCAAAGCTCGCCGCATTCCATTTCTGTCCTACAGAACAAGCAAGCAAAAATCTGATAGGGGAAAGTATAACAGATAATGTGTTTGTAGTGGGCAATACCGTGATTGATGCTCTATTTGCCGGCCTTGAAAAAATTAAATTTACAGACGAGGCATTACTTTATGAAACATTCAGTGATATTGATTTCACTAAAAAGATCCTGCTGGTTACATGCCACCGGAGGGAAAACTTTGGGCAGCCATTTTTGGAGATTTGCGATGCCCTGCTAACAATTGCCGATAATAATCCTGATATTCAGATTGTTTATCCTGTACATCCCAATCCGAATGTAAAAACCATTGCCTATGAGATGCTGCAACGTGAAAATATAAAACTCACAAGGCCGCTGGATTACCATGAGTTGATCTGGATGATGCATAAAAGCAATATAATACTTACTGATTCCGGAGGCATACAGGAAGAAGCGCCCAGCCTTGGCAAGCCCGTACTTGTTTTGAGAGAAGTAACAGAGCGCATGGAGGGCGTTGCTGCCGGCACCGCTATATTAGTAGGGGCTGATAAAGAAAAGATACTATCAGAAACCGGTAAACTCTTAACAGACGGTTTTTATTACTCACAAATTGCTGCCGCATCAAATCCTTATGGTGACGGAACGACCAGCCAAAAAATTAAAGACATTATCGTCCTGGCACTGGCACCTTAGCATTTACAAAATACAGCAATGCCCCAAGTATAAAAATAATTATATCACGGGCGTTATAAACCCCTGTTATTGTGATCGTTGAGATAAAATAAATAAGCCCTATAGCAGAGATCAGGATGGTCATAAAGTTCTTCCTCGCATAGATGAATATGTACCATCGCGCCATAATGAGCAGGTACATAAAAAGGCCAATAATGCCTGTTTTATATAAAATATAAACATAGCCGTTATGCAGCTCTGAAATATACCTTAATCCCTTGTTATCATCTGTAAGCGGGGCATAAAACTTTAAATTGACAAGCGACCCATGGCCGGTGCCAAAGATGAGGCTTCCGGGTTTTTCCTTAATAAGCGCTATAGCCCTCTTTGCTTCATAGCCCCGCCAGTGATCCCAAAGCTCAGCATGGTTCTCCGTGTTGATCCTTGTTTCAAAGATTTCTGCCGGAGCATTTTTTATCTTATATAAAAATGCCTCAAAACCCTTATTGCTCCTCTTAATATCAGCAGTATACAGGTAGGCAAAAAGTAACCCCAGAACCAGTAATACTATACCTAAGATCTGTATCGTTTTCCGGGTGATCCTGGTAAACCCGTAAATAGACAGCAGCAGTATTATCGCTACAACGATCATTGTTCTCGAAAAATAGAGAAAGCATGAAAAAAAGAGGAGTACAGATGCCGCTTTTGCATACTTCCTGTTTTCAATAATTGGCGTGCCTTCAAATTTTTTGTAATATATCAAAAAGAAAAGCGCAAACAGTTCCAGAAAATTATCTTTACTGAACTCCCGTATCGATTCTATCGCCCCTAAGTTCTTTACATAGAAGGCAATAACAAAGAAATGGATCGCAGCAGAAATGATACCTGAAACTACAATGGTTTTTACAAAGACCCTGAAATTATTTATTTTCCTGAAATATAAATATCCTATCAGCAGCCCTACGACCGGTTTCATAAAATGAAAGATATCTTTGAGTATATTGACCATGCTATGCCTAAATACCATTGTCCCTATAAAGCCAAGACCCATTATGCCTACAAGTACTGCCAGCTGCTTTAAAAAAAAGGTTGAAACTATGAGCTTGCCATATTCCAAAAAGAGAAATAAAAAGACGGCAAAAATCTGCAGGTATATATTAACCTTAAAGGACGGCAGATATAGCTGGCAGAAAAGGACAGCCACAAAAACTGCGGTATAAAATTTTGTCGCATTGATCTTCATATCAAACAGGTCACTTTTTTAGCTTGGCCTTTATGGCTTTTATCACTTCATTGATCTTTAAGGCAAAAAGCATTTTTAATTTTGTAAACCCTTTATGATGCTTATTGATAAATATCTTATATCCTTTTATAAGGAAAGGGTTTTTTGATGTATTGAACCCTACGAAATGGATATAACGGTATCCCGGAACAAATATCCTTTTGTAGCCTTTATCGGCTATCATTTTACAAAGGTCTACATCTTCTACATACAAAAAGTAATTTTGGTCAAAACCATTGATCTCTTCGTATATTTTTTTAGGCATCATCAGGAATGCGCCCCCCAGCCAGTCAACCTCATATGCCGTCCTTGAAAATACACCTGTTTCGAATTCTTTACCCATGTTACTCAAATTCTTTATCCGGAACATGCCCGAAACGTCAGGGAACTTTCCTGCAGACTGTAAGTATTCCCTGTTGCCGTCAAGCATCATTATCCCTATTGCGCCTATAGAAGGATCTGCGCTTACCATGGTATACACCGGCATCAGGCTGTCCAGGAGGATGGTATCATTATTAAGCAATAGTAAATATTCTCCCCTTGCGTGTCGTACTGCCTCATTATTGCCTCTTCCAAAGCCTAAATTCTCGGTGCTCCGGATAAGGATTACATCCGGATAATTTTCTTCGATAAAGCTACAGCTTTCATCCCGGGAATCATTATCCAGGACAATGATCTCATAGGTAAGGCCTCCCAGTTTATCTATAAGAGAATCAAAACAATCCCTAAGGTACTTAAGCCCATTATAGTTTACGATTATTACAGATAATTGAATGTTCATTAAATAAGGGTATAAAAGCCAAGCTTCTTTTTTATATATATAACACAAACTATATTCATCAGCACATTTGTAAGTAGGCTGGCAATAGCCGACCCATTAATACCATAAGCCGGTATAAGGGTCAGGTTGAGTAGGGCATTTACAAAAAAACAGACCAATGTAATATTCCCGAAGATCTTTGCATTGTTGGACATATTAAGTATCTGGTCTACATTACCCATTGCCGCGCTGAAAAATACCCCAACAGCTACAATGATCATCGCAGATGTGCCTTCAACGGCTTCCGCGCCAAAAAAAGATAATATGAACGGAGCAAGCAAGATCAGGCCTGCTGTTATGGGTAAAGAAAGCAATGCTACCATTCGTGTAGTACTATGCACCATTTTTTTCAGTCCCGAAAGATCGCCTTTGCCATATAACTCTGCCATCTTTGGCATAATGATCGTGTTTACTGATATAATCACCAAAAATCCTAAGCTACCGGCCCTGAAAGCATAATTATAGATCCCCACCTGTTTTTCATCCATCATTATCCCTACGATGATAAGATCTGTCCAATTTAACAGGTAAAGGAGTATGCCGCTGAACATCATTGGCGAAGCGGTCTTAACTAATTCTTTCGTAGAAATTATACTTGTGGTCCTGTCCGGCTTTATTTCAAAGACCAAAAAAGCTTCGGTCGCCACAACAAGCATAATTGATAATGCAAATGCAATAAATGTATAATGCTCTGCATACCCAAGGCTATAAAACAGGTACAGGAACGCCAGTAGCAAAAAATTGGGAAGTACAAACATTAATATGCTATACCTCATAAAATTTTTCGTTGCAATAAAAAAATACAGAAACAGCTCATGGAAGATAAATAACGGCAATGATATCGTAATTATCAAAAAGTAGTTTTCGAGTTTTTTATTGTCAAAGATTTCTGTAGCGATAAATTCTGCGCCTGCAAAAAAGATCAGCATGGGTATCACAGAGACCAGTAATGTCACTTTAAGGCCCTGCTTCAATATCTTCTTTGCCTGCGGAAAGCTTAGGCTGTTGTTACCCACTATCTTAATAAGCGCATTGGGTATGCCCAAGGCGAACAGCATAGCCGCTGCCTGCGAAATTGTAAAAACAAGTGAATAATTGCCAAATGTCTCTGCCCCGAACACCTTTCCTATCAATGACATTGAAAAAAACGTTGCCCCCAGCCCAAAGATCCTGAAAAGGAAGTTAATGCCCGAAGAGGAAATTATTTTTTTTATGTCACCATTCATTGATCCATAGGATTAGGCCTTTTTTGCCTTAAGGAAATATTGCACCGAAAAGAACTCTTCGAAAATACCGAGTGTAATTATATTGATCATTTTAGCCACAGATCGCCCCTTGTAATTCTTAATAGAACTTTCCTGGTAAACCACCTGAAAGCCTGACTTATCTAATAGGGTTACCATATTTTTCCTGCAATAAAACCGCATGTGCGTGTAATCGAACAATCCGCTCTCCTCATACCCGAAATCGCCTTTGAGGTATATTTTCGAAAATGCCGAGTAATGCCGTATGTTAGGCATGCTCACCAATACCTCTCCACCGGGGGCAAGAAAGCTATTCACTTTTGCCAGCACCTTTTTTGGTTCGATAAGGTGTTCCAGGACATCCGGCAGGAGTATAAGATCAAAATATCCATTATATTCCGGGAAATCAAGCTCTTCAATATTCCCGAAAATGAACCTGTCCAGCGGCTTATAGTTTTGCGTATTTTTAGTGTCTTCAAAAATATCGATCCCTACAACCTCAGAAGCTATACCCTGTTGTTTTAAAAAATACAGCGTTTCGCCATAGGCAGCACCTATTTCCAACACCTTAAGGCTGTTTTTCTTCCTGTCTGCCAAACGGACAAGGTCGTGCCTTATATTGGCATAATAACTCGCTGCTTTGTCGCTGTAATTCATCTTACAATTACCTTTATTTTTGTTCGTTAAGAGACCTTAACAGGTTCATTAATTCAGAATTACCATAAAATAGGGGATCATAACCGCCATTTACCACGACCCCTCTAAAAGAAAATTTTTCAGGTTGTGTCTTTATTGTTTCGACAGCATTAAAATGTTTGAAGAAATCGGCAGCAGAAAATTCTATTTCATTATCAAATTGCCTAATTATAAGTTTGTTTATTGTTATATCTCCCTGATCCGGATTTTGCCCAGGGTCAAATCTTAGGTTAGCCAACTTAATTGTATCCGGCAAATTAAATGTAATAACTTGGTTTTGAGGCTTACCTGAAACATTGACCCTTACGCTATTATTTGGTTTAAAATCAAGCGTCCCGTCTTCATTATAAAATAATTCAAAAATATCGTCTTTTTTAACTGTAGCTTCTACAACTACCTGTACTTTAGGTTCTTCGGCCTGCATTTGATCTGTTGATGAACCTTCCGATTTTTCACCTTTGCAGGCAATCAATAAGATAAGCATGAATAATGTAGCACTATTTTTTATTGTATTCATAATTAATTATTTTTCGCAAATATAATGTCATTTTTTTTTAATAAGCCCCCTCGGTTAATTCTTCTGTATTATTTTATCCGTAACAACAAGGCCTTCTTTGTGCTTTTCTTTGTTTATCATGTAAATACCTAATGTGTAACTGCCTGAAGGTATATCAGTAAGTTCGGCCTCACATCTAAATCCTGAAGAATCAAGATCAAATCCTTTATCAAATCCTTTTGTTACATCCGGTCGGGGTATCCTTTCCGTGCGTAGATTTATCGCTACCCCATCTTTAATCAATATTAGCCTGTATTTTGTAGCAGACGCATCAATTCCTTCTAAAAAGGCCCAGCCAGAGGCCTTTAATTTATTTCCGGACTGTTCATAAAAGTCGAAATTAAATGTTATTTTATCGCCATTAACTGGCTTTAGCAATCCAAATTTCTTAATATCTAAAGTTTTAGCTGTCTTCGTTTTTAGCACGTAAAATCTTGCCCACGCATCCATCCCTTCAAAATTCGTTTCCAGATCATAATATTTAGCAAGCATCGCCTCGCCTCTTTCTGAGAGGCTGTAGGTCTTACCATGTCCATCTATATACCAAAAATCTTTAATATTCTTCGGGTCATTTTCCAGATTGGCAACATACTCTTCCAAAGAAGAATTGATAATTTTTGATTTATATTCGTTGTTATTGAGGAAGTATTTCAAATGCCATGGTAGTGAAGTTACAACTGGCGCCATAGACTCGTTATTCTCTTTTACAAAATCAGCAGTTTCCCTAAATTGTGATTTTAAGATTGATGTATAATATTTTTTAACTACAATGATATCTGACAGAGATAAAATGACGAATAACGTAATTAAAGTGTATTGAATAATTTTGTTGCGAAACTGTATAGCTCCTATGGTCAACATCATGATCACTGCCGGCAAAAGCACAATAAAGTACCTGCTTATTAAAACTGATGTGCTTGAGGCATATGACTTTATAAGCGCTATAATTATCGGTATAGCCAACCATGGTATGATGATGATAAAGCTGAAAAGTGTTTTATTGCCGATAAGCGTAATATAATTTAGCTTAAGCTGCTTTTGCTTTACAAGGCTGGCAATATAGCTGACAAAGAAAACCAGCACCAGCATTAACACCATTTCGCTGCTACCAAAGAATTCTTTGAACATAAGCGTAAATGTATCCGGCCCCGGCCTGGGTATCCAAAATTCTTTTATTTTAATGACTTCAATAAAGACGGGTATCGCGGGAATTAATATAATCAGCGCTACCACACCTGAAACAAAAATATTCCTGAAAAACCTCAATTTTGATCCCGGCTCGGTCAACACTAAAAAAAGTAATAATATGCTATATTGCGCCATATACGCCATTAGGCCAAAAAAATGGCCATAAATCATCATTGCCGAAAAGATGCCATGAAACACAGCATTTTTTAATGTAGGGTTTTTAATAAACAACACCAATCTGTAAAAAGCAGCTATGCTAAATAACAAAAGCATGGCATAGGGCCTTGCTTCCTGCGAATAAAATAAGCCGAAATAATTTACGCTTAACAATATGGCTGCCACATACCCTGCCCTTCGGCTAAACAGTTCTTTTCCTAGTAAGTATAGGGCATAAATTGAAATGCACCCTAAAACAGCAGAAAACAGCCTTGCTACAATGGTTTTATAACCAAATACTTTGAACAGGTAGTAAACCAAATAAAAGTATAAGGGTGGCATTTGCTCACCTTGTTTTATATTTGAATAGACACCGGTAAAAGTGGCTGCAGGATCTGCTTCATTCATAGTATGCAGTTCGTCAAGCCATACGCTTTGGAAGTCGATATGATAAAATCTCAATAGTGCCGCCAAAACAATTATTGACAGTAACACATAATTTTGTCTTGAAGATTTGATAAAATACATTATATCAAATATTTTATGTCATCAATAAACTCCTTGTAAATCTTGGCATCAGGGGCGGTTATGTTTTTTCTCGAACTTAATTGCAATAGTAAAACAATCAGCGTAACAGAAAATAACTGAATTATAATCCCGGATATTATCAATATAAGGCTTGAAGCCCAGCCAGGTATTGCATTATCTGTAAATAACTTCTGGTAAAGGATAAATACTACCGAAATGAAGCATATAGCTACACCATATAACGAAAATCGCAATATCCTGATCGACAAAAAATCGAAATAAACAGCAATAGAACTTAAGCCATGGAGCAACAGGTTGTTAAACTTCATTTTTGAAGTACCCCGGTATCGTTTACCCCTATTTAATAAAACTGTACAGTATGGGATCTTTGATTGTATTATGGCTCCCGAATAATGATTCCAGATATTATTTTGATATACTACCTTACCAAGCTGTTTTTTCGGAATTATGCTAAAATTGCCAAAGCCAATTCTATGATTCGTCAAAAGTTTAAAAAGCCTCTTATAAAAAAAATATCCTGTTTTGAATAATACAGACTCCTGTCTTTTTCTACGCTCGGCAAAAATTATTTTTTTATCCGATTGTTTTTCCACTTCTTGTAATAATATCGGTATGTCTTCGGGTTTATCTTCTCCATCGCTATCCATTACCAATACGTAGTCATAGTCGCTTATTTCATTATAAATATATTGTAAGCCTATCGCTATTGCCCTTTGATGCCCCACATTGACTTTCAGATTTAATTGGGTAATTATGATATCGGACTTTTGAAATTCGCACTCTTCAGTTGAACCATCATTAACAATAACTACCAAAAATTGGTGCATTGGAAATTCATTTTGTATTCGGGCAATATTAGCAATGAGTATAGTACAACTCTCCCAGTCATTAAAAACCGGGGTTAGACAATATACTTTCTTTTTATCATTTCTGATTAGATCACTTCCTCCCATGCTCTTATCTCCATTCCAAAAACCTTTTTTATCTTACTCTTATCCAACACACTGTACTCAGGCCTTTTAGCAGGTGTCGGGTAAGCGCTTGTAGGAATCGGATGTAAATCTATGGCAATATTGTTTATCTCAAATATTTTTTTTGCGAAATCATACCAGGTGGCGCTGCCTTCGTTGCTGTAATGGTAAATGCCATATTCTTTTATCCCACTTTTTATCATCTGTACTAAAGCGTGTGCAAGATCGTTGGCATTGGTTGGAGTACCTGTCTGATCGTCTACAACGCTCAAAGAATCACGCTCGCTTGCCAGCCGTATCATGGTCTTCATGAAGTTATTTCCATATTCAGAATATAACCATGATGTCCTTACAATAAAATATTCAGCTAAAGCATTCTGAATTTCCAGCTCTCCCTGTAGCTTGGTAAGGCCATAAACGCCTTGAGGATCTGTTTCATCTTCCTCGGTGTATGGTGTTGTCTTCTTGCCGTCAAAAACAAAATCGGTCGAAATATGGATAAGGGCCGTATTATGTTGTTTGCAGGCTTCTGCAAGGTTTTTAGCGCCCACAGCATTTATATGATGTGCCTTTTCGGGCTCGCTTTCGGCTTTATCAACAGCGGTATAGGCTGCTGCATTTATGCAGAAGTCCGGTTTTACTTTGTCGAATACCGCCTTCAGGCTTGCCTCATCGGTAATGTCTGCCTCCTGAGACGATGCAAAATAAAATTCTATTGCATTATTATATTGCGGCGCTATGGCCTGCAATGCCTGGCCTAATTGCCCGTTGCCTCCTGTTACCAATACTACCATACCGGCCTGCTGTTTTCAAGGGTTGGTAAAACCGTATCTTTTTCAGATATGATA
This sequence comes from Flavobacterium album, assembly GCF_003096035.1. Lineage (NCBI taxonomy): Bacteria > Pseudomonadati > Bacteroidota > Flavobacteriia > Flavobacteriales > Flavobacteriaceae > Flavobacterium > Flavobacterium album. The sequence continues at coordinate 1,048,904 of NZ_CP029186.1, read as the reverse complement.
AAATCACTGATAGCCATACCCCAGTCTATACCAATAGAGGGGTCGTTATAAATAATTCCGCCTTCCGACTCTTTATTATAAAAATTATCGCATTTGTAGAAAAAAACGGCGGTTTCGCTCAACACCAAAAAGCCGTGCGCGAATCCCCTCGGCACAAAGAACTGCCTTTGGTTTTCGCCCGAAAGCAATACAGCCTCATGCTGGCCAAATGTAGGAGAGCCCGGCCTGATGTCTACAGCTACATCCAACACTTCGCCTTCGAGTACCCTTACCAACTTGGCCTGAGCGTGTTCGCCTGTCTGGTAGTGCAGGCCCCTCAGTACGCCCTTTGAGGAGAACGACTGGTTGTCCTGCACAAAATGCGTTCTTGTGCCTATGCCGGCCTCAAAACGCACCTCGTTAAAGCTTTCCATAAAGTAGCCCCGCTCATCTTTTATGATCGTTGGGTCTAAAATATAACAGCCTTCCAGCTTTGTAGGTGTAAACGTCATCTTATGATATTATGCTTAATAAATGTGTGCCATAGCCGCTTTTCAACAACGGTTCGGCAAGTTTTTTCAATTCGTCGGCGGTAATAAATCCCATTTTATAGGCCGACTCTTCTATAGCCCCTATTTTGAGGCCCTGGCGCTCTTCTATTACCTGTACAAACTGCCCCGCCTGCATCAGCGAGTTGAATGTACCGGTATCCAGCCATGCCGTGCCCCGATCGAGTATACTCACTTTCAGTTTTCCGCGCTCCAGGTATTCCCTGTTCACATCGGTTATCTCAAGTTCGCCGCGGTGGCTGGGCTTTATATTGGCAGCAATCTCTACCACGTCATTGTCATAAAAATAAATGCCCGGCACCGCATAGTTTGATTTTGGGGTTTCCGGCTTTTCCTCTATAGAAAGTACCTTCCCATTGCCGTCAAATTCCACTACGCCATAGCGCTCCGGATCGTGCACATGGTAGGCATAAATGATACCGCCCTCAGGGTTGTTATTGTTTTGCAACAGTGTAGAAAGTCCCGTACCATAAAAAATATTATCGCCAAGTATCAGGGCTACTTTATCAGTGCCTATGAATTCCTTTCCTATTATAAATGCTTCGGCAAGCCCGTTCGGGTGTTCCTGCACAGCATATTCAAAACGGCACCCCAGCCTGCTGCCATCGCCTAACAATTGCCTGAACAAAGGCAGGTCGTGCGGGGTAGATATTATAAGTATTTCCCTTATGCCGCTCCAAAGGAGTGTGGATAACGGGTAATAAATCATCGGTTTGTCGTATATCGGCATCAGCTGCTTGCTCACAGCCAGCGTAAGCGGATGAAGCCTGGTGCCGGAGCCTCCTGCCAGTATTATTCCTTTCATATGCTTTATGTTAGCTTATGCAAATACCACTCAATGGTTTTTACGATCCCTGTTTCAAAATTTTCATCTGCTTTCCAGCCCAGCTCATCTTCTATTTTAGAAGCATCGATAGCATAGCGCATATCATGCCCGGGCCTGTCTTTTACAAAGGCTATCTGGTCGCTGTACCTGCCTTCGGCCTTTGGCTTCATGCTATCCATTAGGTCACATATCTTATTTGCAATGTACAGGTTGTTCCTTTCGTTCCTGCCGCCTATGTTGTAAGTCTCGCCCGATCTTCCTTTTTTATACACCAGCTCTATACCGGTACAGTGATCCAGTACATACAGCCAGTCCCGTACATTTTCGCCCGTGCCGTAGATGGGTATGTTCTCACCGGCAAGAGCTTTTCTTATAATGGTTGGTATCAGCTTTTCAATATGCTGCTTGGGGCCGTAATTGTTAGAGCAGTTGGTAGTCACCACGTCCATCCCGTAGGTGTGGAAGTAACTCCTCACGATCATATCGCTCGATGCTTTCGAGGCGCTGTAGGGGCTGTTTGGCGCATACGGGGTTTCTTCTGTAAACAGGCCTTCGGCTCCGAGCGTGCCATATACCTCATCGGTAGAGATATGGTGAAAACGGCAGCCTTCATATCCCGGCTTGTATTGCTGCGGCGCTGCCATCCAGTGGTTCCTTGCAGCATCGAGCAGGTTAAAGGTTCCCAGCACATTGGTCCTTATAAATGCTTCGGGGCCCGATATGGAATTATCCACATGCGACTCAGCCGCAAAATGGATAACGCCCTTAAAGTCATATTCCTTAAAAAGGCTGTCTATAAAAGCCCTGTCGCAAATATCGCCTTCAACGAATTTATAATTTTTATTATCCCCAATCTCTGTCAGGTTATCCAAAGTCCCGGCATAGGTTAGCTTGTCAAGGTTAACCACAAAGTATTCCGGGTTTTTCTCCAGGAAATGCACTATAAAATTCGACCCTATAAATCCTGCACCTCCTGTTATTAATAACGGTTTGATCATTATCCTGTAATTACAATTTTTCTCTTAGCAACCTGGCTCCTGTAATACGACCTAAACAATACAAAAATTATAAAGCATATCAACAACAAGACAGGAATAATAAACTTCATATTGCCCGATGTTATATCGCGGGCCCTTTCATTAAGGAGTATACCGCGATCCTTAAATATTGTGTCATAATCGGCTTTGCGGATGCGTAATTTGGCCTGCTCCGACAAAATACCATTTTTAAATTGCAGCACTTCGCCAATCTGGGAATTATCACTATAATACATAGTGCTGGCCCCCGGGCTTTTGCGGGGATCAACAATATAGTTCAATATCTTATCAGCCTGCCTGATTATGGAATCATTAGCGGCTAATTTACTATTCACATTGTTTATTTGTTCCTTCTGAATTTTTTTGAAATAGGGATTTGAGTTAAGATAGGCCATAACCGGATCTACAACTTCTGACTGCTTTGTCTTATCTTTTAAAATAATCTCAATAAGATGGTTGTCATAGTTTTTACTGGTTGTGGGATCTTTAAGGACTTCTTTCATGTCGCCGTTGTCAGCAATAAGCTTAAATATTTCCATCTTCCTGTCCCTGTCTTCTTTAACGTCGTTATCAGACTGGTTCATGAAATTATAAATATCTATAATCGGCTCAATTTTTATTTTAAGGAAACGTTTCGGTTCCCTGATACCAATGCTTTTTAGGAAAAGGGTATCTTTTTGCTGTATCTTCAAATTTATATCTTCAACAGCCGTATACAGGTAATCAACACTTTGAAAGTTGGGGTGAACAATTACTTTATTCGAATAGATTTTCGGGCCCTTATCCATATAATAGCCCAATCCGGCACCAACCAATATGATAACTGCAATGAGGATAATGTTGCGCCTTATAAATAAGATTCCGTCAAAAAATGAGTCATTGGCACGGGTAAAATAGCCTTTTACTTTTGCCGATACCCGGGACAGGTCGATCTCATTGTTTGGGTCGTTATTTGTCTGGTTTGCCATAATTTTATTGAATATTGAATATTTGTTCCAGTATCTTAATGGTTATCAAATAAGTAGGCTTAACACCTGTTGTGCCCAGTCCTCCCGAAGCCAGCGTGCTGCCGGTTTCGAGCGGGTTATCCGATGCATAATAGGCATAACGTACCTTTACATCCGGATTGATGCTTTTCCTGATCTTTGATGCCGACTGTATTGCCTTCTGGTAATAAGCGCCTTCCATCTCCAGGCCACTCACACCCCATGTCGATTCGTTAAAGAATTTAAGCAGGTCCCTGTTTTGCAGCGATGTGCCCAATACAGTAACCATAGGGCCTACATATACCGGGATGCCTTCGCCTTCAAACATGGCGGCAGTAAGTTCGTTCTCGAACGGGTAGTTATCGCCGGTGCCCTCATTTATATGGGCCGATGGTATCATGATATCACCTTTGTTGCCTTCCAGGATACCGGCTTTGCCCATAATAGATACCGACTCCACGTTCATAAACGTACGAACGTCACCATCCTTGAATGGCTTTAGCAGCTCATCTATAGTCTCGTAGGCCTGCTCGCCAAAAGCATAATCCATAACAATGATCACGGGCATTTCTTCCGCAAGTTTTGCCGAAGGGAATGCCGTTTTGGAAAAATCTATTTTGGCTGAATCGAATATCTGTACATCGATGTTGGTGCCCGATGTATCCGGCATGGCAATCATGCCATTCTTAAGCGCCAGCTCTTCTATTTTCGACCTCATTGCGCCATTGCCCGATTTGCTCAGTTCTTCGTAGATAAAGTAATCGTCCTTATCCTTGAATTTTGATTTGAACATCGGTACCGCAAAAATGGAATTCATCACGCTGTGCATGTTGGCACTGATGATGTGTATCGGCCTTTCAAGCAGGCCGTTTTGCTTTAATACATTCTTGATATTGTTGGCCCATATCTCTCCGTGTATGTGGTGGCCCAGCCTTTCACGCAGGATCGGGCTGAAGGTAATGGTCCTTTTTGCACCGCCCATTGCTTCTTCTATCGCCAGCTTGCCCAGGTGGTAAATAACATGAAGGAACCTGTCGGGAGAGGCAGCCGTACCAAAAGCATCATAAATATCGATGATCTCGGCAAAGGTCCTGCCAAGCACATTCGAAACATGCGATATCGCTTTTTCGCGTTCTTCCAGCGTCAGCTTTTTTTCCTGGTGTATGGCCTGTTCCAGCTTTACCCAGTCGCGGGCTATCTCGCCATTATCGTCTATAAGCACCCTGTCCTTTATCTTATGCGATTCGATAAAGATGAAAGTAAGGTGCGTCATGATATCATAAATATCCGATCGGCCGCGGGTTATCTCCACGTTCATCTGCTCATCGTCTATACGGTAGCAGTTGCGCCTCCTCTTTGGCGGCACGATAGCCTTAAAATGTGATTTGGAATAGCCTTCATCCGAAGTAAGGTTAATGAACCTGCACTCCTCGATACCAATCGGCAAACGCTCTATCACGTAAAGCAGCCCGTTCAGTTCGGCTTTTTCTTCGGCTATAGACCCATAGATCTCCGGGCGCAGGGACAGCAATGCTTCCCTCAGCGTATCGCCCGATACGCCCATTGGTTTATAAAATCCGCGGTTGAATAAGTGCCGCATTGTTATGTAAAGGCGCTCAATTGCAGCAGAAGATTCCTGCGCCCTGGAACGTGTTATATTTTTTATTGATTGCATTCTGTTTGTTTTGTTGGCAAATGTATTGATTTTATTTTTAGTGTGATTAATCTGCCGTTTAAGCGTATTTTTTACTGTTTATTATCATTTCGTTAAAGCATCGGCAATTTTCCTGTCGTTTGCCAGCCTCGGCAATTTGTTTTGCCCGCCCAGCTTCCCTATGGATTTCATATACTCCCTGAATCCTTCTTTCGCCACCGGCGTTATGACAAGCGTGCGCAGCACTTTCCCCACAATAAGGTCGTCATAATATACGTTCTGCTTCCGCATTGCCGCATCTATTTTCAGGGCAAATGCTTCAACGTTTGCAGGTTCTTTTTCAAACTCGATAAACCATTCGTGATATGGCAGTCCTTCTGCAGGTGTTATCTGTGGTGCTACTGTAAATTCGTTAACACTCACATCCGTACCTACCATGGCTTCATTTAGTGCGCTCTCCACTTCCTTGCCGATAACGTGCTCGCCAAAGGCAGAGATATAATGCTTTATCCTCCCTGTCACGATAACACGGTAGGGGCTCAGGGAAGTGAACGCAACCGTGTCGCCAATATTGTAGGCCCACAGCCCGGCATTGGTCGAAATGATCAAAACATAGTTTACGCCCAGTTCCACCTCCCCTATTGTATAGCGTTTTGGCTTATCAGTAAAAAATTCGTCAGCTTTTATAAATTCGTAGAAAATCCCTGCATTGAGCAATAGCAGCATGCCTTTTTCTTTTTGCGAATCCTGATACGCAAAAAACCCTTCTGATGCCGGGAACAGCTCAATGCTGTCTACCTTTCGGCCTATGAGGTTCTCGAATTTGGCGCGGTACGGCTCGTAGTTTACGCCGCCATAGATAAATAGGCTGAAATTTTTAAAGATGTTTCCCACCTTCTTCCCTTCTTTTTGCTGCAATTTTTCAAAGTACATCTGCACCCACGATGGTATGCCGGATATTACCTGCATGTCCTCATTATAGGTTTCTTCCACAATGGCATCTACCTTGGTTTCCCAATCGTCGATGGTGTTGGTTTCCCAGCTTGGCATGCGGTTCTTCTGAAGGTAAGCCGGCACATAGTGCGCCACAATACCCGAGAGGCGGCCCAGCTTAATGCCGTTCTTCTCATGAAGTTCCGGGCTGCCCTGGAGGAAGATCATCTTGCCATCCACAAAATCGGCTTTCCCGGTTTCATGGATGTAAGCGAGTATGGCATTGCGCGCAGCCTTGATGTGGTACGGCATGCTTTCTTTCGTAAGCGGGATATATTTGGCTCCCGATGTAGTGCCCGATGTCTTGGCAAAATACAGCGGCTTACCCGGCCACAGTACGTTCTCCTCCCCTTTTACAACCCGGTCTACGTAGCTTTTCAGGGCTTCGTAATCCCGCACAGGGACTTTTGCCGCAAAATCTTCAAACGATTGTATATTTTCAAAATCGTGGTCTTTACCAAAACCCGTTTGCCACGCTTTCGCCATGAGGTCGCTGAAAACCTCCTGCTGTGTTTCCACAGGATTACTGGCCCACTTTTGGGTTTTCCCGTGGATGATGCCTGCGAAGATCTTTGCTGCAAATGATTTGATGGACATTTTTTATTTCAGATTGTAGATTTCAGAATTCAGATTAAGCTTCACTCTTTTTAATTATGTATCCTTAAACTCTTTTTTGATTGCCCTTTCTGTTGTGACCATTAAATAAACTACCATCAGTACCAACAGACCCATGCCTATTGATTGTTTAATTTCGACCGATAAAGGGACAAAATAGCCCAATAGTGAAACCAGTATCAGCGCTACAGAACCCCGTATCATCTGGATACTCGAAAACCGCTGTGCAAAATCCCAACGCTCCTGCGACCTCATCGAAGAAGCCGTGCGGTAGCCATAAAAGGCATTGATCTTTTTTGGCGGAAAATAATAGGTGATCGCGGCTACGATCAAAAAGATGATGCCGCATAAAAACGATGTAATGAATATATTGGCAATAAAATCTTCCATATTATTCGAAATCAATGAATTGTGTCGGGTTAATCGGGTAGCCGTCCTTCCAGAGCTCAAATTGCAGCTGTACCCCTGCAGACTGTGGCCCTGTAGTACCGGCCAGCGCAATCACCTCGCCCGATTTTACAATATCCCCCTGCTCCTTGGTCAGCGACGCCGCGTGCTTGTACACCGATATGATGCCGTCGTTATGACGCAGCACAATCACGTTGCCGTTAGTAGGCGTCCAGTCGGCCAGGATAACCGATCCGGCTGCCACGGCCTTTATAGGGGTATTTTTTGCGAGGGCGATATTTACCGCAAAGTGTTTATTCTTCGCATTGTAGCCTTCGGTAATGTGCCCTTTTACCGGGGCGAACAGTACCAGGCCTACCTTTGGCTTTGCCGTTTCAAAAAGGTTGTACTTATCTTCCTGTGCTACTTCCCGGCGCAGTTTCAGGTCGGCATCAGAAGGTTTCATCTTTTCGTCCGAAAGTACCGCCTGTTCAGCCACTACGATCGAGTCCTTACTTAGCTTGGTATGGTCAAGGTCGCCCGTGAGCACTTTTTTTATGGAAGCAATATAGGCGCTGTTCTCATCGATAACTTTCTGTAGCGAGTCCGATTTTATTGCGTTTGCGGTAGCTTCGCGCTTTAGCTTCGTTGAGGCATATCCGGGAATGTATTCGCGCAGCGGGGTAAAGGCAATGATATAGGTAACAAAGGCAATCATCACGATGCTTATTGAAGTGATAGCCACAAAAACGTTCATGAGGTTTAGCCTGAAGGAAAATAGCTCTTCAAAAGTGTCTTCGTTAAGTATTACCAGGCGATTCTTGGTAAACAGCCTTTTTTTAATGAGCTGCCTTTTGAGCCTTTTTGCCGACATAATAACTGTTTAATTGACAAATATACTAATCCTGCGGCATTATGATATTTTAAACCACAGGAAAACACCGCCTGTTTTTTGATAAGTATGTTAAAAATTTTATTTTTAATTAACGCAAACCGGAAACAAATAATTGCCGTAAATAGTTATTGTAATTCATTTTATATTTAACTTTGTCGGATAATTAAAATATGTTGTCATGGGAAAACTAGGTTTAACAGAAATTCTTGTTATATTGGTAATCATCGTATTGCTGTTTGGAGGTAAAAAAATCCCTGAACTAATGAAAGGCCTGGGTACCGGTATCAAAGAATTTAAAAACGCTGCAAAAGACGGAGACCAGCCTGCTACTTCTAAGAAGCCAACGCAGGAAGAAAATAAATTATAATTAACTATAAAGGTTATTATAAATGAAACCCCTCTAAGGAAATCTTAGAGGGGTTTTTTGTGTAAATCCATATCTCATACTATTTTGCCTGTTTTGCGTAATCTCTTAGAACCTTGTAAAGTTTATATAGCAATGAAAACATTCTTCCTGCTGATCATTACTTTATGTTTTGCCGCAAATTCTTATTGCCAGGCATCGAATGACAACTATATCCTTTCGATAAAAAAAGGTAAAGAGGTTATAGAACGTGGCAAAGTATTTTGGGTGATCCCGGTTACGCTGACGAATAGTTCTAAGGATACGTTGAAATATTATTCAATGTCGTGTTCCTGGCAGGACTTTTATGATGTTGACAACCTCAATTTACATGTGGAAGAAGTTCCTTGTGACAAAAACGTACCGGAAATTTTACAGCTTGCACCCGGAAAAAGAAAGAATGTTATCCTTCGGTTAGAGTTTACCGGTAATAGTTCCAAAATAAATTTCAGAGTTGGATTAAACCTGATACATTATTCGGGAAAATGGATGCATGGTTGGGATCTGCCTCATTCCCCTAAAAACATGATCTGGTCCAACCAAATTAGAATGGAAAGAGAAAAAGAGTGATCTGATTATCAAAATAAAGCCCGATAAGCATTTGTTTATCAGGCTTTTATCTGCTTTTATCCAGAATACTAAAGTATCATCGTCAGCGCTATCCTTTTCCTGCTTTCGTCTACTTCGGTTACTTTTACGGTAACATGCTGATGCAGTTTTACCACTTCGTTCACATCCGATACAAAGCCTTCTTTCAATTGCGAAATGTGTACCAGCCCGCTTTCCTTGATGCCGATATCTACAAAGCACCCGAAGTTGGTAATGTTGTTAACGATGCCTGGCAATACCATCCCGGTGCGCAGGTCGGCCATTGTTTTTACACTCGGGTCGAACTCAAATACCTTTGCCGACTTCCGCGGGTCGAGGCCCGGTTTTTCAAGCTCTTTCAATATATCTTTAAGGCTCAGCAGCCCGATATCGCCGGTAATGTATTTATCGATAGGCACTTTTGAGATTGCTTCTTTGTTTGATACCAGATCGGATGTTTTCAGCTTCAGGTCCTTTGCCATTTTCTCAACGATCGAATAGGCTTCAGGGTGCACCGCCGAATTGTCCAGCGGATTCTTCGCATTAGGGATGCGGATAAACGCCGCTGCCTGCTGGTAGGCCTTCTCCCCCAGCCTTGCTACTTTCTTCAGTTGCTTGCGGTCTTCAAAGGGGCCATTCTCCGCGCGGTAAGCAACGATATTTTCGGCCAGTTTCTCCCCGATGCCCGACACATAGCCCAGCAGGGACTTGCTTGCCGTATTGATGTTCACCCCCACCGAGTTCACACACCGCATTACCACCGTATCCAGCTCGTCTTTCAGTTTTCCCTGGTCTACGTCGTGCTGGTACTGCCCTACCCCTATGGCTTTCGGGTCGATCTTTACCAGTTCGGCCAATGGGTCGCTCAGGCGGCGGCCTATAGATACCGCGCCCCTCACGGTCACGTCATAGCTTGGAAACTCGTCCCTGGCGATCTTTGATGCTGAATATACCGATGCTCCAGCCTCGCTCACCACGAATACCTGCACCGGCTTGTCCCATGCGATTTTTTTGATAAAATGCTCTGTTTCCCGGCTTGCGGTACCGTTGCCGATGGATATCGCGTCAATCTTGTAGGCATTCACCATAGAGCGTATCTTTTTCATGGCGATGGCGCTTTCGTTTTGAGGTGCATGCGGAAAAATGGTCTCGTTATACAGCAGTCCGCCGTTCTCGTCGAGGCACACTACTTTACACCCCGACCTGAAACCCGGGTCTATTGCCATGATGCGTTTTTCGCCCAGTGGCGGCGCTAACAACAGCTGTTGCAAATTAGCTGCAAATACTTGTATAGCCACGGCATCGGCTTTGGCTTTGGCTTCCTGCATAACTTCGTTGGAAATGGCGGGGGCAAGCAGTCTTTTGTAACTGTCATCGATAGCCAGCTTCAGTTGCTGCGCGGTTTCGCGTTTGTTTTTTATGATGCTCTCCTCCATAAAGTCGAGCACCTCATCATTATCTACCTCGACTTTCAGTTTGATGAATCCTTCGTTTTCGGCACGGAGCATGGCAAGCAGGCGGTGCGATGGCGCTTTGGCGAGGTTCTCGTTCCAGTCGAAATACTGCTCGAACTTTTTGGCTTTCTCATCTTCCTTGCCGGCCTTAGTGACCTTTGTCCCAACTGCCGCTTTGCGGCCGAAAATTTTTCGCAGCGATTTCCGGATATACACGTTCTCATTGATCCATTCGGCAATGATGTCGCGTGCGCCCTGCAATGCCTCATCTTCGTTGCCAACCTTGTCGTTCAGGTATTTGGAAGCTAAGAAATCTATGTCATCGGCATTTTGCGCTATGATCAGTTTCGCCAGCGGCTCCAGGCCTTTTTCGCGGGCCACATCGGCTCGGGTCTTCTTTTTCTTTTTGTAAGGCAGATAAAGGTCCTCCAACTCGTTCAGGTCAAAACTGGCCGCTATTTTCTGCTCCAGTTCTTTAGTTAACGCGTTTTGCTCGGTGATGCTTTTCAGTATGGCATCCTTGCGTTTTACGATGGCATCATACGCCTGGCTAAGCTTTGCGATCTGCTCGATAACGACTTCATCGAGGTTCCCGGTCTTGTCCTTACGGTAGCGCGCTATAAACGGAATGGTGCAGTCTTCAGACAGCAATTGCAATGTGGCTTCGATGCTTTTTTGTGGCGCGGTAACCTGTGCGGATATGTATTGGAGGTTTGTCATGGGGAAAATTTTAGGGATACAAAGATGGAGAAAAAGTTTTTTGAAAGATTGTTGCGCATTAAGATTTTTTTCTACATTTGGCATAAATACCGATGATTAAAAACAATTAAAGCCAAATAAATTATTAACCTATATTCTCCTGATCATGAAAAACATTTCATTTTTAGCTTCTTTCTTGTTATTATCAATTACCAGTGCAAGTGCACAGGAACGTGTAAAATGGTGTCAAACCAATATTTACAGCTGAATCAGGCATACTTACCTCTGCGACCGGCTGGGCTCTTAATTCCACAGACAAAGACTGGGTGGACTACCCCAATATGATTAATGATAATAAAGATTATAAAGGCGAATATATAAGTGCTATGGATGGCTTGGCACAATCAATGACGGATCAAAGCTTTTTAAGCATCCAAACTAAAGCGCTAAACTATAAAGATAAAAAGTATTTTGTGATCCTTGTGGAAAAATGGGAAGGACGCCAAGAACACTCCTACAGTAGTTATTCTACTCTTAAAGAAACTGTTGGTTATATTTTTACTGAAGCGGAATATAAAAAAATTCAAAACATTGTCAAGCCTGTGAGCCTTAAAACCAATATGGTCGTACGATTGGAGTCAGCTGATTTGACCGATGCAAAACTGATTAGCGAAATACAGCAAAAGATTAAAGATCCTTATAAATCATCCGATCAATTTTATTTTCATGTAATAAAGTCAACAGAAGGAAAAATACGTTTTTTCCTTCCTGAAAAATTTGGTTATACAGATAAGCATGAATTTGCGGATTCATATTTTGAAATAACCTGAATCCGCCTATTGGCGGATTTTTTTTACTCACAATCTTTATATTATGCCTTGTCAACCCCGGCCGTTATAAGTTATTTCCACAAAATTTCCCTACATTTATCCAAAAACAATCCCCATGCAAAAAGGACGTTTAGAGGCATTCAGCGACGGCGTACTGGCGATTATCATCACTATTATGGTGCTGGAGATCAAGGTGCCGCACGGTGAGACATTTCATGATTTGCTTCCGCTGGTGCCGGTGTTTCTTAGCTATGTGCTCAGCTTTATTTATATTGGCATTTACTGGAACAACCACCACCACATGATGCACACCGTTACTAAGGTGAATGGCGCGATACTGTGGGCCAACCTGCACCTGCTGTTTTGGCTTTCGCTGGTGCCGTTCGTTACCGGGTGGATGGGGGAGAACCATTTTGGCCCGGAACCTATGGCGCTGTACGGGTTTATCCTGCTCATGGCGGGTGTGGCCTATGTCATCCTCCAGAACCTCATCATAAAATCACAGGGCGGCGAATCGCTTTTAGCAAAGGCTATTGGCGGTGACATCAAAGGGAAGCTCTCACCTGTGCTGTATATTGCCGGTATTGGGTGCAGCTTTGTGAGCAATTGGCTTTCGGGCCTGATGTATGTGGCAGTGGCGCTGATGTGGCTAATACCGGATAAGCGGATTGAGAATAAAATGGAATAGGCCTCACCCCCGGCCCATCTCCTTTGGAGAGGGGAGGAGCTTCACTCTTGCCGATAAGCCTATTCAATAATTAATATCATGCAGCCCGATCTTTCCAAAACCCTTGACCAGCTTGAAAACACCGACTGGGGTGAGCCAACCTACAACTCTTACCTGGTGCGTACCTGCCATGCATTGCGTAAAAAGCCGTTGCAGGATTTTACTATCGAGGACCTTCGCATCATGATCGGGCAGAACATTTCACTTGAATACCTCATGCCGCTGGCAATCCCGGCGCTTGAAAAAAATATTCTCGCCGAAGGCGATTTTTATGCCGGCGACCTGCTTAAAGCCGTACTTTCCGCCGAAGGCGGTTTTTGGAAAAAACACCAGGGAATGCACGAGCATGTCACGACACTTTTCAGGCAGAATGAAGCTGTAATTGAAGAATGTATGAACAGGAAGGAACTTATAAAGGCTTTTGCAGAATTTGAGCGCATTGACCTGACTCCACCGGACAGCGGGTTTACTAAAAAGAAAGGGAAATAGGTCTCACCAACAACCTCTCTCCAAAGGAGAATGGAGAAGCTACACTCGTACTGATAAAAATCATGGAAATTTTTAAAAAACATTAATTCCGTCAACGCATTGACGGAATTAATGTAAATTGGGTCAATTGACTGACGGAATTAACACCTTGTCATTCTGACGAAGGAAGAATCTCTTCTTAGATTCTTCACTCCGCAAGCTGCGTTCAGAATGAAAAGTATTAACACGAAATCTTATCCACACGCTGTTGGTGGCGGCCACCTTCAAAAGCGGTATTAAGGAACGTATCTACCATGTCTACAGCCTGGTGGATGGCTGTAAAGCGTGCCGGGATGCTGATGATATTGGCATTGTTATGCTGGCGCGCCAGCGCCGAAATTTCTTTAGTCCAGCACAAGGCAGCGCGTACTTTCTGGTGCTTATTGGCAGTCATGGCCACACCGTTGCCACTTCCGCAGATGATAATACCAAAATCTACCGTACCGCTCTCTACATCATTAGCTACCGGATGTACAAAATCAGGGTAATCTACACTGTCAAATGTATCGGTGCCGTGATTGATCACTTCGTATCCTTTTTCTTCAAGGTATTTAACAATGGCTTTTTTATAATCCGGTCCTGCGTGGTCGTTTCCAATGGAAATTTTCATATATAAAAATTTAGTGTGTTGTTGTCTGGCAAAGGTAGAAAAATAAGCCCTATGCACACTTCCAAAATAATAATGAAGTAGATGCGTATGTTGAACAATGAAATATGTTTAAGTTTTGCAAACTGATTTTGAATATAAAACCGCAATCGCATGTTTAGAAATGTAACTATGCTACATATCATTAGCAGTCAATTATTTATATAACCATTACATTATGATTGCCTATTAATATACTTTCAAAATTGTTAAAATCCTACATTGTTGATAAATTAATAAAGTTGCTGTAAACAAAGGATTTGAAATTTAACAGATAATGTTGATAACTAAAGATTGATAAAGAGAAGTTTTTTTGGAAGCGTAACCAAATTTTTATAAGACAAAATACAAAGCATATTTCCAAATTTATTTCTTACAATTTTATTGGAATGTTATGAAAAGGTTAACAAGGGTTATTAACAGGAATTAACAATGTGACTTATTAAAAGAACATATTCTAAAATGGAAATTAACCATTGTTGATAACCTCGTGCAAAAATTTAGAAACTATCTAATCCTTATCTATTTATATTTCTTTAACATTGTTGAAACCTTTGTAAAACTTTGTATAAGTTATAATTCCTGCGCCTTCATCAAAAAGTTATACCGGTTATTAACAAGCAATAATAACCACCATAAATTTTAAAATTTTAAAAGAAAGATTTTTTTGTTTTTAATAACTGTTGAAAACCTTTAGAGGTTTCAGACGATCTTTAAGTTGTCGTTGTAAAAGAACCGGTCGAGTATATCTTTTACTGTGTCAAGATCGTTGGGGTGAACCTTGAGCCGGATGCCACCGAGGGCGTGCGAATACATAGGTGCAATGCCGGCCATAGCCTCATTCTCAAAGTAGTGGGTAATTTCTGCTTCCTGTAGTAAATGCTTTACGACGGTAATTTCGTGCGGATAGGTAAATACAGCTGCGGTTACAAATGGGTTCATATCAGTATATTATTACATAAAGCCTGTATAAATTTAGTCATTTAAAGTTATTATTTCATTAAAGGTAACCGGTTATCTAATAGTTATTTGTAATTTTCAGCATTATTTTAAAATTATTATGAGCAAAAAGAACGGAAAACCGTCAGCTAAAAAGGAAAAGGATTTTTCAAGGAAGATTTACAAGATACTCGCAAAAGACCCTAATAAGTCGTTTAATTATAAGCAGATAGCTGCAGTATTGGAACTTACTGACACCAAAAGCAGGAACGAGATCATTAAGGAACTAAAGATACTGGCCTCCCAGGAACAGATAGAAGAAACCGAGAGGGGCAAGTATAAAGTAATCGCGAAAGCTGACTATGTAGAAGGAACTATAGACATGACCAGCAGGAAAACAGCCTATTTTGTTTCTCCTGAAATTGAAGAGGATATTTTTATTCCTACCAACAACCTGAATAAGGCACTCGATAAAGACAAGGTAAAGGTCTATATTTATAACCGAAGGAGAGGGCGCAGGCCTGAGGGCGAAGTGGTTGAGATCATTGAGCGCTACAAAACTGAATTCGTTGGTGTAATTGATATACAAAAGAACTTTGCTTTTGTATCTACTGCGAATCCCAAGATGTACACCGATATTTTTATCCCGAAAAACAAAATTGGCGATGCCGAAAATGGCGATGTGGTACTGGTAAAGCTGGAAGACTGGCCTGCCAAAGCCGACAGCCCTTTTGGCGAAGTGATAAAAGTGCTGGGCAAGCCCGGAGAGCACAATACAGAGATCCATGCAATATTAGCCGAATATGGCCTCCCGTATGATTTCCCGATTGATGTAGAGGTATTTGCACAAAAGATAGATACCGAAATTCACGAAGAAGAGATTGCTAACCGAAGGGATATGCGTAAGACCCTTACGTTTACCATCGATCCGCGTGATGCAAAAGATTTTGATGATGCGTTGTCTTTCCAAAAATTAGAGAATGGGAATTATGAGATAGGCATCCACATTGCTGACGTGTCGTATTACCTGAAAGAAGGGACTATACTTGATGCAGAGGCGTATCAGCGTGCTACGTCGGTGTACCTGGTAGACAGGGTAGTGCCGATGCTCCCGGAAGTATTGTCAAATTTTGCGTGCTCGCTGAGGCCACACGAAGAGAAATATACTTTCTCGGCCGTATTTGAAATGAATAAAAAAGCAGAAGTGGTGAACCAATGGTTCGGGCGAACTGTTATTTATTCCGACCAGCGTTTTGCCTATGAGGAAGCACAGCACATCATAGAAACGAAAAGCGCCACTATACCGGCCGAAATATCGCTGACTGATGTAGCGTATACTGTAAGCGACGATATCATGAATGCGACGCTTAAAATGGACCAGCTGGCCAAGATCATGCGAAGGAAGCGACTGGCTAACGGCGCTATTTCTTTTGATAAGGTAGAAGTGAAGTTTACCCTGAATGAGCAGGCAGAGCCTACAGGCGTTTATTTTAAGGTGGCGAAAGATGCCAACCACCTTATTGAGGAATTTATGCTTCTGGCTAACAGAAAAGTAGCCGAATTTATTGGCAAACAGAAGAAAACTTTTGTATACCGTATTCACGAAGAGCCCAACGAAGACAAGCTTATAGCCTTGCAGACGATTATTTCTAAATTTGGCTACAGCATCAATTTCAAGTCGAAAAGCCTGATATCGAAATCTCTGAATACCCTGTTGCACGATGTACAGGGCAAAAAGGAACAAAACCTTGTAGATACCCTGGCGATAAGGAGTATGAGCAAGGCTAAATATTCAACGCAGAATATTGGTCATTACGGCCTTGCTTTTGATTATTATTCGCATTTTACTTCGCCTATCCGCAGGTATCCCGATGTGATAGCACACCGTTTGCTGCAGCATTACCTTGACGGCGGAGCGTCTGTAGATGAGGAAGTGTACGAAGAGCAATGCAACCATTCTTCAAATATGGAAGCGCTGGCTGCCAATGCAGAACGCGACAGCATCAAGTACATGCAGGTGAAATACATGCTTGACCACAAGGATGAAGAGTTCCTGGGTGTTATTTCCGGTGTGACCGAATGGGGAATTTATGTGGAAATTGTTTCCAACAAGTGTGAAGGCATGTGCCGCATCCGTGAGATAAGGGATGATTATTACACGTTTGATGAAAAGCAATATGCTTTAGTAGGAGAGGTGACCAATAATATCTTACAGCTGGGCGACGAAGTATATGTAAAAGTAAAAAATGCCGACCTGGTAAAGAAACAGCTTGATTTTATATTACTTGGAAAAAAAAACGGAGTAGATTAAGTTCCAAATAACAAAAAACAAATTCCAAATGTGGATCGTATGATACCTGACAAGTTTTTAAACCTGTCAGGTATTGAACGTCCCAAAAATGAAAGGACCTGTAACACTGGTTCAATTTTTGAGTCTTTAAGGAAAATCTGATCATTCAAAAACCAAAGAGTATGAAAAAGTTTATTGTAATAGCATTTTTAGGGCTGGGGCAGCTGCTTTCGGCACAGTCAACACGAACGATAGGGCAGTTCTCTACCGTAAAGGCATTCGACCAGATCGATGTATTGCTTATTAAATCGAAAGAAAATAAGGTAGAGATAAGCGGTTCCCGTAAAGATGACGTGGAGATCGTAACCAAAAATGACGAGCTGAAAATAAGGATGAAACTTACCAAGCTGCTGAAAGGCGATGAGATCAGCGTAACGGTATATTATACCGGAAACATTGACCACGTAGAAGCCAGTGAGGGCGCAAGGGTAGCATCGCAGGACCTTTTTAAAGCTACATCTTTCGAATTAAATGCTAAAGAAGGCGCGGAGATAAAACTAAAGCTCGATGTAAAAAAGCTAAAATCGAGTGCAAGTTCAGGAGGTATCCTGACTGTAGACGGCAGTGCCGATAACCACGATGCAGTAATAAAAGCCGGCGGTATACTGCATGCGACTAACCTTGAAACATTGCAAACAGCCATTAGCATCAATGCAGGAGGCGAAGCAGATATCAATGCCAGCGAATATGTAGATGCCAAGACAAGGGCAGGGGGCGACATTAAAATTTATGGCAACCCTAAACAAGTAGATAAGAAAGAAGTTATCGGTGGAAACATAACGATAGTAGGACAATAACCGATGATTATTAATTGATGCTATCAGCCCCGGTGGACAGTAGTTTTCCGGGGCTGAATTTTAAAATATTATGTGCATTAGTATTTTATTTCAAAATAATTTAAAATGGATTTGTAATTGTCCTGGGCTGTAAGGCACGTATCAAGCAGATATTCTTTTACAGTATTCCATTCACTCAATCCACGATAATAGTATAATTTCAGTTCTTCACTAATAATAAAAGGCACTATATTATTTGCCAGGCATTCTTTAAACATAATCAGTCTGCCTACGCGGCCATTGCCATCCTGAAAAGGATGTATAACTTCAAATTTATGGTGAAATCCAATAATATCTTCTATTGTCTTGTTTTGTATGTTGTTATAATTACTGAGAAGCGCCTTCATTTCTCCGTAAACTTTTTTTGGATGACATGTTTCATTGCCCCCCACCTCATTTGGTAGTTTTTTATAATCGCCTACCATAAACCAGTCTTTTCGGCTATCTGATGTTCCCGATTTTAATATATAATGCAATTCTTTTATAAATGCTTCCGTCAATTTTGATGTAGCCTTTTCTATAATAAGGTCGATGCAATGAAAGTGGTTATAGGTTTCAATAATATCATCTACATTAAGATTTTCGTCCGTAATCCCAATAGTATTGGTTTCGAAAATAAATCGGGTTTGATCCTGCGTAAGCCTGCTGCCTTCTATCCTGTTGGAATTATAAGTCAGGTCGATTTGGGTACGGTGATAGATGCCACCTTTCAACTTCATGTCCTTTTGCTCTTTAAGATAATTGAGCAGGGGATTATCTTTAAATCCTTTGTTAGCTCCTTTGTCGGGTAAAGGTGCATCGTCAGGGATATTCCAGGTTTTACCGGTAAGAAATGCACCCTGAATTTTTCCGGAAGCACAGTAATTACGGGCAGTCCTGTCTGGAATATTCCATTTTTTTGCATATTCGCTTACTGAAATGTATTTCATAATTGAGGATCTATCGGCAACAAGCGATAAAATTTATATTCAAATCTAATAATTTCTTGCCGATATCGGCAAGAAATTATATTCATAATTTTTTTTAGTAAACTGTAACAATGTTTAAGCAACGATAGTCTTTGTATTAAATGATCTAATAAAACCTAAAAACGATACGTATGAAAACATTACTTGCAATTGTTGCCCTTGCTGCCTGCCAGTTTGCTACAGCACAGAAAACACAGGATCTTAAAGGCCTGAAAAGAATTACCGTAGGCAGTGACATGACGCTGAAACTTGTAAAAGGATCGGAAGATAAAGTTGTATATGAAGGGGAAGAAATTAATGTAGATTTCAAAGACGGAAGCCTTCAGATTGACGGCGACGGAAGCGCTACAGTATACTACAGGAGTGAGCTGGAAAGTATTACTGCAGGATCGGATGCGCATGTTGCGGGAAATGATGAAATAACAGGCAAATCGTTTACCCTCACCGCCGGGTCTGACAGCCAGGTGAGCCTTAACCTGAATGTGAAAGAACTGCAGGTTACAGCCGGTTCGGATTCTGAGGTAGCTTTAAAAGGAAAAGCTGGCAGGGTATCGGCTACTATTGGATCGGATGGGGAATTTCATTCAGAAAATCTGAGTAGTGGTGATTTTAATATGAACCTTGGATCGGACGCTCAGGGGGTTATAAAAGCAAAAGGTATTGTAAATGCTGTTGTAGCTTCTGATGCGCAGCTCACCATTCATGGCAGTCCAAAGAAAGTCAATGAAACTAAGTCAACCGATGCTGAAATCACGGTGGTGCAATAGTCAAATTTCATATAATGACATAACCCGTTGGTTTGCTTTTTCTGCATTCCTGCGGGTTTTTTAGTTTACACAGGCTTCATATTGGGATAACAGCTTTTAAATAAAAATTTAAAATTGTAACTTGCCCTCTTAATCACCTATATGTTAGAGGACATTTTAAGCGCTATCCCACTGGGATTTTTCCTGAGTGTTATGCCCGGCGCAGTTTTTTTTGTATTACTCGAAACGAGTGTAATTAAGGGTTTTAGGTCGGCAATCGCTTTTGACCTGGGCGCCATAACATCGGATATTATATTTATTCTTATTGCCTATTTCAGCAGCTACAAACTGCTCGAAAAAATAAAAGATGAGCCAGCACTGTTCATATTCGGTGGGCTTATTATGCTTACTTACGGTCTTATTTCGTTCTTCAAAATCAGGAAAACCTCAAAAAATGATTTCATAGAAGAGGCGGAGCGCGACATCATAAAAAAGAATTACTTTAGCCTTTTTGCAAAAGGTTTCCTCCTGAATTTTATCAATATCGGGGTACTTGGGTTTTGGCTTGCAATTATCATTACCTGGGGGCCTCAGCTTGACCTGAAGCCATCGCGCATGTTCGTTTTCTTTGTATCGGTCATAGGCACTTATTTCCTTATCGATATCGGCAAGATCATGCTGGCAAAGCAATTGCGCAGTAAGCTTACCATGAAGAATATCACGAAAATAAAACAGGGGATAAGCGTTATCCTTATGATTTTCGGTATTGCACTCCTGGTACAGGGCTGGTTCCCAAAAGAAATGAATTCTACTATTGAAAGGCTGGAGCAAAATGCCGGCAGCAATGCGCATACTGCTGATTAATATTTCAGATTTTAGATTTCAGATTTTAGATTGAGCTTCACTCATAGTTGCTAGTTCTTACTTTTGCACTTTTGAAAAAGTGACTATATATAAATTACTCATTCAGAAAAATCCGCGTAAATCCGCCCGATCCGCGTCATCCGTGTTCCAATTATTGAGATTTCTCACTCCGCAGGCTTCGTTCGAAATGACAAAATGTTCCAATAAAAATTTGTGGTAATTCGTTTAATCCTGCCTGCTGGAGGACAGGTTCGTGGCAAAAAAGAATAAAAACAAAAAAAGCTGCCTTTTCAGACAGCTTTTCAGAGGCATCTAGCGGATTCGAACCGCTGTAGCAGGTTTTGCAGACCTGTGCCTAGCCACTCGGCCAAGATGCCATAAATAATATGGTTGGCAAATTTACATATATTTTACACTAACGCAAGAAAAATAACTATAAACTGCAATAAAAATCAGGTGCGGTATTCCTCCAGCTGGATAGTCACTGCTTCCACATCGCCACCAATAGGAGGGTTAAGCTTTGAAACTGAAACTACTATCCTCGAAACTTCGGGCAATTCGCCAAATATCCTCTTCACAATCCGGTGCGCCACATGCTCTAATAATTTGGAGCGGACAGCCATTTCTTCAACAACTATTTTATTAAGTTGTACATAATCGACCGTATCATTTAGCTCATCGGTTTCCATGGATTTACGGAGGTCAGCTTTAATCTCAAGATCAATGCGGTAGTCAGACCCTATTTTGCTTTCCTCAACCAGGCAGCCGTGGTAGGAAAAAGTACGTATGTTTTGGAGTTTTATTATTCCCATTTTCTTCTGAGTTTCTAGGTACTGAGTAGCTTAGTGCCTTAGGCCAAAGGTACAAAATTTATTGTTTCGGGTTCAGGGTTTCGGGTTCAGGGTTGCCACTCAAAACCCTGAACTTTGAACCCGAAACTTTTAAAAGACCTCATAAACTTTTTCACTACTTTTGCACTTCATACACAAAAACTATGTCAGCTGAAGAAAAATCGCTCAATTTTATAGAGCATATAATCGAAGAAGATCTAACTAACGGATTGCCCAACAACAAGCTGCGTTTTCGCTTCCCGCCTGAGCCAAACGGCTACCTGCATGTAGGCCATGCCAGTGCTATTTGCCTTAATTTCGGATTAGGGTTAAAGTACAATGCGCCTGTAAACCTGCGTTTTGACGATACCAATCCGGCCAAGGAAGAGCAGGAATATGTAGATGCTATTAAAAAAGACGTTCAGTGGCTTGGCTATGAATGGGCTGAGGAGCGTTATGCATCCGATTATTTCCAGGAATTGTATGACTGGGCGGTGGAGTTTATAAAGAAAGGCGTAGCGTATGTTGACAGCCAGTCGTCTGAAGAGATGGCAAAGCAAAAAGGCACCCCTACACAACCCGGTACAGACAGTCCGTACAGGAACCGTTCGGTACAGGAGAACCTGGAACTTTTTGAAGGCATGAAGAATGGGGATTTCGCAGAAGGAACCCATATCCTGAGGGCTAAAATAGACATGAAATCGAACAATATGCTGATGCGCGACCCGATCATGTACCGCATATTGCACGAACACCACCACCGCACAGGCGATAAGTGGTGCATATACCCAATGTATGACTGGGCACATGGTGAAAGCGATTACCTAGAGCAGGTATCACACTCGCTGTGTACGCTCGAATTCCTGCCGCACAGGGAGCTTTATGACTGGTTCCTTGACCAGGTGTATGACAGTACCAAAGTGCGCCCGAAACAGCGCGAATTTGCACGCCGAAACCTGAGCCATACTGTAGTAAGCAAGAGGAAATTGCTGCAGCTTGTTAATGAAGGGCATGTAACCGGTTGGGACGACCCGCGTATGAGCACCATTTCCGGCATGAGGAGGAGGGGCTATCCGCCAATGGCAATCCGCAATTTTGCCGATACGATAGGCATTGCCAAGCGTACCAACCTAATTGATGTATCGCTATTGGAGTTTTGCGTAAGGGAAGAACTGAACAAGACCGCACCGCGTGTTATGGCAGTGCTTGACCCGGTGAAGCTGGTAATAACCAACTATCCTGCCGGTAAAGAAGAATGGCTTGAAGCAGAGAACAACCCGGAAGATGAAAGCGCAGGATCAAGGGAAATACCTTTTTCCGGAGAGCTGTACATCGAGCGGGAGGATTTTATGGAGAACGCCAACAACAAGTATTTCCGACTGACGTTGGGCAAGGAGGTAAGGTTGAAGAATGCTTACATCATTAAAGGCGAAAGCGTGGTGAAAGATGCCGATGGCAATATAACAGAGATACATTGTACGTATGATGCCGACAGCCGCAGCGGAAGCGGAAGCGAGGCCAGCATGCGGAAGATAAAAGGTACCATCCACTGGGTTTCGATACCGCATGCTATCAAAGCAGAAGTGAGGATATACGACAGGCTTTTCAGCCATGAAGCGCCGGATGCCGATAAAGAAGTGGATTTTAAGAGCTACATCAACCCGAATTCTCTTGAGGTGATTACAGGATATCTTGAACCGGGACTTAAGAGTGCCGAAGCAGGGGAGCGGTACCAGTTCCAAAGGCTGGGCTACTTCTGCGTAGACCCTGACAGCAATGCAGAAAGGCTTGTTTTCAATAAAACAGTAGGACTTAGGGATACCTGGGCAAAGCTGGAAAATAAGGAATAATTTATAAATTATCGGATGCCTGGCTGTTTGAGGAACATTCCCGAGAAACAGTCAGGCGTTGGATAAATAATCCCGTTCCATTTGGGGAAGATTTGCCAACGATGGCGAGGACAGAAACTTTTTTCGATTAGTCGGATTATTTTTCTCCTGAATAATACCTATCAGCTAAAACTATGTAGTTTTAAAATATATATTATTTTATCTATTATTTATTTTACTGATGGAAATTTAATTTGGTATTTTAATTAACTATTAAAATCGGACTTCACCAGATTAATCCTAAAGCAATAATTTTTGTAAGAAACCCAAAGCCTCATGAAAGCCTTTAAAACAGCTTAAATCGCTTTATTTTAAGTTTTCACATACTTTAGCGTTCAATTAACTACATATTAACATCCTACAAAAATTTATTTGCCGTATCTTTATATAAAGAAATTATTAATTTTAAAAATAAAAGTTATGGCTGGTAAAACAGGAACAATAGTAGCTGTCCTTGCGGGCGCTGCGGTAGGTGCTGCTCTGGGAATTTTATTTGCCCCGGATGAAGGATCTAAAACAAGGAGAAAAATAAAAGATGGTGTTGGCGCTAAAACCGATGAGCTTAAAGACAAGCTTAACGAACTTACCGAAACTGTAAAAAGTAGATTCGGCGGAGCAAAGCAGGACCTTGAAAGCTCACTTGACAATCTTGTATCAAATGTAGAAGATAAAGCAGGTGACGTTATCGCAACACTTGAGAGAAAGCTTGAAGAATTGAAAGGAAGGAGTGCCGCTGCAGGTACTAATGGTACTTCGGGCGGAAAATAATTATAAGACATAATCGTACTATGGGATTTGAAGAAGTAAAGGAAAACGCGGAAGATTTAAAGAATGAGGCCAAAAGGCTCATTGATGCCAACTTAAGGTACTACAAGCTGTGGGGCTTTAAGATCCTCATGAAATCGACCACCATGATGCTCAAGCTTTTCCTGCTTGCAGTAATGCTCATGATCGTTACCATATTCTTCTCCATAGCGGCTGCACTGGGCATTGGGTACTGGCTGGATAATTTTGCTTATGGTTTCCTTATCGTAGGCGTTATTTACCTGGTCCTTGCCATTGTAGTGTATTATGTACAGGATAAGATCGTCGAAGGGCCTATGCTGTCGCGCTTCTCAAGAATATTCCTCAAAAAATATTAATTATGAACACGAAAGTATACCGCAGTTATGACGAGATAAACCGGGACCTTGAGATCATGAAGGTAGAGAAAGACCTTGCTTATGCACGGTTTAAGAAAGACCTTGAGGAGACTAAGGAAAGCCTGCAGCCTATGAACCTGATGGGGGAGACCCCAAGAAAAGTGCTTGGTGTGCTGGGAGCATTTTCCGGCCCATTGAAAAGTGCAGCCCTTACATGGCTGTTCAAAAAAATGTTTTAGGTTGGAATATCGTAGATAGAAAAGAAGCCGCTGACATCACGTCAGCGGCTTTTATTTTGTATATCACAAATAGTGTGGCATAGATATTAGGATCTTCAATTCTATAGTAAGCAGCATGCAAATAGAAATCAGAGTTCCGGCCAAACCTATTATTTCCCTTTTTTCATGTCTTTATTCTTCCTGCGCTCCTGGCGGTAAGCTTTCAATTCATCCTTATCAAGG
The DNA here is from genome assembly GCF_003096035.1 of Flavobacterium album. Lineage (NCBI taxonomy): Bacteria > Pseudomonadati > Bacteroidota > Flavobacteriia > Flavobacteriales > Flavobacteriaceae > Flavobacterium > Flavobacterium album. Next base: position 1,024,063 of record NZ_CP029186.1, on the reverse strand, counting down.
AATGAATCCTTATTGGTATCAATAGCAGCAAAGTTTTCTTTCAGTTTCCCTTTACCGCCTTTATCGGCCTCGGCCTTGCTTATTTTGCCGTCTTTGTCGGTATCCAGTTTGGCAAACATTTCGCCTTTTCCTTTTCCGTCATGTTTTTTTTCTTTTTCCTGTGCGGTAGCTGCTGCTGTGGTGAACAATGCCGCAAGCATCATTACGCCTAAAAACTTCATTTTCATAATTTAAAATGTTTTTTGATTTTAGTATAAGACTGCATTTTATGCTTTGGGTTTAAAGCAGTTAGAAATTTTAACATTAAGCCATAAAAAAACCGCTGGACTCAGCGGCTTGATCTTTTATTCGGTTTTGTCGTCAGGGCTTTCTGCGGGAGGAAGTAACGGAGTGTTTTTTCGTTTATCTTCCTCGCACTTTCTGTTGCCATTCTTTATCGATTCGCCCACTTGGTTGGAAGCGGTGAACGAAGCCACCATGTTATTCAGCATATCGCTGCCCGCTTGTGGTGAATTAGGCAATAATATCAGGTTGGAGTTGGTATCGCTTCCGATGGCCTGCAGCGTATCATAGTGCTGTGTTACCACGATAAGGGCAGAAGCTTCCTGCGAGTTGATGCCCACTTTGTTCAGTACATCTACGCTCTCTACCAGTCCCCGGGCTATCTCACGGCGCTGGTCGGCAATACCCTGGCCTTGTAATCTTTTACTTTCGGCTTCGGCTTTTGCCTTGGCTACTATGCGTATCCTTTGTGCCTCGGCTTCATATTCGGCAGCTGATTTTTCCCTGTCTGCTGCGTTAATTCGGTTCATGGCATGCTTCACCTGCGGGTCCGGGTCAATATCGGTAATCAATGTATTGATAATATCGTAACCGTAGCCCGACATCGCTTCATTCAGCTCGCGCTTAACAGCAACGGCAATGTCATCCTTGCGTTCGAAAACATCATCCAGTTTCAGCTTAGGTACCTCGGCACGCACCACATCAAATACGTACGAAGTGATCTGGTCGTGCGGGAATTCCAGTTTGTAAAAGGCGTCATATACTTTTTCCTGTATCACCTTGAACTGTACCGACACTTTCATTTTCACAAATACGTTCTCCTTGGTTTTGGTTTCGATGATAACATCCAGTTGCTGTATCTTCAGGTTTACCCTGCCGGCAATGCGGTCGATAAGCGGTAGTTTCAGCTGGAGTCCGGCATGGCGGATACTGTGGAATTTACCAAAACGTTCCACGATCACCGAAGTCTGTTGCTTAACGGTAAAGAAAGAAGAAAGGAAAATGATCAGCCCGAAAAAGATAATCACCCCTAAAATAATGTTTCCCATAGTTTTTAATTTTTATTGATTGTTGGTAAGGTACAAATTTTAGGCATTAACCGCAAATTCTATGTTTCCCAACCTGCCAGGTTTTGCAACCTTGTGGTTTATAAAAACAAAAACCTCCCAGAAGGAAGGTCATGCTTATTCAATTTAAACCTACAAGGTCTTTGAGACCTTGCAGGTTTAGAGGGTTTCCATTGCCTTTCTAATCCTGGCAATTGTTTCTTCTTTTCCTATCAATGCGATAATATCAAACAGGTGCGGGCCTTTCATGGCGCCTACAAGGCTCAAACGCAGCGGCTGCATTACTTTACCCATCCCGATGCTATTTTCTTCCATCCAGGCCTTTACAGTAGTTTCTACATTGGCGGAAGAAAAATCCAGCGTATTGTTCAATACCGTAATAAGCTGCTCCATTAGTTCAGCGGTTTCCGGCTTCCAGTTCTTCACGGCTTTTTCATCATAAGATGCAGGTGCCTGGAAGAAATAATCAGAAAGGTCCCAAAGCTCACTGGCGAAGGTGGCACGCTCTTTCACAAGCCCCACAACTTCGGTAATATATTCAACAGGCTTATTGATGCCCTTTTCCAATAGCACATGCGACAGCTCTTTTGCTAACACTTCATTATTCTGCCTACCGAAATACTGGTGGTTGAACCATTTGTTCTTTTCCGGGTCGAATTTGGCGCCTGCCTTATGAACCCTTTCAAGGTCGAATAACTGTACTAACTCATCCAAGGTAAAGAGTTCCTGGTCGGTGCCGGAATTCCAGCCCAATAGCGCAAGGAAATTGATAACCGCTTCGGGAAGAAAGCCGTTTTCCCTGTAACCGGAAGAGGTGGTGCCATCAGGGTTTTTCCATTCCAATGGGAATACCGGGAAACCCAGTTTGTCGCCATCACGCTTGGAAAGCTTTCCGTTGCCAACAGGTTTTAATATTAATGGCAGGTGGGCGAATTGTGGCGCTTCCCATCCGAATGCCTTATACAGCAGCTCGTGGAGCGGGAGGGAAGGAAGCCATTCCTCACCACGGATCACGTGGGTGGTTTCCATCAGGTGGTCATCCACAATGTTGGCCAGGTGATAGGTAGGCATGCCATCGCTCTTGAAGAGCACTTTATCGTCAAGTAAATTGGTTTCAAACTTTATATCGCCGCGGATGATGTCTTTCAGGTGCAGCGTTTCGCCAACCGGCGTTTTAAAGCGGATCACGTAATGCTCACCGGCATCAATGCGCTTCTGCACTTCTTCTTTGGAAAGTACAAGTGAGGTATCCAGTTTTTCCCTGTTGGTATGGTTGTAGATGAAGGTCTTCCCTTCGGCTTCGTCCTGCTTACGTAGTTCGTCAAGTGCTTCAGGGGTATCAAAAGCATAGTACGCCCATCCGGAATTGATAAGTTCATCCGCATATGCGCTGTATATCGCCTTTCTTTCGCTCTGGCGGTACGGCCCAAATCCGCCTTCTTTCCCAATACCTTCGTCAAACGGGATGCCCAGCCAGTTGAGGGCTTCAATGATATATTCTTCCGCTCCGGGAACAAAACGGTTCTGGTCGGTATCTTCAATACGGAGGTAGAAAACGCCGCCATGTTTTTTGGCGAACAGGTAATTGAACAGGGCGGTCCTGACACCGCCTATGTGTAACGGCCCGGTAGGGCTTGGCGCAAAACGCACACGGACTTGCTTTGGCATTGGTTTTGAATTTTGGTGGCAAAGATACAGCTATTAAGTTTCAAAGTTGCAAAGAGGCAAAGTTTCAAAGTTTAGGCCTCACCCCCAACCCCTCTCCAAAGGGTAGGGGAGCACTCGGACATACTTACTCTAAACTGATTCAGATGATTTATTGAGTATGAGTGTATCTCCTCCCTCTCCTTTGGAGAGGGTCGGGGTGAGGTCTTTACAAGGCATTATCAACAACAAAAATCCTTTGCGAAACTTTGCGACTTCTTTGCGTTTCTTTGAGAAATAGCCCTCAATTTATCCAACAATCCAATAATCAACCCATCCAACAATCTTCCTCCATATCATAGAACCACATTTTTAACGTTAGTTATCCGGCGGAATTTGTATTTTTATCGGTTATTAACAATTGTCAATATTTTGGAAGCAAAAAACATCATATACGCCAAGCTCGAAGCCTTCATTAAAAAGTATTATACCAACGAGCTTTTACGTGGAACGATCTTCTTTATCGGCTTGGGATTACTCTATTTCATCTTCACGCTGCTGGTCGAGTATTTCCTGTGGCTGTCTCCCGGCGGGCGTACGGCGCTCTTCTGGATATTCATCGGGGTAGAGGTGTTCCTGCTGGCGAGGTTCATATTGTACCCTGCCGCCAAATTGTTCAAATTGCAAAAGGGCATCGACTACCGCCAGGCTTCGGATATCATCGGGCGGCACTTTAGCGAGGTTAGCGATAAGCTGACCAACTTCCTTCAGCTGTCCGGACAGACACAGCAATCGGAGCTATTGGCCGCTTCCATCGAACAGAAAGCGAACAGCCTCCAGCCGGTACCTTTCGCGAATGCGGTCAACTTCAAGAAGAATTTAAAATACGTTCCCTACGCCGCCATTCCGCTGCTGCTGATAGTGTTCTTCATGATAAGCGGCAACTCGTCGGTACTGACAAAAAGCTTCGACAGGGTAGTGCATTACAGCAAGCATTATGCACCACCCGCCCCTTTTGAATTTATCGTGACCAACCAATCGCTTACCGCACAGCAGGACACCGATTTCCTTTTGGAAGTAAAAACGCAGGGAACCGTTGTGCCGGAAAATGCGATGATTACCATAGGTGATGAGAATTATTACCTTGAGAATGTAAAGCCGGGCGTATTTCAATACCGTTTTGAGAAACCGACGAAAAACCTGGAATTCCAATTGAAGGCAAACGACGTTACCTCGCAGCCCTATGAGCTGAATGTGGTGGCAGTGCCTACTATCGCCAACTTTGAAATGGTACTCACCTTCCCGGGCTACCTGGGCAAGAAAGCCGAAGTTGTTCGTGGAACTGGCAATGCCGTGGTGCCGGAAGGTACAAAGGTTACCTGGAGGGTTGAGGCTTTGGCAACAAAAACCATCGAATGGAACAGCAATGGCGTGTCAACTGCCTTCAATTCAGGCGAAAATGGCTTTACATTGGCTAAAACTATTATGCAAAATATAGATTACCAGATACTTACTTCAAATGATAAGGTAAAGAACCATGAAAAGCTGCAATACCAGATAACGACCATCAAAGATCAGTACCCAACCATCGCTGTTGAGAACGCACCGGACAGCCTGAAACTGCAACGCGACATTGTACTTGGCCAGCTTAGCGATGATTACGGCCTTACAAAGCTCCAGATAGTATACTACCCCCAGGACAACCCTAATGCTGCAAAGCGTGCCAACCTCGCCGTGAAGCGCGAACCCGTAGACCGTTTTTATTATTCGTTCCCGACAGGGCTGGATATTAAGCAGGGTGTGAACTATGAGTATTATTTTGAGGTATTCGATAATGATGCTGTGCACAATTACAAGAGCACTAAGTCTTCGGTATTCTCACACAGGGAACTGACACAGGACGAGAAGCAGGAGAATGCATTGCAGGAGCAGAACAGTAATATCAACAGCCTGGAGAAGTCGATAAAGAACCAGGACAAGCAGCTGAGTGAACTCGAGAAGCTGCAAAAAATGGGCAAAGAGAAGACCAATATGGACTTTAAAGACCAGAAGAAAGTCCAGGACTTTATCAACCGCCAAAAACAGCAGGATGAAATGATGAAGGAGTTCTCTAAAAAGCTTAATGAAAACCTTGAGCAATTCAACCCTGAAAAGAAAGACGAGTTTAAGGAAGAGCTGATGAAGCGCCTCGAAAAGAATGAGAAAGAAGCCGAAAAAAACCAAAAGCTTTTGGATGAATTGAAGGAGCTTACCAACAAGCTAAAGGAGGAAGAGCTGTTTGACAAGATGGATAAGTTCAAACAGAATGCCAAGGACAATTCGAAAAACCTCGAGCAGCTGGTAGAGCTTACCAAACGTTTTTATGTAGAGAAAAAAGCAGAGCAATTGGCCGAAAAACTGGATAAGATGGCCGACAAGCAGGATAAGCTTTCGGATGATAAAGACAACAATGCACAGAAGCAGGACGAGATAAATAAAGAGTTCGACAAGCTTCAGGAAGAAATGCGAGAACTGGAAAAACAGAACGAAGAGCTTAAAAAACCAATGGATATCCCGGCTGATGAAAAGCAGGAAAAGAGCATCGAGGAGGATATGAAGAAAGCTTCTGAAGAGCTGAAGAAAGAGAATAAGGACAGCAAGGAAAAGAAAGATAAGGCCAAACCAAAGCAGAAATCGGCTGCACAAAAAATGAAGCAGATGGGCGGCGCTATGATGGATGCCATGCAGGGCGGCGAGATGGAGCAGATGGAAGAAGATGTGAAAATGCTCCGCCAGATATTGGATAACCTGTTAGCGTATTCCTTCTCTCAGGAGGAAGTCATGGGCCAGTTTAAAGCTACTACGGGGCGTTCGGCTTCCTATGCCAAATACCTTAAAAAGCAGCAGGACCTTAAGCAGCAGTTCCGACACGTGGACGACAGCCTTTTTGCGATGTCATTACGCAATCCGAGAATAACCGAGGAGATCACCAAAGAGGTAGGCAACGTTCATTATTATGTCGACAAAGCCCTGGCCGACCTTGCGGAGAATATCGTTCCTCGCGGTGTTTCCAACCAACAGTATGCGGTTACAGCTGCCAATAAGCTTGCCGACTTTTTGAGTGATGTGCTCAACAATATGCAAATGCAGATGCAGGGCATGGGCGAAGGGAAAGGACAGGGTAAAGGCATGGGCAAAGGTCAGGGTCAAGGCGAGGGTATTCAGCTTCCCGACATTATAAAGAAACAGGAAGGCCTTGCCAAAAAGATGCAGGACGGCATGGAAAAGGACAAAGGCAAAGGTAAGAAACCCGGTGAAGGCGAAGAGCCCGGCGGCGGCAAAAAAGGCCAGGGAGACGGTGAAGGCGAAGGCAAAGGAAAGAATGGCCAGGGCCAGGGTGAAGGCGAAGGTGAGGGGGGAAGTGAAGGCGATGCAGGCAAACTTCTTGAGATTTACAAAGAGCAGCAGCGCCTTCGTGAGGAATTACAGAAGGCACTCGACAAGCAGGGCATGGGGGGCAACGGGCAAAACGCCCTGCGCCAGATGAAGGACATCGAAAAGCAATTGCTGAACAAAGGCATGAACCGACAAACTATGGAGAAGATGCAAAACCTCAAGCACGAGCTTTTAAAGCTTGACAAGGCGATGCAGCAACAGGGCGAGGAGAACAAAAGGCAGTCGCAAACCAACACAAAGGATTACAATAACGCTCCAAAGGAACTGCCTGACGCTCTGAAAGAATATTTGAATAGTGTAGAGATATTAAATAGACAAAGCCTACCTTTGCGCCCAAATTTTAACCAAAGGGTGCAAACCTATTTCAGGAAAGATGATAAGCTTTAATTACGAAACAGATTTTGAGCTGGCCGATGAGCCGAAGTACGAAGCATGGCTTTCGGAAGTGATCAAGTCGGAAGATAAGACCGAAGGGGAGATCAACTATATCTTCTGCGATGACGAGTATTTGTTGCAGAAGAACATTGAATTCCTCAACCACGATACGCTGACCGACATTATTAGTTTTGATTACACCATGGGCAACCTTATCAGTGGAGATATCTTCATTTCGGTAGAAAGGGTAAAGGAAAATGCTGCTGATTTCGGTGTGGTTTTTGATGAGGAGCTCCGCCGCGTAATGGCGCATGGTATATTGCATTACTGCGGTTATAAGGACAAGACTGAAGAGGATGAAAAGGTAATGCGGGAGAAAGAGAATGAGAAGATGGCGCTGTTCCACGTGGAACAGTAGCTTAAATATCCTTATTCAGGACCAAAGGTTTTCAAAACCTTTGGGGTCTTTAAACGAAACGTTCCACGTGGAACGTTTCGTTTAAAAGTATAGTTTTAACTGTCTGTTCACATTCATTACGAGCAATAAAAAATAGAAAAATAACTACTAATAAATTACGTGTTCCACGTGGAACATAGAGAAAGGAAATATAATGTTTAACGAGGTATATGATGTGATAGTGGTTGGGGCCGGGCACGCAGGAAGCGAAGCTGCGGCCGCTGCTGCTAATATGGGGTCGAAGACATTGCTGGTGACAATGAGTTTGCAAAACATCGCACAGATGTCTTGCAATCCTGCCATGGGCGGTATTGCCAAAGGACAGATCGTGCGCGAAATTGATGCCCTTGGCGGATATTCAGGCATCGTGACGGATAAGACCGCGATCCAATTCCGTATGCTGAACAAGAGCAAGGGGCCTGCCATGTGGAGCCCCCGTGCTCAGAGCGACAGGATGCGTTTTGCAGAAGAGTGGAGGCTTATGCTGGAACGTACGCCGAACCTGGATTTTTACCAGGAAATGGTTTCAGGATTGCTTATAGAGAATGGAAAGATACAAGGAATACGCACATCCCTTGGAATTGAAATTAAAGCGAAGTCCGTTGTGCTGACCAATGGCACGTTCCTGAATGGACTGATCCATATTGGGGAGAAACAGTTTGGTGGCGGCAGGGCAGGTGAGGGCGCTGCATACGGTATTACAGAGGATTTGGTACGTGCAGGATTTACTGCCGGAAGGATGAAAACAGGTACGCCCCCACGTGTAGACGGCCGCTCGCTGGACTACTCAAAAATGGAAGAACAGCCGGGCGATGTAAACCCGTCTAAGTTCTCCTATTCGGACGTGACGCAGCCACTGAAGGACCAACGTTCCTGCTACATGACCTATACATCCGATTTGGTTCATGACGTTCTCAGGGAAGGTTTTGACCGTTCGCCGATGTTTAACGGGCGTATTAAAAGCCTTGGCCCACGTTATTGCCCTTCGATAGAAGATAAGATAAACCGCTTTGCTGATAAAGACCGGCATCAGCTTTATGTAGAACCTGAAGGCTGGGATACCGTTGAAGTGTATGTAAACGGCTTCTCGACATCGCTGCCGGAAGATGTACAGTTTAAAGCGCTACGTTCGGTGGTGGGTTTTGAGAATGTGAAGTTCTTCCGCCCGGGCTATGCGATAGAATATGATTACTTCCCGCCAACGCAATTGAAGCATACGCTGGAAACAAAACTGGTTGAAGGATTGTATTTCGCAGGCCAGATTAATGGTACTACAGGCTATGAAGAGGCCGCTTCGCAGGGATTGATGGCGGGTATTAATGCCCACCTCAAAGTGCATGATAAAGACCCGTTCATCCTGAAAAGGAATGAAGCGTATATCGGGGTGCTTATAGATGACCTTATCACAAAAGGCACTGAAGAACCGTACAGGATGTTTACTTCCCGTGCTGAATACCGCACATTGCTACGCCAGGATAATGCCGACTTCAGGCTTACGCCGCTGTCATTCGATTTAGGGCTTGCTAAAGAAGACAGGATGCGCAGGATGGAGAAGAAGCGCGATGCGAGTGATGCTTTTGTAAACTTCTTTAAAGAAACCAGCGTAACGGTTGCGGAAGCTAATCCGATACTCGAAGCGAAAGAATCGTCGCCAATAGTGCAGCCGGATAAAATGTTCAAGATGCTTTCCCGTCCGCAAATTGACCTTGTTGACATGATGGGGCTTGAAAAGGTTCGCGAATATGTCGAAGAACATGATCTGGATACAGAGGTAATGGAGCAGGCCGAAGTACAGGTGAAGTATTCGGGTTACATTGAAAAGGAAAGAAACAATGCCGACAAGCTGAACAGGCTTGAGGATGTTAAGATACCGGAGAACTTCGATTTCGATAAAATAAAGTCGTTGTCCTATGAAGCCCGTGAAAAAATGAAAAAAATAGGCCCGGTTACCATATCGCAGGCATCGCGCATCAGTGGTGTTTCGCCAAGTGACATATCCGTGCTTTTAATACATATGGGCCGATGAATCCAATGTTCCACGTGAAACTATTTATAAAAACCCTTTGCAGAAAAGGGTTTTTCGTGTTTTTAATTATGGCGTTGGCAATGTCATGCATAACGCCAAGGCACACCGTTGAAATAAACAGCTTTGTCCTGATGTATAATGGCAAAGAGATATTAGGAAAAGACAAAGGGCTTACAGCATTCATTTTTGAGAACAATCAAAGGAAAATGCCCTTTGCACAGTTTTTGGCAAACAAGTACAGTATCGGAAGCTATACAGATGTTTCCTATTGGGTAACTGTCGATGGACATCGCCTCAAAGTATTCCTGTATGAGAATGCTGAACTGGAAAAATATTTTGACATTTCGCAATTTATGGTGTCTAATGTAGAAACTGATGCCAACATTGTCGGCTCTACGGCAAAGTTCCTTGCGATGTCAGTTATCAACGAAAACAATGAAGATTGTCTTGCTGATGATTCGCTGTATAAGAACATCACGATACAATACCTTGAAGCATTAAAAGACGAATACAATAAAAGCTAATGGATTTTAGTAACGCTACTACTTATATTAAAGTTAAAGACCATTCGGTATCCGGAGAAGAATTTGAATTGCTGCTCGACGAAGAATTGCAGCTACTTAAAACGCACCCACAGCCGTCACCCGAAAACCTGGGGCGCTATTATGAAAGCGACGACTATATTTCGCATACCGATGGCAAACGTTCATTATTCGAAAAATTATACCATGCCGTAAAGCAAAAGGCACTAAGGGATAAAATTAAGCTGATTCAGGGATTCAAGCCACAAAAAGGCAAATTACTGGACATTGGCGCAGGTACGGGGGATTTTTTAACGGTAGCCAAAGCCAATGGCTGGGATACTACGGGAATAGAGCCAAGTGCAAAAGCAAAATCAATAGCTGTTGCCAAAGGCGTAACTTTTGCAGACAGCCTTTCCGAAATTATAGATCATTCTTTTGACGTGATCACAATGTGGCATGTGCTGGAGCATGTACCCGATGTTGAAGCCCAGATAACAGAGCTTAAGAGGATACTTAAACCGGATGGCGTAATTATTATTGCGGTGCCTAATTTCAAATCGTATGACGCAAAGTATTATGGAGCTTATTGGGCGGCCTTTGATGTGCCGAGGCACCTTTGGCATTTTTCAAAAACAGCTATCGAAAAACTATTTGCACGTCAGGGGGTAGAATTGGTAAATGTGCTACCGATGAAATTTGACAGTTTTTATGTGAGCCTGCTATCAGAAAAATATAGAACCGGAAAAATGAGTTTTGTGAAAGGATTTTTGACGGGATGGAAGTCAAATCGCAAAGCAGCACAAAATATGGAGTATTCGTCGCATATTTATGTGCTCAAAAACGCTAAAAATTAATTAGAGCGCATCTCCTATTGTTTTAGAGCAACAAATAAGGTACAAGCCGTCAAAAAAGAGAAAATGGCTTAAAACGCTTTATTTGAAGCCAATTTTTATTGCTAAATCTTATAGGTGCCGTCAATAAGATAGTAAATCCTTATAATTAGATTTTAGCGGTACTAAGTTAATCTAAGATCTGAAATCTTCAATCTGAAATGTATTTTGGTAGGTTGGAACTAATTCTTACTTTTACCGAAATTTAATAATTAAAATCAGGAAATGAAAAAATCACTTTTGATACTCGGTTTAGCTGTAACATTGTTTTCATGCAACAAAGAAAATCAAACGGCAGCTACAGCCGGTTTTAAAACTGCATATGTAAATATCCAAATCCTTTCAGATTCGCTACAGGAATTTAAAGACCTGGAAAGCCAGAGCAAAGTTAAAATGGAAGAAATGGGCAGGGACCTTGATGCAAGGGTACAGCAGTGGAAACTTGAGGCATCGAGCTTTGAAAATGAGGCTAAGGTAAAAGGGCCGCAATGGGCACAGCTGAAAGGCCAGGAACTTCAAAAAAGGGAGCAGGAGCTGAATATGATGCAGCAGGCCATGACACGCCAGCTTCAGGATGAATTCCGCCCGAAAAATGACAGCGTTACCAGCAAAATGAAGCGATATATCAAAGAGTACGGAAAAAAGAATGGCTACGATTATATCTATGCTACAGCCGATATATCTTCAATCCTGTATGCTAAAGATGGTTACAATATTACCGACAAAATACTTAAAGAACTGAACGACAGTTATAAAGGTTCTGCTAAGACCGAAGATACTGCCGCCGCTACAGCAAAAGAAGACAAAAAATAGTTGTACTATTTAGAATATAAGATGCTCCCAAATGGGAGCATTTTTGTTAGTGTTCCACGGGGAACATTTTTAATACTAGTATAAGATTTTTTTCGTATAATTCGCTAAAATTCTTTACTTTCGGCTTTTAATTACACGCCAATGGAAACTTTATCTACCGCCGCTTCTTATACCCTGCGATTTATTAACCAAACGAACAGGTCCGTCTTCCTTACGGGGAAAGCCGGCACGGGAAAGACCACGCTGCTCCGCGAGATTATCCGTACTACCCATAAAAATGTAGTGGTTGTTGCCCCTACTGGGATAGCCGCGCTAAATGCCGGGGGAGTTACAATACATTCTATGTTCCAGCTGCCTTTTGCGGGTTTTATACCGGAACACAATCTGCCGTTCCAGTTTTCCGATACGGTAAAATTTGAGACCAAAGACAGCCTGAGGCGCCATTTCAGGATGCGCGCCGACAAGCAGGCCGTACTGCAAAATCTCGAATTGCTGGTTATTGATGAAGTAAGTATGCTTCGCGCCGACCTGCTTGATGCTATAGACTATATGCTGCGCACTACGCGCAAGAAGCAGCAACCCTTCGGCGGGGTGCAGGTGTTGTTTATTGGCGACCTGCTGCAATTGCCGCCGGTGGTAAAGAATGAAGAATGGGAAGTGCTTAAAAAATATTACAAGGGAAAATTCTTTTTCCATTCGCATGTAATACAGCAGAACCCGCCACTATACATTGAGCTTGATAAGATATACCGCCAGACGGACAGTACTTTTATTGGCGTACTTAACAATCTCAGGAACAATGTTATAACAGAAAATGACCTTGCTATTCTCAACGGATTTGTAAAACCGGATTTCGACCTGAAGAAAAATACCGGCTATATAACGCTCACTACGCATAATGCTAAAGCCGATGCCATTAATGCCACTTCACTGGACGAGCTTGACGGAAAGCAATATACCTACCAGCCTGAGATCGTTGACGATTTTCCTGACAAGATCTACCCGGTAGAGCAGGTGCTAAAGCTGAAAGTGGGCGCCCAGGTAATGTTCATTAAGAACGACCTTTCGCCCGAAAAGCGTTATTTTAATGGGAAGATTGGTATCGTGAAATCTTTAGCTGAAGATGAGATACTGGTGCATTTCCCTGAAGAAAACCTTACCATAGAAGCAGACAAGTACGAATGGAAGAACGTTCGCTACTATGTGGATGACCTTTCGAAAGAGATAAAGGAAGAAGTGATGGGCACTTTTGTGCATTACCCGCTACGGCTGGCATGGGCTATAACCGTCCATAAAAGCCAGGGACTAACGTTTGACAAAGCTGTGCTCGATGTATCGCAGGTTTTCATGCCGGGGCAGGCCTACGTAGCTTTATCGCGTTTGCGTTCGTTAGAGGGGCTTATTTTGCTTTCCCCGATGCGTATGAATGGCATTTCGAGCGATGCCGATGTGATGGATTATGCTTCAGGCAGGGCAGAAGAGGCGCATCTGGAAGATTCACTGAAACGCGAAACGCAGAACTTTATTTACAATTACCTGATAAACAGCTTTATGTGGGGCGATTTGGCGGCCGAATGGCAAAAGCATAAGATGAGTTACCTGCAGGAAGGCCCGAAAGCGCTGAAGTCGGGCTACCGCGAATGGGCGAACCGGCAGGAGAATTCGATATATGGCATGCTCGATGCTTCAGGGAAATTCATAAGCCAGTTGCAAAAGCTTTTCAGCCAGCAGCCAGTAGACATGGCTTTCGTAAGCGAAAGGGTTACGGCTGCGGCCAATTACTTTTTCCCCACGATGGACAGGATGGCACTGGGCATATTGGAAACCATGGAGGAGATAAAGCGCCAGCGGAAAGCTAAGTTGTTCTATGAAGAACTGGCCGAACTCGAGGAAATGCAGACAGCGGCGGCTATAAGGCTGATGAAGGCAAAGCTGCTTATGGATATTGTGCTGGCCGGGGAGGCGGTAAGCCGCGAAAACCTGATTTCGCCGGAGATCCAGTCCTATAAGGCCAAAAAGCTGGAAGCCATCCGGGCAGCACAGCGCAATAACCCTGCCTCGCTTATGAACCAGGAAGAGGAGGAAGACCTTTACGTAAGGGAACGTTATACGCCTAAAAAGAAAAAAACCGCAGAGCCTAAAAAGAGCACGCTCGAAGAAACTTTTGAGCTTTGGCAGCAAAAAAAATCTATTGCGGATATTGCAACAACCCGAAAACTTACGGAAACTACCATCCAAAGCCATTTAGCTAAGCTTATAGAGGTCGGAAAGGTTGAGATAGGGGATGTGCTCCCGGCAGACAAAATAGCGGCTCTTGCCGAAGCTTTTAAAGGCTTTGACGGCGAAGCGCTTGGGGAACTAAAAGAAAAGCTTGGCGATGCTTTTTCATGGGGCGAGCTCAGGCTGTTCCGGGCAACGCTGGAATAATACTGAACTGTCCGAATTTTTTTTAAATTATCACCTGCAAGGTCTCAATACACACTTGTTGTGAGACGAAAATACTGTTATTAAAATTAAAAAGTGGAGACACTTTTCTTTTTACCACATGGCACCCACGGACCGCCAACGGCGGGAGTCCACAAGGCTTTGTGTCCTTTTATAGTCAAATCAATAAAAAATGTTATTATTAATATGTCAGTTTTTTTTCACGCAAAGGCGCAAAGGCGCTAAGACTCATGCCGAATTGATGTGTTTAGAAGCCGCAAAGCATTGCATTGCAATGTTTAGGGCGCTCAACTTTGCGTCTTAGCGGCTTTGCGTGAAATAAATTTTTATCTGCATGCAGATAAAATTATGCAATAAATTGATTCAAAATACATAACATTTCTACTTTGTTGCTTTGTGTACTTTAGTGAAAACACTTTGTGCCCTTGGTGGTAAAATTTTCAAAATAGGGTTGCCGGACACTTCTGATTGAATAGCAAACAAAAAAGGCCGGAAATTACTCCGGCCCTTTCAAAGCTGTTTTTAGGATTAGTAAGCTATTTTTTTACTTACTTTATTTCCTTCTGTAGTTGTTACTTGTACGATAAGCACCTGTTGCTGCGCCTGTAGCCCGGTGATGGCGGTTTCTGTCGAATTAATGCCCTCCTGCTGGTAAAGCACGCGGCCTCTCATGTCATAAACAGTTACGGCAGCCATGTTTACATTCCCGGAATTGATAGCAATGCTACTGCCTTGTTTGTAAACAATAACGCTGTTTGCATTAAATACGGGGTTAGTTGTACTAAGCGTTTCGGCATAAACCACTTCAAAACGATTGGTAAATGTACCTGCCTCTGTAGTAAATTCATACGGGCCGTTCTTGATATTGTGCGTAATACCTAAAAGGTTATCCTTGATATAAATATCCTGTTCGTTAAAAAGGCCGTCAAACCGGTCAAGCACAATGCTCACTGTTCCTGCCTCATTGGCCCTGAACCCTAACGGAACGATATCTTCCATCACGAAAGGAAGGCTCCTGCCCTGTATAGCCAGTTTCGAATCACCCGCAGTAGAATATAAGCCCAAAGCGCCATCACCGTCCATTGCTTCACCATCAATACCATAATCAATGCCCATGGTAGCGCCGGTCCTGTAATTCACAAGCATCTGGCCGAAGAATTCGCCGTCTTTGGTAACATTAAGCCAATAGCGGTTTATTTCAGGCTGCATTACTTCGCCATCCATTGCGGTACGGAAGAACTTGTTGGAATTATCGGCCTCACGCAGGCTGTTGTTGAAAATAAGCGTTGACGGCGATGCTGAGCTTGCCTGTACGAAAAAGCCCTGGCCCGTCCTGATGATGCCATTCGGGTCATAACTTTCATTGTTCTGCAGGTCCGGGTTGCCTACATAGTCGCCCGAAGCTGTAACGGTACAATAGCTGGAACTGGCCGGATTGTTCGTTTTCCTCCAAAACCAAACCTGGCCGGTGATTATGTTGGCATTCCTGTTGATGAAACGTGCAATGCTTAAGGAAGCAGGATATGGGTTTCCAACCAGGGTATAACGATTTGCAGGGTCGTTGCTTGTATTCAGCGGTACAGAAACCGTTCCGCTGTTAGGAATTCCTGTAAATTTACCTTGCCACACGGTCGGGGTGTCAGGATGGTTGTTCGGCATACGGATCATATAGCCATGACCTTTGGTAAACAACATTTCGGATGTTGGCCCAAGATCCGGAATCGGGCTGTACATGTTGCTTACAGGGTTATAGGTATAAAAACGGTTTGGTAAAGTCTGAGGTGAAAACCCGAACAGGTTTTGCCCTGTAACCGGGGAAGACCACAAGGTATAATCCAGCCTTTTAAGGGCCGAGCTGTTACGGAATACCGTAATGTTGCCGGTATTCTGAACGTTATCTATCTGCATCAGGTTGGCATTATTAGCTACGCTCATAGCCGCTGTAGATGCTACGTTAACCTGGTTGGCCACAGTAAGGTTGACCCCTGATTCTACAATTACCTGTGCCGTTCCGCTTACAAACAGCGTACACATTTCCATATCTTCGTCTACTGTCAGCGTGCCGGCAGTAACATAGGCCTGCTTCGTGATGTCCGGCGTGCCGTTATCCCAGGTGGCGCCATTCCAGGTAGTGAAATCAGGACACCTTCTTTCGATCTTAAGGTTATTAAAATAAAGCCTGTTCAAAGGATCGTCACTTGTCGTGCTGCCCGTATAAAGGCTGAATCCTCCTATCTGGCCTGCCTTTATTCCTGTGCTTATAGAAACATCGCCACGGGTTAGTGTTATCTCGCAGGTATTGTCGGTAAGCTGGTAGGCTTCTACAATGAATACCGACTCTGTATCGAATGAAAACGCGTCATTAACGCCGGTAAAGCTGTCATCGTCCGGGTCGCCGAACCTGTAAGTATTGCCATCTACGGCAAAGGTAGCAAGCCTGTCGCTGCCGTCGTCCGAAGTAATGTTGATGCCTTTGTAGCCGTTACGGTTTGCAATAGCGATTTTTATGGAAAATACCTGTCCCGGTAGCAGGAACGACCTCGAGTCCCCGGGATCGGACACCGATCCTGTACCACGGAAATAACGTGCCGCTTTAACACCCTCGTCATTATATCCGTACAGGTAAAAAGCCTGGCCGTCGGTGTTCACGTCGCCCATGTTTACAGCAGTGCTGCTACCCAATGAGAAGCCTGATGTATCGCTTGCTCCCTGGAGCTGCCATGGCACAAAGCCCATACCTTTTCCTGCACCGTAAGTAAATTCACCTTCCGCGTAGTTGGATGCTTCGTCGTGGCTTGTAGGAACTTGGGCGAATGCCTGGCTGCTTAAAAAAACTGCAAATAGCATCGTGGCCGTTTTACAGCAATTGAAGTAATTATGTTTCATAAGGTTTTAGTTGGATTTGGCGGCAAAAGTAAATAAACGCATTTTCAGGGCAAATTAATTTAACAATAATATTGCTTTAAAAATGAGGCAGTTAAAAATGAACGGCATATTTGATCGGTGAATGACACCGGGATTGTCTTATAAAATGTCATGATAAAGCCACTATCCGGAACGGTAAAAGTTGCTCACTATTGAATTGTCAGATAAAAAAAACCGGACCCTAAGGCCCGGTTTCTAATTCATATAAGAATTAATTTGGGGGAGCAGACGCTAAAAAATTATTTTCCTGCTTGTCCTGGTACCCGATGCAGTCGTAATCTCTACGATAAGCATCTGTTCCTGCAATTGCAATCCGGTTATAGCTGTTGTTGCAGCGTTGATATCATCGGCACTGTATAAAAGCCTTCCGCGGGTATCATACACGGAAACCGACTTCATATCTACATTGCCGGAGCTGATATTGATGGCATTGCCCTGCTTGTAGACAAGGATCTTGTTGCTTTCAGCTACAGGGTTGGCTGTACCAAGGGTTTCGGCATACACGATGTCAAAACGCCCTGTTATGGTACCGGCCTCTGTAGTAAATTCATAAGGGCTCTCCGTAAGGTTGTGTGTTGCGCCGCCTAAGAAGTTATCCTTTACGAAAATGTCCTGTCCTTCCGTAAATACGCCATCCACATGGTCTAGCAATAGGGTGTAGGTACCTGCATTGGTAATTTTATATTCTACCGGCACTACATCCAAAGCATCAAATGCCGGCCTTGCCTGGATACCCAGTTGCGATCCTTCGGCAAGAGAGTAAACCGCTACTTCGCCATCGGTAAGCGCCCTTCCGTCCCAGCCATAATCAAGGCCAGTCGTAGTGTTTTCGGTGTAAGCTACAGCCATCTGGCTAAATTCGCCCTGAAGGCCGTTAAGGTTCAGCCAAAGTCGCGATATTGACGCATCCTGTGCACTCCTGAAGAACTGCCCATTGTTCACGCCCCTACGCATCGCATTGGTGAAAGCGATAGTGCTTGTTTTAGCCTGAACGATGAAGCCCTGGGCTGTATTGATCACCCACTGGCTGCTTTGGTTAGGATTGCTGAACACGCCGTTGCTGGTATCCCCGCCCAATGCGCTGTTACTTATGTAAGCCGCGAGTGTAAGCGATGCATAGCTCGAAGCTGTGGCATCATTTTTCTTCCTCCAGAAGTATATGGAGGTATCGGTTCCCAGGTTATTCGCATTTGCCGCATAGAAATCGGCAATATTTATAGACGACGGATAAGGGTTACCTACAGCATTATAGCCTCTTACCCCGCCTCCGGATGGAGTAACCGCAACGTTTATGTTACCATTGTGCGGTACGCCGGTAAAGGTACCTGTCCATATTGTGCCCGGAGTGCCGGCATTTACAAAAGGCGTATGGTCGTTGGCCACACGGATGAGGTAGCCTACACCGTTATCAAATGGTGTGCTTCCCGGTACGGTGGCATAGGCGTCGCTCACAGGATTGTAGTGGTAAAAACGGTTAGGCAGCGTCATAGGAGAAAACTGTTCAAGCGTAGGCCCTGCCACCGGCGATGACCACATCGTGTAATCAAGTCTGTATATAGGCGAGCTGTTCTTTATAACGCTGATGTTCCCGGTATTGCTTACATTTTGTACCTGTACCAGGTTCGCATTATTTTGTACCGTAAATGTTCCTCCGTTTACGGTTACCGCGCCGTTTACCGTCATGTTGAATCCTGATGGCACAACAACATTAGCGCCGGTATTTACAACCACCGTACAGGCAGACATATCTGCAGTAAGGGTATAATCCGAATTGAATATTACTGCCGTGGTTGCTGTCGGCACGCCGTTGCTCCAGGTACCATCCCATGTGGTAGAGCTTACCTTGATCTCGATCGCATTAGAATATACTATCGGGCACGAGCCATTTTGTACCACGGCCCTTATATACCTTGTCGAGGTCAGGTTGCTGCCTATCTGTGCACCGGTTAATGTTGCCGATGTACTCGCAATAAACGCCGGGTTGGTAAATGCGGTTGATGTAGAACGTTCCCAACGAACGATCGTTCCGTTGTACCCTGTCAGCGTTACATTGGCAGGTGTGGTATTGGCACATATCTCCTGGCTGCTGCTAAGTGTACCGGCCACAGGAGCTGTAGTAACCGTCACATTGGCCGTATCAGTTGAAGCAATACCATTGGCATCCCTCACGGTCAGGGTATATGTTGTGGTTCCTGCAGATGCCGTAGGAGGTGTAGCCGTTGCGCCTGTTCCGAGGCCGCCCGACCATGTATAGCTGTAAGGCGTGGTGCCGCCGGAAACATCAGCTGAAAGCGTAACCGCATCGCCCTGGCAAAATGCGCCTTCACCCGTAATATCCACCACAACTGCAGAAGAATTGATGCCTGTAAAAGAAGAGGTCTGGCCTGCTGTAAGCGTTGCATTGGCGGCAGTTAATGTACCGCCAGAGAACAGGCTGTACTTGATCCACGGGTTACTGCTTACGTTAAAGGTGCCATTAAGCTGGGCTGCTGCGATATTGTTTTCAGAACCCACGATATCCTCAGGGGTATAATTAGCTGTAACTGTCGCAACCGCATTGGTTATTCCGGTCTGTGTCACGTTCCAATAATGCGTGAGGTAGTTTGTAAGGCTATTATTATTCGGATGTTTTGCATCCCTCATATTTACGCTTACATAGGCGCCGCTGAAAGTTCCTGATGTTATGTTTACGGCTATTGGCGAATATACTTTGGTGTCAATACCCTCTCCCACAGGGAAGAAGTAAGATCCCGTTCCGGTATACGGCCTTCTCACCACACCATTCCCATCAGATTCAATCATGCTTGTAGAAGAGAAAGTCCCTGCGACAGCGTTTGTACCAAGGGTAAGGTTGTTGTCGATGATATTCAGCCTTCCGGAAGTTAGTGTCAGTGTCCCGGCTACTGTGATGTTTGTAGCTAACGACACATCGGCTGCGGTATTGTTTATCGTAAGGTTATTGAATACAGGATTTACAGTACCTAATATCCTTTGGCCTTCTTCTTCAATACCTGTCATTGCGATGGTTTTTCCGGTAAAATCTACAGTATTGTTGATAGTGAGGTCGCCATTTATATTTAGAGTTGTCGGGAAAACAGCACCTGTACCGCTTATTACGAGGTTGTGGTACGAGGACTGGGCACCGTTTGGCGTAACCACAGTCTGGTTGGTTCCGGTGTAACGGAATGTACTGTGTATCGCGCCTGTTATAAAGGTACCTGTTTTCGTAAATGTACCTGCAAGGCGAATATCGGCATTTGTAAGCGCCCTGAGCGTAGTCCCTGAATTTACGGTAAGGTTATTAAAGGTTGTAACACCTGCAATGGTAGCATCGGCAGCATTGCTGTTATTGTCAAACACCACGGTACCTGTAGATGGGTTGAAAGTACCTTTGTTGATCCATGCACCGCTTGTGCCCTTTACGGTAAAAGTTGAGGCGGCAGGCGCATTCAGTATCCCACCCAACTCAATAGACATCGTGGCTACTTCCGACCCGTCGTTGTAAGTAGGGACGTTAGGTGTTGTCGCAGCATCCGGTATTATTACGTTTGTCGCAAACGAAGGGCTTCCTGTAGGTGTCCAGTTAGCCGCTGTTGTCCATGAGTTACTTACCGAACCATTCCACACCAGTGTAGCGGCCTGCGAATTGGCAAAACCAAGCTGGTATGTGCCAAATGTTGATCCGAAGAAAGCCACATTAACATTCGATAGCTCAACAAAATTATTAATAGTACTGTAGTTGGTACGGCTTTGCTCTATAGCGCTTCCTGCCCCAATTGGCACAACATAGTCTACCAGCCTGCTCTCGGTGTTTCCGTTAAGCTCGGTATCAAGGTAATGCGACGTAATGATCGCCTTAGTGCCCGTACCACCGGTCTGGATGAATTCATACCTTCTTGACACTGCATCTGTTTTGTTCGTAGGTGTTACTCCGAGTTCTATTTTAAGGCTCATCGATGTTGGCAGCGTTCCTACAGGAGGGAAAAGTATTGAGGTATATCGGTACCCGAAGTTGTATAGTTTATTCGCTATAATGCCTGTGTTGTGTGTAACAATACCGCTTACCTCCCCAATACCGGAAGTAGTAGCATCGGGTCCTAAAAACAGCGTATTGCTGCCTGTTGACAAGCTTCCGAGCGTAGCCGATGGATTGGCGTTAGGCAATGATAGTATTCCGTTGATGGTGGCGTTGCCAATAGTCACGACCGCACCCGCAGCATTGCTGATGGTAACGTTGTTATACGTGCCCGGCACAAGCGTTTGCTGAGCCGATCCGTTTAGTGTAACAGTACCGGTACCGCCCCATGTCTTGCCTGTTGGCAGTGGCGTAGACGAGGTGTTTTGTGTAGTAATGATACCATTGTTAACGATTGTTGTAAGTGCTCCCGAAAGTGCATTGGTACCCATATTCAGCGTTTGCAGCTCGTTTACGGTAAGTGTGCCTGCCACACCAAATGTGTTTCCGGCGGTTACAGTATTGGCATTGGTCGTAGCTATCGTAAGGTTGTTCAGCAGGTTGGTCGTGCCTGCGGTGGTCTGGTCAAAGCTCAGGGTCGGGCTTACCAAACCGTTCACTACCAGGCTACCTGAAGCGCTGCCGCGAAGGCCGCCTGCTGTGGTGTTGGTTACCGTGCCGCTTAGCGTAAGGGTATTTGCCCCTATTGCCAGGTAGCTGTTATTTAAGAACGCAATATCGCCATTTACTGTAGTGGCACCTGACAGCATAGCATTACCGGCAACTGTAAAGGTTTCGGCCGTACCGCTTAATGATGCGAATGTTGAGGTTGGGTTTCCTACCACAACGATATCATCAATCGCGATCTCATCGTATGCTGTGCCCGATACTGCCGCGCCGCTCCAGCGGATAAAGCCGTAGTTGTTTGAAGCAACAGTGATAGGAATTGTTACTACTTTGTAATAAGCTTTCCATCCTGGTGTGGCATCAGGCGCAGCGGTTGTGGTAAAGTTTACCGATGGCAGCGCGGTATACGTTCCGGTTGCCGTTGTAGAATAACTTAAGTTCAGGCTGTTAGAGCCCGCCTCATCGTTATAGACGTATATTTTGTAGCCCACACTTACCGATGTAATGGTAGATGCGGTCTGGTTCTGGAACTTTAGCGTGATGGTTCCCGGCGAGAATTCTCCTGCTGCCGGCTGTACACCCAGCGCATAGTTGCCCGGCAATACCTGAAAGGCATAAAGGCCCGCATCGACTTCACCGCCGTCCGACTGGCCGCTATCGTAGGTTGTATCTTCAGGGCTGTCGCCGCCGAAAGCTATATCACCTATGCTAAAGCCGGAGATAGCAATCCCGTTGGAGTTTAGTTCACCCTGCTCCGGGATAGGGCTTAACCCGCCACCGTTAAAAGTATTGTTATTCACACCTTCCACAGAGCTGTCGAAAGTGATCGTATTGATGGTATTCAATGCAGTAATTTGAAGGCCGGCAGGCGCATTTAGCGTTGCACGGCTGCCTGTTAACGGCGATGTTGTGCGGTAATTTTCAGTACCGCCAGAGCCATTAAAGTCGAATATCGAAACGTAATAGGTAGTTGTTGGCGAAAGCTCTGTAACGGTGACGGAGTTCGATGTACCATTGTATACTACGTAGTTACCTCCGCCAAGGTCGCTTCCTGAAGCAAATACTGTTGAAGCGGTATAAGAAACACCATCAACCGGCAGGGCGTTCACTGCGGAGCCTGAACGCATAACAACAAGCCTGTTGGTGCCGTTGCCCGGCGTCCATCCGGTAGTGAAAGAAATGGATGTGACGTTACTGAAAGCTATCGAAGAAGCCGATGTGGTAGGCTCGGTAGATAGTACGACTGCCGAAACAGCAACGAATTTGGATACACCACCTGCAGTAGACAGCGTGATGTTGCCGCTGTATACGCCTGGCGTAGTGTTCTTGGCCCTTACGTAAACGGTTGTTGTTGCTGCGGGGATCGTAGTGATCTGTGCTGCATAGCCGGACCCGCTGTTAAGTGAAACCTCAAAATTTGCAGGAGCCGATGCGGTGATGCTTCCCGTAAGGTTGGTACCTGTTGTCGTGAAGCTTTGTGCGGCCGATGCTGTACCCGTTATCGTAGTAAAGCTTGGCAACACGTTTGTAGACGGTGAAATAGTAGGTACATTCAACTGGTCTATTGTAAATGTCACAGAATTGGATATTGCTGTACCGGTCTGAACAGTGATCGCTGCCGTTCCTGCCGTAGCAATATCGGTAGCAAGGATAGCTGCTGTGAGCTGGCCGGTAGAGGAATTGTAAGTTGTTGTCCTGTTGCTGCCGTTCCACCTCACTACGGATGCCGCGGTAAAGTTGCTGCCGCCAACCACAAGGTTAAACGCACCTGTCCCCGCAATTCGTGATGGGGGCGAAAGCGTTGTGATGAATGGTGTCGCTACCGTAACTTTTATATTGTCGAAAAACGAAGTCTGGTTACGCTTAGTGCCACCGTTCCAGTACGCGCCTATAAGCGGAAGGGCGGTACCCGCAGAAGTGGTGTTGGTTACGGTTCCCTGGGATGTAAGGCTGCCTGCCGCAGGATCCTGGAACACGCTGCCGTCGTTGCGCACAAACATTTCCCAAACACCTGTAGCCGGGTTGAAGGTTATCCTTACGCTGAGGTACTGGTTGCCAAAATCGCCAAGTCCCGCCGTAGTTGATGTAAGCAGGTCAGAAGATGTCCTAATACCGGCAGTGTAACGGATAAGCCTAAGGCGGTCGGTCTTTCCGGACTGGCCGAGTATAACGGCATAGCCCGATCCGGTGGTTGCCGTGGTATTCGATGTACCTGCAAGGATAAACGCATTCGCATAATAACCGGAAGCCGTACCGGATGGGTTCGACCTGATCTGGCGCATGTTGAATGTCCATGTCACCAGCCCGGGGTTAGAGGATAGCGTTGTGTTGTACGGCGATGCCAGGGCACCCGAAGTGTAGGCAAGCGCCCATCCCGAAACGTTGGAAGATCCGGTCGCGTCATTCGTAAGGGCAAGATACCCCGAATTGATGCGCGCTCCAAAGTCGCTACCGCTGCGCAGCAACGACCATGTAGTACTTGTGCCAATAGCTCCATTAACCGTACTATAGGTGGTACCTGCAGACGTGTTAAAATCGGAACTGAAAACTGTGGTAGTTTGTGCCGATAGTCTGGTCGGTACAATACAGGTTATCGCCAGTACTAACAGGGCGATAAAATTGAGTAATTTTCGATTCATAAATTGTTTTGATAAGTGAGGGCAAATAAATACAAATTGTTAAAGGATTCTTAAAACTTTCCATTGATATTATTTATGGTACAATAGATAGCTAAAAAATTATTATATTTTATCATTTTATCATAAAATCTCAAAATTATCAATAGGTGGCTTTATTATTAATTTATCCAAGGCTTTTCGTTGAACGGTAAAATTAACTGACAAAATGCATGACCTTTTAAACTACATGTTACAGACCACTTAATCAAAACAGACCAAAGAAAATTCTGATTAAATGCGATATTCGCAATATTTATTCGTTAAATAGATAATAATTCAGTCTTTCGGCTCAAAATACCATCAATAATTAAACAAAGTTAAAGTTTAATTAAGCGGCTTTTTTTTTGTTCCTTCTAACTCCGACGTATTACCAATAAATCCGATGAAAGAATATTCTTTAACAAAACTTTAAACAGCAAAGTGTTTTGGACTGTAGGAGTTGACTTTATAATATTGGAAAAAAAGATATAAAAGAGGAATTGGAATATTCTAAGCGTTATAATCATATTTTAAATATTCACGCAGGTGTTAACCTAATTAAATATAATTATTTGCTATTAGAAATAGTTCAGCCCACTATATGGGTGATGGCATCTGGAAACAGTAGTAAACATGGCATATTTCCGAAAGAAACTATATGGTATTTTGATCCATGCCTTTTACGCCATAATTTTTATGGCAAATTATCTGCAAGAGAATTGCAACTAGTTATGCAGCCAGTGCAGCAGCAAAACAGTAGGGATAAAATAAATGACAATGGTACGGGCGCCGTCATAATCTTTGGCCATGCGCTGCCCTAAAAGCAGGAACAGCAGCGTTACAGCCGACAATATCCCGGCAACAATAGGGAACTGGTCGCCTTCATTCACCAGTATCTCAATGATCCCGATTACTGCAAACGCACCCGAAAGAACCTCAAGCGCCAGGATAAGGAACAGCGCTTGCGGCACCATATTTCTGATGGGAGTTTGCGAAAAGTGGCCTTTCAGCCATTCGAGGTTGCCTTTCCAGTCGGTTACTTTATCGTAGCCGGATTGTATGAAGGTTATGGCCAAAAAAGCGAGTATGATAATAATGGCGGGCTGTGGTATCATAAGTCTATTTTTTATGGATTAGACGGGTGAGTTTTATCGAAAGGTCGGTCAGTATGATTTTTGCATTACCGTTGCGCTCTATGTGGTACAGCGCATCGCTCAGCTCCTTGAAAATATCGTTGATATTATTGCCATTCACGAACGGGGCAAAATTCTCAAGCTTAAATTTTTCAACTGTAGGCTCCATGAAAACCAGTTCTTTTGCATTGTAGTTCATCAGCAGCGCCTGGCGGAACATATCAATGCAGAAATTCAGGAACTGCTTCTGCGCCTCGCGTCCGATGCCGGCTATGGCTTCACTCCAGGCTATCAGGTCCTGTATGGCGGCAGCGTTCCCTTTGGCCCGGAAAGCGGCGCGTACCCACTGCACGAACCATTCCTCGAACGGCATCCCGTCGTCGGTCTTGTTAAGCAAATGTAGCGCTTTATTATAATTTCCCTGAGCCTGGTGCGCTATTTTTGTAGCTGTATTCTGCGGGATATTGAGTTTGTTCGCAAGGTTGTTGGATATCGCATTTTCGCTCAGCGGCCCAAAATGCAGTACCTGGCAGCGGGAGAGTATGGTTTGCAGCAGGTCGTCCTCGCTTTCGGCGATTAAGAGGAAAACTGTTTTTTGCGGCGGCTCTTCCAGCAGCTTGAGGAGTTTGTTGGCCGTGGCGGTGTTCATTTTGTCGGCCATCCAGATGATCATCACTTTATACCCGCCCTCATAGGCTTTTAGCGAAAGCGACTTTACGATTTCGGTGGCCTCGTCAACGCCTATCTGGCCCTGCTTGTTTTGTATATCGATTTTCTTGTACCAGTCGAAAAGGCTGCCGTAGGGCGTTTCGTGTATAAACTCCCGCCATGCTTTCAGGAAGTTGGCGCTCACGGGGTGGCTTTTCACGTCGCTATTCGTGGCTACCGGAAAAACGAAATGCAGGTCGGGGTGCGAAAAGTTCTCGAATTTCAGGTTGCAGGCAGCGTTGCCCCCACTGTTCTCGCCGGCTTCATTGCTGCAAAGGATGTACTGCGCATAAGCAATAGCCATAGGCAAAGTACCCGAGCCTTCCGGCCCGATGAACAACTGTGCATGGGGAATACGCCCCTGCGACGCGCTCTTGGTCAAATGGCTTTTGATGTGGCCCTGGCCGATGATCTCTGAAAAAAGCATAGGGCAAATATAGGGAAAAATAGTTGCTTAGGGGCTGAGGTGCTAAGGAGCTGAGATTGGGTTCGGGGTTCGGGGTTTTTGAGTTTTGGGTTAGAATTGCTGTTATCAATATATGAGTTCCGGATAGCAACTCCGGAGGAATTATACATTGTATCCCGGAGTAACGCCCGGTATGACAAGCGTAGGGAAAGCCCTGAAAGAGCTTAATGTACTTTTT
This sequence comes from Flavobacterium album, assembly GCF_003096035.1. NCBI lineage: Bacteria > Pseudomonadati > Bacteroidota > Flavobacteriia > Flavobacteriales > Flavobacteriaceae > Flavobacterium > Flavobacterium album. The sequence continues at coordinate 997,456 of NZ_CP029186.1, read as the reverse complement.
TTTTATTTCGTAAAAGAAGCCATTTCATTACAAAATACTTCTGTTTTATGTTATTTAACACTTAGCTAAACCTTTGTAATTCATATATTTACAACAAATTTACAAATCTTTGTGAACATTTTTTTGGCAATTTATTAACAGAAACGCCTATATTTGCCTTTCCTCAAAAAGACATCAACTTAAAAACACAACTGAATGAAAACTCTCGGAGATATTGATTTTAAAGATAAAAAGGCTGTAATAAGGGTAGATTTCAATGTACCGCTCGACGAAAACTTCAACGTTACCGACGATACAAGGATTGAAGCCGCAAAGCCAACTATCGATAAGATCCTTAAAGACGGGGGCAGTGCAATACTAATGTCGCACCTGGGCAGGCCGAAAGGCAAAGAGGATAAATATTCCTTAAGGCATATTGTAGCTAAAACCACAGAAATACTGGGTGTCCCTGTAAAATTCGTAGACGATTGCATCGGCGAAAAAGCAGAGCAGGCTGCTAAAGATTTGAAGCCGGGCGAAGTGCTGATGCTGGAGAACCTTCGTTTTTACAAAGAAGAGGAAGCCGGCGATGAAGGCTTCGCAAAAAAACTGGCAGGACTTGGCGATGTGTATGTGAACGACGCTTTTGGCACCGCACATCGTGCGCACGCTTCTACAACGATAATAGCAAATTATTTCCCTGAAAATAAAGTATTTGGCACACTGCTTGCCAAGGAGATCGAAAGCCTTGACAAAGTATTGAAAAATAGCGAGAAGCCGGTAACGGCTGTTTTGGGAGGATCGAAAGTTTCGTCTAAGATAACGGTTATCGAGAACATCCTTGACAAGGTAGATCACCTTATCATTGGCGGTGGTATGACTTTTACCTTCATCAAGGCACAGGGCGGCAAGATTGGCGACTCCATTTGCGAGGATGATAAGCAGGAACTTGCCCTTGAGATCCTGGCGAAAGCAAAAGAGAAAAACGTACAGATACACCTTCCGGTAGATGTTATTGCTGCCGATGGGTTTAAGAATGACGCCAACACGAAAGTGGTTGATGTAAACGAAATTCCGGACGGATGGCAGGGGCTTGATGCCGGGCCGAAGTCGCTGGAGAATTTCAAAAAAGTAATACTGGAGTCCAAAACCATATTATGGAACGGGCCACTGGGTGTTTTCGAGATGGAAAACTTTGCCAAAGGCACGATCGAGCTGGGCAATTTTATAGCAGAAGCTACCGAAAAAGGCGCATTCTCGCTTGTAGGCGGGGGCGACTCGGTTGCTGCGGTAAAGCAATTCGGCCTTGAGCCGAAAATGAGCTACGTTTCCACAGGCGGCGGTGCCATGCTGGAAATGCTTGAAGGAAAAACACTTCCCGGCATTGCTGCCATCCAGGGCTAGTGTGTTAAAATATACAATAGAATACAACTTTCAAAGTTATAGCTTACAAGCTTGCTTGTAAATGCTTATAATTTAACAGGTTAAAAAATTAAATTATGATTAAAAAAAGAACATTGCCATTTGTGTTCGCGCTCTTTTCCTTTGCGGGGTTTGCCCAGGAAAGCGCCGATGCAGGCATCACTTTTAAGACTGAAACGAAATTATCCTACTTAGATTCCATAAAATCTACCTTTACCCACCATGCCGAAATGGCCTGCATCGACAGCCTTTGGTTGAAAGAGCTTGCCAGTGCCGACCTATTTGAGGACATGCAGCAGGACCTGAAAAACATCAATCCTGATGTTGAGGTGGACTATGCCCTTGATACCGAACTTTTAAAGAAAAGGCTTGCCACGCTCGATGCTAAGTCGCCTTTCAATATCGAGTACAGCAAAGGCCTGGAAAACATCATAAAGTCATACCTGAAGAACAGGCCGCGTTCCTACGAGCGCCTTATGGCCATATCGGAATTTTATTTCCCTATGTTCGAGGAGCACCTTGCCAAGTACAACGTGCCTATCGAGATAAAATACCTTGCCGTTATTGAGTCGGCTTTAAACCCGAGAGCAAAATCAAGGGTAGGGGCTACCGGCCTTTGGCAGTTCATGTACCCTACCGGAAAGCAGTACAACCTTGAAGTGAACTCGTATGTTGACGAACGCAGCGACCCATTGAAAGCTACCGAAGCAGCATGCCAGTACCTGTCGAGCCTTTATAATATTTTTGGCGACTGGGACCTTGTGCTTGCATCTTACAATGCCGGGCCGGGCAACGTTACCAAAGCGATACGCCGCTCAGGCACATACCACAACTACTGGAACATCAGGAAAAACCTGCCGCAGGAAACACAGGCCTATGTGCCTACCTTCCTTGCCACAATGTATATTTACGAATATGCCAAAGAGCACGGCATAAAAGCAAAGAAAGCGCCGCTTACTTATTTTGAGACCGACACGATCATGGTGAAACGCCAGATGTCGTTCAAACAGATATCGAAATTGCTTGATATCCCTGTAAGCCAACTGCAGTTCCTGAACCCGATCTATAAATTAGACGTTGTTCCGTTCACTGCTGAGAAAGCGCACTTCATCAGGCTTCCTAAAGATAAGGCTGCCATCTTTGCTTCCAATGAGGCGGGAGTGTATGCCTATATAGATTATGAGGAAAGCCTTCGCGAAAAGCCATTCTTCCTGAAATCGGAAACGGCAATTGCATCGAACGATTCTGTGAGGCCAACATACAAAAAGAAAAAATCTACGTCCACTTCAATAAAGTCATACGTTGTAAAACGCGGCGACAACCTTGGCGCTATCGCTGATAAATATGGCGTTTCGGTTGCCGAACTCAGAAAGTGGAACAAGATAAAAGGCAATAACATCCAGGCAGGGCAGAAGCTTAAGATCGAAAAAACGATTATTGTTAGCGTTCCTGTGAAAGAAGAGGCTATTGCCGCTAAAGAAACAAAAGAGACGAAAGACAGCATTGCTAAAACCGCTGTTGCTGAAAAAACCGCTGAAGTTGCTGAAGAACCTGCAACTACAGAAGTTGCCGTTGAAACCAAAACCGCAGTTGCCGTAAAAGAGCCTGCAAAAAGGGTGAGGGACAACAGCTATGAAGACCAGCGCATGTATATCGTGCAAAAAGGCGACTCATTGTTCAGCATTGCTAAGAAGCACCCGGGCGTTACTGTAGAGAACCTTAAGAACTGGAACAAGATTCAGGGCGAAAGCATCCAGCCGGGCATGAAGCTTAAAGTGGTTGAGGCTGCTAACTAAACTACAACATACCACAAAAATGAAACAATGGGTTTGTTTTATTTTTATTCTTTTTATTGCCTGCAAGAGCGACCGGGAAACTGATGAAAGCGCTTCTGCAGGCAATATCAATGAAATATCTATTGTGATAAGCGATGTTCTGTGGAATGGCGAGGTAGGCGACAGCCTGCGCAAAAGGCTTGCCGCACCCATAGACGGCCTTAGCCAGGAAGAGCCTATATTCACCCTTACCCAGTACAATGGCGCTGCTTTTGAAGGCGACCTTACCAGGCGGCGTAACATCATTGTTATTGAGAACTCCGGCAAAAAGGATTTCAGGTACAAGCAGGACAGCAAGTGCGCTCCCCAGAATGTATTCACGATAACAGGCAGGACGATAGACGATCTGCTTGAGGTTATCGATATGCATTCCGAAGAGATTATCACCACAATAAAGAATACAGAGATTGCAGAGAACCAAAAGCGCAACGAAAAGGCAGGGCTTTTGGATGAAAAAGACATTGCATCACGGTATGGAATTTCAATCAAAGTCCCCAAATCTTATAGCCTGCCTGTAAAGGGGGATAAGTTCGTTTGGTTCAAGAAGGACATACCCAGCGGGAATACCAATATTTTGCTTTATACCGTTCCGGATAATGTGATCGAGAAGAACAAGGACATGCTCAATAACATCATAAAGATGCGCGATTCTGTTGGCAGCCTATACATCCACGGTACCGAAGCGGATACGTACATGATCACCGAGGAAGCCTATTCGCCTTCCTTTTTTATGACCGGCTTTAACAACAAAAGCGCCTTTGAGACACGAGGCAACTGGGAAATGAAAGGCGATTTCATGAATGGCCCCTTCCTCAATTATGCTATAAGGGACGATAAGCACAATTGCTACCTTATTGTCGAAGGTTTTATTTATAGCCCGTCTTCACCTAAAAGGGACCTTATCATGGAACTGGAATCCATAATCAGGTCGATAAAATTCTTATGAACCCACAATTCAAAATAAAGCGATTTAACGAGCTTTCGCTGGACGAACTATACCAAGTACTGCAATTGCGCAGCGAAGTGTTTGTGGTGGAGCAAAACTGCGTCTACCAGGATATCGATGGCAAAGACGCCAAAGCGTTACACCTGTTAGGTACATTTGACAATAAAATTGTTGCCTATACCCGCCTTTTTGCGCCGGGATATTATTTTGAAAATGCCTCTATAGGCAGGGTGGTTATCAGCCCAAAATTCCGCGATCGTAAATGGGGCCACGGCCTTATGAAAGCTTCCATTGACGGAATAAGGGAACATTTTAGTACCGGCAATATCACAATATCAGCACAGCTATACCTCAAAAAATTCTACGAAAGCCATGGTTTTGTTCAGGATGGCGAACAGTACCTGGAAGATGATATCCCGCATATACGGATGCATGCGGCCATTTCAGATTTCTAAACTATTTCAGAATGTAGATTTCAGATTTCAGATTGAGCTACACTCATGCGTTAAAAACCTATGCTTAATTCCTAAAAGGGATATTGTGTCATTTCGACCGAAGCGCAGCGGAGTGGAGAAATCTCAAAACAGATATTTTTGAACATACAATTTTCGGTCTGAGTGAAGCTCAATCTGAAATCTACCCTCTGAAATCTGAAATTATATCTTAGTGATCACAAGCTCCACACGCCTGTCATATTCCGTGCCTTTACCGAGTGATTTTGTATTCCCGTAGCCTTTGTAGGTCATGCGGTTCTTGCTGATATTTTTGGAAACAAGGAATTTATACACGGTAAAAGCACGGTTTTTGGAGAGTTCGCGCTTGCGAGTATCCTTGTCTATAGCTTCTTTCTGGAAAGAAGGCGTACAGCAAATGTGGCCCTGTATCTCGAATTCGAGGTTTTTATATTTCTGGAGCAGCCTTGCCACCTTCTCGAGCTCTGTTCGCGATTTTGCAGTTAGTTTGCTGCTGCCGCGCTCAAACAATATGTTCTCAAGATAGATGTGGTCGCCTACGATGAGGTCTTTTTTCAGCGTATTGTAAAATCCGGGCTCCAGCTTTGGCGGCGGTAAAGGCCTGAAGTTCACCACTACGTCCACACGGCGGTTCTTGGACCGCGCCTCGCTCACGTTGTCTATGTCTTCGTCGAGCATTATTCGCCCTTTGCCTTCTATGGTAACGATGATCTTATTCCTGATACCACGGCCTAATAATGTATCCCTGATGGTATTGGCACGCTTAGTGGATAACTTGTAATTATACTCATCCTTACCACGGTCATCGCAATAGCCATATATCTGGACGGTCTCTATACGCGCCGTATCAATCGCTTTTATGAAGGCCACTACATTATCGCCCTGCTTATCGTCAAGGTTGTACTTATTAACCTCGAAATAAACGGAGTATAGTGTTTCCTCCTGCGAAAAAGCAGCCTGGAAAAGAAAAAATGCTGCTATAAAAAAAATGTTTCTCATCAATTTTGGGGCTGCGTGGTGTTGTTTTCATCGATCCGCGCCAGTACCATATCTTCCGGCGGGTGGATCACAATAGGGAATTTCTCTACTTTTACCGAACTGCTGTCAAGGCCAAACGCCCTGCCTTCGGAAAGGCTGACCTTTTTCAAAATGAAATAAATATCCAGCACAATCCTTTCATACCACGGAAGCTCATTGTCGTACGACAGGAATTTCTCTATGAGGACAAATTTAAAGTCACCTATCACGTTATTACGGTTCAGCGATTCGTAACGGCTTGTGATATCTACCTCACCGCGCTGTACCATATCGCGAACCACCTGCTTGAACATCAGGTTGATCCTCGGGGCCACACGGAAACCAAGATAGAAGTCTACCCTTATAACGTCATCTTTCATAATTTCGCGTACGCGGTACTCCATTTTGTAAGGCTCATCCACCACATTTACGTGAACGAACCAGTAAATATCAGCACGTTTCGGCCTTTTCTGTAAAATGGAATAAATGATTTTCGACTCAATCTCATCGCCAAGGTGCGCGTTGGTCATATATACCAGGTGGGTGGCATATTTCGGTATAGACTCATCATTGCTAAGCTCTGAAAGCACCTGTTTGTAATTGGCGATCTTAGTGAATTCGGTGTATTCGCTTCGAATTTTCTTTGCGGTGTGCCAAACAGCCATTATCATAGCTAATAAACCCGCAATTGCCAGCGAAACGTAGCCTCCGTGATGGAATTTATCCATATTAGCGATAAGGAACGAGATCTCAATAGTAAAGTATACAGCAATTATAGCAATGATAAGGATTCCGTTATACCGTTTCATGACCATGTAATAACCAAGTAATGTAGTAGTCATGAGCATGCACAATACAATTGCCAGTCCGTAAGCGGCTTCCATATTCCCGGATTCCCTGAAGTGCAAAACTATGAATACACACCCTATAAACAAAAGCCAGTTTATCGAAGGGATATAGAGCTGCCCGCGTAATTCTGTAGGGAACTTAACAGATACTTTCGGCCAGAAATTCAGGCGCATTGCCTCACTTATAAGCGTAAATGAGCCGCTGATCAATGCCTGTGATGCAATAACTGCAGCAGATGTTGCAATAGCGATACCGAAAGGCAGGAACCAATCGGGCATCAGCAGATAGAATGGGTTACCCGGATTTTTAGGATCGCCGCTAAGTGTTATAAGCGTTTGCCCCGAATGGGCGATAAGGTAAGCCCCCTGCCCAAAATAGTTAAGTACCAGCATTGCCTTTACAAATGCCCAGCTTACACGGATATTGCTCCTTCCGCAATGCCCCATGTCGCTATATAGCGCCTCTGCACCTGTGGTACAAAGGAATACGAAACCTAAAACATAAAACCCTTCATGATGAATGCTCAGCAAATGCAATGCATAATAAGGGTTAAGCGCTTTCAAAACGGCAATGTTAGACATTAACGGGATTATGCCAAGTACTCCCAGCATACCGAACCATAACAGCATCATTGGGCCAAAGAATTTACCAATGAATTTTGTCCCAAACCTTTGGATGAAAAACAAGGCAAATAATATACCGATTACGATAGGCACTGTATCAAGTTCCGGCCTGTAAATTTTTAGCCCCTCAATAGCAGAGGACACAGAAATAGGAGGTGTTATGATACCATCTGCGAGCAAAGCACTGCCCCCTATAATTGCCGGGACAATAAGGCCTTTTTTCTTAAAGCGTTTTACCAGGGTGTAGAGAGAGAAAATACCTCCTTCGCCCTTATTGTCTGCCTTAAGCGTGAGATAAACATACTTTACTGTAGTTTGCAGGGTAATTGTCCAAAAAATACAGGAAAGCGCCCCCAACACCACTTCTTCTTCAATAGGAACTTCCCCCATTATAGCCTTCATTACATACAAAGGCGAAGTACCGATATCCCCGTAAATGATCCCCAAAGTAACAATAAGCCCGCCTAAGGTTACTTTGTTAATATGTTTGTGATTGCCCACGATAAAGTGAATTAAAACCACAAAGGTATATGTTTTTTATAAATCAGCAGTTTAGAAGGTATTATAATTTAACGCCCGGCGCATCAGGTTATAAATCCCGGGTACTTTACCTGAGGCTGCGGCCAATTCCTTTCCGTCCCGAGGCCATTCGCTTCGATGAGCCGGCATATAATTCCGGGATTGGAATCCTGCATAGTCCACCTCAAAAAAAAGAATCCCGACAGAGCCGGGATTACTATATTATTTTAAAAGTATCTTGTTGTATTGCGAAGGGTTATTCAACAGGGCCGCGGCTTTCTGGATTTCCGGGTTACTGGTGGTGTAGTATTTATAAAGCCCTTCTTTGTACTGGTAGCGCTTGATGAGCTCGTCCAGCAGCATTTGCTTTATTTCCGCTTTGTGGGTATTCAGCTCTTTTTCCTCGCTTTTTTGCAGGGCTGCCAAAAGCTGTTGGTATTCGGCGGCGATGCTTTCGTCTACCTTTTCCTTTTTGGCGACCTCAAGTGTGGCTTTAAGGGATTTTTCGGTTTCGGTGTCAAATTCGAATTTCTCTTTTTTCAGGTATTGCTTAAAGGCCTCAAACTCTGCATCCGATACTGTCGGGATTGTCGTGCCAAGATTTGGATTCTTGTAATAATACACCGTAGCATAGTTGAATATGCCATCGTTACGCACCAGGGCATCGGCGATAGCGCTTGTTTTGGATTCTTCCAGTTCCACGTCCGGCAATATGCCGCCACCGTCATACACTGTCCTGCCTTTGCGGGTCTTGAAGGCGTTGTAATTCTTTTTATCGATACGGATGGCTTTACCGTCAACATCTTTATGCGTATAGTCAAGGGCCTGTATACTGCGGCCTGAAGGCGTGTAATAGCGCGAGATGGTTACCTTAACCTGCGTGCCGTAAACAAGGTCCAGAGGGCGTTGTACCAGGCCTTTTCCAAAGCTCCTGCTGCCCACGATAACCGCACGGTCAAGGTCCTGCAATGCGCCGGACACGATCTCTGAAGCCGAGGCGCTTTTGCCGTCTACCAGTATCGCCAGCGGGATCTCGGTATCTACCGGGGCTTTCTGGGTTTTGTAGGTGTTATTGTATTTCTCGTTCTTCGATTTTGTGGTAACAATGATCTCATTCTGGGGAACAAAAAGGTTACAGATGGCCACGGCCTCATTCACCAGCCCGCCGGGATTTCCCCTGAGGTCGAGGATGATGTTTTTAGCGCCCTGGCCTTTCAGGTCGATAAGCGCGGCTTTGGTTTCCTGCGATGCCTTGGCATTGAACTGCGAAAGCACAATATAGCCGGTCTCTTTGCCCACAAGCGCATAGTATGGCACCGCTTTTACATCTACTTCGTTCAGTACCAGCTGTGTGCTCATGGGTTTGCCCTGGCGCAGGTATTTAATGTCGATCTTGGTATTGCGCGAGCCTTTCAGCAATTCGCTGGCATCTTCCTTAAAGTCTGCCAGTACGATATCGCCGATCTGGATGATCTCGTCACCGGCTTTAAGGCCTGCTTTGTCGGCAGGATAATCCTTATATGGCTCTTTAATGATCAGCTTGCTTTCCTTGCGGGTAATTAGTGCGCCAATGCCGGTATATTCGCCGGTGTTGTTTATTTTGAACTTCGCCACATCCTGTTCGTTGAAATAATTAGTATACGGGTCCAGGTCGGCCAGCATGCTTTTTATGGCTTTATCCATAAGCTGTCCGGGGTTGGTTTCATCTACATAATTATTGTTCACGGTCTTGAACAGTGTGGTAAATATCTCGATCTGCTTGGCGATCTCAAAGAAGTCGTCCTTAAAGCTGGCCCCCACAAACAAAAACCCAACAGCAACGGCCGGCAGCACATATTTTCTCTTTAGTCTCTTAAACATGATTTTTCCTTTCTTAAATTTTTCCTGATGATGATAATACGATTACGAAAATAAGGATTAATGGCCAAAGGTTGAGCAATTCGATAAATAAACTTAGGCATTACCGTGATAGTAAACGTGGGAGATGATAAAATAGTACAGCAGGAGTATTTATCACAGGTTCTCCTGCGCAGCGAATTTTTCAAAAAGCTGGATCGTTTTTGTATTGATCTCCTCAAACGAAAGCCGGTCTTTGGTCTGGTACAAAAACATCATGGCATAAGGCTTATCAGTACTTTCAGTAAGGATATGCTTGTGGTGGCGGTAGGTTTCGCGCAGTACCCGCTTAAAGTAATTGCGGTCGGTTGCTTTTTTGAAGTATTTTTTGGAGACAGAAACCCCCATCTGCATGATCGCGCCTTCTTCCGGCTGCGGCACATATACCAGCCGCAACGGGTACTTAGACACCGACTTACCTTCCGTAAACAAAAGGTCGATCCTGGTTCGGCTTTTCAGCTTTTCTTCGCGCGGATATGTGTAAGGCCTGTTTTCCATGAGGGGCAAAGGTACAAAAGGAATGGCGTTGGGCAAGGGATATAAAAAAACCGCCCAAGTGGTGGTTAGATTAATTAGAATGTTTAATAATTAATCCCAAAATAAGACTTTTTCTAAAATAGGATTGGCTTCACTAATAGAAAGGTTACCTAATGTTTTATAATTAATAGTACTTCAACTGGAGTGAATTTATTTTTTTCTTTTTAAGTCCTTGTATTAAGTCATCATCTGATGTTATTTTAATGAATAGGGATTTTATAACCTCATATTCTTTGTCATTTGGCGTAAATATGTTTAGAATATCGTCTAAACTTCTACCGTTTATTACCTTACGGCCATTTACTGTTTCAATTTTAATTATGTCCATTTCTAATATAAAATATTACTGATAGAAGCCCGCGATAGCCAAGTTAGTTGGATTTAGAAATGTAAAGGTTTCAATCAAAAACAACAGGTATTTCACCTTCTTTCGAATATTCTTCTATTGCTTTAATAATTTTTTTTTTCGTTTTCCGTTATAGCTTCGTTTTCAAATGGTGGTTCCCAATTTTTTATATTCAGCGTTAGCGTAGAATTTATTCATTGTAAGTTCACCTGTAATGAAGATAGATTTATTATCTAAGCCTGCCTTTATCAATCCTCTGCTCAATCCTTCGAATTTTTTTACGGTCATAACCAGTGATTAAGTTAATATACTAATAAGCAAATGTTCCGATGTACTTAAACGAACCGGCCTTATCTACCTGGCCAACATAATTAAAATTGTAGATCAGCAAAAAGCAATTATAATGGGATAAATTTTCCAATGGCAATTTGTCCAAAAAATTTTGCGAATAAGAAAAGCTTTTAAGCGCCTCGTCTTTATTGGCAGATGCTTCAAATAATGCTTCCAGGAATTGGGAATCATAAAATTTGATCTCAAAATCGTTCATGAAACCGGACATCATCTGTCCTTCATCATCATAGATTTCAGAGATATATTCCTTAAATTTCTCTTGATTATCCAACTTTCCTAACCATACTGATACTTTGTTTTCTTCTTCCATCAATAAATAGCTTTATAGTAAACATAGGAAAATTCAAATAAAAGAAAGATTATTTTCGCAATAAAAATATTTTTTTCTTAGATTTGCCTGTAAATACAAATATTATGGTATCGCAAAGAGTGGGAGAATATATAGAGGCAAAAGGGATCAGTTATTATGCTTTCGAGAATAGCCTTGGTGCCAGCCGTGGCAGTATTTCGAAAGCCGTGAAAGATGGTAAGAGCATAGGGTCGAACATGCTGGAAAAAATTCTTGCAACCTATACCGACCTAAATCCTGCATGGCTGCTTACAGGGCATGGCGAAATGCTGAAGGAAGGAGAAGATGGAACCTCTATTAAAACCTACCGCCTTAAAACCGATACCGCTGTTGAAAGCCAGCAGATACCGCTTTACGACCTTGAAGCAGTTGCAGGCCTTGTGCCGATATTTTCAAGCAACAGCGCCCAAAAACCGATTGACCATATCTCGATACCACACCTGCCAAAATGCGACGGTGCTGTATATGTTACCGGAGACAGTATGTATCCGCTGCTAAAAAGCGGTGACATTGTTATGTACAAAGAGATCCACGATATACAGAACGGAATCTTTTGGGGCGAGATGTACCTGCTGGGTATTGATATGGGCAGCGGCGAAGAATATATCACAGTAAAATATATCCAGCGCTCAGAGTATCCCGGCTGCGTTAAACTCGTAAGCGAGAACAAGCACCACCAGGCCAAAGACGTTGAAATGGATAAAATCCGTGCGCTTGCACTGGTGAAAGCCAGTATTCGCGTCAACGCAATGAACTAATTCTCCACAAAATTTCTACAGAATTCCCCAAATTCTACAATTTTACTGCATTGTGGGCGAAGGGAGTATTTTGTAATAAAGATTTTTTAATTGTCTGTTTTTCAGATTGTTTCAGTGTTGATTTAATTGAAAACGATGGTGCTGCCGCTATTGAGGCATCAATCTTGCCTTATGTATTGGTATAAGACATAATTTAACAACGATACAATATGAAAAAGTTATTTTTAAGTGCCCTAATGCTTACAGGAGTAATGGCAATGGCACAGGAAACTACAAAACAAACAGAAACAACTACTAAACCACAACCGGCTCAAACTACGCAACCTGCCGCCGCGAAAGCCACTGAGGCCAAGCCTGCCGCGCAGCAGCAAACACAGCAGCCTGCCGAAGTAAAAAAACAGGAAGCTACTGTGAAAGAAGAAAAAGCCGAAGTTAAAAAGGCTGACCCTGCTAAAAAATCTAACTAATTTTTTAGCGCCTATATATATCCATAGCAAAACAGGTTTTTTATCTATTTTATCTGTTTTCACAAACCTCTGGTCCGCAACAACCAGAG